>NZ_DAOKYH010000002.1:0-606082 GCF_035323175.1 Dysgonomonas sp. | reverse complement strand
TTTTTAATTTTGTTGGAGCATCAGTTTTTTATAGCTGGTGCTTTTTTATGGATAGTTTCCGTGTTGTATATAAGTATGTTACGAAACGATGTTGATAACTTTATAGAAATATAAGCGGTGATATAAGTGTTTAAATATAAAAATGTTAACTTTATAGCCGGAATAAATAGTATGCCCTTAATCTGTTTTTCTATATATTATATAGCCCAAGTATAATAGATAGATGCAATAGATTGTACACTTTGCTTAAATAATATTAATTTAACCTTAAGAAAATGAAGAAAGTATTTATTGCAATTGTTGCTGGTATACTGAGTATAACTGCTACAGCTCAACTTGACCTTGTGAAGTATGTAAATACACTACAAGGAACCAATTCGGAACATGCCCTTACAAGAGGGAATACTTATCCTACTACTGCGTTGCCGTTTGGAATGCATACATGGTCACCGCAAACAGGGGAGAATGGAAGCGGATGGAAGTATCAGTATAAAAAAGATTCCATCAGGGGCTTTCAACAAGCTCACCAATGTAGTTCATGGACACGAGACTATTGCGTGTTTTCATTGATGCCCGTGATTGGACAACTGAAAGTAGATCAATATGACCGCGCCGCAAAATTTAGTCATGACAATGAGATCGGAAAGCCTCATTATTATAGTGTAAAGCTTGATAATGGTATAAAAGTGGAAATGTCTCCTACAGAAAGGGGAGCACATTTACGGTTTAATTATCCCGGAAAACAAAATGCATATTTAGTATTAGACGGATATATAGGTTTATCGAGTGTAAATATCGATCAGAAAAAAGGAAAGATTACAGGATATATAACAAATAGTTCAGGCAGACTATCGCAAGATTTTAAAAACTATTTCGTGATCGTCTTCGATAAGCCAATTATAGCTTATGGGACTTGGGATAACAAATCGAAGGATATAAAAAGTGGCAATAATGGTGATGCAGGAAAGGGAATTGGAGCATATGTTCAGTTTGCATCAGGAACAACTGTACAAGTTAAGGTTGCTTCATCATATATAAGTCCCGAACAGGCAGAGTTGAACCTGAGTAAAGAACTGGGAGGATATAAAAAACTTGAGGATACAAAAAATGCTGCATGGAAAATCTGGAATGATCATTTGAATCGTATATTGGTAGAGGATGATTCTGAAGAAAATAAAGCAACATTTTATTCCTGTTTTTTTCGTGCAAGTCTATTTTCCCGTAAATTTTATGAAGTAGACGCTTACGGTGATTCATTCTATCGCAGTCCCAATGATATGAAGGTTTATAAAGGTTACTATTATACCGATACAGGATTTTGGGATACTTTTCGAGGACAGTTTCCTCTGACATGTATTCTCCACCCTACTATGCAAGGACGTTATATGCAGGCATTGGTAGATGCTAAAGATCAGTTCGGGTGGTTTCCTTCATGGGCCTTTCCTCACGAACAGGGCGGTATGATAGGAAATCATGGGATATCGGTTCTTGCTGATGCTTGGGCAAAAGGCATACGTACTTTCGATGCAGAGAAGGTGCTAAAAGGATATTATCATGAAATAACAAACGATGGTCCCGGTGCTCCCGCTAATGGCCGTAAAGGGTGGAAAGAGTATTTCACATTAGGTTATATTCCCTATCCTGACGTAAGAGAATCTACAGCTAAAACATTAGAATATGCATACGATGATTTTTGTGGGTATCAATTGGCTAAAATGACCGGGAATGATTTCTATATGAATGTTTTTGGAAAACAAATGTATAACTATAAGAATGTTTATGATGCAGAATCCGGTTTTATGCGTGGGCGTCAAAAAGATGGAAAATGGGTTCCAAACTTTGATCCTTACGAATGGGGAGGTCCATTCACCGAAGGCTGTGCATGGCATTATCTATGGTCCGTTTTTCATGATCCGCAAGGATTGATAAACCTGATGGGGGGTGAGAAGAACTTTATCACTAAGATGGATTCGGTATTCACTGTAAGCAATAAGTTTAAGGTAGGTACATATGGACGTGTAATTCATGAAATGGCAGAGATGGAAATGGCTAATCTGGGACAATATGCACATGGTAATCAGCCTATACAACATATGATTTATCTTTATAACTATGCCGGTGAACCATGGAAATCTCAATTTTGGGCTCGTGAAGTAATGAAGAAACTTTATAACGCCACAGAGGATGGATATCCTGGTGATGAAGATCAAGGTCAGACATCATCTTGGTATGTACTCAGTGCCCTGGGATTTTATAGTGTATGTCCGGGAACGGATGAATATGTGATTGGAAGTCCTCTCTTCAGAAAGGCAACAATAACGATGGAGGATGGTAAGAAATTTATTATTGAAGCTAATAATAACGATACACAAAATGTTTATATACAATCGGCAACACTAAATGGAAAAAGCTTTGATAAAAACTATGTTCAATATAAGGATATTATAAATGGAGGAACCTTGAAATTTGAAATGGGAAGTCAGCCGAATAAGAATAGAAATACAACAAAAGATGCCGCGCCATTTTCTTTGACAAGATAATATTTTGTTACAAATAGTAGAAAAAGATTAGGAGATATTTTTTAGAATATCTCCTTTCTTTTTGATCAGACTTGTCCTTATTCTTATTCAGTATTGTTGGCCTCAAGTTGTATGTCTCTCATATAACTAAAAAAGCATATCTTTGTGTCCAGAAAACTAGAGACATAATGAATTTCCTTGCACATGCTTACCTTTCTTTCGGAGATCCTGAAATATTAGTGGGGAATATGATTGCCGATATGGTAAAAGGTAAACAGATAGAACAATATCCCGAAGGGATACAACGTGGTATACATATACACAGGCAGATAGATACTTTTACCGACAGGCATCCCATACCCTTGGATACGATGACTATCTTCAAGGAATCGGCTGGCAGATATGCCGGTCCCTTTTTAGATGTCTCTTACGATCATTTCTTAGCTCTCGACGATAGTAGCGAGCCCGGGGAAGGCTGGGAGGCATTTGCCCAGAGATGTTATGCCCAGATAGAGCAAAGTGTAAAGCATCTTCCTTCTAAATTCTGCTCAATGTATATGTATATGAAAAAAGAAGATTGGCTTTATAATTATCGTCACAGATGGCTGATAGAACGAAGCTTCGAAAGGCTGAAAAACAGAGCAAACTATCTTGATGATGATGCACCTGTATTTGCCGACTTCGAAAAGCATTATAAAGACATACAGGAGAGCTATAAATTATTCTTTCCCCAATTGAAGGCATACGTAGAGGATATATCGGGTGAAGATATGTAATCCCGAGAGTATGAATGATTATAGTACGAGGTAGATTCATATTACTGATCAATCTAAATTCTATTATCTTTATACACAAAATACAAACTAAACCAGATTAGGGAGTTAAATTAGATATACACTTAATATTTTGCAAATACTATAATATATGAAAATACTTTTGATAGGAGAATATAGCCGGGTACATCTTACTCTCGCCGAAGGTCTGAGAAGTATGGGGCACGAAGTTGTAGTTGCGTCAGACGGAGACGGTTTTAAGAACTATCCGAGGGATATTGACTTGTCTCGCAAAAGTTCGGGCATAATAGATACTTTGACAAGTCTGATATCTGTTCTTGGAAAATTTAAAAAGTTTAGGGGCTATGATGTTGTTCAGCTGATAAATCCATGCTTTACTACTCAGAATGTAAAGGTAAATAATTACTTGTATAAGAAGCTGAAAAAGAATAACAAGAAGGTTTTCTTGGGGGCTTTTGGCGACGACTTTTATTGGGTAAAGGCATGTCTTGGCAACGAAATATTTGATTATTCCGAGTTTTTTGTTGACGGCAAACCTATAAATGTAGACTTCAACCAACGGTTTATCGACAAATGGATAGATACTCCTCTCGAAGACTCTAACGTAATGATGGCAAATACATCCGATGGAATAGTTGCTTGCCTGTATGAGTATTATGTCGCTTATGAGCCATTTTTTAAAGATAAAGTAAGATATATTCCTCTGCCCTTAAATACCTCAGAAATAGAATTTCAGCCCATCGCAGACGAACCCGAAAAAGTAAATTTCTTTATTGGTATCAACAAGGTACGAGAGAAGTTTAAAGGGACTGATGTTATGGAACGGGCATTGGCTAGAGTGAAAGACAAATATCCGGATAAGGTGATTGTTACCCGTGTAGAATCGGTTAGCTATGATGTATATCAAAAGTTGATGTCGGAGGCACATGTTGTGCTCGATCAGCTGTATTCGCATACTCCAGCCATGAATGCGTTGCTGGCTATGGCGCAAGGTAAAGTGCTGATAGGAGGGGGAGAGCCTTATATTTACGATCTATACGGCGAATACGATAATAGGCCAATAATAAATGTGCATCCTACCGAAGATGATGTCTTCGAGAAGCTGGAGTGGGTAGTATTGAATAAAAAACAAATACCCGAAATATCAAGAAAGAGTCGTGAGTTTGTAGAAAAAAATCATGACTTCCTTACTGTTTCAAAAAAGTATCTTGATTTTTGGAAATAAAAGTATTTATAGCAGATCTTCTCTTAGCTGTAAGAAATATTATAATAAAGCGAGGATAATTCGACTCTGAATTACCCTCGCTCTCTTTATTTACTACTCACTATAAAAACCTATATGCCTAATTTATCTGCTTCTAGTTGCTCTTTCTCTGTTCGAAGCCAGTCTGTAGTTTCCTCTTTCTTCAGAAGATGAACGTTTTACATTCGACTCTTTCCTGGTCTCTCTGCTGGAAGACGGTCTGCTGCTAATGTTATTATTAGTTCTTTCAGTTTGTCTGTTATCGTATCTTTGTTCTTTATTATTGTTTCTTCCGCTGTTTAAGTTTCTGTCGTTGTTGCGACTTTGTTCACGTCCATTGTAATTATAATCTTTGCGGTTATTGTCTTTTTTGTTATAATTATATCTGTCATTATCCCTTCCGTTGTATTTATATTCGTTACCCCTATAGTTGTTGTGTTTGTTGCCTGAATACCATGCTACTCTGTTGTTACGGCTGTCTCTGTAGCGATTATCGCGGCTATCACGGATGATCACTTGAGAGTGGTGTCCTTTATAACGACCATAGTCTCTACAGTGTATGTGGTTGTATCTCCAAGGGTTTGCTACATTTACCAAAACTACTTTGTGCATTCCGTACAAATCGTAATTGCGATAAGCATACGGTAAATAACGAGCTGAGATCCATCTTCCTCTGTCAAAATAGAAGAATAGCCCTGAATTGACATTGAAGTAACAGTTAATATCAGGCATGTAGTAATAGTCTACATAATCATATCCCACAGGTCCCCAGGCAGGTTGACGTCCTATATTGATACTAATATTTATATTTTGAGCTTCTGATGTATTGTAGAATGATGCTACACCGATCAATAAAGCGAATGCTAATAGAAACTTTTTCATGACTATATGTATTAAAAGGTGAATACTTTTTTTATCTCTTTGTATCTTTGATTCGATTAATATCAGAAAGATTAATCGGCAGAGACTTGTTTAACGTTAATTAACGAGAGGTTTCTTTTGTTATGCTGTGTAAATGTCTTATTTTTAATTTGTTGTTTGCATTCTGTGGATAAGTGAGCTATCTGCGTTTGTATATTAAAAAACCAAATAAGCAAGATTGGATAACCCTTCATTTTATCATATTTCCGTTATTTGTAGTGCCAATTAATTATTAATAAAACAAGAACTATTATGGACCAGAAATTTTGCCAAAGTTGCGGTATGCCTCTTAATGTGAATGAAGATTTCGGAAATAATGCAGACAACAGTAAGAACGAAGATTATTGTCGCTATTGCTTTACTGATGGTAAGTTTACAGAAGACTTTACGATGGACGAAATGATTGTGCATTGTGCTCAGTTTGTAGATGAATTTAATAAAGACTCGGAGCAAAAGATGACAAAGGAACAAGCTATAGAACAAATGAAAATGTATTTTCCAAAGCTGAAGCGTTGGGCGCAGGCATAATTACTATTAATGAAGGAAACTACCCAAAGCGAATACGATAAAGCGGTAAACAATGTAGTTGACTATATCGATCGTCATCTTTTTGAAGTACCTGATATAAAAAGGTTGTCTGAGATAGCTAATATCTCCGAATATCATTTTCATCGTATATTTAAAGCTATAATAGGGGAAAATATAGGTGAGTATATCAATCGCCTTCGCTTAGAATATATTGCAGAACACTTGCAGATGACAAAGCATACGTTGAGCGAAATCGCCGTGAAAACCGGCTATGGAACAAAGTATGCTTTGTCAAAAGCATTCAAGAAGCATTTTGGTATTTCTCCTTCAGCCTTTCGTATGCAGGAAGAAGATGCGTCCAATTTTTTTAGAAAAGCTGAAAGAGTAACCATCTCCCTTGTTCCTGAAATAAGGAAAATCTCCTCCAAACAGGTTGTATATATTCGTATAATAGATAGCTACGGTGCTGCGGAATCATATACAATCGCATGGAAGAAACTGGGACAGTTTGCAAAAGAGAACAATCTGGTGAATGATAAAACTGAGTTTATAGGACTCAGTTTCGATAATCCAACCATAACACATCCTCAAAATTGTAGATTCTATGCTTGTTTTACCGTAGATAGAGAAGTGAGACCTCAGGGAGCTTTCGGTTTACAAAAGATAAGTGGGGGGATGTATGCTATTTTTACGCTTAAAGGTTCATATAGTGGATTGCTGGATATGTATTATAATATCTACCTCAGGTGGTTACCGCAAAGTGGCTATAAATTGCGAGGGGGATATGCTTTTGAGAAATATCTGAATAGTCCGAACAATGTTTCGGAGGATGATGTACTGACCGAAATATACATTCCCATTTCTAAGTTGGAAAATTTTGATCAGCCACTATTTTTGTAATTTTGTAATTGCTACTTTAGGGAGGTATAAACTAACCAAATCAAGATTCAATTATACTCTCCATCCCGAACCTCCCCAAAGGGGAGGTACTTGCTCTCAGAATGATGAGTTTTGATTCACTTTACAATTTATAGTTCTTCTGTAGAAGAATCAACGGTCGATGACCGAAGAAAGTTAAGGAAGGAAGTCGAATAAATAAAAAAACAAAAAAAATCACTGTTAAAATCCATTGGTAACCGGAAGTCCGCAAGAAGCAGGAGTTCCTCTCAGAATGTCGGTACGACTAGTGATTAATAAATCGAATAATCAACATCATTCAGATTGCGTTCACCCCAATACCTTTGGATATGTAAAGGTATGGAGAATCGAAAAGTATGCTGTTTCATATTTACAAAAAGTACTGTTTCATATTTACAAATTCGGCTACACTTATCGCCTGTTTTATAGTGCAGGTCAAATAATCGACTAGAAAATAAGATTATAGGCAGAAGGCTGAATTGCCAGCTATTTTTATAATTATTACTTTTACAACAAGGGGAGTTAGAATCGTTATTTTTGAAAAATATGAATATAATCAAGCTTACAGAAGAAAATCTATTAACAGAACATATTTGTTGTGCAATTAGTAGTAAGTCTACAGCAAAAGGAGTTGAAGCCAAGAAAGAGTGGTTGAGTAAACGGTTTAAGGAAGGCTTGAGATTTATAAAGTTCGATGTAAAAGGGAAGGCTTTTATAGAGTATATCCCTGCAAAGAATGCTTGGGTTCCTGTCGATGCAGAAGGCTATATTTTTATCAATTGTTTTTGGGTATCGGGCTCGTTTAAGGGGAAAGGCTATGGGAAACGTTTGTTGGCAGAGTGTGAAAAGGACGCTCGCTCACAGGGTTACAAAGGTGTGGTGTTGATCGTTGGAAATAAGAAGAAACCTTTCTTGTCGGACAAAGCTTTTATGCTTCATAATGGATATGAGGTGTGTGATACTTGTGACCCTTATTTTGAATTGATGGTAAAAAACTTCGATCGAAGAACAACAACGCCTTCATTTAAACAATCAGCAAAGTCCGGGATGGGAGACGGGGTAAGAGGTGTCGATATTTTTTATACAGAGCAATGTCCTTTTACTGTTCCTTACACAAAATTGTTAGAGCCTATTATTCAAGCTTCAAGCTATCCTGTAAGGTGTCATCGGATAGAAACAAAGGAAGCTGCTCAAAATCATTTTTCGCCTGTAACAACTTATAGCCTGTTTGTGGATGGCAAATTTTATACAAACGAAATATTGACTGCGGATAAGTTAAATAAATTGATTGAAACGGTAAGAGGTTGATTTATGTTCGTTGTTTTCTGCCTAATTATGATATTTGTCTTACTTCTAATTGTAAAGTTAAGATTATCAGCTCTCAAAGGGTATGTGTTAATGTAAAAGCATGAGGGTGAAAATGCAGGAGGCTTTCCTCTGTATGAAATATATTTGTTCTATTTTCAAAAAAAGCATTATTTTTGTGTCATCATTAACAGAAATTTTAGAATACACAGTGCTTAAACAAACCAATAAAACTAAAACAACAATTAAATTATGAGGAAATTAGCATTTATTTTATTTACAATAACTACGGTTTTTGCCTTAACCTCTTGTGGTAGTGATGATAAAAAAGAACAAGTGTTTTTTAATGGTGATTGTAAACAATCTGTTGTACTGGAATCTGGTCCGGCAAATTCGTCAATAACTACAAGTGAAGTTTCGGCTACCCTTGATGATATGTTAAAGGGTGCAACTGGTTATGGCTCTCCTGTTTCAACCGGCGAATTCCATGTAAATGGAGCTAATACAGTTGTGAAGATAACAGGTCTTCCAGATAATACTGTTCTGAAAAACTTTAGTTTAGAAATCAATGGTCTTAAGAATGACTTTGGGGATATTCCTGTTACTCATACCAATCTTTATACAGGCAACTCCACCTACTTCCAAAAGGTATTTGATAAAATGATTAAAGATAAGAAGCTCTCAACGAAAGCGACATTTACCCCAACTGAGAAAACATCTTCCGATGTAAAATTAGAAATAGTATTGTCGGGAAGATTTTCATACTGGGCAAAGAAATAAAATACTGATTTAGTGAATTACAAAAGAGGGCTATTCTACAGAATAGCCCTCTTTGTGTATTGTTGTAAATCTTTATTGAGACTTGTATATATTTTCAAAATCCTCGTTAAGCTCGTTCAGAAAATACAATGTGCTTTTACTTGTATTCACTTTCAGCTCTTGGAAGCCATCATTTGCTTTTATTGCATCGTTCGTAATAAAGTCTTCTGCTCTGATTATACGCGTAAGGAGATTGCCTTTTCCTGAATTTTCATACAGATAAGAGATATCTGTAATTTCCAGTACACATTTATCCTGAAATAAGAACCCGTTTACACGGTAGCGCATAATCATTTTTTCACGCACTCCTTTCGAGTCGGCAGGTAGTAATAACTCTATCCTCGATTTTGCTATAAATTCGTGGTTCTGATAACCATATCGTATACTGGATATAAAAGGGTCTTTCCCGTACTTTGTTCCGGCCCAATCTTTAAGTATCTTATAATTATCTTCTATGGATAAGTTCGGTTTTGCCGGAATTTCCTTTATAAACGTCACTTTCCCTTCAAATACAGGGATAGACGTAAATTTCTGACCTTGCTTTATTACTTGAGCAAAACATGCGGCAGAAATGAGACTACATACGATATAAATCAAAAACTTTTTCATCATTTTATCTTTTTTGATTTATACAAATATATGAATATATTTTTAACTTAAACCCTTGATCGGAATTATCCTGTAATCAAGACTCTATTGTAGTCAGATAGTTCTTCAATGTATTCGAATACATTTCCAGCATTTTATCCCATACAAAGTCGTAGTCGATATAGTCGAGGTCTATTTTCTTTATTTGCTTATCCAGATAGTCTTTAAACTCTTCCAATTGCTCGGATGTATATTTGTCCTCAAACCTTGTTTCTTTATAGAAGAGATCAAAGGCTATGTAGTTGCACGGAAATATTTCATAATTGCGGTGTATTTCCTTATCTATTATCTGGGCTGCAATTTCGGGTTGCAATCGTTTGTCGGGTTCTGTGATTTTATCCAACTCATCATTGATGCAGTTGCCAAAGCGAAATACTACATTGCCTTTCTTACCTAAAATGCCAATTTCCATGTTTAGAAGGTCGTCACGCTGAGTTTTTTTGAAATCAGGATTGTCTCTCTTTTGTTGAAACTCTTTTGCTTTCAGATAATCGCAAGGGTCGTATTCGTATGATATGGATAGCGGAATAAGATTCAGCTCCTTAAGACTTTCGATAAAAGATTTGTCTTCGGGATATAGAGCTAGCATTTTTAATAAACTGTCTTGAGTGCGGTCGTCCGAGTTTTTAGCTCGCCCTTCACGTTGGGCAATCCATACCGATTCTTTTTTCTCAGAAATGGCATAGTGTATATATTCAGACATATGTTTTGATGCTATCAATCTTTCTTTTATAGATAGTCCACGTCTTACAATAAAGCTCTTGTTGAGGCGCACAAGCTTGTCTATCCAAGGGTGGATAAGCAGATTGTCACCTATTGCTATTTCTGTGGTCTCAAAGCCTTTCTCGTGGCGCAGAATATTTAGCAACCCGGCATCGAGTACAATATCTCTGTGGTTTGATAAGAACAGGTGCTCTACCGACCGGTCGATACTCTCCCAGTTGTCGAGCTTCATGCTCGATGATACTCTCATACCCAATGCTTTTATCACAGGGTATATCATACGGCTTTGAAATTCTTTTTTTGTTGCGTATTTAGACATTTCGGCAGAAAACTCAGCCCAATCTATTTCGGGCATAATGTATTTTACTGCGTGCTGAAAACCGGGGTCAACCAGTATGTCCTGAATGGCTTGCTTCACCTCGTGGTCGTAGAGAGGTGCTATATCGTCAAATTTGCTACTCATGGTATCAATTTACATTAAATTCGTTTTCTATAATCTCTGTTAAGACTTCAGTAATATTTAAGCCCGCAGCAGCTATCTGTTGAGGGATAAAGCTGGTCTGAGTCATGCCCGGAACGGTATTTACTTCTAATAAGTAAGGCTTATTATCTGAAATGATAAAGTCAACTCTGATAATGCCTTTCGCTCCTACCAAATCATATATTTTACGAGTTAATCGTTGTATCTCTTCTGTTATTTCCTGTGATATCCTTGCCGGAGTTATTTCTTCAACCTGTCCTTCGTATTTAGCATCATAGTCAAAAAAATCATTCGATGTAACTACTTCTGTCAAAGGAAAAACAACCTCTTTGTTTTTTGTTTTGTAACAGCCGCATGTAACTTCTGTTCCCTTGATAAAGCTTTCGATAATCACATCCGGTGTTTCGCCGAATGCCACGTCAATTGCTTTTTGTAGTTGATCAACAGACTTTACTTTAGTTGTTGCAAAACTTGAACCACCTGTATTCGGCTTTACAAACATGGGTAAGCCCAATTTTTCGGTGATACTATTTATATCGTACTTAGAATCCTTATTCAAATATAATGAATCGGCAACTCTTATCCCAAAGTTTCGAAGAAAATTGTTGCATACAAACTTATTCATTGTTAGCGACGATGCCATCATGCCGCATGTGGAGTAGGGAATGTCAAGCATATCAAAGTACGCTTGCAAGTGACCGTCTTCTCCGGGCGTTCCGTGTATGATGATAAACGCAAAGTCTATTTTAATCTTTTCTTTTCCCGGTGTGTGAAAGGTAAAGTCGTTTTTGTCAACAGGAAGTGTTTCTCCATCGATCTCAACAGTCCACCCTTCTTTAACGATCTTTACTTTATACAGATTGTATTTTTCCTTGTCCAAAAAAGAATAAACACCAGCCATGCTTTTTGCTGAGACGATAACTTCGGAGGAATAGCCTCCCCATACAATGGCTATATTACGTTTCATTTTATACGAATGATTATATATTTATTAAATGTCTCTATATGCTATATATCCACGCCATTTCTCCACCAGCTGAGCCATGTCGTCGGGTAGTGGAGCTTCGAACATCAATTCTTGACCTGTTCGCGGATGTACAAACCCTAATGTCTGAGCATGAAGCGCCTGTCTTGGGCAGATATTAAAGCAATTTTGTACAAACTGTTTATATTTAGCAAAATTAGTTCCCTTTAATATTTCATTTCCGCCATACCGTTCGTCGTTAAATAAGGTATACCCGATGTGCTTCATGTGTACGCGTATCTGGTGGGTACGTCCTGTTTCGAGCCTACACTGAATGAGTGTGACGTAGCCCAGCCGTTCCAATACCTTATAGTGCGTAACGGCATGTTTGCCGTAGTCTGCTTCGGGGAATACAGTCATCAGCATACGATTTTTCAGGCTGCGACCAATATTGGCCTCTATGCGTCCTTCGTCATCAGTGATATTACCCCATACTAAGGCTATATATTGTCTTTTTGTTGTCTTATTGAAAAATTGGGCTGACAAATGCGTTTTTGCATAAGCGTTTTTAGCCACAAGTATAAGTCCCGATGTGTCTTTGTCGATCCGGTGCACAATACCCAATCGAGGATCTTTCGAATCGTATTCCGGCGTATCTTTCAATCGGTATGCGATAGCATTTACCATTGTGCCCTGATAATTGCCAAATCCCGGATGCACGACAAGACCCGGAGGTTTGTTTATCACCATTAGGTCTTCATCTTCATATACTACATCTAATGGGATGTCCTCGGGTATAATTTCCAATTCCCGTGGGGGGCGATTCATAACCACCGATATGACGTCGAGCGGCTTGATTCTGTAGTTGGATTTTACCGGAGTATTATTTACTAATATGCAGTCTGCTTCGGCTGCTTGTTGTATGCGGTTGCGCGAAACTCCAACTATATGCATAGCCAGATATTTATCAACGCGTATCATACCCTGACCTTTATCGGCTACAAAGCGATAGTGTTCAAATAACTCGGAATTCTGATCTTCTACAAGTTCGTCTTCCGAAAGGTCATCTATTTCATCAAATGAATCGTCGATCATTATTCAAAAAAAGATTTTTCGATGTCTTGTGAGTCAGATTGTTCAGTTATACTGTCTCCCTCACTTATATCACCTCCGGCTCCTACGGTCATTACCAGCGGAGATCCTTTTGGTATTTTCTGATTCGGTGTTAGCTGTTTTCCTCTATACGAAATAGATATAACTAACCCTTTATAAGCGGCAGGTACTTCCTGTATGGTTACTTTGTTAAAGCCTAAAGACGCTAACTGAGCTTCGGCTTGCCTTCTCGAATAGTCTTTCAGTTCGGGCACAGATACCAGTTGCACACCTTTAGCTTTTATAACTAAAAATACGGTACGCCCTTTTTTTACTTTCGATTGCTCTTTCGGGATCTGTTCGATAATAGATCCGGGTGCACCTTCCGCCTGGAAAATGGAATCACTGATCTCGTATCTCAAATCCGATGACTCCAGTATTCCTGCTGCATCTTGGACTTGCAGTCCTTTTACGGTAGGAACAGTGATGGACTCATTATGCTTGGTATAAAAATTGAGAAGAAACAATACGATTATAACCAGTCCTACAAAGGCCCCGATCATCATCAGTACATTCTTCACATAGATATTTTTTAATAACCTAAATATGATATTCTCTTTCTTCATGTATGGCTATCCTTATCAAACGACGGTACAAAAATATTAAAAAAATACTTCTTTCATTTGTTTTACCTTACTTATTTAAGTTATAATAAGATAAATGAGAAGGATAATTGATTTCGCTTCAATTATCCTTCTCATCTATAATAGTATATAATAAGTTTCGATTATTCGGATTTAGATATAGGAATCTGGCGTTTTACTCCCTGACTCAAAGAAATCATAGTTTCTGTAGCTACAACTCCCGGAATATCTTGGATTTTGTTGTTCAGCAAGTCCATCAAGTGCTCGTTATCCTTTGCATACAACTTGATCAGAATGGTGTATGGGCCCGTTGTAAAATGAGATTCTACAATTTCAGGAATCTTATCCAATTCAGGAATTACTGTTTTATACATTGAGCCTCTTTCGAGTTTTACTCCTATATATGTACAAGTGTTGTAACCAAGAACTTTAGGATTAACAAAATATCCGGAACCTACGATTACATCCATCTCGATCATGCGTTGTACACGCTGATGGATTGCGGCACGTGAAACACCACATTCAAGAGCTACATCCTTAAATGGAATTCTTGCATTCTGGGATATAATCTCTAGAATCTTTTTATCAAGTTTGTCAATTTTTTGCATAATATGAGCGTTTTATCGTTATTATATCTCAAATATATGATATTTTTTACAATCTGTATGCTTTTTGCTCAATAATTTACTGAACTTGTGCCAAATTATTATTTAAATCCGTTGTTTTAACTTATTTTCTGACAATGTCAGATTATTGTTTCGGATTGATCTCAAGCAATTCAACTTCGAAAATAAGAGTTGAAAAAGGTTTGATTCTGTCTCCGCTACCTTGTGCACCGTAAGCAAGATCGTAAGGGATATAAAGAATCCATTTAGATCCTACAGGCATCAACTGTAAAGCTTCAGTCCATCCTTTGATAACGCGGTTAGCGTTGAATGTGATTGGCTCTTTACCTTCGTTGCTGTCAAATACAGTACCGTCTAGAAGTGTGCCTTTGTAGTTCACTTTTACCATATCTGCTGCAGCTGGTTTAGCTCCTGTTCCTTCTTTTACAACTTTGTATTGCAATCCGCTAGGTAGAGCAACAACACCTTCTTTTGTTTTGTTTTCAGCAAGGAATTTTTCACCTTCAGCAATTACTCCTGCATTTGCTTTCTTCAATTCTTCTTCTTCTCTTGCTTGAGCTTTAGCCTGAGCTTCCTGCATTTTTGCATTGAATACTGTAGATGGTTCAGCAACTGCAAATTTACCTTGTTTCATAGCTGTAGCCATTGCAGCAAGGAATGCATCGCTGTTTAGTTTTTCTTTCGAATTAGGACCATATATTTGTTGTATGATACCAGGCATCATTTGTTTTGATATCTGACCTCCAACTGATACACCGGCCATATAAGCAGCCTTTGATTCAGGTGCATTTAAAGATTCTTTTAGTCCGTTTAAGAACTCAGAGATGTTTCTTGCGTTTGATTTTACTACAGAATCCATTTTAGCTTTCATCTCTTTTTCTAATGCTGTCTTTTTCTGAGCATCAGTTTCTGCGCTTATTTTGCTAAGATATCCGGCTTTGATGCTTGTAGTGTCGCCTATGATACCTAGTTGTTGTAGATGCATAGACAATCCTTGCTCGTAAAGGCTAGCACCAAAAGCGTAAGAAATAGTATCGAGATCGGTCTTTAATGGAACGTTTGTAGAAACATTTCCACCACAAGATGTAAATAATGCTCCGAAAGCTACGATAGCCGAAAGAGCCACAACTTGAATTTTTTTCATTTTTTAAACTGAATTATTATTTGACAATATCTAAAATTTCCACTTCGAAAATTAAAGTTGAATTAGGTTCGATCGATTGCCCTGCTCCTGCTTTGCCATAAGCAAGATCAGAAGGGATAAATAATTTCCATTTCGAACCTACAGGCATTAATTGAAGGGCTTCTACCCACCCCGGTATTACCTGATTAACACCAAATGTGGCAGGCTGTCCGCGTTTTACAGAACTGTCGAACACTGTGCCATCGATAAGCGTACCGTGATAATGGCACTTAACCTGATCTGTAAGAGCCGGTTTAGGGCCATCACCTTTTTTAAGTATTTCGTATTGTAGTCCACTCGGAAGAGTTACTACACCTGCTTTGTTTTTGTTGATAGATAGAAATTCTTCACCTGCTTTAAGGTTGATTTCCAATTTCTCGTCTTGTAATTTGGTGAAATAGTCGTTAATCACTTGTTTAGCTTCTTCATAATCCATGTCAGTGTCTCCTCCGTTGATTACATCCTCCATTCCTTTAAGGAAAGAGTCGAAATCAACTTTGTTGATACCTGAGCTAAGGAAGTTATTTCCGATGCTTAAACCTAGAGCGTAACTAATTTTATCCATATTCTTTTCGTTTTATATCAGTCTTGTATGTCAAAGAAGTATTATTTCATGATATGACTGAATGTTTATTTAAATTTGCCAACAAAAGTAATTCTTTTCATGGGACTTTAATAAAATTTACCCCTGAAAAAACTATATTTGTATATGCTACTTACATTTTTTTAATAGTTTATGAGACATATTGTTGTATTAACCGGCGCAGGGATGAGTGCAGAGAGTGGCATTGCCACTTTTAGAGACTCCGGGGGACTGTGGGAGCAATACTCTATCGAAGATGTTGCCACTCCTGAAGGATTCAGCCGAAACCCTCAACTGGTACTTGATTTTTATAATGCCCGACGCAAGGCTGCTTTTGAGGCTAAGCCCAATAAAGGACACGTAGGATTAGTGGAGATGGAAAAAGATTATAAAGTGTCCATTATAACGCAGAATGTAGATGAACTGCATGAGAGAGCAGGCAGCACAAATGTTTTACATCTTCATGGGGAATTGAGTAAAGTGCGTTCGACGGTCGATCCTTCGTTGATTTATACCTTGACTCCTGATAATTGTGAGATTCACCTTGGAGATAAGTGTGAAAAAGGCTCACAGCTTCGCCCTCACATTGTTTGGTTTGGAGAGGCTGTGCCCATGATAGAAAAAGCAATGAAAATTGTACAAACGGCCGATATCTTTGTCGTGATAGGTACTTCTATGAACGTATATCCTGCCGCTGGCTTGCTTAATTATGTGCATGCGGGTGTACCTGTCTATCTGATCGACCCGAAAGAAGTGAATGTGCATCAGCCCGGAATACACTTTATAAAGAAGGGAGCTTCTGAAGGAGTGGCTGAACTTTGTGATATCCTTAAATTTCAAAATCAGTAAAATGAATTATATAAAATTATTTTGTTCTATTTCTTTTCTTCTTGTTTTTAATTTTTGTTATGCCCAGAATCACTTTAAAGGATATGAAAACCTATTTACTATTCCGGCAAACTACGTAGTACCTTATGCATCCAAAGCTCCGACAATTGATGGCGATATTAATGATCAAGTGTGGCTGAATACTCCTTGGTCTGATCGTTTTCAAGATATAGAGGGCGATGCCAAGCCTAAACCATATTACGATACTCGTGTAAAAATGCTTTGGGACGAATCATATCTTTATATTGCAGCCGAGTTGAAAGATCCGCATGTATGGGCTACCTTGACCAAGCGCGATGAGATTGTGTTTTTTGACAATGACTTCGAAGTGTTTATAGATCCATTAAACACTGCCCACAATTACTTTGAAATAGAGGTCAATGCATATAATAATATTTTCGATTTGTTTATGCATAAACCTTATCGGAGTGGAGGCGCAGCGCTCTTCAGTTGGGATACTCAGGGAATGCAACATGCCGTAAAAGTGCAGGGCACTATTAATAACCCTAATGATACAGATACAGGATGGACGGTAGAGATGGCAATCCCTTTCAGGGCTCTTACCTTGGGGAATGCTATAAATATTCCTAAAGATAAAGACGTATGGCGCATTAATTTTTCGAGAGTGCAATGGGAAACAGATATTGTAAATGGTAAGTATGTGAAAAGAAAAGATAGTGCAGGGAAGGTATTACCTGAAAATAACTGGGTGTGGTCTCCTCAAGGTGTTATCGATATGCATAGACCCGAAAGATGGGGTTATTTATTCTTTTCGAAAAACAAAGCAGGGGAAAAACAACCTCAGTTTGTATTGCCATATACTGAAAAGCAAAGACAATATTTATGGCTTGTGTACTATAAGCAGCAAGACTATAGGCGTGCGCATCAGCGTTATGCAACTAACTTTGCAGAGCTGAAAATGGATAGGCCGGAATTCGATATTGATAATAAAAGAAACAAACTAGAACTGTCTTCTACCGGCAGGAGATTCGAAGTCTCTATTAAAGATACTTCGGGTAAGAAGATTTATCTTAATGAAGAAGGATTGATAACTAAATAAAAAATAAAAAACTATGCGAAACCATTTTAAAATTTACTGGTTGACCTTATTACTATTGCCTTTTTTGTTCTCGAATTGTACAAGCAATATTGGTAATAAGCAGGCCGAAAATACTTACAAACATTGGGTGTGGATCAACCCTCAGGATTCTGATACGGAAGAGGAACTAGCCGTGAGGTATAAAAAATATCATGATGCGGGCATTGCGGGCATTTTCTTCGAAGCCGATAGTGAGAAGCATTATAGGGCGGCAAAAGCTCAGGGATTGGAAGCTCATCGTTGGATGTGGATAATGAATAGGGGAGATGCGTTGAAGGCTCACCCTGAATGGGCTGCTGTAAACAGAAAGGGTGAATCTTGTGCTGATCATCCGCCGTATGTAGATTATTACAGATGGATGTGTCCTTCTCGTCCCGAGGTTGCGGAGTTTCTGACCAAAGAGGTAGAGAATGCATTGTCTAAAGATTATGTTGATGGCATCCACATGGATTATGTTCGTTTCAGTGATGTGATATTGGCTGTTAATCTGTGGGATGTTTATGGTATTGTTCAAACACAAGAATTGCCCGAATACGATTTTTGCTATTGCGATGTATGTAAGGCTAAGTTTAAAGAAAAATATCATAAAGACATAGACAGTATTCAGTATCCTCAGGAGAATCTCTCGTGGAAATCTTTCAGATATGATGCTGTAACGGCAATTGTGAATAAGATTGGAGATGTGGCAAAAGCGCATCATAAGCCGCTTACTGCTGCCGTGTTTCCGACTCCGGACGTCGCGAAGCGTTTGGTAAGGCAGGATTGGACAAACTGGCCTTTGGATGCTGTTTACCCGATGATATATCATGGTTTCTATAAAGAAGATGTACCATGGATCGGTGATGCTGTTAAGCAGGGATTGAGAGGTATAGACGGTCGTTTCCCTCTCTATGCCGGATTGTATATACCCGACTTCAAAAACAATGAAGAAATCGAAGCCGGAATAAAATATGCATTGGAAAACGGAGCTTCGGGCGTTTCTATTTTCGGAAATGTTTCTGACGAAATATTGGCTATATTGTCTAAGTATAAGCAGAAGCCCGAGGAAAAGTGAAAGGCATCAAATAAGAAAATATAATATAAAAGCTATAGAGAGTAAGGCGTATTGTCTTGCTCTCTTTTCTTTTATAAATTATCTAGAATAAATTATATTGTATATCTTTACGCCTCATTATTATTGCATTTAATAATGAATATATAAACTTAACAAAACTATTATCGTAATGAAAAAACTACTATTTTTTCTATGCGCAACTATTCTGTTTGCGTCTTGTAGCAATGACTCGGAAGAAGTACCCACAACAAATAAAACGTATAAGGTTACGTTTGATGTATCTAACTTTAGTGTAGATGTTAAATCATTGAAAGCTGACACCTATAACAATCAACTCTTTTATATCATTTACGAGAAAGAGAGTGGCAAAGGAGTGAAAGGGTGGAAGTTTAAAGAAATGGTTGGACAACTAACAGAGGAACTCCCTGAAGGTAACTACTATATTGCTTTTATCTCTTATCCGACCGGAGGTATGAGCTCTCCTCCAACAGAAGGAGCAATTGATGTAAAGGATAATAATTTCTATACCGACTATTTTGAGAATCCTCCTACATGGATAATGGGGAATATGGGTAGTAGATATATATATTACGAAAAGGTTAATTTCTCGGTAGCTGCGAATAACCCGGATGTGCCGATACAGGTAACCTTACAACCGATGTGGTCTGAGGTGACCGTTGAAGTGACCGATGCCAATACATGTTCTTTGCCTGAGGGTACAACTACAATTGGCTGTGTGATCACTCCTTTTTATTCCGGAATATCTATAGCAGAAGGTATTCCTACTCGTAGCTCAGAAGCATCTTGGGGATGGGGTGACCTATCTAATACTAATGTTGATAAATTTAGAGAACACAAAATAATTACAGATAGGCATGCAACAGCAGGTAAAGATGTTACTGTGAAGCTGGTATTTGTAAAGCAGATTGCTACCGGTGATACTGTTCTAGGCGAAAGGGAGATATACAAAGGGGATATCGAAGGAGGTAAACGTATAACTTTCAGAGGAGCATTAGGCAAGGCTGCAACGTCTACAACATTTAAAGTGTCATTAGTAGACCTGACGGATGGAGGAATAATACCTTTTGATTGATATAGAAACGATAGATTAGAAAAGTAAAACGGCGGGTATTTTTGAATTTCCCGCCGTTTCTTCTTTTATTTTATGTTCTCTAGGGTTTTAACCAGATAATCATAGAATTTGCTTACTGTATCTATTTCTACAAACTCGTCAGGAGAGTGTGCATTTAAAATAGTAGGGCCAAACGATACAATGTCTAATCCCGGTGTGCTACCCAAAATGATACCACATTCTAATCCTGCATGTACCACTACCACATGCGCGTCTTCGTTATACATATCTTTGTATAATTTAGCCATCATGTTTAGCGTATCCGATTGAGCATTCGGCTGCCATCCCGGATAACCATTTTCGATAGATACTTTTGCACCTGCAAGGGCAAATACACTTTCGAGGCTTGAGCAAATTTCATCTTTGCGTGTCTCGGAAGAGCTACGAGCAAGCATTTTCGCAGAAATACGACCTGCTTCAGACTTAACAGAAGCTAAGTTTGTAGAAGTTTCTACAATGCCTTCAAAGTCAGTTAGCATACTGATTACTCCATTTTGGCAACCAATAACAGCATTGATAACGCTGTCTTGTATTTCCTCTGGGATAAGCGTTTTCGGTAAGTCTGTTTTTGCTGCTTTGAATGAAAGGTTTGCTTCTACAGCTTTATATTCTTCTTTAAATATCTTTTCGTACTCTTTTACCAGTTTTAGGAAGTCCTTCTCATCTTCTTCGGGTAGAGTAACGATAGCTACAGCTTCACGAGGGATCGCATTTCTTAGTGAACCGCCATCGATGGCAGACAAACGCACCTCATAATTGCTTACTGCTTCTTTGAGGAAGTAAAACATAAGCTTGTTGGCATTTGCTCTTCCCATGTGTATTTCAGTTCCCGAGTGCCCCCCTCTAAGGCCTGTAAGCGATATTTTATAAGCAACATCACCCGCTGGTACTTCTGCATCTTTAAATTCCCAATCGGCATTAACGTCTGCACCTCCGGCGCAACCTACACATAGCTCGCCGATCTCTTCGGTATCCAGATTCAGCAATACGTTTCCTGAAAGAAATCCTTTTTTCAATCCGCTTGCACCAACCATACCTACCTCTTCGTCTACTGTAAATAAGGCTTCTATTTTTCCATGTTTCAGTGTCCTGTCTTCGAGGACAGCCATCATGGCGGCAGCTCCGATTCCGTTGTCTGCTCCCAATGTGGTAGATTTAGCCTTTACTCGACTGCCATCTATTTGAGTTTCTATAGGGTCTTTTGTGAAGTCATGCTTTACATTCGAGTTCTTCTGAGGAACCATGTCCAAGTGCGACTGAAGTATCACTACCGGAGCTTTTTCCATTCCTTTGGTGGCAGGCTTGGTAATAACAATGTTTCCTGTTTTGTCCTGTTTTACTTCTAGTCCCAATGATTTGCCGAAATCAATGACAAATTTTGTCACCTCCTTCATCTGTCCTGTAGGGCGAGGAATCTGGGTCAGGTCGTAGAAGTGTTTCCACAACTGTTGCGGTTTTAGTTTAAGTATTTCTTTAGACATAATATGTTATGTTTTAAAATTACGAATAGTAACAAAGATAAGAATTTTCGATGAAGTCTTTTACATATATAATGAAAAGAGTAGACGGTAAACTCTTTTTTATAACTTTTTGTTATTCTTATTCTTTTCGTGCTTTTTTATTCAAAAGGTGACAAAAGTGACACTTTTTTACATGTGTTTTATTGTAACCTTTTCTTCTTTAATTTACAGGGGATTGCTTTTCTATGGAACGAAAGTACAAAGCTCAAAGCTCTCATATTATTAGATAAATCTAAAATATAAAAGTGTAGATGTGGAAATGATGAAAGAATTATTTCTTTTGTTTTTTCAAAGCCAGCATGGCAATGCCGAACAGCCCGCAAATAATCACCCAGATAGATTGCACAGCAAACACGCCTGTAGCAAACGCCGTTGCATGTAGTTTGTCTACACCATACAGGCTTAACGATGCTATTACTGCTATTTGCCAAGGGCCTAGTCCTCCGTTAGATGGTACTCCCATGCTTATACTACTCAAAGCGAAAGCGATGAGTCCGGCGGTGATTCCCAAGTCGGCTGTAAAATCGAAAGCGAAGAATGTAATGTAGAAATAACAAAAATAAGAACCCCAGATGCCTATTGTGTATAAGAATACACGCCCTTTGGTATTCATTTTCCAAATTGCTTTCAAGTCACTTGCGATACTTGACAGGAATCCTTTTATCTTACGTACAATAACATTTTCTTTGAAAAACCTAAAGACAATGTATGTGGTTATTATTGCAGCGCCGATAGCTAAGTATAATAAAGGGGATTTGAATATACCGGATATAGTATTGAACGTTGTTTGGTTTTGTTCCAGTTGCGTCAAAAAGAATTGCATGTTGAACAAAAAGGCCACCAAAGATATTATAGCAACGGTAATTGTGTCAAATATCCGATCGAGAATCATCGTTCCGAATAATTTGGAGAAAGGGATGTTGTCTTCCTTGGCTATTACACCGCATCTCCATATCTCGCCTGCACGTGGCAAAGCAAAGTTAACGGCATAACCGCCATAGATTGCATAATTGAGGTTCGATATTTTGGGAGAGTAACCCAATGGAGTAATAAAAAGAGCCCAACGGTATCCTCTGATTGTATTTCCTAGAAGCCCGAATAGTAGAGAGAATAACAGTATCCCCCAGTTGGCATCTTTCAATATTTCCCAAAGTTGACTCGGGTCAATTTTACTAATAAGATAATATATGATCGCAATTCCTAATCCTAGGGGTAATACGACTTTTATAAGATTGTTTAATAAAGAGCTTTTCTTTTGTGTTACAACTTCATCTGTTTCTTCCATTCCCCAAATTTAAATGTAGCGGTTTCAGAATAAAGGTCTTTTAATACGAACGATTTTCAGTAATAAATACTACCTTTGCCGCTGCAAATATAATGATAATTATAAGTATGGGGGCAGTTAAGCCGAAGAAATTCTTAGGACAGCACTTTCTCAAAGATCTGGATATTGCACGTCGGATTGCCGATACATTGGATGATTTTACCGATGTGCCGGTAATTGAGGTTGGTCCGGGAATGGGTGTGCTGACTCAATTTCTTATCGAAAAGGAGAAAGACTTAACCGTTGTTGAGCTCGACCGCGATTCTGTGCCATATCTTAACGAGCATTATCCTGCTTTGCATGGGCGTATAGTAGAAGGCGATTTTCTCACTCTTGATTTGTCGGTTATTTATCCGGACAAATTCTGTGTGATAGGAAATTATCCTTATAATATTTCGTCCCAGATATTTTTTAAAGTTCTTGAGTATAAAGATAAAGTTCCGTGTTGCTCAGGAATGCTCCAGAAAGAAGTTGCCGAACGTATAGCCGCTAAGCCGGGAGGTAAGACATACGGCATATTAAGTGTTTTGCTACAAGCATGGTACGATATAGAATATCTATTTACGGTCAGCGAAAAGGTATTCGACCCTCCGCCGAGAGTGAAATCCGCCGTGGTTAAGCTGGTTCGCAATAAGAGAGAACATCTGGACTGTGATGAGAAATTGTTTAAAACTGTTGTGAAAACAGGATTTAATCAGCGTCGAAAGACCCTTAGAAACTCTATGAAGCCTCTGTTAGGAAAAGATTGCGAAGCGTATGCCGACCCTATCTTTGACGAACGACCCGAGCGCCTCTCGGTTGCAGATTTCGAAAAGTTGACAAATATAGTCTCAGCTTTTCTGCCCGGGAGAAGTAGTGAGAAGTAAAGGAAGTCCTAACACTTAAAAAAGAATAGCTCATGTCAGAAGTAAAATTATTCTATCACAAAGACAATGTCATACGAATGAGCCGTAGCATTGAATTTTTGAAAGCCACCCCTATTAAGGATTTTCTATGGATCGACCTTAATAATGTAGATGAGGAGATAGAAAGCGAGTTAGAAGATTATCTGAAAATATATATCCAGGAAGAAGAGGAGATGGTAGAGATCGAGATGTCGTCCCGTTATATGGAGACGGCAGACTCATTGGTTGTGAATTCCAACTTCTTACTTGGAACTTTCGAGAGAGAACCGGTTTCTTTTATCATAAAGAACAATATTCTTATTACCGTCCGCAGTGAGGATTTATCGTCCTTCCACGAGACAATAAAGAAAATATCGGCTAATCCTAAGATGTATCCTACCGGTTATCATGTGTTTGTCGCTATTTTAGAGACACGGGTAGAACTCGATGCCGACATGATCGAACGCATGACCCAGCAGATTACGTCATTGTCTAATAGCATCAGTATAAAAGAGGCTGACGAAGAGCTTTTGATGGAAATCAAAGACTTGCAGGAAAAGACCATGATGCTGAGGGAGAATATTATCGACAAGCAGCGGGCTGTATCGAGTATGCTCAAAAGTGAACTGATGCCAAGAGAGTTGCATGCCAGAATTACGATTCTGATAAAGGACATAAACTCTCTGCTCGAACATATCCGCTTTAGCTTCGACAGGCTCGACTATCTGCAAGATACATTCCTCGGGTTTGTTAATATCGAGCAAAATAAGATCATCAAAATGTTTACCGTGATCTCCGTTATATTTATGCCTCCTACACTTATTGCAAGTATTTATGGGATGAACTTTGGAGAAATGCCCGAACTGGAATGGAAATATGGCTACGAATTTTCTATCGGACTGATGATAGCTGCTGTTGCTGTTATTCTCTTTTATTTCAGACGGCAGAAGTGGTTGTAATTATCTAAATGTAAATTGATTACTAAAATAAAGGCAGCGTTGAGATAATCAGCGCTGCCTTCTTTTTTTATTTTTTCTTGTCTTTCTTTTCCTTCTTTATCTTAGGCTTTTCTTCCTGCGTTTTTGACATGGATTTCTTGGCATTCTCTATCTCTATCTTGGCTTCGTCTGTCAGTTCGGGATAGTGAAGGTCTAGTTCCTCTATTCTGTCACTGATGATTTGACCAATAATATAGCGCATAAACCACTTGTTGTCTGCCGGAATAACGTGCCAAGGAGCTTCGTCGGTCGATGTATGTGTCAGCATATCTGAGTATGCCTCCATATAGTTGTCCCAGTATGCACGCTCTTTGAGGTCTGCTGCCGAAAATTTCCAGTTCTTAGACTCATCATTCAGTCTGGCAAGAAAGCGTTTCTCCTGTTCATCGTGCGAAACATTGAGAAAGAACTTCAATACGATTGTTCCATTTTCAGTCAGATGCCTTTCAAAGTCGTTTATCTGCCTGTAACGTTTTTCCCAAAACTTATCATCGATATCTTCCGTCTTTGTGATATTGGGTAATTTTCCGTTTAATACAATCGCCGGATGAACCTTTGCTACGAGTACATCTTCGTAATGAGACCTGTTGAATATACCGATTCTTCCGCGCTCGGGTAAGCACTTGTATATACGCCACAGATAGTCGTGGTCGAGTTCCTCAGCCGATGGTTGTTTGAAGGCAAATACCTGACAGCCTTGCGGGTTGATACCCGACATCACATGTTTGATTGTGCCATCTTTTCCCGCAGCATCCATTGCCTGAAATATGATCAGCACAGAATAGCGGTCTTGTGCATAAAGCTTATCTTGCAGTTTCGACAGTTTATCTATACTTTCTTCAAGAAGCTTTTCCCCTTTCTGTTTTGATAATCCGGCGGTGTAATCTGTTTTGAAGTTGGATACTTTATGCTTTTCTCCGGGTTTTGCAATTATCCTTTTCAGAATTTCTTTTTTCATAACTATTTAATTTATAGTTCTATTATGCTAGGAAACTTTCAATCAAAATGCAGATGCAGAAAAGCCCGAAGTTGGCGGGTATTACTGTCCATGCGCTTATCTTGTCTTTGATTAGCCTGACTGCAAGTAAAACTCCAATCAGTCCGCAAATTGTATTCAAAACCAGTATCCATTCCGGTATCTTGTAAAGATAGAGGATGTTGCCAAAATTATAATTATATAGTAATCTGAGTTGGAAATATATCCAGCATATATTTAGTATTATCAGTAATATTCCTATGATAACATTAACCAGATTACTATATTTCTTTTCTGTCATTTCCAATAATGTAAAAAGTGACAAAAGTGACAGTTTTTACCCTGTTTCTATTTGTAACCTTATTTCCCCGCTTTTTGTTTAGTATCTGTATATAAAAAGATAATTATTCTCACAGAAAATTATTTGATGACTTCAATCAGGTCGCTAAGGTCTTTTCTTACTTTCGGTTGATTCTGCAGCCAGTCGAGGTTTTCATCTTTATATCCCAAAGGAAGAATAAATGTCGCAGAAAGGTTCTGTATTGGTAAGTCGAGGATACGGTTTAAAGCATCCCTGTCAAAGCCCTCGATAGGAAGTGTCTCTATACGTTCGTTCGCTGCAACTGTACACGCCACTCCCAGTGCGATATAAGTTTGTTGGGAAAGCCAGTTCTTTACATTACTGCCATTTTTCTCAATAAAGAATTCTATCTTTTTTCTATATTTATCGCACCACTCTTTACTCGGATTCCTTTTTTTGTTTATCAAATCGAAATAGTCGTCAAGGTACTTTTCTGTAATTTGTGTATATGAAGCAAATACCAATAGGTGCGAACATCCGGTAATTGGCTGTTGCTCGCATGCTTCATTGTATATCTTTTCTTTTAAATCTTTGTTTTCTATAACAAATACTTTAAATGCCTGCATCCCCAGAGAAGTGGGGGTGAGGTTGATTGCTTCAAGTATTCTTTCTACTACATCTTGTGGAACTTTGGCTCCATTCATCCCTTTACATGCATGTCGCCATTTAAGATCTTCTATTAAGCTCATATTATTGTTTTAGTTTAAATAGTCTGGGGGAGTCGTGCTCGTTTTCTTTTATGATCTTAAAAGTCTAATCTTACCGCACGATTCCTTTTATCTATACTTAGTGAATTTTGTTTGTATTTTATTTTAGGCAGAGGAATTTCATTTTCCGACTGATCGATTGCTTCCTGTAGCGTATCTCTCAGGGTTTGAAATTCCTCTGCCCATATTTAATTATAAGTATTTTCCTTAATCGGTTTTATTCTTCTTTAAACCAACCCGAATACATCAGGTAATTTTTTGCTATTTTCTGGTTCATTTCTTTCGCTTGTTCCGAATCTACTTTTTTTACAAACTTGGCAGGTACACCTGCATAGATACTTCCCGGCTCTACCTGTGTACCGCTCAGTACCACCGATCCTGCTGCAATAATCGCACCTTCGCCTATCACTGCATGATCGAGAACAATGGCTCCCATACCTATCAGTGCACCGTTTTCTATTTTTGCGCCATGCACCACCACGTTATGACCAATGGATACATCGTCGCCTATTTCTACTACAGACTTTTGGTACAAAGTGTGTAACACACTGCCATCTTGTATGTTTACCCTGTTTCCGATGCGTATAGAGTTTACGTCGCCACGCAATACGGTGTTAAACCAAATGCTACAATCTTTACCTATTACCACATCGCCGATTATTGTAGCGTTTTCGGCCATGTATGTATTTTCTCCAATCTCAGGTGTAAACCCTCTGACTTCTTTTATTAATGCCATTATCTTTTATTTTGTATAATAATCGAAGAACTGTTCCAGTCCTTTAGAATCTATTTTCTTTGCAACTATTTTTTTGTTTTTATCCAGCACAAACACCGACGGAATGTATGATGTATCATAGTTCAGCCAGTATTGTGATATATTATTCGGGTCGGCGGCGTTGATCCAGCCGGTCATCTTATTATTCTTTACAAACTTATCCCATTCTTTTTTGTCGCTTCCCTTTATGTCGATGGCTACTACCTGCAATCCTTTGTCTTTGTATTTGGTATATACCTCATTGTATATGCGAGGTGTTT
Organism: Dysgonomonas sp.; assembly: GCF_035323175.1. Lineage (NCBI taxonomy): Bacteria > Pseudomonadati > Bacteroidota > Bacteroidia > Bacteroidales > Dysgonomonadaceae > Dysgonomonas > Dysgonomonas sp. The sequence continues at coordinate 578,113 of NZ_DAOKYH010000002.1, read as the reverse complement.
CTTCTATACAGTGATTACAGTCGTGACCATAGAAATACAATATCAGGTATTCGGCTTTTATGTCGTTTGTCTCAATTGTCTTACCGTCTATTGTTGTCAGTTTTATATTGCGGGCTCTCATGCCTATGCGATTGTTTTTGATATGCTCATACATATACTGCAATCCCGACACCTGAGCACTATCTATCCACGCCAGGTTTTTGCCGAAGACGTAATCTTCGCAAAGCTTTGCCCAGATATTCTCATCGCCCATTCTGTCGCTCGAAGTGGTTGTATTTATCAGATAAGACAACATTTCTTTAAAACACACTTCATTCTCTTTTGTTCTGCTCACAAGCTTAGTTGCTGCTACCGCCAAAGAATCGGGCGTAGGATTTACCCACTGAGTCATATATGATTCTATATAGCTGGTCAAATAATTTGTTCGCCACAGACGAGGGTCGGTAAGGTTTATATTATCGAAATAATGTACTTTCCCGTACTTGTTGTTTTCTGCAAATTCTTTATCATTCTTAGGGTCGGTGTAAGGTAACGTGATCGGAGTCATACCCTTTAGGAAAGTTCCAAACCAATTCGTCTTATTTTCTTTGATAAGATTGTTTACATAGGTCTGCGCTATTTGCTCTTCGGTTGCTATTTCCTTTTCTATGCCGGCTCTTTTTTGCGGAGTAAGATCTGATGCCGATAGCTGATCTTCGAGTGTCTCTCTCAAAGCATCATTCTCTGCTACCTTGTTGAGATAGCTCCACAGTAGGCGCGTGTCATCGTTTCCTGTTACAGTGCTTTTTAAGAAATTATCCTTGTTGATTGTTATCTGCATTTTGCTCTGTTCGCTGCCAAAGAGCATGTCTGTTCTGAAGTCAGGTGCTATATAAAGAAAATATTGCCCTTCGGGATACTTCTCTTTCGCTGTAAATACACCTTTACCGGCCGCAGAAAGGACGACGGAGTCTTTTGCGTATGTAGCGCCCCGCCAATATTGTCCCAGATACAGTTTCTTTCCACTCTGTCCCGGATAAGTCACTTCTAAGTTGAACTTATTGTCGGGACTTTTAATAGTTTGAGCCTCCATCTCAAACGTGAAAAGGAGGCTCAATAATATAACAGTTATTTTAAATCTCATGAGTTTTTTCTTTTAACCATTGTTTTTCGTCTTCAGTCAATAGTGGAGAAAGACGATCATATACAAATTTGTGATATTCGTTAAGCCAGATGATTTCTTTCTCTGTCAACATTTCTTTTACTATAGGTGTCGTATCTATAGGGTAAAGAGTCAGCGTTTCGAAAGAATAGAAATCTCCGAATTCGGTAGTCATCTCATGTTTCGTACGAATGAGGTTTTCGATACGGATACCGTATTGTCCTGCTCTGTACAGTCCCGGTTCATTAGATGTTACCATTCCTGGTTGCAGAGTTGTAGGGTTCTCATTCATTCTTATGTTTTGAGGGCCTTCGTGTACATTCAGGAAATGTCCGATACCATGCCCTGTTCCGTGCAGGTAGTTTAGTCCTTCATCCCACAGCGCCTTGCGAGCCAAGATATCTAACTGGCTTCCTCTTGTACCTTGAGGATATATAGCTGTTGCCAGATTGATATGTCCTTTCAGTACCATGGTGTAGTCCTTTTTCATCTGGTCGGTAAGCGGGCCTACTGCCAGTGTACGGGTTATATCAGTCGTGCCGTCGAAATACTGAGCACCGGAGTCTACAAGCAGCAAACCTTCGGGTTTAACCGGTAGTGAGCTTTCATTGCTTACATGATAGTGAACGATTGCCCCGTTCGGACCATAGCCCGAGATTGTATCAAAGCTTTCTCCTACAAAGTTTTTCTGTTGACTTCTGTATTCCACCAGTTTTTCGGGTATCATAATTTCCGTCACATTTCCACCGGGTACTGCTTTTTCGAGCCACATAAAGAAGCGTACCAATGCAACACCATCGCGCTCCATTGCATTGCGGATACCTTGAACCTCTGTATCGTTTTTGATACTCTTCATCAGGTCTGCCGGAGATGGCATATCGATAATGCGGCATCCATCGGGTATCGTATTATATAGCTTGAAAGTTACTTTGTTCGCATCCAAACAAACAGGAGTGTTTAGTTTCGATACATAATCAAATACCTTATCGTATTCGGCAATTGTAACCCCTTCTGCTTTCAGGTAATCGGAAATTTCCGATGTTAGTTTTTTAGGATTGATAAACAATACTGTTTCTTCTTTCGAAACATAGGCGTAACTAACAGCTACAGGGTTGCACTTTACGTCGTTACCTCTGATATTGAAAATCCAGGCGATTGTATCTAATGATGCCACAAGCAAAGATTCTGCTCCATTTTTCTCTACAGCATCGCAAATACGTGCTATTTTTTTATGTGCCGCTTCGCCCGCATATTTTTCAGGTAGTACGAAGATTGTATTCGTAGGTATTTCGGGTCTGTCGTTCCATATTTTGCTGAACGGATCGTAATCACTAATAAGGTGCAATCCTTTCATGTTTAATTTGTGGGTAAGGTTCATGGCTTCCTTAGCTGCATACACAGTGCCATCTATACCAACGTATTCTCCTTTTCCCAGTTCGGTGGTTAGCCACTCTTCTATACTTGGGGTAGAAGGAAGTCCTTCTTTGAATAATTCGATATCAGCTCCTTCCAGTTCTTTTGCCCCTTGCAGAAAATAGCGGGAGTCTGTCCACAGCCCTGCTTTTTCGCGAGTGACTACAACTGTTCCGGCCGACCCTGTGAATCCACTGATCCATTCGCGCGAAGCCCAGTGCGAAGCCGGGTATTCACTTAGATGGGAGTCGGTGCTGGGGATGATAAAAGCATGTAAGCCTTTTTCTCCCATAAATTCGCGTAGTGCCGCAAGTCTTTTATTTATATTCATAACTATATTGTTTTGGTATTATCTTACTCATCCAAAGATCCAGTTGCGCTATTATTTAACATCGAACAGGTTCCTTCAAAATTGGCTCCGGGCTCTATCTCAATCGTACGTGTTTTAATCTCGCCGGTAAGAAGGGAACTCGCCTTCAGAACAATATTTTCGGAACATATAATGTTTCCTTTTACTTTGCCGAATAAGTCTATATTCGAACAATTTATATTGCCGATAACGCAGCCGCTCTGACCTACGATAATTTTACCACGACACTGGATATTGCCTTCTATTGCGCCGTCGATACGGAAATCTTCCTCCGAAGATATATCTCCTTTTAGTTGTGTGCCCGACGCTAAAATGTTGTGTGTGCCGGATGTTGTGTAAGGTGTTGTTTCTCTTGATTTACTCATAATTTTCATTCTCTGTTTTCACAAGGTTTTATATCTTTGTAAACTCAATAACGAACAAATATAGATAAAAAACTTAGCTTTGTGCCGTTTTATTTTGACTCTTTATGAAAAGTTTTATTTTGCTTGAGAATGTTGTTTTTTATGCTTATCACGGCGTACAGCCTCATGAAACCACGGTTGGAAATGAGTTTGTGATCAATCTGAAATTAGAAGTAAACCTAACAGATGCTGCTCAATCCGATTCGTTGGAAGATACGGTCAGCTATGCAGATATATACAATGATGTGAAGGAGCAAATGCAAATTCCGTCCAAGTTATTAGAGCATGTTGCATATCGGATCGTTCGATGCCTGAAGCAGAAGTATAAAAAAATCGAACATGTGGAAATTAAGCTTTCGAAACGAAATCCACCGATGGGAGCTCAGTTGGATTGTGCCAGTGTTGTTTTAATAGATTAAGCGGATGAGAGTAAAAAAAATAACAGAGTTGAATAGGCTTTCGGTCGAAGAGTTTAAGTCTGAACCTAAAATCCCGCTTATCATTGTATTGGATAACGTAAGAAGTCTTAATAATATTGGATCTGTGTTTCGCACTTCGGATGCATTTCTTGTAGAGGCTGTTTATCTATGCGGAATTACGGCAACTCCGCCCAATGTGGAAATCCATAAAACAGCTTTGGGAGCTGAAAATTCGGTTGCATGGGCATATTACTCAGATACAGATCAGGCTGTAGAAGAGCTGAAGAAAAATGGCTACACCCTTTGTGCTGTGGAGCAAGCTCAAAATAGCATAATGCTGGATGAATTGCAACTGGATTCTAAAAAGAAATATGCTGTTGTTTTAGGAAATGAGGTAAAGGGTGTACAGCAGGATGTTGTGAGCCGTTGCGACTGCTGTGTTGAAATCCCTCAATATGGAACAAAGCATTCCCTTAATGTTTCGGTTGCTGCCGGGATGGTAATATGGGAATTTTCTAAACAATTGAAGTAAGTTACCAATATTTTTCCTAGTTTTGCATATAAGACGTATATAACACACTATGCTATGATAACCGAATCAGATAAAAACCATCTCGCAGAAAAAGGTATTACCGAAGACCAACTGAACAAACAATTGGATGACTTTAAACAAGGATTTCCTTTCTTGGGTATTGCCGCTGCAGCGTCAGTAGAAAAAGGTATTAAGGTGATATCTCCTGAACAAGAAAAAGAATATCTGGCGGACTGGGATGAATACAAAGCGTCATCGGGAAAACAAATTGTTAAATTTGTTCCTGCCTCGGGAGCCGCAAGCAGGATGTTCAAAGACTTGTTCGAGTTTCTCGATGCGCCTTATTCCGTACCGACTTCAGGCTTTGAAAAGAAATTCTTTGAAGACATAGAGAAGTTTGCGTTTTATAATGATCTGGATGCCATGTGTCTGAAAAATGAAGGGCAAACTCTTGCTGCTTTGCTTTCGGAAGGAAAATATAAATCAATTGTTGAGAATTTGCTGAAGCCAAAAGGGCTTAACTACGGAAATCTGCCAAAGGGACTTCTTAAGTTTCATAAATATAGTGATACATCCCGTACTCCGGTCGAAGAGCATTTGATGGAGGGGTATCTTTATGCAAAGAATGATAAAGAAGAAGTGAATATTCACTTTACTGTATCGCCTGAGCATAGAATATTGTTTGATGACCTGATAAAGGCAAGAAAACAAAAGTTTGAAAACGAACTGCATGTAAAATATGACGTTACGTTCAGCGAACAAAAATCGAGTACAGATACAATTGCGGTGGATGCCGATAATGAGCCGTTTAGGGAAAATGGAAAATTATTGTTTCGCCCGGGAGGACATGGCGCACTGATAGAAAATCTGAATGACTTAAATGCGGATATCGTTTTTATAAAAAATATAGATAATACTGTCCCCGATAAATATAAGCAGACAGAGACCAAATATAAAAAGATACTAGCGGGTGTATTGGTTGATACTCAGAGAAAAATATTTGAATATTTGAAACTTCTCGATAGCGGGAAATATACACATGATCAACTAATAGAAATTCTTTATTTTCTACAAAAAGAATTAAATATAAAAAATCCCGATACAAAATTGCTGGAAGATGCAGAGCTTGTGCTTTATCTGAAAAGAAAACTCGATCGCCCTTGCCGTGTCTGTGGTATGGTGAAAAATGTAGGAGAACCGGGAGGTGGCCCTTTTCTAGCCGTAAATTCAGATGGAACGATCTCTCCTCAAATCTTGGAAAGCTCGCAAATTGATATGTCCGATCCTGCGAAACAGGAGATGTTTAAAAAAGGGACTCACTTCAATCCTGTTGATTTAGTTTGTGGGATTAAAGACTACAGAGGTAATCATTTCAATCTGAAAGACTATGTAGACTATAATACCGGATTTATATCAATCAAATCAAAAAGCGGAAAGGAACTTAAAGCTTTAGAACTTCCCGGCTTATGGAATGGTGCGATGTCTGATTGGAACACAATATTTGTTGAAGTTCCGGTCGAAACTTTCAATCCTGTAAAAACTGTAAATGATTTGTTAAGAGATTGCCATTTGTGATTTTTTTTGTCATTTATTCTGTTTTTTCAAATGTAAAAGATTGTGTATGTAATTCTTAAAAAAATATAGCCAAAGTTTTTATTTAAAGAAAAAAGGATTATCTTTGCTCGGGAATAAGAATTTTTACATTATTACAATATAGCTTTTCCTAAAGCTAGGATCGAGTATAACTGCTTGACCATTACAGACTTTTATTAGACTATTACTGACTTTATTAAAACTACAATAATGAAATTTCGATTAGGATTAGTTGTACTACTCTTCTTGCCTTTACTTATAAAAGGGCAATCTACTTCGCCAGATGTCGTGTTTTACTCGAAGGGTAAAATGTACGTTAAGTACGGAAGTGAGACTGATGGAACGCAGTCTAAGTCAACAACTTTGTATGTTAAAGGTTCTGCTGAGTTTGCTGATGGTTCAGGCATAATTCAGAATGGCCGTACAGAGTTGACCGGGGATTTTATTAATGGAAAAGATCCCGGAGTTCAAGGTAATGGTGCTGATGTTGGCGGTGAGTATGCGCATCTGTTTAAAGACCCCAATACGAGCAGCGGTGTGGTTGCTTTTGTTGGTAAGGATAATAAACAAACGATTAAAAGGTCTCCAAGTCTTTTAGCTAACAAAGGTTCTCAAAAAAAATACAATTATATAGCTTTCCCGACGTTGCATGTTGATAAAACAGTAACAGATATTAATGCTGCTGATCCTCGATTGGTAGGGTTTGTGGCTGTTGATACATCTGCTGCCGTTGTCGTGAATAAATTATTATCACCACTCAATGGTTCTAATGTTTTGGGAGGTAATAGATTTGTTGTAGAGGGAGGCTATGATGCGACGATTACGCAAAAAATGAATCTGGGGCAGGCACTTATCGTAAGTGATACCGGTTCAGACCTTCCCGGATATAGTCAGGTAAATTTAACATATTACAAATATAATGGTACCAGTGAGGATGATGGAGCTATAAATTCTTCGACTCATGAGGCTGCTACCGGAGCTAATACACTCCGTAAGACAGTAAATGGGAAAGTATGGAATTACTTGACAGGGTTTACTCCACCATTTGAAGAAATGGGTACAGACTATTTGTTTTATCATGTATTTATGAAACCAAACAAAAATAGTCTGACTTCTAATCAAGGAACTATCCTTGATCCTCTATACAAGATGAAAGCCGGATACGGGTACTTTATGAGTATGGATGTGACGGATTACGGAAGTAAGAATGTTGATGACAGATGGGCTGCTTTGAATGTCAAATCTGCCAATAGAGCAAGAGGAGGTTTTGAATTCAATCGTCGATTGATGAGATATCATTTCACTAAAATAAGTGGTAATACAATTACCGGTGGAGTTCCTAATCCAGAATCTACCGATTATTTAATGGGCTTTGCTCGCTTTTCACCGGATTTGGCAGGTACAAAATCAGGAGGTTGGAAGGGTTTAGGGGATTGGCCTGATTTTGGAAGAGATAGGATCGAATTGCTCGAGACTGAAAAGTTTAAAACGGATGCTGTAACGGTGACTCTGGAGCAAGGACTTAACTTCTTAGGGAACCCCTTCATGGCGCCAATCAGTTTGAATCCGTTATTAGGATATGATATCAAAGGAACTTCACTTGGCACAGATTTAAGTGACGGCGTTTTGGATGTGTCGCAATACTTTGGGCAAGATGTAAATACATCTGTTAAAAATGAAACTACAAAAAATGTGTTGAGGTCTAAATATTGGATTGTAAATAATGGGTTGATCAGATATGACAATAGTGACAAGCTATATCATATGCAGGTTAGCTATGATTATATCAGTACAGATGGAGTTACTGTAACAGGTGGACCGGTAGATCCGGCTGATCTAGGCAGGAATATTGTAGATCCTCTACAATTCTTAATTGCCCCTATGCAAATGTTTATTGTACAGGCTAACAAAAGTTTTGATATTTCTTTAAGCCCTGCTTTAAGAACATTTGGAACAACACGATATTTGAAAAGTGGTGCTACATCGAATCTATTATCAGACTTCTTTGTGGTTGAAGTTGCCAGCTCTGCGGATAAGGCGGCAGATAGAACTGCAATCGTACTGCGTGATAACGCAAAAATGACAAGTGATGATAATCTGGATACGCCGAAGAATTTCTCTAAGTCGATTACTGTACCAAATGAAAGTGATAAAATATATCCTGAAGAAGGTTCTACTTTTATCTACACAAAATCGAGTGACGGTGTAAATATGTTAGGGAATGTAGTTCCGCTAAATATTAAAGAGTTAGCATTGTACGTAACTCCTCCGGCTACACAACAGACAATGTCTTTGAATTTTTACAACTTGGAGAATGTTACATCTGTTCAGGATGTTTGGTTGATAGACCGTTACCAGAATAATAAAACAGTGAAATTGACACCTGGCACATCTTACAATTATTCTTCTGGGCCGTCTGATCTGAAAAGTGTAGACGAAAATCGATTTATATTACGCTTTTTCGAAACTAAAGATATTCTAGAAGACGAAACTACCGAAATAACCTGCTATTACAATGAACCGGTATTGCATATTTCCGGCTTGAATGAGAAAGATGTGAATAGCGATGTGTTGATTTATGATATGCAAGGACGATTGATGGGAAAAACCAGAGTAGGTAAAAATGACTATCCATCAATGGAATATTCTAAAACATTAAACTTAGGAACATACATAGTAAAAATAGCAGGAAACAGAACTTTTACAACAAAAGTTGTGAACTTACACAACTAGCTTTTTAGAACACAGACGTACGAAAAATATAACAAATGAAAACAAAACTAGTGATATTTGTGTTTTTGATAACATGCTTTGGGCTCTCTATACCAACGATTTCAATAAATGCTGCAGAGACGGATGCGATGGATGCGCAAGTAATATCCAGCAAGTCTCCTTCTGCCGTAACTTTATCAAAGATTGAGAATTTATCAATTGCAAGCAGGACAGATAATTCTTCGATGGCTACAACACTAAATAAAGTAGGTGGTACAAGAGCTCTTACAGACTGGGGGACAGATCCGGACTTGCCAGGACAAGGAGGTGAAGTAACAGACCCGGGTCAAGTGGGAGAAGCAGCTCCGATAGGAGATATTACACTTCCTATAATTCTATTTGCGTTAGTTATTTATTTCGCTTATAGAGGAGTTACGACTTCAAAAAGAAGAAACAATCTTTAATGCAATACAAGTCTATAAAGATAAAATAGGAGAGTGCTAATCAATACTCTCCTATACTAATATCATGAAAGTCCCATTTATCATACGACAAATGGGACTTTTGTATGTTTACATCAATAAAAATTACTTTTCTATCCAATTTATGATTTTATCACAAAAAGGGTCTTCTCGTGGAGTAACAAAATCTACAAGTTTGCCATTCTCATCAATCATAAATTTCTGAAAATTCCATTGTACCTCTGCATCCATTTTCCCGTTCTGTGATTTTTCTGTCAGCCATTTGTAGAGTGGTGCTTTTTTGTCGCCTACTACGTCTATTTTGCTCATCATAGGGAACGATACATTATAATTTAGTGTACAGAATGTTTTTATTTCTTCATTTGTACCAGGCTCTTGTCCATTAAAATTATTAGCAGGAAAACCTATTACGACAAAGTTCCTGTCTTTATATTTTTCGTAAAGGTCTTGTAACTTGTTATATTGAGGAGTAAGCCCACATTTAGACGCAACATTTACCACCAAAACTTTTTTACCTTTTAGGCTTGAAAGATCAAAATTGTTACCGTCAATATCTTTTACTTTAAAATCATATAAGGATACTTGCGCTATCATAACTGTAGAAATTATACTGAATAGAGTTGTTAAAATTAAATGTTTCATCTTGTATTATTATTTAGTGACTGTAATTAGAACAACTAGTATATGCAGAATGTTTTGTTAATAAATATAGAATAGATGTGCTGCATCTTCATTATATTTAATAGTATTTGAAGCTGTGTTTCGTTGTATCTTTTCTAAAAAGATTACCTTTACGGCGTCAAAACAAAATAATATGGATTTTAATTTAGAGATATTTTCCCTGGTTTTATTTATCGGGGCATGTTTTGCCGGATTTATAGGTTCGCTTACAGGTTTAGGAGGAGGTGTGATTGTAATCCCTATCTTAACCCTTGGATTTGGTGTAGATATCAGATATGCAGTAGGAGCTGCATTGGTTACATCTATTGCCACATCTTCCGGAGCTGCCGCGGCATATATAAAAGAAGGGATAACCAACGTGCGCATTGGTATGTTTCTCGAAATAGCAACAACGACGGGAGCTGTTGCAGGTGCAATTGTAGCTATGTATCTTGATAAGATGTATATCGCTATAATTTTGGGTGTTGTTCTTATTTTTTCTGCGATACGTTCTGTGTCAAAGAAAGAAGATGGCATCGATTACTCTGCTCCGGGCGATAAGTTGGGCGAAAAGTTGAAACTAAATGGTTCTTACCCAACCAAAGATGGGAAGGTAGAAAAATATAATGTTCATAATGTAATCGGAGGGTATTCTCTGATGACGGTTGCGGGTGTTTTATCAGGGCTGCTTGGTATTGGCTCGGGATCACTGAAGGTATTGGCTATGGATACGGCAATGAAAATACCTTTCAAGGTATCTACAACAACCAGTAATTTCATGGTTGGTGTTACAGCTGCAGCCAGTGCTGTGATCTACTTTCAACGAGGATATATCGATCCGGGATTAGCTATGCCTATTGTTGTGGGAGTCCTTTTGGGCGCATTCTTTGGCTCTAAAATACTACCTAAAGCAAATGTAAGAAATTTAAGACTGCTATTTAGTGTCGTCATTTTCTTCTTGGCTGTTTCTATGATTTATAATGCTTTAACCGGTAAAATGTAATAAGATGAAGAAAGTTTTTTCTAAAGAGTTTTGGGAAGAAAGAGACATGGAGCTTCTTATTGGCAAGTTGCTGCGATATGGAGTTATGTTGGCATGTGGTATTACCGTATTTGGAGGTTTGATCTATTTATTCCAAAATCACGGTTTGCCTATCGAGCATTATAAACCTACACCCGATGATCAGCCCTTTCCGGGAGTCTCTCAATATCTACGTGAGTTGTCAACGATTATTCCCCGGGTATTAGAGTTTGATGGTGCGGCCATCATACAATTAGGCGTTTGTGTACTCATTGCCACGCCTATTTTGCGTGTAGCATTTTCGGTGATAGGTTTTCTTATTGAGAAAGATTATATGTACGTGGCGATAACCATCGTCGTTTTATTAATTATTGTAGCCAATATGGTTTTAGGATTACATTGATATGAAGAACACAATATTTCCTTTTTTATTATTTATATCTATTTCTTTATTTTCTCAGTCAACGAAAGAGAAAGGTTTTGAAACAATTAATAAAGAAAGCGCAAAAGCATATATTGGCTTTCTGGCAAGCGATGCAGTAGAAGGCAGAGAAGCCGGTAGGCATGGTGGACGTGTTGCCGGAGAATATGTGAAGTCTGTATTGCAAGATATGGGACTTAAACCTCTGAATGAGGATTCCTATTTCCAGCCTTTTGAAGCATATAGTCCCGAGAGACAAAAAAGAGTGCGTTTTTCTGTTAATCCCGATTCTATTCAGAAGTATAGTCAACTTCCGGCTCATCGTAAGTTAGAGTTAAGGAATGTATTGGGCTATATTGAAGGTGAAAATAAGAATGAATATGTTGTAATGGGTGCTCATTACGATCACTTAGGTATGGATGAAGTCCTCGATGGGGATAAGATATATAATGGAGCCGATGATAATGCTTCGGGAGTTTCTGCTGTATTGCAAATAGCGAAAGCTTTTCTTGCGAGTGGAGAAAAGCCCGAGCGTACAATTATTTTTGCACTATGGGATGGTGAAGAGCTGGGGCTGTTAGGCTCGGAGTATTTTATGCAAACATGCCCTTTCGCATCAGAGATTAAAGGATATGTTAATTTTGATATGATTGGACGAAACAATGACGAGCAGAAACCAAAGTATGTTGTGTATTTCTATACCGAAGCACACCCTCATTTTGGTGAATGGCTGAAGAGCGATATTAAGACATACGGGCTAGGCTTGGAACCTAATTATCGCGCTTGGGATAAGCCTATTGGTGGTAGTGACAATGCTTCATTCGCAAAAAGAGATATTCCTGTGATTTGGTATCATACAGACGGACATCCCGATTATCATCAACCGAGCGATCATGCCGATAAAATAAATTGGGATAAACTTGTCGAAATAACGAAAGCTGCTTATCTTAACCTCTGGAATTTAGCAAACTTAAAAACATATTAAACTATGAAGCTGAAACTTATCCTTGTCGCACTCTTTTTTATGCCATTTTCTTTATTTGCACAAACACCTAAAGAAAAAGGTCTGGCAGAAATAACTTTGCAAAAGGCAAAGGAGTATATAGGGGTTTTGGCTAGTGATAGTTTAGAGGGGCGTAAAGCCGGTGAATCGGGCGGTTTGAAGGCTTCAGAATATATAAAAAGTACACTTCAAAAAGTAGGCGTTAAGCCTTGGAGAGATACTTATTATCAACCTTTCGAAAGCGATCGTTATCCTTCTCTAAAGATGCGCAACGTATTGGGATATATCCCCGGAAAGTATCAGGATGAGGTTGTGATAGTTGGTGCACATTACGATCATATAGGTGTAAAAGCAAACAAAACGAATGACAGTATATACAACGGAGCCGATGATAATGCTTCGGGGACATCGGCGATTTTGCAGATAGCAGAAGCCTTTTTGGCTTCAGGCGAAAAACCATTGCGCACTGTCATTTTTGCTTTGTGGGATGGCGAGGAATTGGGCTTGTTGGGTTCATCTTATTTTGTTGAAGATTACTCCAAGAACATAACTTTTCCTTTACTCACAGCTCCTAAAATAAGAGGCTATATCAATTGCGATATGATTGGTAGAAATAAGACGGAGGCTGATTATAATTATGTAGCATGTTTTTTCTCTCCTGAGAAACCTGTGTTTAAAGAATGGTTGCAGAACGATATTGCTGCATATAATTTGAATCTGGTTCCCGATTTTCGCTCTATGGATGATTCTCCGGGAGGAAGCGATCATATTCCTTTTTCGATGAGGAAGATACCTGTTATATTTTACAATACCGATTTGCATGAAGATTACCATAAGCCGACCGATCATGCCGATAAAATTAATTATGAGAAAGTTGTAAATATTACTAAAGCCACCTATCTTAATTTGTGGAATATGGCTAATCTGAAGGATTTCTAGTTAAGATATCGTGTATAAATTTCCTGGGAGCGTTCTTATCATTCCTTTCATTTCCATCTCCAGTAATGTAGAAAACAGTGAGTATGCCGGAACACCAAGCTCTCTGGCTAACTGATCAATATGTATAGATTCTTTTTCTGACAATTTATTAACGATGGTTTGCTCATCATCTGTCAATATGGAGAAAAGACTTTGTTGAATGGGTGCTTTCTTCTTTTTGGGCGGTTCGTTATCCCAACCCATTTGTTGCAGGAAATATTCTGTTGATCGGAATAGATCGGCTTTGTGTGACGAGATAAGCTTGTTACACCCTTGAGAATATTTGTCAGTCATTTTTCCCGGAACGGCAAACACATCTTTACAATATGAATTCGCAATTTCCGCCGTAATCAACGAACCCCCTTTTACGTCAGACTCAACAACAATAACAGTATCGGCAATGCCTGCTACTATCCGGTTTCTTTTTACAAAATTGTATCGGTCGGGTTCTGTATTGCTTCGGAATTCAGAAAGCAACCCTCCTTTAGCGACCATTTCTCGAGCTATTTGCTTGTGTACATGCGGGTATATTCTATCTAAGCCATGAGCCAGTATACCGATTGTTGGCAAATTATTTTTCAGAGCGGCTCTATGTGCATTAATATCTATTCCGTAAGCAAGTCCGCTTACAATTAGGGTGTTAGGTAGCAGGTGTGCAATTTCTTCGAGAAAAGTATCGCAAAAAGTATTACCATAATTTGTGGAGTTTCTTGTCCCTACTATGCTTATTATCTTCTCGGTGTTGAAATCAACATCCCCCTCAAAATAAAATAAGACAGGAGCGTCTGCGCACTCTTTTAGTCGTTTAGGGTAGTCTGTCTGATTGATGAAGTAGGTTTTGAGCTTGTTCTTCTCTATAAAAGAGAGTTCTTTTTCTGCTTTTATAAGAACTTCAGGATTGAGTATGCCATCAACCAGCTTATGAGAGATTCCTGTTTTAGAGATCAGAGTTTTTCTGTTTGTTTTGAATATAGCTTCCTCGTCACCCATAATCTGTAAAAGATTGCGAGCAGTAATATCACCCACTCCCGGAATGAGGGTGAGGGCAATCTGATAAATACGTTTATCAGAGGAAAGGTTCATTTCTTAGATAGATTCTTTTAAAGGGTCAAAGATCTGACCATCTTTCATATGTACGGTTCTGTCTGTTATAGAAGCCAGATTTTCGTCGTGAGTTACTATAATGAATGTTTGTCCTAATGTATCGCGAAGCTTAAAAAATAATTGATGTAGTTCTTCTTTATTCTCAGTGTCGAGGCTACCCGACGGCTCATCAGCCAAGATAATCGCGGGATTATTAATTAAGGCACGTGCTACAGCAACACGTTGCTTTTCGCCTCCCGATAGTTCATTTGGTTTATGTCCGAGTCTATCGGCTAAGCCCAGCATGTCGAGTAATTCTTTTGCCTTTTGCTTTGCCTGAGAATCCTTAACTTTTCCTATCAGTGCAGGGATCATTACATTTTCCAGCGCTGTAAATTCGGGTAAAAGCTGATGGAACTGAAATACAAATCCAATATTTTTGTTTCTGAAATCAGACAGTTGGCTATCTCTCAGTGAGTTCAGTTTTTGCCCATTAATGTGTACTGTACCACTGTCAGACTTATCCAGTGTCCCTATAATTTGCAGAAGGGTCGTCTTTCCGGCTCCACTAGCACCTACAATCGATATTATCTCCCCTTTTTCTACATGAAGATCTATGCCTTTGAGAACTTTAAGCGAGCCAAAACTTTTAGTTATTCCTTCTACAGTAATCATTTGTTTTATTTTATACCAATACCGAAATAGTCAAATCCTATTTCGTTCATCTCTTGTTTGTTGTATATGTTTCTTCCATCAAAAACGACAGGTTTCTTCATGGTTTTCTTTATTACTTCCCATGTAGGCAAGCGGAACTCGTTCCATTCGGTAACCATCAATATCGCATCCGCTTCTAATGTAGCATCATAGATATCTTTTGCGTATGTAATGCTGTCGCCTAGAATTCGTTTAGCCTCTTCCATTGCTACAGGGTCATAAGCCTTAACTTTTCCTCCTGCTTCTAAAATCTTATCAATGATAACCAGCGATGGCGCTTCTCGCATATCATCCGTTTTGGGTTTAAATGCTAATCCCCATACGGCAATAGTTTTTCCTTTTATATCGTTATCATAGTATTTCATTAGTTTCTCGAAGAGAATTTTCTTCTGGAACTCATTCACTTCTTCAACCGCCTCAAGGATTTTCATTTCATAGCCTAGATTTTGAGCTGTATGTATAAGTGCTTTTACATCTTTTGGAAAGCAGCTTCCACCATATCCGCATCCGGCATATAAAAACTTAGAACCGATGCGCACATCTGCTCCGATTCCTTTTCGTACCATATTGATGTCAGCTCCTACAATTTCGCACATATTAGCAATATCGTTCATAAAACTGATTCGGGTAGCCAACATAGCATTCGCTGCATATTTTATCATCTCGGCCGAAGGAATATCGGTATATATAATGCGGTAGTTGTTCAATGTGAAAGGTTTGTATAATCTTTCCATTAATTGCTTGGCTTCGTCAGACTCAACACCAACTACAACACGGTCGGGTTGCATAAAATCTGTAATGGCTGCACCTTCTTTTAAGAATTCAGGATTTGAAGCCACATCGAATTTTAGATCCGTTAAACCTCTATTGTCTAATTCACCCTGAATGGTTTTCTTTATCAGCTTGGCTGTGCCTACAGGTACGGTACTTTTGGTTACAATAACCATATATTTGTTTAGTTCTTGTCCAATAGTACGTGCTACATCAAGCACATATTTCAGGTCTGCACTCCCATCTTCATCGGGAGGTGTGCCTACAGCCGAGAATACAATATCAACCTCGTTGAGGATAGAGCTAAGGTCGGTCGTGAAATTAAGGCGTCCTGCTTTATGATTGCGTTCTACCATTTCGTCAAGTCCCGGCTCGAAAATAGGAATGATACCATTCTTTAGTTTATCTATCTTGTTCTGATCGATATCAATACAAAAAACTTCTGTTCCCATTTCAGCAAAGCAGGTTCCCGTGACGAGACCTACATAACCTGTACCAACAATCGCGATTTTCATGCCTGAATTAAATATTATAAATAACTAAATATTTGTAGTGCTTAATTTTGAAATACAAATATAGTATTAATCTTTTATCTTAAATCTATATTTGGCTCTGTCTGTTAAAAGAAATATGTAACACTCAGCTTTAGGGTTCTGTTGTATAAAGGATATTGGTCATATACAATATTATATAAATCATGAAGGTAATTGAGAGCAAACTGATAATTGTTGTGTTCTATTCCAATTAATATCTTTCCCTTACGGACTCTCAGTTACTCCTATTAATCCCATAATATTCATACCAACGTATGGTTCTAATCCAAATATCAAGCGATAATCGTTTTTAATAGCCCATTTTGCTCCGAAGTTAAACGTTAAGTTTGCATAGGATCTTCTCCGTTTTAAGGTTCTGTCGTTAAGACTTCGCTTTACTGCAAAGGTTTAATATGTATATTATAAAGCTGTAATAAAAGGCGTTTGCTATTTTTCCTTTTTCTTTCTATATATTGTCAGTTTTCATTACCTTTGTATGCCTATTATAAGTCAATCATTAACTTGAAATAAAAATATGGTTTCTTTCTTTCAAACCCCTTCCGGGAACATTATTGCTGTTCAAACAAGCTCCACCCTCAACGATGATTTTATCCAACGCCTGACATGGGCATTCAGTGGTGCAACTATGCTTGATTCTGATGAAGTTTCAGGCTTTTTTGTTGGTCCCCGCCGCGAGATGATAACCCCATGGAGCACAAATGCTGTGGAAATTACCCAGAATATGGGAATAGAGGGAATCGTGCGTATCGAAGAATTTTTTTCTGTCGCAAGTACTGATGCAGAGCATGATTCTATGCTCCAACGTATATACAATGGGCTTAATCAGCGTATTTTTACAATAGATAAGACGCCGGAACCTATTATAGAAATAGATGATATCGAAGCATATAACCAGCAGGAAGGTTTAGCCTTAAGCGAAGATGAGGTTGAATATCTGAACAGTGTAAGCCAACGATTGGGGCGTAAGTTGACAGATAGCGAGGTTTTTGGATTCTCTCAGGTGAATTCAGAGCATTGCCGCCACAAAATATTTAATGGAACATTTATCATTGATGGTGAAGAAAAAGAAAGTTCTTTATTTAAACTGATAAAAAAGACATCTCAAACCAATCCGAACAAATTAGTTTCAGCATATAAAGATAATGTAGCCTTCAATATGGGGCCTCAAATAGAACAGTTTGCTCCTACAGAAGGTGACAAGCCAAGTTATTTTGAGGTAACACCGATCAAATCGGTTATCTCACTGAAAGCCGAGACGCATAATTTCCCTACAACCGTAGAGCCGTTCAATGGTGCTGCTACCGGTTCGGGTGGTGAAATACGTGATCGTCTGGGTGGTGGTAAAGCATCCTTGCCTATTGCAGGAACAGCTGTTTACATGACTTCTTACCCAAGAACCAAAAAAGGAAAAGCATGGGAGGAAGCAATTGAAGAAAGACCTTGGTTATATCAGACCCCGGAGGAGATATTGATAAAAGCATCTAACGGAGCTTCTGATTTCGGTAATAAATTTGGTCAACCGCTCATTTGTGGGTCATTACTTACATTCGAGCATGAAGAAAACAGAAAGAAATTTGCTTTCGATAAAGTGATTATGCTAGCCGGAGGGGTAGGCTACGCCAACAAGCGCGATGCGCTCAAAGGTGAACCTAAACCCGGAGAAAAGGTAGTAATACTGGGAGGTGATAATTACCGTATCGGTATGGGCGGTGGAGCTGTTTCTTCTGTTGATACAGGTCAGTACTCAAGCGGAATAGAACTGAATGCCGTACAGCGAGCAAATCCCGAAATGCAAAAGCGTGCAGCTAATGTTATTCGTGCTTTAGCAGAATCGAAAGAAAATCCGATCGTGTCTATTCACGATCATGGAGCAGGAGGGCATTTGAATTGCTTATCGGAACTCATAGAAGCTACGGGAGGAAAGATAGATGTATCTAAATTACCTGTGGGAGACCCTACTTTGTCTTCGAAAGAGATTGTAGGAAATGAAAGTCAGGAACGTATGGGCTTGCTTATCCCCGAAGAAGCTGTAGACAAAATAGAACGAATCGCTCAACGTGAGCGTTCACCGATGTACGTAGTAGGTGAAACTACTAACGATATGAAGTTGGTGTTTGAACAGGCTGACGGAAAACGTCCTATAGACTTGAAGCTGGAAGACTTTTTTGGTAAAGCGCCTAAAACAATAATGCGCGACGATACCCTTGAAGAAGAATATACGAATCCGGAATATGATCTCTCAAGGCTTGAAGACTATATAAAAAATGTACTACAACTAGAGGCTGTTGCTTGTAAAGACTGGTTAACAAACAAGGTTGACCGTTCGGTGACAGGTAAAGTTGCACGCCAGCAAACTCAAGGTGAAATTCAGTTGCCATTGAGTGATCTTGGGGCTGTGGCTTTAGATTATAAAGGAAAAGCAGGGATTGCAACATCTATAGGACATGCGCCTCAGGCTGCGATGGTAGACCCGGCAGCAGGTTCGGTGCTTGCTATTGCCGAATCGCTTACAAATATAATATTTGCACCTATCGAAGATGGGTTGAAGGGTGTTTCTTTGAGTGCTAACTGGATGTGGCCTTGCAAAAATCCGGGAGAAGATGCACGCTTATACAAAGCCGTAGAAGCATGCTCTGAGTTTGCTTGCGAACTGGGAGTAAATATTCCTACTGGTAAGGACTCTCTTTCGATGACACAGAAATACGGAGACGAAAAAGTATATTCACCGGGTACTGTGATCATTTCGGCAGCAGGTGAAGTAAAAAATATACGCAAGATTGTTTCTCCTGTATTGGCATATATAAAGGGAACATACCTCTATTATATAGATTTCTCTTTCGATACCTTCAAACTTGGAGGTTCTGCTTTTGCTCAGACTATGAATAAGCTGGGAGAGGAAGTGCCAACCGTTCAGGATACTGAATATTTCAAAAATGCATTTAACGCTGTTCAGGAGTTAATAGACAGGGGATTGATACTTGCAGGACATGATATCTCAGCCGGAGGTCTTGTTACCGCAATGCTTGAAATGTGTTTTGCAAATCCTCAGGGAGGTCTTGAATCTCGCTTAGATAAGCTGCATCATGCAGATATAATAAAAGTATTGTTCTCCGAAAATCCGGGTATTCTTATTCAGGTAAAACATCATCATCTGGTAGAAAAAATCCTTGATGATTATGGTATTGGTTTTGCTATTATTGCCAGACCAATAGAGGAGAGAAAACTGGTAATTCAGAAAGATGCGTTTGTTCAAGAATTTGATATAGACGAGCTGCGTGATGTATGGTTCGAATCTTCATACTTGCTCGATAAAAAGCAAAGCGGAGAGAAATTAGCCACAGAGCGTTTCCAAAACTATAAAAATCAGCCATTACAGTTTAACTATAATCCATCTTTTACAGGCAAATTTGCTCAGTTTGGTATCGATCCGGACAGAGTAAAACCTACCGGACTAAAAGCGGCCATTATCAGAGAGAAAGGAACTAATGGAGAACGTGAGATGGCATATTCCTTGTATCTTGCAGGGTTTGATGTGAAGGACGTACATATGACAGACTTAGCTTCTGGTAGAGAAACGCTTGAGGATATCAATCTGATTGTATTCTGCGGAGGCTTCTCTAATTCGGATGTACTTGGTTCGGCTAAAGGTTGGGCAGGAAGTTTCATGTACAACGAAAAAGCGAAAGAAACTCTTCGCAAATATTATCAGCGTAAAGATACATTGAGCCTTGGTGTGTGCAACGGTTGTCAGTTGATGATGGAGCTTGGGCTGGTATATCCAGACCATGATGTGAAACCTAAGATGGAACATAATGCTTCTCATAAGTTTGAATCTACTTATGTGAGCGTAGAAGTTCCACAAAACGAATCGGTAATGTTTGGTTCTCTATCGGGCAGTAAGCTTGGTATATGGGTAGCGCATGGTGAAGGACGTTTCTCGATGCCAAAGGCTGAATCGGAATACAATGTTATAGCTAAATATATTTACAGCGAATATCCGGGTAACCCTAATGGTTCCGATTATGATATTGCAGGTGTTGTTTCTAAGGATGGGCGTCACTTGGCTATTATGCCTCACCTTGAACGCTCTTTATTCCCTTGGCAATGTGCATATCTGCCATTCGAACATCGTAGAGATGATTTTACTCCTTGGATAGAAGCATTTGTAAATGCAAGAGAGTGGGTGAAAAACGTAAAGAAGTAAACTTATAAAATAAATTGATAGAGGCTGTTACGGAAGTAGCAGCCTTTGTTTTTTTTGCAATCGTTTGCGAAGATAAAGAATTATTATTTATATCCTCTTGGATATGATGTGTATGTTAAATGACTAGTTTTACTTAAACTAATTCAGTATATGTCATGAAAAACAAATGCCTCTTTCTTTTTGCTCTTGTTCTTTTTTCTTCATTCTTGAAGAGCCAGACCTTATATAATTCAGAATATAATTATATCCAAGAAAAAGGAATGAATCCTTCGCAGTATCTTGTCTCTAAGTTTCAGCGTTATGATCTGGTTTTGCTTGGCGAAGATCATGCTGTCAAAGATCATTTGGACTTTGTGAAAGATTTAATCCCCCGACTGTATGAAAACGGAGTGACGAATCTTTGTATGGAATTTGGAGCTTTTGAGATGCAAAACAAATTAGACTCTTTAATGAATGCAGAGGAGTATAATGAGCAACTTGCCCGGGATATGATGTTTTACTATAATGTAGGGTGGGCATATAAAGAGTATACAGATATATATAGAAAGGTTTGGGAGTTTAATAAGACATTGCCTGCCGACAAGAAGAAGTTCAGGATCGTTAATCTCAGTTATCAGTATGATTGGACTAAATATAGTTTTCCCCGAACTCCTGAAAATATGAGTAAGGTGTTTTATCTGGGAACTCCGGATGATTTCAGAACTAAGATTATAGAAAAAGAAATAATTGCTAAGCAGGAAAAGGCTCTTGTCTATATGGGATCGGTACATGTTTTTACGAAGTATTATTTACCGATACTAAAAATGAATAACGATAATTTTTGCGATTATGACACCGGTTTTGTCGGAAATAGACTTTATCGGAAATATCCCCAAAAAATATTTAATATAATGTTGCACTTTCCTTTCCAAGCTAAAGACAAATCAAAAGTTAATTGGGTATCTCCTGCAGATGGTGCGATTGAAGCCATTATGGCTATGAATAATGATAAGCCTGTCGGGTTTGATCTGAAGGATACGCTATTAGGCAAACTATCCGATAATAGTTTTTTCAGTATGTGTTACAATGATTTTCGCATGGAAGATTTCTTTGATGGCTATATATTTATAAGTCCATTCAAAAATTTGCAGGGATGTACTATAGATTCTTTATACTTTGAGAATAAAGATTGGGCAGAAATCAAAAAGCACATGCCCGATCCCGATTGGCGTGCGGCAAAAGATGTCGACGAATATATTAAGCAAATAAGTGAATATGTAGATGTTAAGAAACGATACTCGGATGTAATACAGAAATAGCAGCATCCTGATTTTTAATGCCAAGAGAATAATATTAACTTTGTATTGAGAAATATAAGATTAATAATGGCAAATATAAAAGATACCTTATTCGAACAGGCAATGAAGGTGCGCGACTATGAATGTGATGCACAGGGTATTGTCAATAATGCGAATTACCAACATTACTATGAAGTTGTGCGCCATGAATTTTTGGAAGAGCATAATCTTAATTTTTATGAACTGCATCAGCAAGGTGTAGATGCAGTAGTAGTGAGTGTATATATACGCTACAAGCACTCTTTGCGTGGTAGCAACGACTTTGTTTGTACCGTTGATTCTATCGAAAGGGAAGGAATTCGATATATTTTCAATCAGAAAATAGTTCGTTTAAGGGATAACAAGGTTTGTTCTACAGCTCGGTTTGAGATTGCCTGTATGGTGAATGGTAAAGTAGGAAAGCCTCAAATTTTTGATGAGATTTTGGGTAAATATATTTTACAGTAGATAACGCAATATTCGCTGATACGCTTATGGCACTCACATTTGAAAACAAGATGAAAGTTCGCGACTATGAATGCGATTCGCAAGGTGTGGTTAATAATGCTATTTACTTGCATTATTTTGAGGCTACACGTCACGAGTTGATGGAGAAGTGTGGACTATGTTTGCGTGATCTTACCGAAGCAAATATACTACCTGTGGTGCGTAATGTAAATATTAGCTATAGGAATTCTTTACGGGGATCGGAAGAATTTGTGTGTAGTATTAAGATTATGCGCAAAGGTCTTCGGTATCTGTTTCATCAACAAATTATCCGTTTGGGCGACAACTCTTTGTGTGCCGACGCTGTTATAGAGGTAGTTTGTTTGATGAATGGTAAAGTGGCAAAGCCAGATATGTTTGACAAGGCTTTTGCTGATTATATAAATTGGGAATAAGAAAAAATGAATTCGAAAATAACATTATATGTTGCCCGTCACGGCAAAACGTTGATGAATACTCTTGATAGAGTTCAAGGGTGGTGTGATTCTCCTCTTACAGATGAGGGGATTGATGTAGCACGTTATTTGGGACATGGTCTCAATGATGTGGTATTTAGAACTGCATATTGTAGTGATCTTCGCAGGACAAAACAAACTGTAGAGGTTATCCTGGAAGCCAAAGGGCAAAAAGATATACCTGTATATGAACTGTCCGGACTGCGTGAGGCGTGTTTTGGTGGTTTCGAAGCCGATTTCAATCATACGATGTGGAATAGTGCGGCTCTTTATCTGCATTACACATCTGTAGATGCAATGTATAAAGATATATTAGCAAAGAAAATCAATTACAGAGATGTGCTGAATGCCATAAAAAAAATTGATAAGCTGGGCTTGGCTGAAAATTTTTCTCAGGTAGAACAACGTACTCAGGCTAGTTTGAAAGAGATTGCCGAAAAGGAGATGCGAAAAGGAGATGGTAATATTCTTGTTATATCACACGGAATGAGTATCTTGGCAATGCTTCTCAGTTTGGGCGGCGACAGATTATTTACCAAGCCATTGGATAATGCAGCGGTATGTAAAGTCACTTATCAGAATGGTGAATTTACAGTAGAATCGATGGCCGATATGAGTTATGTAGAAAAAGGGAAACTGATGATAGGAGTAGAGGTGTAAAAACTTCTACTCATTCAATAACTTATTAAGAAAGTCGTCGAATTCACGATCAAACTTTTCCATCAGGTCGTTGTCTAACTTGATTGTTGAATCTTCGTTTATCAGCAACAACTCTTCTATTACCTCAAGATTGTCGTCGGCATAATTTACAGAAAAAGGCTTGTATAGATCTAAAGATGAAAACATTTCTTCTTTATCCAAGTCTTCTGTAACTTCTCGTAGAATAGAAATAACCTTATCGTCGCTCAACTCTTCAACTTTATCTACCCAGTCGAAAATAACGATTTCAGCGACTTTGTTCTCTTCATCATCATAGAATGCAACTTCACCACTTTCTTTATCTACAGTAATAAATACATCGGTGAGTGAGCTGCCTTGATAATCTTTTGATAGGGTATCTATTGCCTCTACAAAAGTGCTTTTGATCAGTGATGACGGACTTTTATGAACTTCTTCCATTGGCTTTTTTTCAGCTACAAAGTTATTTTATACGAAAGTACGAAAAATATTCTATTATTCTATTTCTTTGGATTTCAAAATGTATTACAATAATTCATTTATCCACTTTCTCATTTTGTTCGGCTCCATCGAGTTACTCTTATGTTTCAGTGCTCCTGATTTATCATAAATGAGATAGGTAGGAACTCCTATTAATTGTAAATCATTTTTGAGATAATCCCATGTTTTTTCCTCCAGATAATAATGCTCACCTCCTATTTGCGAAACTTTTTCTTCCCAAGTCTTCCGTACAGAAGTATGATTTGTTATATATACAAATACAACATCTTTTCCTGTTAGTTCTTTTTTTACAGGCTCTATTTGTTTCATGTTTTTCAAACATGGACCACACCATGTTGCCCAAAAGTCAATGAAAACAACTTTGCCTTCATATTTTTGTAATATTGTGCTTATCAACAGTTCTTTTGAAACTTTGGGTGTTTCATTAATCTTAAAATCTTTCGAAGAGCTATCGGATTGAATGAGTTTTATTACTTTACTGTTCTCCGTAAATAACATCTCAGAGAAAGCTTCTTCTTTGTAATAAGATTTTATATCTTCTTTTTGCGATTCACTCAGAGGTTTTAACTCATTCAATTGCTTTGTATATGTATTTAGAATTAACATCTTGTCGAAAAAAGAATGATCATCATCAATAATATATTTTAGAATAGAGTCTGTTTTATCTTTCCATACCTCAAGAGAGTACATATCGATAGGCGGTATTCCAATGTTGTTGATATTTAGTAAGTTCTGGATTAATATTTGATAAGAAGGTGAATATAGATAATATGGGTTGTTCAACTTTAAGTCTTTCAATATAGAATAATACGAAATATCAGGCTCGGTTGGCGTGTAATTACTCTCGCCTTCATGTAACTTATATTTATTCTTTATTGTTTGAGAGTAGTTTAAAATATAAAAATTAGAAAAAAGAGCTTTTAACTCACAGCCCATAATAAGCTTCAAGTTTTCAGATAAGTCATTTCTTTCTTCCAACTTTTCTAGGATGTTAGATAATGCTTTCTTACTAATTTGTGCATATTCGTTAGGGGTAATATTGTAATCATTTACATCTACACCAAAATCTTTACTCATACATATTTCCAGCAGCTTGCCTCCCATATCCATATAATTAAACGGAGGACTTAGGCTATTTTCTATACTGACGTGCTTTTCGCCATTATTATCAAAAGAAATATTAAGTTTTGTATTTTCATTTGGTAACAGATATATAAGCCCACTGTAAATAGGAGATTCTATAACGCAGAGGCTAACTGTAAATATAGGTATGTTGAAACTAAATGTACCGTCGTCCTCAATTGGTATTTCAGAGCCAATATTGTCGAAGCCTATTCTATTTATTCGGATATTAAGTGTTTCAGTTTTTTGTTCTTTTGGTATATTTCCGAGTATCTTTCCTGAAAGAGTTCCTACCCCGTATTTAAATTCAGGGATGGGGAGCTGTGCCTGAATCATACAAGCGTATAAAACCAAAAAAGCAATTAAAACAATAAGCTTTTTCATTGTATTAATATTGGCTGCTTTGAACTATATATTAAAATCCAGAAAATGTTCACCTGTTTTTAGGGTATTGTGTATCCTGATTTCTGCATTTTGTTGTACTAATGAATATGGTACCACACTCTTTGTCAGCCAAGCATTACCTCCGATGGTAGAGTCGTGTCCTACAACGGTATTACCTCCCAAAATTGTAGCTCCTGCATATATAACCACATTGTTTTCGATGGTCGGATGCCTTTTTTCGTTCGCCAATCCTTTAGTCACAAATAAAGCTCCGAGAGTAACGCCTTGATATATTTTTACATTATCGCCGATGATTGTTGTTTCGCCGATAACGATCCCTGTGCCATGGTCTATATAAAAAGCTTTTCCTATCTCAGCCCCGGGGTTGATGTCTATTCCCACTTTCGAGTGTGCATATTCAGAAAATAGGCGAGGGATAATCGGCGTTTTCATCTTGTAGAACTCATGCGATATACGGTAAACTACCTGCGCAAAAAAACCGGGATAAGTTAAGATTACCTCTTCTATCGATTTTGCTGCCGGATCGTTTTTGTAATATACTTCCGCTTCGTCATATAGTTGGTCTTGTAGTTCCGGCAGATGAGAAATGAATTTTCCGACTGTTTCTTCTGCTTGAGCCCTATCCAGCAAAGCCGAAATATTCTCCACCATAATGGAGTAAAAGTAATACAGTTTTTTCTCTCTCGATTTCTCCTGATCGCAAATTGGGAATAGTACACGGTGTATCAATGTGTTCAAAGCATCTTCCAGTTCTATTCTGTTAATTGGTAAATGTTTTGATTCTGCTCTTAATTTATTCGCTATTTCGTAAATATTAGTCATGATTTTCAGTGTTGTGGAAAACAAAAATAAGAATTAAAACAATATCTCTGGAAATTTGATAATGTTAAATTATTATATGTTATAAATCATGCTATTATAGATGAATTTTTTAAAAATAAATTGATATAAATAGCTTCTTTATTTATATTTTTGTATAGTAAAATAACCGACATGATCCTTTATATTATGAATATTAATGACATTTTATCATCTTTAGAGGCAAGACATCCAGGAGAATCCGAATTCTTGCAAGCAGTAAAAGAGGTGCTTGTATCCATCGAAGATGTTTATAACCAACACCCCGAATTTGAAAAGAACCGGATTATAGAACGTCTGGTAGAGCCAGACCGCATATTCACATTTAAGGTGCCTTGGGTAGACGACCGTGGCGATATTCAGGTGAATATCGGCTATCGGGTACAATTCAATAATGCAATTGGCCCTTATAAAGGAGGTTTAAGATTTCACGCTTCGGTAAATCTTTCTTCTCTCAAATTCTTAGGGTTTGAGCAGACGTTTAAGAATGCGCTCACTACTTTGCCGATGGGTGGAGGTAAAGGAGGATCAGACTTTAGTCCGAGAGGAAAGTCAAATGCCGAAATTATGCGTTTCTGTCAGGCTTTTATCCTCGAGCTTTGGCGCAATATTGGCCCTGATACAGATGTTCCTGCCGGAGATATAGGTGTGGGTACTCGCGAGATAGGCTATATGTATGGTATGTACAAAAAGCTGGCTCGTGAAAATACCGGTACTTTTACCGGAAAAGGATTGGAATATGGAGGTTCATTGGTACGTCCTGAGGCAACAGGATTTGGCGCTCTCTATTTTGTGAATGAAATGCTTAAAGCAAAAAATATAGACATTAAAGGCAAGACTGTCGCTGTTTCGGGTTTTGGTAATGTGGCGTGGGGTGCAACACTCAAAGCTACTGAGCTGGGGGCAAAAGTGGTGACTATCTCCGGACCTGACGGTTATATATATGATGCAGACGGAGTGAGTGGTGAAAAGATAGAGTATATGCTTGAATTGCGCGATTCGGGTAATGACATTGTAGCGCCCTATGCAGAGAAATTCCCGAATGCAGTATTCCATGCAGGCAAAAAACCTTGGGGTGAAAAAGTGGACATTGCTTTACCTTGTGCTATACAAAATGAACTGAATCTTCAGGATGCTCAGGCTTTGATAGCTAATGGGGTAACATGTGTAGCCGAAGTATCTAATATGGGCTGTACGGCAGAAGCTGTAGACTTTTTTATTGAAAAGCAAGCTCTCTTTGCTCCGGGTAAGGCTGTGAATGCAGGCGGTGTTGCTACATCGGGTTTAGAAATGAGTCAGAATGCAATGCATATACAATGGGGTGCCGAAGAGGTTGACCAACGTTTGCATGGTATTATGAAAAATATACATGGACAATGTCTCAAATTTGGAAAAGACAACGGTGAATATATTAATTATGTGAAAGGAGCCAACGTTGCCGGATTTATGAAAGTAGCCCGGGCAATGATAGCACAAGGAGTTATATAATAACTGATTTTGTAAATCAATCGTTTGAAAAGCCTTTTAAATTCATGTAATTTAAGAGGCTTTTTAATTTGTAGTTGGAAACTGTATTATTCAGAACGCTTTCGATATTATTTGTAACTAAGAGGGTGGGAATTCTTTGTTATACTTCTTATGGTAAGGTAAAATAGCATTAAAAATATATTCTTAATTACTTCCTCAATTATTGAATTTTTGTTTACTTTGTCTTTCAAAGTGAGATGTTTATACTAAATTTCGTATATGGTAAAGAAACTGTTGAAATGGGCTAAAAGAATTGTAATATTTCTTTTTCTGTTCAGTATATTTCAAGTCGTTTTATTCAAATTTGTTCCTGTATACTATACTCCGTTGATGGTATGGAACAATATGGGGCAATTGTTCTCGGGAGAAGCTGTCGTTTGCCATCACAAATGGGTTTCGATAGATAAGATTTCAGGTTACCTGCCACTTGCCGTAGTAGCTTCCGAAGATAACTTATTCCTCGACCACTCAGGATTTGATTTCGATCAGATAGAAAAGGCTCTGAATGAGGCTGAAAAAGGAAAACGACAGAGGGGTGCAAGTACAATTAGTCAGCAAACAGCGAAGAATGTTTTCCTTTGGTCGGGTCATTCATATATTCGCAAAGGACTGGAAGTATATTACACATTCCTTATAGAACATATCTGGGGTAAAGAACGTATTATGGAGGTCTATCTCAATTCTATCGAGATGGGTAAAAATATATATGGTGCTGAGGCTGTCGCTCAGGTGAATTTCAGGAAATCGGCAAAAGCTCTTACAGCAGGAGAATCTGCGCTGATAGCGGCAACGCTTCCTAATCCTATCCGATTTAATTCGGCAAAACCATCTGCTTATATACAGAGGCGTCAGGCTAAAATATTAGACCTGATGTGGAAAGTAAAGCCTGTAGAATTTGATAAAGAGGAAACGAAAGAAGTAAAGAAGAGTGTAAAGAAAAAGAAGAAATAAACAACCTGCCCTATGAAAGTAAACGAAGCTATACAAACACAAGAGAAGAGATTGATCCTAAAAATTAGGGTATTAGTTATCTTCTATATATTTGCTTTGTTCTTTTGGGGGATAACAGCATTTCCGATAGAGGCGGAACTGAAAATTATATGCGGTCTGCTTGGTATATCATTGGATGTGTCTCCTGATGTGTATACAGGATTTACAGGATGGATTGCTACAGT
This sequence comes from Dysgonomonas sp., assembly GCF_035323175.1. Lineage (NCBI taxonomy): Bacteria > Pseudomonadati > Bacteroidota > Bacteroidia > Bacteroidales > Dysgonomonadaceae > Dysgonomonas > Dysgonomonas sp. Next base: position 549,094 of record NZ_DAOKYH010000002.1, on the reverse strand, counting down.
AATGAATGGTGTGATTCACACAAATCATAATTACCCATTCCTTTCTTATGGTACAGACTGGCTGGCATTCTCACACCTTGTTATAGCTGTGGCTTTTATAGGTCTTTACGTCAAACCTGTACGAAATATTTGGATTGTATATTTTGCAATGATAGCTTGTGCAGGAGTTATTCCCTTAGCTTTAATTTGTGGCGCAATACGAGGACTTCCTCTTTGGTGGAGATTAATCGACTGCTCTTTTTGTGTGTTCGGATTAATACCGCTATACTTCTTGCATGTATATATAAAGAGGCTCGAGAAGCTCATCGACTATACGCCTACAAAATATTGATGAGAAATTAATTGTATATCAACAGCAATGAGCTGATTAATATAAAAAAAGAGAAAGATTCAATCTTTCTCTTTTCTTGTTCTTTAAGCTCAATCTCTTATTTCTTTACAGAGAATTTATAGATTGTTTCACTTGTATATTTCTCACCCGGGCGTAGAGTTGCCGAAGGCCAGTCTTTTTTGTTCGGTGTATCAGGATATTTTTGAGTTTCTAGACAAACAGCAGCACGGTATTGATTCGCTTTGCCTTTTTTCCCTTTGTCTTTACCATCCATAAAGTTGCCCGCATAGAATTGCAGCCCCGGTTCGGTAGTATATGTCTCTAATACGATCCCTGTTTTAGGCGATTCTAGTGTGGCTGCTACTTTATTGATGTCTCCACCTGTATTTAATACCCAGTTGTGGTCATACCCTTTTCCGTTTTTCAACTGAACAAAGTCGTAATTGTCTATTCTTGCACCAATAGCAGTCGGTGTGCGGAAATCCATATCTGTTCCTTCTACAGGAAGTATCTCGCCTGTAGTCATAAATGTAGAGTCTACCGGAGTGTATTTGTCAGCATTCAGCATGAGTAACCAATTCGTATTTTTTGAGTCCGGATCTCCATCCATATTGAAGTATGTATGGTTTGTCAGATTTACCACTGTTGGTTTATCTGTTTCAGCTTCGTACTTGATGTCAATAGCGTTGTCATCTTTCAATGTATAAGTGATTTTGGTTTTTAAGTTTCCCGGAAAACCTTCCTCACCATCTTTCGAAAGATAAGTCAGTTCGATTGTTTTATCATCTATTTGATTTGCATCGAATACTACAGTATGAAAACCTTTGTCGCCGCCGTGTAGCGTGTGACCAAAGTTGTTTTTAGGCAAGTCATATTTTACACCGTCAAGTTCGAAAGTTCCGTTTCCGATTCTGTTTCCGTAGCGACCTATTGCCGCTCCGTAATTATTTCCGGGTACATTAATATAATCTTGTATAGAGTCGAAGCCGATTACGACATCTTTCTTATTACCATCTTTGTCCGGTACAAGTACAGAAACAATGCGTCCTCCGTAATTGGTGACACATACTTCCATTCCATTTGTGTTTTTTAAGACAAACAGGCCTACTTTTTTACCATTTACTTCTGTTTCAAAATTCTTTTTGTCGAGTCCCGACTCAGTCAATTTGCTTACGGGAGCTTTTTCTGTACAACTAACAGCCAACAGTAATACTGTTAATACAGCTAAACACGTTTTCTTCATAACTTAGATTTAATTATTATTTAAGAGGATTTGCTTTTACTCCTTCGTTGGTGATAACCACAGGTTTTATGTATCCGTTTTCGTCAAACTGCATTTCATCGATACAGGTAACTCTGTGGTTTCCGTCTGTCTCCGTAAGAGGGCGACGATGATATACGATATACCATTTGTCCGATTTCGGTTCATGTATCACAGAGTGGTGTCCTGCTCCTGTAGCCACTTTCGGATCTTGCTGTAGAATCTTGCCTATGCGTTTGAATGGGCCGAACGGACTGTCAGCGATGGCGTAAGCTACGCTATAGTCAGGGCCTGTCCATCCACCTTCCGACCACATAAAGTAATATTTATTGTTATGTATAAACATAAATGGACCTTCAACATAGTTTTCGGGTGTTACTTCTTTATAGATTGTTCCATCTTCGAATGGAACTAGGCCTGTAAAGTCATCATTCAATTTGGCGACATTACAATGTTTCCAGCCACCATAATAGATATAGTAGCTACCATCTTTATCCTTAAACACAAACTGATCGATAGGTTGTGCTCCATTGTAAAACTTGTCGATCAGAGGTTTGCCAAGGTAGTCCTTGAATGGCCCTTCCGGTTTGTCGGCAACGGCTACACCAATGCCGCCGTACTCGTTATCACTTTGTATATCATTCCCACCAAAGAAAAGAAAATACTTGTTGTCTTTTTTGAGAATTGCCGGAGCCCACATGGCTCGTTTAACCCATTTAACAGATGCAGTGTCGATTATCCGTTCGTGTTTAGTCCAGTTTACGAGGTCTGGCGATGAAAAGGCATCCATAAAGACTTGCTCGTCATATGGTGCAGAATAAGTCGGGTATACCCAATATTTGTCATCAAAGATTATGCCTTCAGGGTCGGCATACCATCCTTCGACGATTGGGTTTCCTGCAGTGACTTTTTGTTCAGGGTTGGCTTGCTTGGGCGTACAAGCCTGCATGATAGAGAGACATGCAAAAATAAGTAAATAATTGTTTTTCATTTAATAATACATTTTTTATTACCGAACCATAAAAATAGGACTTTTTTGATTAGATAGATTCAGTTTTTATAATATTTTGATTTTTCTAGCTAAAAAGTTATCTTTGTTGAGATCAAGATAAGCAAAATTTATCGCACGAAAAATCACGGTGTCCAACCTCTAAAATCCAGACGAAATCATGGCTTCTTTATATACTTTTGATGAGATATTGAGTATAGTAAATACAGAGATAAAAAAGATAGAATACGGTTCTGCTCCTAAGTCTCTTTTCGAGCCAATATCTTATATTCTTTCTTTAGGAGGGAAGCGTGTTCGTCCGGCATTAGCCCTGATGTCTTACAATCTATATAAGGAGGATGTGGAACATGTGATCCCAATTGCTCTGGGTATAGAGATCTTTCATAATTTCACATTGCTTCACGATGATTTGATGGATAGAGCCGATATGCGCAGAGGAAATCCAACGGTGCATATCAAATGGAATGACAATACTGCTGTATTATCGGGCGATGCCATGTTGATAGAGGCATATAAAGAGATCGCAAAGATAGACTCCCAATATTTAAAGCCTGTTTTAGATTTATTTTCTACTACTGCAACCGAAATATGTTGCGGGCAGCAATACGATATGGAGTTTGAACAACGTATGGATGTAACTATCGCTGAATATTTGGAGATGATACGTTTGAAGACTGCCGTGCTCTTGGCTTGCTCACTTAAGGAAGGTGCTATCGTTGCCGGAGCCTCGGCTGAGGATGCTGAAAATCTATATAATTATGGCATTCATGTAGGACTCGGTTTTCAGCTTATGGACGACCTGCTTGATGTTTACGGAGATAGTTCCAACTTTGGGAAGAAAATAGGAGGAGATATCCTTTGTAATAAGAAAACCTTCTTGTTTATCAATGCTCTATTGAGCGAAGAAGTGAAAGATGATCTGATTAGCTGGGTTAATAAAGAGAATTATGATGCTGCGGAGAAAATAAAAGCTGTGACAGCCATATATAATAAACTGAATTTGAAACAGAAGTCAGAAGATCTAATAAATGATTACTATAAACAGGCGGTGACATGTCTGGACAAAGTAAGTATAGATGCCTCACGGAAAAAAGAGCTTTATAAATTAGCCGAAAGCCTCATGACAAGAATTTCATAACACAAAACATTACAACTATGCCTTACAGACGCTTACCCAATACTGATAATGCTCGGATAAGGGCTTTGAAAACGGCAATAGAAAAGAGCAATACATTTTTTAGTCAGAATGTAATTACTCTGGATATTTACAAACTACAACATTTACTACGCAACTTTGAAACAGCTCAGGTGAGATATCGTGATAGCCTCGAAGTACAGGCTACCGCTAATCGTAAATTTCAACGATTAGTAAAAAATGCAAGATTGTACATATCACATTTTATACAAGTTTTCAACTTCAGTGTTATCCGCAATGAGATAAAAAAAGAAGTGAAACAACTATATGGAATTGATCCGAGCGATTTTACTGTGCCCGATCTTACCAGCAACGATTCGTTACTCTTTTGGGGTGAAAATATAATAAAAGGTGAGCAGACCCGTATCTCACAAGGAGGAACGCCGATCTACAATCCTACAATTGCCCGGGTGAACGTAGCATTTTCGCTTTTTAAAGATGCATATTTTGCACAAAAAACATATCAAAATACGACTTCCCGCCAGCTGGAAAGCTTAAGTCAGCAACGTGAGGATATAGACGCTACTTTGACTTTGGTGTGGAACCAGATAGAGAAAGCCTTTGCCGGTTTGCCGCCCAAAGAACGCTTGGAGAGGTGTAAGGAGTACGGAGTTGTATATTATTTGAGAAAAGAAGAAAAAGAAAAATTTGAGAACCAGACAGATCGAAATGAGAATTATTGATACGCACTCACATATTTATTCTGAAGAATTTGACAACGATATAGATGATGTTATTAAACGGGCAAAACAAGCCGGAGTAGAGAAAATACTGCTACCTAACATCGATGCTTCTTCTATAGATCGCTTGCACAATATATCTGATCGATATACTGGCTACTGTATACCAATGATGGGGTTGCATCCTACCAGTGTAGGTGAAAACTGGAAAGAGGAGTTAGATATTATCCGAAAAGAGCTTTCTAAACGCACATATATTGCAATAGGAGAAATCGGGATTGATCTTTATTGGGATAAAACCTTTGAGGAGCAACAGAGACTGGTTTTTGAAGAACAACTGCGTTGGAGTATCGAATATGATTTACCTGTAGCAATACATTCGAGGGATGCAATAGCCGAATGCATATCCTGCATTAAGAATGTCGGCGAACAGCACTTAAGAGGAGTATTTCATAGTTTTGGAGGAACGCTAGAAGAGCTTGACGGGATTCTTTCGTTGAAGAATTTTATGTTGGGTATCAACGGTGTTGTCACGTTTAAGAATTCTACATTGCCAACAGTTCTTAAAGAAACGGATTTGTCTTCTATAATCATCGAAACAGATTCACCTTATTTGGCTCCCGTTCCTTACAGAGGAAAAAGGAATGAGTCTTCTTATACATTGAATGTTGTAACTAAGCTAGCCGAAATATATGGCTTGCCAGCCGAAGTGGTTGGACAAATAACAACAGAAAATGCTGAGAAGCTTTTTGCTCTTAAATAACAGATTCTTAATAGTCAACCTTTTGGTGTAAAATAAAACAGCCCTACCGAGAAATTAATCTTTGTAGGGCTGTAAGTTTAATATCGTTGTTATTACATTTCCAAATCTATATCAAACAACTCGTGCCAAGGCAAACCTTGTTTGTTTAGTTGCTCCATAAACGGATCTGGATTAAATTCTTCAACATTGAATACACCCGGTTTGCGCCACAGACCTTTCATAAACATGATACCGCCTATGGTAGCCGGAACTCCTGTGGTATAGCTCACGCCCTGTGTGCCTGTTTCCTTGTAAGCATCTTCGTGCGAACAGTTGTTGTATACATAGTAGGTGCGTTCTTTTCCATCTTTGATTCCTTTTATGCGGCATCCGATAGAAGTCTGCCCTTTATAGTTTTCTCCAAGTTCGCCCGGATCAGGCAGTACGGCTTTCAGGAATTGGATTGGGACAACCTCAACACCATTGTAAATAATAGGGTCGATACGTGACATACCGATATTTTGAATTACACGAAGGTGAGTAAGATACTCTTGTCCGAATGTCATCCAAAAGCGAGCTCTTTTGAGGGTAGGGTAATTCTTTACCAGAGATTCCAGTTCCTCATGATAGATAACATACGATTCTTTTGGCCCAATTTCAGGATAATTTAATGGCTTGTGTATTTCGTGTGGCTCAGTTTCTACCCATTCTCCGTTTTCCCAGTATTTGCCTTTTTGGGTTACTTCGCGAATATTGATTTCCGGGTTAAAGTTTGTCGCAAAAGCTTTTCCATGATCTCCGGCATTACAGTCTACAATGTCAAGATAATGTATTTCATCGAAATGATGTTTAGCTGCATAAGCAGTAAATACACTTGTTACACCGGGATCAAAACCACAACCTAATATTGCAGTAAGTCCGGCTTCTTTAAATTTATCCTGATATGCCCATTGCCATTTATATTCGAATTTAGCTTCCTCCTTCGGCTCGTAATTAGCAGTATCAAGATAGTTTACCCCACATGCCAGACATGCGTCCATAATGGTAAGATCCTGATAAGGTAATGCCACATTGATCACAAGTTCAGGCTTAAAGGAATTGAATAGTCTTTTAAGATCTTCCACGTTGTCAGCATCTACCTGTGCTGTTTGTATCTTGTTGCCGCCTATGGCCGCAGCAATAGCATCACATTTCGATTTTGTACGGCTGGCAAGCATTATTTCGGTAAACACATCCATGTTTTGTGCGACCTTATTTGCAACTACGGTTCCGACTCCTCCGGCTCCGATAATTAATACTTTTCCCATGTCTCTATTTTTATTTATTGATAATTATTTTGTACAACCTGTAATTTGTCTATTTCAAAGTTCAAAGATATTCTAAAAATAATCATTAGGATATTTCTTTTCTTGAAAACGATCATATTCTTCTTTATAAATGTCAATATTTCGGTTAAGAATATCTATAAACTCTTTCTTTGTTCTAAAACCATACTGAATATCATGGCCCTTTGGCTCTATTGTCTCAATGCCCTGTATCTATCGCTGGCATTTGTTCCAGACTTTATTATTTATGGTTAAATTAGGTTTAAAAAAAATAAGTTTACTTATAAAATCTGCCAACAAAAATACTATTAAATATTAATATTGCTTATATTTGTCTTCGGCAATTGATAGAGGGGTCTGGTACCATATTGATTTCGCATAGATACCTCAAGCTTTTATTAATTCACACAAAATCCCTGTAGATAAGGAGGTTTTTGAAATATTTATAGGATTATAGGATTATAGTTCTTCTTACCTTATTTAGTTAATAAGGCTTTATTTGTTGAAGCAAAAGAAATTAGAAATAAACAATAATAAATACAAAAGCTTATGTCACAATTAGTCGGGCACATATCCCAGGTTATCGGGCCGGTGGTGGATGTATTTTTTGATACAGCCAATCCATCCCTAAACCTGCCGCAGATCAATGATGCCCTTGAAGTTAAAAGACCTGATGGTCGCTCTTTGATTCTCGAAGTAAAGCAACACATAGGCGAAGACACAGTGCGTGCCGTAGCTATGGACAGTACAGACGGATTAAGCCGTGGGCTTGAAGCGATTCCTCTGGGATCACCCATTCGAATGCCTATCGGTGACCATGTAAAAGGACGTCTGATGAACGTTGTAGGTAATTCTATTGACGGTATGAAGCCTTTGAGCAATCAAGGTGGTGCGCCTATCCATAGAGAACCGCCTAAGTTTGAAGAACTGCAAACAACGCGCGAGGTGTTATTCACCGGAATCAAAGTCGTGGACTTATTAGCTCCATACGCAAAAGGAGGTAAGGTGGGTCTATTTGGCGGAGCCGGTGTGGGTAAGACTGTATTGATTATGGAACTTATCAACAATATTGCAAAAAAACATAATGGATATTCTGTATTTGCCGGAGTAGGAGAGCGTACCCGTGAAGGAAACGACCTGCTAAGGGAAATGATAGAGTCAAATGTTATCCGCTATGGAGAAGAGTTCAAGAAAAGCATGGAAGAAGGCAACTGGGATTTGTCGAAAGTTGACTACGACGAACTTCAGAAGTCACAGATTTCCCTTGTTTTCGGTCAGATGAACGAACCGCCGGGAGCCCGTGCCGATGTAGCCCTTTCGGGGTTGACTATAGCCGAGTCTTTCCGTGACTCGAAAGCTGAAGGTCCTAAAGATATCTTATTCTTTATCGATAATATATTCCGTTTTACTCAGGCAGGATCTGAGGTGTCGGCCTTGTTGGGACGTATGCCGTCTGCCGTAGGGTATCAACCTACATTGGCAACAGAGATGGGTGCCATGCAGGAACGTATTACTTCTACACAAAACGGATCCATCACTTCGGTGCAAGCCGTGTATGTGCCTGCCGACGACTTAACAGACCCGGCTCCGGCAACAACATTCTCTCACTTGGATGCCACAACGGTGCTCGATCGTAAGATTACCGAAATGGGAATTTATCCGGCGGTAGACCCTCTAGGTTCCAGCTCTCGAAGCTTAGACCCGAACGTTGTAGGTCAGGAGCATTACGATACAGCTCAACGTGTGAAGCAAATATTGCAGCGCAACAAAGAGCTTCAGGATATTATTGCAATTCTCGGGATGGAAGAGCTTTCGGATACCGACAAGCAGACTGTAAACCGTGCGAGACGTATTCAACGATTTTTGTCTCAACCGTTTAATGTTGCAGAACAATTTACAGGTGTTCCGGGGGTAATTGTTGATATTCAGGATACAATCAAGGGCTTCCAAAAAATTCTGGACGGTGAAGTTGATCACCTCCCTGAACAAGCATTCTTGAACGTGGGTACAATAGAAGATGCAATGGCTAAAGGCGAGAAGATTCTTGCCCAAGTTGCAGGATAAAGAATTTACATATGAAAAAATCAGAACTTCAACTAAATATTATCTCACCTGAGGCTAAGCTATTCTCCGGAATGGTTGCTTCAGTTGTAATTCCGGGGATTCAAGGCAGCTTCGGGGTTTATCCCGACCATGCTCCTTTGATCTCGGCCTTGCAAAAGGGGGTTATTACCTATACCGAAAACGGCGTGGAAAAATCTCTCGAAGTAGGCGGTGGCATGGTGGAAGTGAATAATGGGGTTGTGACAATCTGTGTATCTTAAAGGGATGGATGTAAAAGTAAAATTAATTCTTTCTATTACCCTCTTTGGGATTGTTACAGGAGCTCTTATACAGGCTTTGCTCAACTATCAGTTTCCTGAGTTTTATCCCAAATGGTACGAAGGTATTCTGGCTTTCTTTATAATACTGGAATCATTGGTTGTCTTGTATGCAGACTCATCGAGCCGCAAAGCGACACAAAGGCAGATGCTGAATGTATACATGCTGACTAAAGTAGTTAAAGTATTCGCCTCGCTTATCTTCATCGCAACCTATGCCGTGGTAATAAAAGAAAATATTAAAAGCTTCGTCGTTATTTTTATGATTTTCTATCTTCTTTTTCTGGCCTTCGAGGCATATTTGTTTCTAAGGATAGAAAAACGGTTAAAGAAAAAACAACAATAGTATGAAACACTATTTAAAATACATTTTAACTTCGGTTCTTTTACTTACTGTAATGGGCTTTCAACCTCTGGCAGCAGAAAATGCATATGAGGCTCAGCCCGAAAAAGAATTGAACGTTAAAGAACTTATTCTCGATCACCTTGCTGATGCATACGAGTGGCATCTAACTTCGTTTGGCGATACACATATTTCCATACCGTTGCCAATCATCGTGAAAGGAGAGACTTCAGGCTGGCATGTTTTTATGTCATCTAAGTTCCATCATGGGCATGAGGCATACGAAGGCTTTTATATTGCACAAGAAGGTAAATACAGGGGTAAGATTGTAGAAAAAAACGCTTCGGGTGAAGAAATACGTCCTTGGGATATTTCGTTGACGAAGAATGCAACCAGTTTGATAATCAGTTCTACACTTCTTATAATCATAGTCCTTAGCGTATCCAAATGGTACAGAAGACAAGCCAAGACGGGAGAGAAGAAAGCTCCGAAAGGTTTTGTAGGATTTATGGAAATGTTTATAATGAGTGTGCAGGACGATATCATTAAGCCGTGTGTAGGAAAAAATTATAGAAAGTTTTCGCCCTATCTGCTTACTGTTTTCTTCTTCATCTTGTTCAACAACCTATTGGGATTGATACCCCTCTTTCCGGGAGGTGCAAACGTGACAGGTAATATTGCAGTCACTTTGGTGCTTGCCGTGTTTACATTCTTTACCGTAAACCTTTTCGGATCGAAAGAATACTGGAAAGAAGTCTTTTGGCCTGATGTGCCTACCTGGCTCAAGGTGCCGATACCTATCATGCCAGCGATAGAACTGGTGGGGGTATTTACCAAGCCTTTTGCGTTGATGATTCGTCTCTTTGCTAATATTCTAGCAGGACACTCGATTGTACTCGGTCTTACCTGTTTGATATTCGTTACGGCAAATCTAGGAGCGGTGATCAATAGTTCGATGACTGTTGTATCTGTATTGCTGACTATATTTATCAGTCTGGTAGAAATATTAGTCGCATATATTCAGGCTTATGTATTTACTATGCTGTCGGCCGTATTTATCGGGTTGGCACAGATAGAGCCACACCATCATGCAGAAAAACATTAATATTAAAAGTAAATTAACAATTAAATAATTTTAAACTAAAGAATTATGTTACTATCAACTTTATTACAAGCAGCAGAAGCTGCAACAAGCTTAACAGGTTTTGGTGCTGCACTGGGTGCAGGATTAGCTGTAATCGGAGCAGGTATCGGTATTGGTAAAATCGGTAGTTCTGCTATGGAAGGGATAGCCCGTCAGCCGGATGCAGCAGGAGATATTCGTACATCTATGATTATCGCCGCAGCTCTAGTAGAAGGGGTAGCTTTGTTTGCTGTTGTAGTTTGCGGATTTATTCTATAAATTAGTAAATAGATATGAATTTACTATTACCTGAATCCGGCCTTCTTTTTTGGATGCTCCTATCTTTTATAGTAGTTTTCTTCGTTCTGGCCAAATTTGGTTTCCCTGTGATAACCAAGATGGTGGAAGAGCGCAAAAACTATATACAAGATTCGTTGGATGCAGCCCAGAAAGCCAATGAGCAATTGGCTTCGATAAAAGAAAAAAGTGATGAGATACTTTCATCAGCTAAGGCAGAACAGGTGAAGATCTTGAAAGAGGCGGCTGATACACGCGATCGTATTATAAACGAAGCACGTGAACAAGCCAAGATAGCCGGGGCAAAGGAAATGGAAGAAATAAGAAAGCAGATCCAAATGGAAAAAGATCAGGCTATACGCGACATTCGTCGTCAGGTAGCTGAACTATCTGTGGATGTTGCCGAAAAAGTTCTTCGAGATACCTTGAAAGACCCTAAAGAACAAATGTCAATGATTGATCGCCTAGTGGATGAAGCTATGGTATCTAAATCTTAATCAACTGTTATGAATGAAGGGATGATTTCTAAGCGATATGCTAAAGCTCTGTTGCTATATGCAGTGGATCAGAAAGCGGAGGATGTATTGTTTGCCGAAATGAAAAAGGTAGCATCGTCATTTGTCCGCGAACCCCGTTTGCGTATGGCAATGGATAATCCTACGTTGAATGCCGAAGATAAGCTTGCGCTGGTAAAAGCTGCTGTGGGTGCAAAACCGAGTAACGAGTATATTCGTTTTGCCGAGTTGGTAGTGAAAAAAAGACGTGAAATGTATCTTCGAAATATTGCGCTCAGTTACATCGATTTGTATTGTGAAGCCAAGCACATCAATACCGGGAAGCTTGTTACTGCTACCCCTGTGGATGATGCTACAAAACAGAAAATGAAAAGCTTACTACAGAAGATTAAACCGGGGACGCTTGATTTTGAAACAAGTGTAGATCCGGATATCGAAGGAGGCTTTATTCTGTATATCGACACATACAGGTTGGATGCCAGCGTAAAAAGTCAGTTGAAGCGTATCAAGCAAAAGTTTGTCGCCGAAAACAGTAAGATTGGATAATCGATACTCTACCTATTTGAAAAGAGCTATCCACGTATAGCTTTATAGTAACTTATAATTTGAATAAAATATGTCTGAAAATATAAAAGCAAGCGAAGTCTCCGATGTGCTGAAAATGCAGCTAGAGAATATCAGTAGCCGCGTACAGTTCGAGGAGGTGGGTACAGTTCTCTATGTAGGAGATGGTGTTGTTCGCATATACGGACTTAAAAATGCAGAGGCAAACGAACTTCTTGAGTTCGACAACGGTATTATGGCTGTTGTGATGAACCTGGAAGAAGACAATGTCGGTGCTGTATTGTTAGGCCCGTCAGACCAGATCAAGGAAGGATTTACCGTAAAACGTACAGGCCGTATTGCATCCATCAACGTGGGTGAGGGCATGTTAGGACGTGTAATCAATCCTCTGGGCGAGCCTTTGGACGGAAAAGGCCCGATTACCGGCGAACTGCTGGAAATGCCACTGGAACGTAAAGCTCCGGGGGTAATATACCGTCAGCCTGTAACCCAGCCTCTACAGACCGGATTGAAATCTGTAGATGCTATGATCCCCATCGGACGGGGGCAACGTGAGCTTATCATCGGTGACCGCCAGACAGGTAAAACTGCAATTGCGATAGACACCATTATCAATCAAAGAAGCAATTATGATGCCGGAGATCCTGTATACTGTATTTATGTAGCCATCGGACAAAAAGCATCTACAGTTGCCAATATCGTAGAAACACTAAAAGAAAAAGGTGCTCTTGACTATACGGTTGTAGTTTCGGCTACAGCAGCCGAGCCGGCAGCAGTTCAGTACTTTGCTGCGTTTGCAGGTGCAGCTATCGGAGAATATTTCCGCGACACAGGACGTCATGCCCTTGTGGTATATGATGACTTGTCGAAACAGGCGGTTGCATATCGTGAAGTATCCTTGATTCTTCGTCGTCCACCGGGACGTGAAGCCTATCCAGGTGATATCTTCTACTTGCACTCACGTTTGTTGGAGCGTGCGGCTAAAATTATCAACCAACAGGAGGTTGCCGAACAGATGAATGACCTACCGGCAAGTCTTAAAGGAAAGGTAAAAGCGGGAGGTTCTCTTACTGCCCTTCCTATTATCGAAACTCAGGCCGGTGACGTATCTGCTTATATTCCTACCAACGTTATTTCTATTACCGACGGACAAATATTCCTCGATATAGACCTCTTCAATGCGGGTATGCGTCCTGCCATCGATGTGGGTATATCTGTATCTCGTGTGGGAGGTTCGGCTCAGGTGAAAGCGATGAAGAAAGTTGCCGGAACATTGAAGATTGACCAGGCTCAGTATCGTGAACTGGAAGCATTTACCCAGTTCGGTGGCGATATGGACCCCGTTACGGCAATGACTATCGATAAAGGTAAGAAGAATACTGTATTGCTAGTTCAGCCTCAGTATGCGCCGGTACCTGTTGAAAAACAGATCGCCATACTGTATTGCGGAACAAATGGCTTGCTTCGTCAAGTGCCGGAAGATAAAATACATGAGTTCGAAACCGAATTTCTGAGAACATTGGAAATGCAATATCAAGCAGATGTGCTGGATGTCCTGAAAAAAGGAGTCATCAACGAAGATGTGGAAACTAAAATCAGGAAAGTAGCCGCGGATATTGCTTCTCAGTACAAAAAATAATGAATTATGGCATCTCTTAAGGAAATAAAAAATAGAATTGGCTCTGTAAAAAGTACCAAGAAGATTACTTCTGCAATGAAGATGATAGCTTCATCTAAGTTGCACAAGGCACAAAATGCAATCAGCAACTTCTTGCCTTATCAGCAGAAGTTGGATGTCATTCTGACTAATCTTCTGTCTTCTGATACAAGCTATGAGTCTCCTTTTATCCAAAAAAGAGAAACAAAGAGAGTCGCTATAGTTGGTTTTGCTTCCAACTCTTCGCTTTGTGGTGCATACAACTCGAATGTAATAAAAGAGTTTAGTACCGTTTACGCTAAAAAGAAAGAAGAGATAGGAGCAGGGAATATCTTGGTATATCCTATCGGTAAAAAATTGGCCGACGCCCTAAAGAAACAAGGAATAGCGGCGCAAGGCGATTACAGGGATATGGCTGATAAGCCTACCTTCTTAGCCGTACAGGATCTTGCTAAAGAATTGATAAAGAAATATATTGATGGAGAAATAGATGAGGTGATCTTAATTTATCATCATTTCATATCTACCGGATCGCAGAAACTAAAGAAGACACAATTCCTTCCTTTCGATTTGGAAAGCGCTAAGCCCGAAGGTCAGCAAGACGAAAATATGTTTGCAGACTATATCTTGGAGCCATCGAAGGAGGAAATTCTCGATTCTTTAATTCCTACTGTGCTTTATTCACGCTTGTATGCTGCCTTGCTCGATGCTAATGCTTCGGAACATGCTGCACGTATGATTGCTATGCAAATAGCATCAGACAATGCGGACGAATTGGTACAGGATCTGACTATTCAATACAACAAGTCGCGTCAACAAGCTGTTACAAACGAGTTGTTGGATATTATCGGTGGTGCTTCGGCATTGCAGTGATAGGAGAAAATTCTTTATAAAATATAGCCCCGGACTTTTATAGTTTGGGGTTTATTTTTTTCGTTTTTTTGATTCGTAAAAAATTGTATCTCAAAAAAAGTGACTACCTTTGTTGTAATATATAGAGAATTATGATGGAAAAAATAGCTTATATGCAACAGTATTATTTTCACGACAGTGGTTCCTGTATTTCCAATGAATTATTATTGATATAGATAGTATCCTCGAAGAAGTATTCTTTTTCGGGGATTTTTTTTGAAATAAATTGTCTTATATAGAGATCTTTGCGGTAGTTGACTGATAATAGAAAAGTAACAATAAAAAGCAGCTGTAAAACTGTCACTTTTGTCACCTCTTGGTATATATGGTGTTGTTTATGAGTTGTTTGTGCTTTAGTGGAATGTGTCACTTTTTTCTGTTATCTTTTTGTTGAATATGAATTTTACTCTTACAAAATATAAATAGTTATGTGCAATAAAAGCTTGGTTTCAATTACAGATTATTCGAAGGAAGATATTCTGAGAATACTTAATCTGACTAAAAAATTTGACGAGCAACCTAATCGTAGGTTATTGGAAGGCAAAGTGTGTGCTACACTTTTTTTTGAGCCGTCAACACGGACACGCCTTAGTTTTGAGACTGCAGTAAACCGCTTGGGCGGGCGCATCATAGGCTTTTCTGATGCGGCTACTACCAGCTCATCGAAAGGAGAGACGCTGAAAGATACCATACTGATGGTAAACAACTATGCGGATATTATAATCATGCGACACCATTTGGAAGGGGCTGCACGTTATGCTTCGGAGATTTCTTCTATACCTATCATTAATGCCGGAGACGGAGCCAATCAGCACCCTACGCAGACAATGCTTGATATCTATTCTATATTTAAGACACAAGGTACTCTCGAGAATCTGACAATAACGATTGTTGGTGACCTGAAATATGGTCGTACTGTGCACTCCCTGATCATTGGAATGTCACACTTTAATCCAACCTTTATATTCGTTGCACCCGAAGAACTGCACCTTCCCGATCCGTATAAAGCCTTCTGTGATGAACATGGAATAAAGTATTCGGAACACACAGATTTTGATTCAGAGGTGATAGACAAAGCGGATATCCTGTATATGACACGTGTACAGAGAGAACGTTTTACCGACCTGATGGAATATGAAAAGGTAAAGAATGTGTACATTCTCAAAAATGATATGTTGGCAGGAGCAAAAGATAATCTGAAAATATTGCATCCCCTACCTCGTGTAAACGAGATACAGCAGGATGTGGATGATAGCCCTAAGGCTTATTACTTCGAACAGGCTAAGAACGGGATGTTTACCCGTGAGGCTGTGATATGTGATGCGTTGGGAATAGAAGTTGAATAAATAAAATATCAAGATATGAATGAACGTAGAAAAGCAATGCAGGTAGCAGCATTATGCAACGGAACAGCCATAGATCATATTCCTCCCAGTGTAGTGTTTAAAGTAGTATCATTGTTGGAGCTCGAAAAGCTGGATAATCCTATTACAATCGGAAATAATCTGGAAAGTAAGAAGATGGCTTCGAAGGGAATTATCAAGATCACAGGTAAATATTTTGAAGAAAGTGTGATCAATAAGATTGCGATCATAGCACCGAATGTAGTCCTCAATATCATAAAGGATTACGAGGTTGTAGAAAAGAAGAGGGTGGTTTTACCTAAAGTAATCAATGGAATTGTAAAGTGTAACAACCCGAAGTGTATTACAAACAATGAGCCTATGACTACACGTTTTGAAGTCATTGACTGTAATAACACAGAGCTGCGCTGTCACTATTGTAACATTAAAATTCAGAAAGACGAGATTATCCTGAAATGAAGCAAGATTGGAAGCCGGGAACATTGATATATCCTTTGCCTGCCGCCATGATAAGTTGTGGCAGCACTCCTGAAGAATATAATATTATAACTCTGAGTTGGCTCGGTACTATCTGTACCAATCCCCCGATGTGCTATATTTCGGTAAGACCCGAAAGGCATTCGTATGAGATTATAAAGCGGGATATGGAGTTTGTAATAAATATAACAACAGAAGATTTGGCTTTTGCAACCGACTGGTGTGGAGTGAGATCGGGTAAGGATTTCAGTAAATTTGACGAAATGAAACTTACTCCGGGGAAGGCATCAATTGTTCAGGTTCCCATCATCGAAGAATCTCCGTTAAACATCGAGTGTAGAGTGCGGGAGATACTCAGTTTAGGTTCGCATGATATGTTTATCGCCGATGTGGTAAATGTAAAAGCTGATGAAAAGTATATTGATCCGGAAACCGGAAAATTTAGTCTCGAAAGCGCAAAACCGATTGCATATTCTCATGGTCAGTACTATGGCTTAGGAGAAAAGATAGGAGGCTTCGGCTGGACTGTCAGAAAAAAGAAAGAGGAACTGTAAACTCAGTTCCTCGCTTCTCTATCTGACTTTTCGGATCTTTGCTTTTTTCTATATTCATAGGGAGGTGTTGGGTTTTTCAAACTCCAGATATTCAACTTCTGTTGTCGGGCAGTCTTCTCCAATTCTTCGAGTACCGGGTCTTCAACATAATGATTGTAGTACCATGCTAAACCTTCTTTGACCATCTCCTGATTTAAATTCAACTCGTCGAGATAAACGATACCTAAAAATCTATCATATTGATCGATACCTTTTTTATCGACTTTTACGGTTTTCCCGTAGCATAGGTCATTTAAGTAGGTTCTGGCTTTGCTGCTGAAGTCTTGTCCTTTTTCGGGAGCATCAATACCATAGAGTCGCACTTTTATTCGTTCCTTGCTATCTGTCAGAATTGTCATTGTATCTCCATCTGCAACACTGACTACCTTTCCTTTTATTGTTTCGGCGGGTTCAGTGGAAGGCGGGTTACAGGAGATAAAGAGTAATAGTATGAATATAAATTTTCTCATTCGTTATAAAAGTTCATTTTTATCTTTAAATAGGATTAGCATATTATAAACTAGAGATCTAAATTAACTAAAAAGAGACAGAAAGAAATAGGGATTTCTAATATATTGTCTTTATTGCTTTTATCGATAAGCGAGTAGATAGATAAATAATTCAATGACTAAGCCTTATAAAATAAGTTCTCAGAGTTGTTAAAATATATAGGCAGAAATAAACGAAAAATAAAAATGATTTCATAGATTTGTCTAAATCTATCAATATAAAATTACATATTATGAAAAAATTAGTTGTATTCGCATCTGTTGTCTTTTTGTTTTCGTCTTGTGCTACAATATTTACTCCATCTAAGCAAAGCATAACGTTTTCGGGGATTGAAGGTACAAAAATTTATGATGCAAATAATAATGTGAAATTAGCAGAAATAGGAAGTGACAAAACTGCGACTATCTCCGTTAAAAAGAAAATGAGCGACAAGCAACTTTTGGCTAAAAAAGAAGGATATAAGACATTGCCTTTTATTTTAGAGTCTACTTTCAATACGACCTCTCTATGGAATATCCTATTCTGGCCTGGTTTTATTGTAGATTTAGGAACAGGACAAATGAACAAATGGGATAATACAACAGTTAATCTTGAGCTTGAAAAAGATGATTCAGCATCCAAGTAAATAGGAATCTATAAAAATAGAAAAAGGACTGAATTTTATTTTAGTCCTTTTTTATTCTTGATAATCATTGTTTTAAGCGGAGAGGAAGAGATTCGAACTCTCGATACCCTTTAGGGGTATACACGCTTTCCAGGCGTGCCTCTTCAACCACTCGAGCACCTCTCCTTTGTCCTCCGGTTGTAGCGTGTGCAAAGATAAAGGATATTTTTGAATTGACAAGAAGAGAGAAATTATTAGTCGTTTAGGGGGAGATGATTTTAGAGGACTTTGAAGTGTTTAAAGTAGTATACCTTTTATTTACAATACGTGAAATTGTAATAGCTTTGGCTTGATATGTTGTATATCCTAAAAAAGGATTATCTTTGTATCAGATATTGTTTAGACAAACTTTTACCATTTTTTGTTACTCGTTTGTTACTCGATATCTAAAGTTTGATATTAAAGCGTTATATATCGACGCGAATAAACCAATGGGGCTGACTGGCTTTGACAGCGAGATGAAGTGGTTTGTAAGCATGCAGTGCGTAGTCGGCTGGCACTATAATCTCAGACGTCACAAATTTAACTGGCAATAACAATTACGCTCTTGCTGCTTAATCGAAGTATAGTAGATATAGCTTAATCCTTGCACAGGTGTAAGGACAAGACATCACCCGGAAGCTGTGGCTTCGAAGCGTGCCGATAAGGTGGTGCAGGCAAATCGGAGATAGGATAGGAGAGTCTTCGGCTTTTATCTGAAATAAAGAAGCTAAGGTTTAGATTGGTGGCTTCGGTCTTGTCTATTCCCTACAATTAAAGCGAAGATAAGCATGTAGAAAGCAAATTAGTTCCTTGTTTGGACGAGGGTTCAAGTCCCTCCAGCTCCACTTTTTAATTCTAATTGTAAGAATTTTATAAAATAAACACCCAATTTACACCCTAAAATGTAGAGTTGGGTGCTATTTTTTATATTTTAGGATTATTGTTTTTTGAAGCTTCTGTATAATTGTTAATTTTATCAATAACATATTGATAACATGATTTTTTATCTTTCATTGTGGTTCTACGTTGGAATTTTTTTT
The DNA here is from genome assembly GCF_035323175.1 of Dysgonomonas sp. Taxonomy (NCBI): domain Bacteria; kingdom Pseudomonadati; phylum Bacteroidota; class Bacteroidia; order Bacteroidales; family Dysgonomonadaceae; genus Dysgonomonas; species Dysgonomonas sp. Next base: position 530,129 of record NZ_DAOKYH010000002.1, on the reverse strand, counting down.
ACTATTTCGAGTAATCTCTTCTCATTTTTCTTACACCTCTCTTTTTAATAATTTTTGATAATTTCCGACAATTTCCGACAATCTTCAGTTTGCGCTTGTAAAACATCTTTGTTTAATAATGGTTTATATTTGTTGAAATCTAAAAAGCTACTATTAGATTGTTTATAAACTGCAACCACTTCTATAGAAGTGAATAGAATTATACCGAGTAAAGCAAAAATTTGCAATATGTTAGAATTCGTAATTAGCTGTTTATATAAAGAGTTTTTATCTATCAAGTAATAGACAGTCAGAGATAAACATGATAATAGTATCCATATTATAAGATTTACTATACCTATCAAAATATTTACTTTTGATACATAATAAGCACCATCACTTGTAGATAAAATATTATAATTTGATTGGTAGCTTGGATGATAGTTTTTACCCATGTCAAATACTTCGGAAACTTCGGTCAGGTAGCATCTTTCATAATCAGAAATAGCCTCTCCATAAATTTCATACTAAGCTTTTGACCCTTTAGTCATAAAGAAATAACAATAATAAATTATATTTGTAATAATATTTCAACTATTTTGCAAACTAAAATTATATAATCAATAAAAGGTAATGAGCCCACAGAAAAAGATTACATTACTCTGGAGAAGGCTTAATGTCTTTGAGTTGGGTAAAGATGTTGTACTTGTACCCTATTATTAGGGAAAAGCGTTAAACTATCAAATTGAAATATGTTGTGACTATTCCGAAGACATTGCTAACCAAATTCGGAAGACCCCTAAAGAGGGACTAAGCTTTATCAAAATGAAATTAAGTCACAATTTTATACTTAGATCCTTTTCATATGCAAATTATTTGAGGCAACATGCTTCGAATATAAATATATTAATGTGTTTTCATTGGAGATTTGAAACATTTATTAATATCCTATTATACAATTTTTTTAATAAAGGAGGACAGATATATATAAAACTGGATACAATATCGGGTGAAGAATGGAATCTTTCTCAACGCTCGTTAATCAGCAAATTGATAAGAAAATTACTTTATAAAAATTGTCTTCAAAAGGTCAATGTATTAAGTTGCGAAACATCGCAGGCTTACAATTTATTATGTAATAATAAATATTTTGGTAGTCAACTAAAAGAGAGACTTGTCCTCATGCCAAACGCATTTGATGAAGGATTATTGAAAAAGACCAAAATACGAGAAAGAGATTTTTGTGAAAAAGAAAATTTAATAATAACGGTTGGACGATTAGGTATTTCTCAAAAAAACACAGAAATGATTATAGAAGCTCTAAAAGAAATAGAATTAAAAGATTGGAAATTTTGTTTTATAGGAACAGTTGATAGAAGTCTTGAATATGCTATAAATGAGCTTTACAAAAAAAAATCCGGAAAAAAGAGAACAAATATATTTTGTTGGAGAGATTAAAGATAAAGAAGAATTATGGGGATGGTATAATAAATCGAAGGTTTTTGTACTAACTTCACGATGGGAAAGTTATGGATTGGCATTAAATGAAGCGAAGCGATTCAAAAATTACATCATATCTACACGTGTAGGAGCCGCTGAGGATATAATAGATAAAGAGAAATATGGCCTTTTCATAGGGCAAGAAGATAGTGTAAATTTAGCCAATATTCTATCCCAAATAATAAATAAAGAAATCAATATTGATGTTTACCAAGATTACAAAGGTGAACAATTATCCTATGAAGATACAGTTCAAGTACTGCTAAGATTATTGCCGAAAAATAACAAATTAAATTAAACTCATTTTATTTTTCTTGTGACAGTTTATCAAAGAAGTAGTCTTGTGATTATAATTAAAAAGGAACTTAATCGTTTAGGGAAATCCTCGATTAAGTTCCTTTCTTATAATAAACGAATTCGCTGTTTAATCAAATTCTTTTTTCAGTTGTTCTACCCAGCTTTTTATCCGATCGTTTGTTAGTTTCGACTGGTTTTCTTTATCTATGGCCAATCCAACGAATTTGTGATCTCGAATGGCACGTGACATTTCAAAATTATAACCATCGATAGATGTAAAGCCAACTATTTTAGCTCCAACAGACTCGAATGTCTCAGCCAAAATACCTATTCCGTCAACAAAGTTTTCCGGATACCTCACCTGATCTCCAAGTCCAAAAATGGCAACTTTCTTACCTTTCAGATTCAAAGCCTCCAGTTCGGGTCTTACTTCATCCCAATGATTTGGAAGCTCTCCATCAAACCATGTTGCTACTCCTACAATAATATTGTCATAACTTTCAAAATCCTTTTTCCATGCATCTTCAACTGAAACAAGGTCAACATTTTCACTACCAAAAGCCTCTTTGATCTTTTTAGCAATAGAGGCTGTCTTGGTTGTAGTTGTTCCGTAAAACAATCCTATTTTCTTCATTGCATATATAGTGTTTTTTGTTATTGTTAAAATTCAAGTAATTTCTTAGCAGCTTCATAGATTTTATCCACATTCGGAAGTACAGCTTTTTCTAGTATCGGATTGAAGCCTACAGGGGTGAAGGTAGAACCTACGCGTTGTACCGGTGCATCCAGATATTGGAACATTTCTGAACCAATTATCGCGGCAATTTCTCCACCAAGACCTGCAAATACTTTGTCTTCATGTACAATAAGTGCTTTACTTGTTTTCTTTACCGATTCGAAGATAGTCTCTTTATCCAATGGAACTAAAGATCGCAAATCGATTACTTCGACATCCCAATCCTCTTTAGCCAAACGTTCTGCCACAGAGAGGCTGAGTAGTGTTGTGTTTCCATACGTGAAAAGGCTTAGATCCTTTCCGGGACGGCGAACACGAGCTTTGCCAAAAGGTACTTCAAAATCTTCAGGTACAACTGTTGCTGCATCTACAGAGTTATATAAAGCTTTTGGCTCTAGAAATACGGTTAATCCTTCCGAACGTAAACTTGTACGCAACAGACCTGCTGCATCGTCTGCAAAAGAAGGATAAACGATTCTGCATCCCGGCAATGTTGCCAATGCCGCTTCAATATTCTGAGAGTGGTATATTCCGCCTCCGATATATCCACCCGATGCTAGTCGTAAAGTGATATTCGGTGAAAACTGACCGTTGCTGCGCCAGTAATCGTGCGTACATTCTACAAATTGTTCCATTGCCGGCCAAAAATAATCGGCAAACTCAGCACCTTCTATAACAACTCGTATCTTCGGGTCGAAACGGCTCATACCGTTTGCTGTTCCCACGATAAAGTCTTCTGCAATAGGAGCGTTGAAAATACGTTTTTCTCCAAACTCTTGTTGCATGCCTTTCGAAACGTTGAACACTCCACCTTTGTCTTTGTTTGCCACATCTTGCCCCCACAAGAAAGTGTCGGGATTGTGTCTAAACTCAGCTTTGAGTGTTTCGTTAATAGCCGTTACCAGATTTTTCTTTTCGCCCTCTTCATTATGCGTTCCATCCACATACTTTTCAGGTTTATATGGTTCCGGTATAACGAAATCGAAAATAGATTTAGGGTCAGGATCGGGTGCAGCTAAAGCTTTTTTGTTAGCAGCACTCACTTCTTTTTTTACTTCGGCTTCTATGGCTTGCAATTCTTCTTCTGTAAAGCGTTTGTAACGCAATAGCATCCGACGGAATTTATGTAAAGGATCGGCTTCTTTTACATATTTCAATTCGTTTTCATCACGATACAGAGTATGCTTATCCGAGTTGGAGTGTGAGCCGATGCGTACGCAATTGGCGTGCATCAATACCGGCTTCTGATTTGCAATAGCATATTCGCGAGCTTCGGCCATTGCATTCATAGAGTCGAAAACATCCTTACCGTTGCAATACATTATTCTCAGGTTTTTTATACCTGAATAGTTATCTACAGCCTTTCTGTTTGCTGTCTGATCTTTTTTAGGAACCGATATCCCGTAACCGTTATCCTGTATGACAAATATTACAGGCAGTTCTTCTTTCGATGCACCGTTTATTGCTTCAAATACATAGCCTTCCGACATGGCGGATTCTCCGTGTGACGTGATAGCGACACCTTTTTTCTCATAATATTTTATGGCACGGGCTACTCCTACAGCATGTAAATCGTGATTACCTGTGGCAGAAGATACGTTTTCTATGTGCCATTCAGGTTTGGCAAAGTGGTTCGACATGTGACGTCCGCCACTAGCCGGATCAGTTGCTTTCGATATACCGTTCAGTATCAGTTCTTCTGCAGTAAGACCTGCAGAAAGAACGGTTAGCATATCACGATAATAAGGGAACATGAAATCTTCGCCTTTAGTAAATGCCTGCCCCACTGCAAGCTGGATCCCATCGTGTCCTGCATAAGGAGCATGGTACGACCATCCGAGAGATTGTAGCAAATAGGCCGGGGCTTTTTCGTCGATAGCCCGTCCTAATGTCATCAGGTGATACCAGTTTTTTAAAGTTTCTTTATCTGTTGTTTTTATATCATATTTTTTCATATCTGTTTTTCTGTTTTGAGTTAGGTTAGGCATTCCAGTTTTCCAAATATTCAGCTATGCGGTACAAGAAGTTTCCTCCCAGCATACCGTCTACCACACGGTGGTCGTACGATAATGAAAGGTACATCTTATGTCTGATAGCGATAACATCTCCTTCGGGAGTCTCTACTACTACAGGTTTCTTCTCAATGATGCCTACACCAAGTATTGCTACTTCTGGTTGGTTGATAATCGGAGTACCAAACAAGCTCTTGAATGAACCAAAGTTGGTAATAGTGAATGTTCCTCCTTGAATTTCATCCGGCGACAATTTATTGGCACGAGCCTTGTTTGCCATATTATTCACTGATACAGCCAAACCGCTTAAACTTAACTTATCCGCATCTTTTATTACAGGAACAATCAGGTTTCCATCATTCAGAGAAACAGCAACACCAATGTTGATACGTTTTTTCTCTATAATGTTATACCCATCAACAGAAGAGTTGATGCGAGGAAAATCCTTCAATGCTTTTGCTGTTGCTTCAACTATCGGCGACATATATGTGAGGCTTACCCCTTCACGTTTCTTGAAAGTATCCTTGTTTTGTTCACGCCAGTTTACTAGTTTGGTTACATCTACTTCTATCACATTGGTTACATGCGGAGATATCTTTTTAGAAGCAACCATTCGGTCGGCTATAATACGACGTATGGCATCCATCGGAATCACCTGATCCCCATCTGCAACTTGTACAGGCGCTGCCTTTGGTGCGCTTTCTTGTGATGGTGCGGGAGCTGCCGGTGTAGACGCTTTTGTTGCCGGTGCCGGTGTTGTTGATACTCCTTTTTTCTTATTGTCTATGTATAGCTCAATATCACGTTTGCTGAGGCGTCTTTCGTAACCTGTTCCGGGTACAGAATCAAGTTCACTTTGACTGATTCCCGCGTCTTTTGCTTTCTGTAGAACAACAGGAGAATACCATCTGTCTGCTGTGCCTTTACTTACTTTTTCTTCCGATACTTTCGCAGGTGCGGCCGGAGTTGCTTTTTCTTCAGCCTTAGCTGGTGCAGGAGCAGAAGCCGGTGTCGGTTCTTCTTGTTTTGCAGCTTCAGTACTTACTTCTTCTTCGCCTTCTTCACCTTCCAGTTCAACGATAGCTACAACAGTACCTACTGATACTGTATCTCCTTCTTTGAATAATATCTCAAGAATTTTTCCTGATACAGGAGATGGAATTTCCGCACTGACTTTTGCTGTATTTACTTCAAGCAAAATGTCATCTTCATTGATTGTATCCCCAACTTTGATCGACCACGAAATGATAGTCCCTTCGGTTATACTTTCGCCCAATTTGGGCATTTTAATTTCAAATTTTGCCATGGTTTATATTGTATTATATTTTATAGTAATTTCTTTTAAATTATAGATTGAAATGCTTGTTCCGAGACCTTGGGTTTCTTCCCGTCATAATTCCATTCATCTGTTCCATATTTCTCATTCACCAGTTTCTTTATATTTAAAACATCTTCACTCGTGAATTGATAAATAGAATTTCCCTCTTTCTCATTCATGAAATAAGCCATGATATAATCTTTGAAACGATTTATATTTAATGGCTTATCTATATGGTTCAGAATGTTCGTAACAGGACTTTTTACCGACTTGACATAAATCCGCTTATCGACTTTGTTTTCCAGTTGTTTCGGATCACTTTCAAGCGTAGTAGTGAGCCTGTTGAGATCGGATGAAAAAAGCAGTGTAGCATGAAACATAACCCTGTCTTTGTGTACACATTGCGCACTGCCCGATATTTTGAGTCCATCAATGTTTATTGCCAAGCGTGTGTCTACCTCAGCATGGATGCCCAAAGTGGATAAAAGCAAAACTATTCTTTCTGTGAACCGGTGAAAGCCTATGCCTTTATTGTTTTCTATAAAAGTAAGGTTCAGATTACCCAGATCATGAAATACAGTTCCACCACCCGATGAGCGTCGTGCTACTTTGATATTATTCCTTTGTATAAAGTCGAGATTAACCTCGGCCAATACATTTTGGTACTTGCCTATAACTACTGACGGTTCATTCTGGTATAACATGAAAAATTCTTCTGAGAAATTTTTCAGAAGATATTCTTCGCTGGCCATGTTGAACCATGCGTCGGTATGTGTATTGTTAATACAAAGCATTTTGTTAAGAGAATAAAGTCTCGTGTATAATTTCAGCTACAGTTGGATGCGGATAGACATGTTTACGGAACTCTTCTACAGTGCTGCCATTTTCTATCGCAATTCCGGCCAACAGAATTAATTCAGATGCCGGATTACCCAACATATGGCATCCTATAATGCGATCGCTATTGTCTACTATGATTTTACATAGCCCGCTTCCTGTTTCATTTTCTGCAATGAATCGCCCTGAATAGGCCATGGGTAGTTTGAGCACACGGAAAGGTTCATTCTTTGCAGTCAGCTCTTCCTCTGTTTTTCCTACTCCTGCTATCTCGGGATTTGTATATACTACACTTGGGATAGCCTTATAACTCATTTTGTCATCCTCGCCAAGAATATGACTGATAGCTACTTCTCCTTCTCTGATGGCTGTATGAGCAAGCAACGAAAAGCCGGTAATATCTCCTGCGGCATATACACGAGGATGGCTGGTTTGCATATACTCATTAACCTTCACTCCGTTTTTGAGAAGCTCCACGTTTAAAGTCTCCAGTCCGAATCCTGTGGTAATAGCTCTACGTCCCACACTTACCAGTATCTTTTCAGATTCAATTGTTTGAGTCTTTCCATTTTTCTCTACAATTACACCTTTCTTGGTAACTTCTGTAACTTTGGTGTTCAGATGGAATTTAATTCCTCTCTTTGCATAATCGCTGCGAAGCATGGCTGATGTTTCTTTATCCATTACTCCAAGTATTTCAGGCATCATTTCTATAACATTCACTTCTACACCCATGCTATTAAAGAAAGAAGCGAATTCGATACCAATGACACCGCCTCCAATGATTGCGAGTGATTTTGGTAAGTCATCAAACTCTAAGGCTTCTTTCGATGTCCAGTAATTTACTTCAGACAACCCCTTTATCGGAGGTATAACAGTTTCGGATCCTGTGCATAATAGCAAATATTTTACTGAATAGGATTCCTTACCACTCGAAATGTTGATCTTATTATCCTTCTCCCCGGTGATGGTTGCTGTATCTTTAACTACAGTAACACCGTATGATGATAATTTAAAGCTGACTCCCGCCGTTAATTTTTTTACGACTTTATCCTTTCTGTCAATTATTTTTGATACATCGAAAGAAGGGGCGTTGTCTAATGTAATTCCGTATTTGCTTGCATTTTTTATGCTATCCAGTGTTTTGGCTGAATATAAAAGTGTTTTTGTGGGGATACATCCTTCGTTGAGACATACACCTCCGATGTATTTCTTTTCAAAAAGGATAGTTTTTAATCCGTTCGATGCAGCTATTTCGGCTGCATTATACCCTGCCGGACCTCCACCGATAATTGCGATATCAAATTCCATAGTCTATCTATTGATTGTTAGTTGTCAAAAAAGTTCGTTTTGTAATGTGTATATTACACATCACCCTATAAACAAATGAGAACAAGATAAGTTTTATCGATTTTAACTATTACTCTTATAGATAATCAATATGAGGTGTTTCTATAAGAAAAAAATGGTATCTGTACTTAGTTTTAGGATTGTAGGGGTATGGATTAAATGTGTTTAATTCTTTCTTTTTAATATTTTTTTACTCTTTTCAAATAAAAGAATAAATATCCAAAATTATATTTTTTGAGAGTATTCTTATGAGCTTTATAAAATCAACCTAAAATAATAAAAGAAAAAGAGGCTATTCTATATAGAATAGCCTCATATTATCTGTCAGCTGTATTAACTCTTATCCGTTTACTTTTTTCATTGCAGCGATAGAATCCAATACTTTACAAGAGAATCCCCATTCGTTATCATACCACGCTACTACTTTTACAAATGTAGGACTAAGCATAATTCCCGCTTTTTCGTCAAAAATAGCAGTGTTCGGATTGCCTATCATATCAGACGATACAACTTCGTCGGCGGTATATGCCAAATAACCCTTTAATGATCCTTCCGAAGCCTCTTTCATTGCTTTACAAATTTCTTCGTAAGATGTCGGTTTAGACAAACGTGCAGTCAGGTCGATAACAGAAACATCAAGAGTTGGCACACGGAAAGACATACCGGTTAATTTTCCGTTGAGTTCGGGAATCACTTTACCTACTGCTTTTGCGGCTCCTGTAGTTGAAGGGATGATATTACCCGAAGCAGCACGTCCTCCTCTCCAGTCTTTCAACGATGGTCCATCTACTGTTTTTTGAGTGGCAGTGGTTGAGTGTATAGTACTCATCAAGGCTTCTTCTATGCCGAACTTATCGTTCAGTACTTTGGCTACCAATGCCAGACAGTTAGTGGTACATGATGCATTGGATATGAACTGAGTGCCTTTCACATACTTGTCGTCATTTACACCCGGAACAAACATTGGAGTATCATCCTTAGATGGGCCCGACATAATTACATATTTTGCACCTGCTGCAATATGTGCTTGAGCTTTCTCCTTCGTAAGGAATAACCCTGTAGATTCTACTATATATTCAGCTTCAACCTCATTCCATTTCAGATTAGCAGGATCTTTTTCTGCTGAGATGCGGATTGTATTTCCATTGACAACAAGTTTGCCGTCTTTAGTCTCAATAGATCCATCAAATTGTCCGTGGATGCTATCATATTTAAGCATATAGGCTATATATTCAACATCCATCAAATCGTTGATACCAACTATTTGTATATCACTTCTGCTTTGAGCAGCTCTAAACACCAAACGTCCGATACGTCCAAAACCATTAATACCTACTTTAATTGCTTTCATAATGAATTGGTTTTTAAATGATAAAATATCTTGTTCTTTTTAGTACTACAAAGATACATTATAATATCTTTGTCTGAAATGACAAAAAATATACAAATCCTGCCAAGTCGGATTGATTTTACTAAATAATACTTATTTTTAGATTCTAAAATAAAAAACAGATGAGTAAACAGTTAAGAATAAGGCATATTGTGTTTCTGGTTCCTCCCAACTCCACACTGTTGACTATGGTTGGCCCATTGGAGGTATTTACCAAAGCAATCGAACAGTTTGATATGGTAGATAAGGATATTGATTTCACGTATCAGACGCATGTCGTATCTATGGGTAAGGGAAGGCAGATCGATACATCTTCGGGTTTATCGATATTAAGTGAAGGATGCTATACCGAGATAGATTATCCGATTGACACGCTTATTGTAACAGGATTGGCTCGCCATCTTGAGGATAACCTGAAGGATGAGATGATAGAATGGATCAAAGATCAGGCAAAAACGACCCGTCGGATATGTTCGGTCTGTTCGGGTGCTTTTATTCTTGCCGAAGCAGGATTGTTGGATGGGAAAAAAGCAACTGCCCATTGGTCGAGAAATGAAGCGTTGGAACAGATGTATCCTTTAGTAAATGTGCAGATAGCACGTATTTTTATTAAGGATGGAAATATTTATACAGCGGCAGGTATTACCTCCGGCATGGATTTGGCTTTGGCTCTCATCGAAGAAGATCTGGGACAGTCGTTTGCCTTGCATATTGCTCGCTGGTTGGTCTTGTATCTCAAACGTCCCGGCAATCAGGCACAATTCAGCTCATATTTAGATTCTAGATTGATCGGTAACCCAACTATCCGAAGGGTTTGCGAATGGATACTTGAACACCTGAGAGAAGACATCACGGTAGAAAAAATGGCAGAATATGCGGCAATGAGCCCTCGTAATTTTGCTCGTGTCTTTGTGCGCGAACTACGTGTAACCCCAGCGAAGTTTATCAATAAGCTGCGTGTGGAAAATGCCAGTCAACATCTTATCGAAACGCAATTATCTCTTGACGAAATAGCCGATAATTGCGGACTAAAGACAGGTGAAAATCTTCGCCGTCAGTTTATAAGCTTTATGGAGATAACTCCGGCTCAATATCGGAAAAGCTTCCGATCTTCTTGGGCGGACGTTGCTGTGTAGTAGATATTGGAGATTTATTGAATCCCTATGGACAGAAAGTTTATAGGGATTTTTTATTTTAGAAAGGATGCTTCATAGCGTTAATTGTAGTATTCTGTTTTAGTCTTTATCATGTCGTTTTATTGAATTGGCAAATGAAGAAAATGTACTATTCTTTTGCACAAACTTTCGGTTGTAAATTTTGCCTATATAATTCTGATTTTAATTATTATTTTTGCTATACTTCGTTATCTTTGTAGTACATGTGGTGAATTCCATCTGTTTTTTGTGCCTGTCATCGGGTGAATATGACATAATGATATTTAGCCCGGTTATTCTTAAAATCGAAATATTATCAATTTATTTTATATCATGAAAACAAATAGGAGAGACTTTTTTAAAATTTTAGGAAGCGCAGCAGCTCTTACTATTATTCCTCGTCATGTGATGGGTAGAGGTTACATTGCTCCCAGCGATCAGTTGACTAAGGGGATTATAGGAACAGGCAGCATGGGGCGTGGTCATGTGAATTACGCAGGCACAAGGTTAGTTGCTGTATGTGATGTGGATAAGAAACATCTGGAGTTGGGAAAACACCTTGTAACTGATAATATTGCAGCATATCACGATTTCCGCGATTTGATATTAGACAAAAATGTTGACATTGTTCATATAGCAACACCTCCCCATTGGCATGGTATAATGTCTGTGGAGGCGGCCAAGGCCGGAAAAGATATTTGGTGCGAGAAACCCATGACCCGTACCATAGGAGAAGGAAAGCGTGTGATGGAGGCCGTTAAGCAATATGGATCGAAGTTTCGTTTGAATACATGGTTTCGTTTCACTGATAATTTTTATGGATTGGGAACACCGGTTCGCCCGCTAAAGAAGTTGGTGCAGAGCGGTATGCTTGGTTGGCCATTAAAGGTTACGATCAGCAGGCATACAGGTTTCGACTGGAAATTCTACTGGGTAGGAAAAGAAAACCTTCAGCCGGAGGCTATTCCTGCCGAGCTTGATTATGATATGTGGCTTGGCCCGGCACCGTACAAGCCTTATAATAGTCATCGTGTACACCAAACGTTCCGTGGGTATTGGGATTACGACGGAGGCGGTTTGGGAGATATGGGCCAGCATTATATCGATCCTGTACAATATTTCCTTGGCAAAGATCATACCAGCCCGGTGAAAGTGGAAGTGGATGCGCCACAACAACATTCCGATGCAATAGGTACGTGGCGCTCTATCACATATACTTACGATGATGGTTGCCAGATCGTACTGTGGGGTGATGATTATGGAGATCCTAACACGCCGTATATATCAGGGCCAAACGGTAATGTTTATAAAAATTTTGTTTGTGATATACCTTATTGGGAAAAGAAACTAGCTGCCTATCCGGAGCCTGAAGAACAGGTTACAGATTTCATTGAAAGTGTGAAAACCCGCAAACAGTTTGCCCTTAACGAGCAGAATGGCTTCCGCTCGTCTACAATAGTAAATATGGGAATTGTAGCGTTGAGACTAAATCGCACGCTGCATTTTGATCCCGTAAAACTTGAGTTTGTGAATGATGATGCGGCTAACCGTTTGCTTGACCAACCAATGCGTGCCCCTTGGAATATTTAACCTGTACTATCAAAAACAAACAAGATAACAATATAATCATGAAAAAAATATACTCATTATTAGGCGTATTTCTGTTTTGTTCAGTGATGATATTTGCACAATATCCGACAAACAGAACCGCTAAAACCATTGTTGCTGATGTTTTGGCACAAATGCCGGCTCAGCAAACGGAACAATATTATGCCCAGATAAAAGATTTGGCTTCTACAGGAGAAGAAGGTGTTTTGCTGTTGGTGAAGATGATGAATCCTTTAGGTAAAGGAGCTAATTCGCAAGTAGAATTTGCATTAAGCGGACTTTCTCACTATGTTTCTGCCGAAGGGATGGGAGATAAAAGACAAGTGGTGTCAGGAGCTTATATCAAAGCCCTTGATATGGTAAGTGATCGTGAGATCAAAGCTTTTATTATCCGCCAACTAGAGCTGATAGGTAAGGATGAGGCTGTTGCTAAGCTTGCTACATATCTTGCTGATGAATCTCTCTGTGGCCCTGCTTCCGCAGCTTTATCGGCGATCAACACGCCGTTGTCACAAAAAGCGTTGTTGAATGCTTTAAGTGCTTCTGCCGACGATAAGTCTTCGGAAAGTATTATTTTGGCATTAGCTAAACTGAAAGTAACCGATGCCGAAAATTCACTAAGGCGTTTATTGGATACCAATGATACAGACAAGAAGAAAACTGTATTGTATGCATTAAGCCAGCTTGGATCAAAGGCTTCTTTGCCGGATCTAGCTCTTGCAGCCGAAAAAGACAATTATACAATGGGCAAAACTGGTGCTAACGAAGCTTATATTGCCCTCATTAAACGTGTACTGACTCAGGGAGATAAAAAAGAGGCAGAAAAAGCAGCCTCAGATCTGATGAAAAAAGCAGAAAAAGCAGGGCAAACACAGACCCGTTCAGCAGCATTACAAATACTGATGGAGGCGAAGCCTGCAAATGCCTTGCAGCAACTGCAGAGTGCACTGAAAGACGACAATCGTAATTACAGATATACTGCGTTGACATACGCTTCTGACTATGCAGATAGCAAAATGTATGCGGAGCTGATTAAATTATTGAAAAAGGCAAAACCTGATGCACAGTTGGATATTCTCAACTGGCTCGGGGAGGAATCTGAATCGCAGAATAAACGAAACGAAATAAAGCCTTTGATCATTGAACCTGCAATTGGTTTTTTGACGGCAGGTAGTGCTGATATGAAAAAATCGGCAGCAAATATACTGGCTAAGACCGCAGATCCGAAGGCGATAGCAGCTCTTGCTTATTTATTGAACGATGCCGATCCTAAAACGGTAGCAATAGCCAAAGACGCATTATCGGCTACAAATGGAGATATTGCTTCTGCCGTTGTTCCTGTAATAGCAGGAGCAAACGCAGCCGGAAAAGTAGCCGGATTACAGTTGTTGGCTGAGCGCAAATTTTCGGCTAATATAGCTACAGTGCTTGAACAAATCAATTCTACATCGCCGGATGTGCAGACTGCTGCATATACAGCTCTCAAAGATGTGGTTTCGGCAGAAAACTTAAACCAGTTGTATGCTCTTCTTGAGGCTGCTTCTTCAGAAAACGTTCCTTATGTTCAGCAGGCGATTGCAAGTGCTCTCCAGTCATATCCAAAGGAAAAACAATATGGTGTCATCATGGCTCGTATGGGGCAGGTGGGTAACGATAAACAGTATTTATATTATCCTGTGCTATCAAAGACGGGCGATGAAAAAGCATTGAGCTTCATTGTAGATCGTTTCAACAAAGAAAGCGGAGTGGCAAAGGATGCCGCTTTTCAGGCATTATCAGATTGGAAAGATATCGATGCTGCGCCTGAGTTGCTTGCTATTTGCAAAAACAGAGCGGATATCCTGTATTTCGACAGGGCAATTAACCGATATATCCAATTAGTCGCTAATCCTAAGCTTACAGGAGAAAACAGGCGTTTGCTTCTTACCGATGCTTTGGAAATAGCACGCACTGATGGGCAAAAGAATAGTATTTTGTCTCAGTTGGGTAATACAGGTTCTTATCTGGCTTTGCTATGTGCCGGACAATATTTGGATAGTAAGTCTTTGCAACAGGCTGCAGCAGATGCAGTGGCTAAAATAGCTTTAGGCAATAAAAATTATACAGGTAAGGTGGTAGAGGAACTGTTGAACAAGGTAATAGATGTATTGAGCAATGCTGACGCTGATTACCAGAAACAGGCTATCCGTAAACATCTGAATGAAATGCCGAAAGAAGAAGGCTTTGTTTCTATTTTCAACGGAAAAGACTTAGATGGATGGAAAGGCATTGTTGAAAATCCGATAGTCCGTGCGAAAATGAAACCGGCTGTGCTGGCTAAAAAGCAACAAGCAGCCGATAAGGTGGCAGCTGAACATTGGAAAGCTGAAAATGGAATCCTTGTCTTCGACGGAAAAGGAGGAGATAACCTTTGCACTGTGAAACAGTATGGCGACTTTGAAATGTATGTTGATTGGAATCTCGACCCTGTGGGGCCTGAGGCAGATGCCGGAATTTATTTGCGGGGAGTTCCTCAAGTGCAGATATGGGATGTATCACGTGTAAATGTAGGAGCACAAGTAGGATCGGGTGGATTATATAATAATGAGAAAAATCCAAAAGACCCATTGACTCTCGCCGATAATAAATTGGGCGAATGGAACACGTTTTATATTAAAATGGTAGGAGACCGTGTTACTGTAAAATTAAATGGAGTGCTGGTCGTAGATAATGTAATTCTTGAAAACTACTGGGATCGTAACCAGCCGATTTCGCCTATCGAGCAGATAGAATTGCAAGCTCATGGCAGCAAAGTATATTATCGTAATATATATGTTAAAGAATTGGAGAGGTCTAAACCTTTTGAGCTATCGGCAGACGAGAAAAAGGAAGGATTCAAGATTTTGTTTGATGGTACAAATATGCACCAATGGACAGGTAATACAACCGATTACCAATTGCAGGACGGCTGTATAGCTCTCGATCCGAAAGGTGGTCATGGCGGAAATCTTTATACAAAAGATGAGTTTGCAAACTTTATATATCGTTTCGAGTTTCAGCTTACTCCTGCGGCTAACAACGGGGTAGGTATCCGTACACCGATGGGTGTGGATGCTGCGTATGATGGCATGGAAATCCAGATCTTAGATCATGATAATCCTGTTTATAAAGATATCACACCATTGCAAGTACATGGTTCGGTGTATGGCATAATAGGGGCAAAACGTGCTAAGTTCAAACCGATGGGCGAATGGAACGAAGAGGAGATAATCGCAAATGGTAATCATATAAAGGTAACGCTTAACGGAGAGGTTATTCTGGATGGAGATATCAAAGAAGCAACCAAGAACGGAACAGCAGACGGGCATCAGCATCCCGGCTTGTTCAATCCGAAGGGGCATATAGGCTTCTTGGGGCATGGTTCGCCGGTTAAGTTTAGAAATATAAGGATTAAAGAACTGAAATAGGCTTTTTAGCAGGATAAAATAAGAGACTGCCTGAGTAGAGTTTTTCATCATCTCTCAGGCAGTCTCTTTTGTATTTAAGTTTTTCCAAATTATCTTATATAAAGGCTTTTAGGTCAGGAAGCAGATCGGGGAAAGTGACAGGTCAAAAGATCTGCTAAAAGTGTCACTTTTGTCACCTTTTAGGGGGTAAGTAATTGTAGCATAGTGTAATGTGTTTTTGTGGAGTTGTCACCTTTTATATCTTGGTTGGTTTTACATTTTTATTATGCCTATCTTTGCAGCTATTTTGAGAAAATCATGGTAATTGAAGTATTTGAAAAAGAAATAAGAGACATAAACGATACACCGATTGTACAACAAACAGCCTTTTGGTCTGAGGTGAAGAGTCATCAGGGATTGGGAACCAAAGCTTTCGACTTTAAGGTAAAGAATAGAGATATATACACAAACGTAGGGGGACACTCATATACTAATGCTGATGTACTGGTACTACAAAAGCCTTTAAACTCGGAATATAGCATGGCCTATGTACCTTATGGCCCCGAGATAGAGCCGTCTGAAGAATTTCAGGGACGTTTTTTAGAGGAGTTGTCTGAAATAATACGTTCTCATCTGCCTAAGAGTTGTATTGCTATCCGCTACGATCTCAACTGGCAATCGCACTGGTGCGACGAGAGCAACTATGATGACCAAGGAATATGGATTGGACCTCCCGAAAAAAAATATCAGGAGTTTCAGTTAAACTATGGTACAGTAGAGTGGAATCTGAGGAAGAGCAATTCAGATATCTTACCCTCTACTACTATATATCTTGATCTGAGTCTGTCGGAAGATGAGATTCTGATGCAAATGAAACCCAAGACACGGTATAATATACGCCTGGCAGAGAAAAAAGATATCCGTGTCAAGCGGGTAGGGTTGGATAAGATATCTATCTGGTACGATCTGTATAAAGAGACTGCTTTACGAAACGGACTATATATAAATGATATAGAGTATTTCTCCTCGGTGTTGACTGCAAAAGCAGATGACACTGCATCTCCGGCTCGGGTTGAACTCCTATTGGCAGAACACGAAGGAGAACCTTTGGCTGCTATATTCCTTGTTATGTCGGGGCATAGAGGGACATACCTATATGGAGCTTCATCTTCTCGCAAGAGAAACTATATGCCGACTTACGCACTCCAGTGGGAAGCTATAAAAATAGCGAAGGAATATGGTTGTACCGAGTACGATATGTTTGGCGTTTCGCCGGGACCGGATCATTCGCATCCCATGTATGGACTCTATCAGTTCAAGACCGGATTTGGTGGAGAGCTTTTTCATCATCTGGGCTGCTGGGACTATCTGCTGGATGAAGAAAACTACCGCTATCTTTTGATCAGCGAGATGAATGCACAAGGCTACTACTTGTCTTGACATTCTCTAACTATCCTTATTTAAGGGTAAAGATATCTAATATAGACTAGTTTCTTCTCATATTGTTTAATATGTGAGAAGTGATATTTTGTATCTTTATATTTATTCAAAAAATAAAAAAGGATTATTATGTTTACCATTTTTGAGACTTATCCTTGGTTGTTGCCTGTGATGATTTTCTTTGGCCGGATATGTGATGTAACGCTAGGTACATTGCGTATCATCTTTGTATCGAAAGGTGAAAAATATAAAGCACCGATTGTGGGCTTTTTTGAAGTCTTTATCTGGGTTGTTATTATTTCTCAGATATTCTCCCAAGCCAATAGTCTGGTTGCTTATGTTGCTTATGCTGCCGGTTATGCCGCTGGTAACTATGTCGGTATCTTGGTTGAGAACAGGATTGCCTTTGGGTATCAGTTGCTGCGTGTATACACCAAGAAAGAAGCTTTGGAACTTATAAAAGTGCTGAACAGCAAGGATATCGGAGCCACCTTTGTAAAAGGAGAAGGAGCTATATCTCAGGTTCATATTGTGGAGATCGTCATAGGACGCAAATCATTGAATGAAGTTATAGGTATAATCTCTGATTTTGATTCGAAGGTTTTCTATTTGGTCGAAGATATCAGGTATAAGAAAGAGGGGATATTTACATTGAAAAACTTTGCCAGGAAGTAATATAAAAAAAGCCTGCCGATAAGATAATCGACAGGCTTAGTAATGTAGTGAAAACTAAGACTCCATTACAAGTCTAATTCTTTATATAGCGAAGTGTCTCCTTCGGCTTAGATAACGACGGTGCTACAGATTCATCCGAAGTTCCCCATGATTTGTTCGGGTTGCTACCCAATACAAACTTAATGTCGGCTCCGTTCTTTATATCGTCGTAAGTAATATATGTCTTGTTATATTCTTTTCCATTGAGGAACATAGCCTGTATATAGACATTTTGCTTACTGTAATTCTCGGTGGTCATAGATATCTTCTTTCCATTTGCCAATGTAAGTTCTACAGCCTCCAGTCCCGGAGAACCTATCGCATAGATATTGCTTGACGGACATGTAGGATAGAATCCCATGCAGTTGAAGATATACCATGCCGACATTTGTCCGCAATCATCATTCCCGCTTAGGGCATCAGGCTTATTGCCATAGAACGTATCGAGTACATAGCGTATCTTTTCCTGTGCCTTCCAAGGTTGTTTGATATAGTTGTAGAGGTATATTATCTGGTGACAAGGTTCATTGCCATGCCAGTATGCACCAATTCGTCCTTGAATATCATGTGCACCCGGAATATCATCAGGCAGTTCCATTGTGAACATAGAGTCGAGACGTTGTTCAAAAACATCATTACCCATCTCGTTTATATATCCTTGTACATCCTGAGGTACATACCATGTATATTGATAGGTAAACCCTTCGGTAATATCTCCCCATCCATGAACAGATCCCGGGCCTGTATAGGCTATCGCATCGAATGGTGTTCGCCAGTTGCCATGAGAGTCGCGTCCTCTCATAAACTTGCTTTCCGGGTCTATCAGGTTTTGGTAAGATAGAGAACGATTGAGGAAATATTTATAGTCTTCTTCCTTTCCTAATTTCTTGGCAGCCATAGCTACGCAATAATCGTCATAGGCATATTCCAATGTCTTCGAAACAGACTCACGCTCTTTGTCGAAAGGTACCCAACCCATAGCAGTGTATTCCGGTAAACAATCATAATGTGGGTTCATTGCTGTCGTTTTCATTGCTTCATACGCACGCTCGTAGTCAAAGCCCTTGATGTCTTTTACTATAGCATCGGCAATAACCGAAACCCCATGATAGCCTATCATACACCACGTCTCATTTCCGTAGAAAGACCAGATAGGCAACATGTGCTCTACACTCTGGTCGTAATGAGCCAGCATGGAGTTGATCATGTTTGCATTTCTGTCAGGGTTCGTCAGGTTCAAAAGAGGGTGTTGGGCCCGGTATGTATCCCATAATGAGAACACGGTATAGTTGGTAAACTTACTATCGGTATTACGGATATTCGAATCGTGTGCCCTGTATTTACCATCTATATCTTCATATATGAAAGGATGTAGCGAGGCATGATATACAGATGTATAGAATGTTTCCAGCTGCTCTTTAGTTCCTTTTACTTTGTACTTATTTAGTTCTTTAGCCCAAAGTATTTCCCCTTTCTTTCTGAGGCTGTCAAAGTTCAGGTTGTCGAGTTCTTTCAGATTTGCAAAGGCTCCTGATGTGCCGGTGGAAGAGATCGCAACTTTTACTTCTATCTCAGCTCCTTGCGTAGCATCAAAATCAAGCCATCCCATAATTTTAGTACCATAGGCTACTTTATCGCTACGGAAGCGTTTTGTATCATAGATTACGGGCTTGCCGTCTTGCATGATTCCTGAGTGTTTGAATGGTTTGGAAAACTGTGCTACAAAATAAACATAGCGTTCGGGTCCCCATCCATTAACCAGCTTAAATCCGCAGATGGTTGAATCATTTTCTATTCTAAATTGTGACCATGCTGTTTTAAACCATTGTACATGATCCATATCTATCATCACAAAAGCACTATCTGTTTTGGGAAATGTGAATTTGAATATTCCG
Source organism: Dysgonomonas sp. (assembly GCF_035323175.1). Taxonomy (NCBI): domain Bacteria; kingdom Pseudomonadati; phylum Bacteroidota; class Bacteroidia; order Bacteroidales; family Dysgonomonadaceae; genus Dysgonomonas; species Dysgonomonas sp. Next base: position 510,474 of record NZ_DAOKYH010000002.1, on the reverse strand, counting down.
GATCGGATACCGGAAGTCATTTCTGCTTTCACATCATAGTCCAACAGGTCTACAGCATAATAATTGGGTGATGCCCATTCCTTATCATGGCTATATCGTGATCGGTACCCTTCGTCGGGGTTCTCGTGTGTGCCCGCAGTGTATTTCTTTGTGCCTGTACCGGGGATAAATAAGAAGTCTCCCAGATCAGGGATTCCTGTACCACTAAGATGTGTAAGGCTGAATCCCATTATTGTCATATGGTTATATTTATAGCCCGCTGCAGCATCATAATAGTCACAATCGGTATCGGGACTTATTTGTATCCCTCCAAAGGGAATCTGAGCTCCCGGGTATACGTTTCCAAATCCGGATGTTCCAACAAAAGGATTGACATAGGTATTTAAAGTCATATTTACAGCCATGTCTTCTGTTGGTGTCTTCTGACTACATGATAAGACTGTGAGATGTATAATAAGAATGGCAGCGGCCCGAAACAGTTTATTCATAATCTTCGTAATAAAGTTGAGAGTTTGTTTGCTATGGAGTTTGGATATGTATTGTCCCAAACTCCAGACCTAGCAAACGGAATAAATAGATGACTCTTATCTTAGCGTAACAAGTTATTTAGAAAGAGAATATGGCTTTTCGTCTTCATTGAAGAGCCTTTTTTTGTTTGGTGTTGACGACATTTCGAATGTAAGCTCTGCTCCATTTTTGATATCATCATAATTGATATAAGCTTTTGTATACGGTTTGCCGTTTAGCTTTACCGATTTTACATAGCGCATTTTATCGCTTACTTTATCTGCTTTTATTTCCAGGTATCGTCCTTCTCCTAAGTTTACCTTCATGTAAGGAAAATAAGGAGCTCCCAGAATATATTGGTTTGTACCCGGACAAACAGGATAGAATCCCATCGCTGAGAATATATACCAAGCTGACATCTGTCCGCAGTCATCATTGCCACATAGACCATCAATGCTATTGCGATACATACGATTCATAATTTCCCGTACCCAGTACTGTGTTTTCCAAGGCTGTGAACTCCAAGCATATAAATATGCTATGTGGTGACTTGGTTCATTTCCATGTACATAATTGCCCATAACGCCTTCGCGGGTAACATCTTCTGTTTCTGCGAAAAACTCATCAGGTAAGTGCATGGTGAAAAGTGAATCGAGACGTTGTATAAACTGTTTGTCGCCACCCATTTCTTTGATAAGCCCTTTTACATCATGCGGAACAAAGAATGAATAGTTCCATGAATTGCCTTCTATAAAACCTTCTCCATGCGTGCTCAGCAGGTTGTATGGTGTTTTCCACTCACCGTTGCTTAAACGAGCACGTACAAAACCTATTTGATGATCGAATACGTTTCTGTAATTCAAAGCCCTTTTCTGATAAGCATCTGCTACAGATTGGTTACCTATCTTTTTAGCTGTATTGTATATTGTCCAATCATCGTACGAATATTCAAGTGTGATGGACGAGCCACTTCCATTTTTGTCAACAGGGACATAGCCTAGTTTTTTGTAATACCCTGTACCATCATAGTAATCGAGGTTAGAACTGCTTATCATCGCTTCCAGCGCTTTGTCTTTGTCTATGTTCAAACCCTTATCCAAAGCATCAGCTAAAACAGATACAGAGTGATAGCCGATCATGCACCAGTTTTCGTTGCCCATATGAGACCAAACAGGTAATGCTTTGTGAACGCTTTGTTCGTAGTGAGCGATCATCGATTTTACAATGTCGGTGCTTCGCTCTCTATTGATGAGATTGAATAATGGGTGGAGGGCCCTAAAGGTATCCCATACAGAAAAGATCGTATAATTAGTAAAGCCTTTAACCTGATGTATGTTATGGTCTATACCTCTATACTGCCCATCCACGTCCATATATACTGAAGGATTGATCATCGTGTGATACAATGATGTGTAGAACATTGTTTTCTTATCAATGTCTCCTGTTATATCTACTACGTTCAATTCTTTGTTCCATTTTGCTGTTGCTTCTGCGGCTATCTGGTCAAAAGATTTTCCTTTCGTTTCAGCCTCAAGATTTTTTATTGCTCCTTCCGTACTTACTGCCGACAAAGCTACCTTTATAACAAGAGGAGCCGAAGCTTTATTATCGAATTCGAGATGAGTAACAATCTTTCGTCCGGCTATTTCAGGAAAATTATTCTGTAAGTCAAACTTTCTCCAGAATCCTGAGTATTTAGGTTTTTCTTTATCTACATACCCATATTTTTTTATTGGCTTAGATAAAGAGATCGCAAAGTAGGTATAGTTTTCTCTAGCCCAACCATTCGTGATGCGATAGCCTGTAATCAGCGTGTCGTTTTCAACTCTCAGGCTTGTCCAAAGAACTTTTCCGTCATAATTATATATTCCGTGTGTAAGATCCAATAATATTTTCTGAACCTCTCCCTCGGGGTATGTGTATTTATGTACGCCAACACGTTCTGTTGCTGTTAGCTGTGCTTTTACTTTATAGTCGTCGAGTACAACTTCATAATATCCGGGGCGCGCCTTTTCTGTATCATGCGAATAGCGTGAGCGATAGCCTGAATCTGGTTTGTCGGCAGTGCCGGGATTAAATTTGAGTGGTCCTGTTACGGGTACGATTAAAATATCTCCTAAGTCGGAATGTCCCGTCCCACTCAGGTGTGTATGACTAAACCCTACAATGGTTTTGTCGTCGTGCTGATATCCGGCACAATATTTATATGTGTCTTTCTGATATACACCGTTTATACTATGAGGTATAGTATCCGTGTCCGGGCTTAACTGTACAATGCCATGAGGAACGCAGGCACCCGGGAACGTATGTCCCATCTTTACAGTGCCAATCATGGGGTTGACATACGATGTCTTCTCTTGTCCGGATACCATACCACACAGAATGTATAAAGAAAAAGTGAGGACAATTTTGTTGAATTGCATATTATTTTTTAGCGTTATTAATTAAATATTCCTGATATTCATTCCACATGCCTTCGATATTCGCTTCGGGCCCAAAAACTTTCTTGATAGCGCCATCAAAACTCCATACATCCATATCTCTTACTGTAAGGTGAAATTTACGGATTGCATCCGGGTCTTTAGTGGTGAGCCACTGTATAAAAAATCCTGTGGTGCGGTAACCATCCATCCAGTTGCCTCCGGGTTTGCGTGTACTCATATCAAACAGTCCTGCTTCGGCTCTCACTGCATCAGCGATGCCTTCGATACATGCCCAGAAAGTTTTATTATTGCCATAGTTTCCAATGCCTTTTGGTTCAAACTGGTAACCATGCGTCAATTCGTGATAAAGAACGCCACGTGTTTCGAAATCTAATTTATGTAATGATTCTTTAGCCGACTTTTCTATATGCTGTGTACTATACACTATATTTATGTTGGGAGAACTGCCTCCTTTAGCCGAAACTCCGTTGTAATCTTTCAGTGTATAGTCTATTTCCTGTACATCTACCATTGGATCATTAGCCGTATAGTACAATATTTCTGCTACCTTCTGGGTGTGGTATTTTACATACTCGTCAGGATTCTGCACTAGCTGATGATATATCTTATTACCTTCAGTATCGGGATCGAGAGACTCAAATACTACTTTGGGATATTTAAAGTTTTCCCAACCAGCTTTTAGGTTTTTATTTGATAATACAACTTCAGCAATCTTCAGTGTGTCATTGCTGGAAGTTTTGGCCTCCAGCATATAATATTTGTATCTTGCAGGCTTTTGTACTACACATAATACCTCCTGAAAACGTGAGCAGAAAATCTGATCTTTTCTCTCATCTACTATTATCCATTTTTTTCTATCATTCGATCCTTTTATAGTCCAGTTGGTAGGATCATAAGCAGGGAGCTCCCCTGTGGAGTATATTTTATAGCTTAACACAGGCGTGGTATATTCTGTATCAAATACAATTTGATTCAGTTGCCTTTTTCCTGTGTAAGATGTTGTAAGGTCATTATCCAACAGTTCTTTCGGATTCGTTGATAATGATTGGCTTTGACAAGCTAAAAAAGGAACAAGTAGAACAGATAATATTAGCTTTTTCATTATATTCTGTCAATTGTTTTGAGAAATAAAAGAGATACTTGTTTTCGTAATTTATAGTTAAACAACCTGCAATTCCTTTATTGCAATGGGAATTGCAGGTTATTAGAATGTTAGAGACGTAAAATTCTCTTATGTTTTATTAATATCCTGGATTTTGAGATAGGCTAGGATTACGATCCAGAGCCGAATCTGAAAATGGCCATATCAACATATGCATATTGTTAGAGAAAGATTTACCATCAGATTTATTATAAATAGTGGCTGATGCAATATCTACCCATTTTAAAGACATATCACTTTGAAGCTGAGGGTACAAATGGTTACGGCGAATGTCATCCCAAACTTTTAGTTCTAATGGGAATTCATGTAAGCGCTCAGTTAATACATCATCAATAGTAATTGTTGCTGGTAATGAATACTTACTGCTCAAAACTCCATTAACAGTGAATGCACGTTTTTTTACAATTTCCAGATGAGCTTTAGCTTTAGCTTGATCAGGTGATGTTTGTTTTAGATATGCCTCAGCTGCGATCAAATGCATTTCAGACAAACGGAATACCGGAAAGTTTAGACTAGAACCTACAGTATTTACCATTGCGTAATCTTCGAACCAAAACCAGTTGTCATATTGATCGCAGTCGTAAGTTAAGCCTTCTGCTGAAGTATATGTCTGAAAGAAGAAGTTCTTTTCCATGATACGAACATCACCATCTACATAACTTTTGATAACAGCATCTTCAGCATGATACATATTTGCTAGTACACTTGTTTTGAATACATTCGTTTTACCGTCGGCTTTTTTCCATGAGGTTGCAGCATTAGTCATACAAGCATTGATGTATCCGTTTCCACGATCCAGGAGTTGTTCATATTCGATAGCATATATGATCTCTTTGGATGATTTGCTGTTTTTAATCTTATTGAATGCACTTTTTTGAGCAGCTCCATTATCATCACTGGCTTCAAGGTCATGCCCCGCACCACCAGAGATAACTGCTTCTGCCATTGCTGCTGCTTCTGCATATTTAGCTGTATTCTGTAATGGATATCCGGCCCATTGCAAATATACTGTAGCTAATAATGCTTGTGCTGCAGGCTTTGTTATACGGCATTTGTTTGCATAAAACGTAGTATTAGGTAAAGCCTTGATTGCCTCCTGAAGATCTTTCTCTATCTGAGTATATACTTCGGTAATCGAAGCTCGAGGCTTATTAATTACTGTTGGATCTGCTGTTTCTATAGGCTCTAAGATTAGAGGAACTCCTCCATTACCTCCGTCTTTGGCTTCCCCATCTTTACACCCGAATTCTTTCAACAAGAAATAATAAGACCATGCGCGGAAGAAATAAGCTTGAGCTAGAAATTCATCTTTCTGAGTTTCTGTGATTATGCCTTTTGCTACCATTCCTGGTATACGTGCAATTAATACATTACAACGTCCGATACATACATAAGGCTCACGATAAAGTTCATTTACTTCTCCAACACTTTGAAATGTAATATTCAAATCTCGAACTCGTCCTGATATATTTCCGTCACCTTTTTGATCTGTAAATAAACCCGAAAGGAGACCACTATACATAAGGCGGGTTGGTTGCCAACCATTTTCACGACCACCATAAAGATATGGTACTCCCCCGTAATAGATCATGTTTACTGCGGCCTGAGCATCAGCAGCAGAAGTCCAAAATGTTCCATCTGTCTTTTGATTTAGAGGCTCTTCATCAAGAAATCCAGAGCATGATGAAACTGTTAGTGCTAGTGCAATTATACCCACAAGAGGCTTTTGCATTAAATTTTTTATCTTTTTCATGAAGCTAATTTTTTAATATTAGAATGTTATACTTGCTCCCAATGTGAATGTACGAGCTTTTGGATAGGCAAAGAACATTACGTTTTGTCCCCATTGTGACGTACCTTTAGAAGAGGATTCAGGATCATATCCTTTAAATTCATCAGAGCACAATAAGAATACATTATTTGCAGTACCATACACTCGTAATCCTTTAAGACCAAGTTTAGCTGCTACAGATTTATCTAATGTATAACCTAACTGTATTAGACTCAAACGTAAATATGAACCATCAGCTAACCACGAAGAGTTGAAGTTCTGATCAGTGTAGCTATCACCATACTGACGGTTGAAAATCATCTGTACTTTTGTATTCTTGTTTTCTGGAGACCAAGCATCAGTTAAGATAGTAGAAAGACCTGATGTTAAAAAACGAGATTGAGTAGAGTGTAAGAAATCTTGTAAAACATCTACACCTAATGTAAATTGGAAATCGACAGTTAAATCAAAGTTCTTATAGTTGAATGTATTGGTAAAGCTACCGGTCCAATCAGGCAATCCTTTGCCTAAGATAGTTCTTTCAGTAGCAATAATACTACGTCCGATATTGTCTCCCGAATCGCTTATGCCTAGCCATTCATAACCGCCAAATGAAGATAAAGACTCACCTACTTTTAGTGTTCCCCAGTTATTCCATATTGTTTCATTATTCAATCCGATTTTTTCTACTTTATTCTTATTATAGTTCACATTCAATGTACTACTCCATGAAATATCGTTACTTCTAATCGGATAAGCTGTTACCATTAGGTCAAGACCTTGATTTGATACTTCTCCAATATTTGCAGTCATAGTAGAGAATCCTGTAGAATATGGTAATGGCCGATCATATAATAAATCACTTGTATATTTGTGATAATAAGATACATCAAATACCAAACGATCTTTGAATAAACCTAGGTTGATACCAGCATCAAATTGAGCTGTTTTTTCCCATTTTAGATCTTTGTTTGCAAGTCTGCTTAAATAAGCAGTAGTAACTTTTTCTCCACCAATTACTGTAGTTCCTTGTCCAATAGTAGCCAATGAGTTATACACGCCTATTTCGCTATTTCCTAATATACCATAACTTGAATGCAACTTCAGCATACTAATTATGCTATTATCTTTTAAGAAATCTTCGTTAGAAGCCAACCAACCTAACCCTAAAGAAGGGAAAAATGCATATTTATTATTCTTACCAAACTTTGATGATCCATCATAACGAGCTGTCACGGTTGCCATATATTTGTCTTTCATAGTATAGCCTGCACGTAAGAAATAAGAGTTCATAGCCCAGCGCTCATGACCTGAAGTTACTGATGAAGGCTTAGTTCCCGCGCCCATATTGTGATAGTCATAGAAATCATCAGCAAAAGTTTTAGCATTCGCTGTAAAATATTCGTACTCATTTTCTGTCCAAGATAAACCAGCCATTGCATTGATACGGTGATCTCCGAATACCTTTTTGTATGTTAGGTATGTCTCTTCTTGCCAATACAGATTATGGGAATTACTTTGATAAGCATTACCCTGATCTCCTTTACCAAAGTCATGTACGTCGCGAGGTCCGTATTCACGATTTGTGTTTTGATTGTTACTTACTCCAAGTTGAGTTAATAAATCCAAACCTGGCATAAGATGGAACGTGAAGGCAGCATTTCCAAATATGTGCGTACGATATTGTTTGCGAATTACGGATTTAAGGAAGTGAACAGGGTTTGCTCCATCTTCAGCAGAAAATAGTCGTTCTTGATATTCGTTCGTTACTGTTGCCGGATTGTCTAGGTATTTCACTACAGGTTTGAAAGATGCTGAATTGTTATCAGCCCATGATCCATCAGGATTCTTAATAGGATACCATGCCGGCATTTCTATCATCGTACGAAGTGCGTTTTGCCCTCCGTCTCCGTGGTCTGCATTATTACCCCATGAATGGTTTACCATCAAATTGATACCAGTAGTTAACCATTTTGTAGGATTAGCATCAAATGTCATTTTTGCGTTTACACGCTTCATGTATGAGTTAAGTAAAAGACCTTGTTGATCGGTAAAGTTTAAGAAAGCACCTACAGATGATTTTTTAGTTGATTGTTGGATACTCAACTGATGATTGTGAGAAACAGCTGTACGTGTAGCTTCTTTTTGCCAATCGGTATTATATAATGCTTTACCATTTGAGTCAAAATAACGGGAGTCGGTAAAATGGTCTGCCATATTCAATGAATAAGCCGTACCTTTATATGTATTAGCGTTTTTCAAGCCAATCATAAAGGCTTCTTGCCATTGGGATGCACTTAATGTTTCCATGTAACGTGATACATTAGCGAAGCTTACAGATCCATCATATCTTAGTGTTGTTCCTTCAGTTCCCATATCTCCACGTCTTGTAGTTACGAGTATTACCCCATTAGCTCCACGTGCTCCATATATGGCAGCCGAAGACGCATCCTTCAATACTTCAATATTTTCTATGTCATTTGGATTAAGCCTATTGAATGCATCAGCTTCCATAACCACACCGTCTACTACAAACAATGGATTTGTATTAGCTTTGATGGTACTTACCCCACGGATAATTATACGAGAAACAGCACCTGGTTGTCCGGAGTTACTGAAGATATTCACACCTGATGCTTTCCCTTTTAGTCCATCAAGGGCGTTGAATGTTTGCGCTTTAACTATGTCCGATCCTTTGGCGCTTGCAATAGATCCGGTTACATCCGATTTACGCATTGTACCGTAACCTACTACTACTACTTCTTCCAAGGCTTTAGCATCTTCTACTAAGATGACATTAATATTTGTTTTTCCTCCTACAACTATTTCTTGTGTATGGAATCCTATAAAAGAAAATACAAGAGTAGAATTAGAGTTTGGTACAGTGATAGTATATGCACCGTCCAAATCAGATATTGTTCCTGTTGTAGTACCTTTTACAACAATGCTTACGCCGCTTAATGGCTCGCCGGTTTCATCTTTTATTGTGCCTTTCACAGTGATGTTACTCTGTTCAATGCTTTTGCTTTCATTTGCATCCTTTACGGCTGCAGGAGCTGAAGCAGATGAGTACTGAAAGATCATGAGAGAAAGAAATAGAAAAAGTGCCTTTCTGACATAATCCTTGTAGTAACTTTTAGAAGTATTACTTGCAGATTTTTTTCTCATAATATGATTTTTATTAAGTTAACTTGTAATTAGTTATTTGAGACATTTGTCTCTGTTTTGAATTTAAAATGAGTTGGTTTTAATGAATGTTACATAAATTCTAGGTTTTAGAGGTTAATATTATAGGGAGTGTAATGTATTTTCCTTTGTCTTGATATACCTGAAAGTTGTTTTATAAACCTTTTACCTATCTGTAAGTCTTTAAAATTTCTAGGTTGATAATCGATGTTTTATGTCTTTCTGTTTTCCATGGGCAATTCTTATTTTGTATAATGTCTCTAAGAATCCCTCTGAGCTATTTTAATGTTTATTCCAATAAGGAACATGCAATGTTAATATTTATGTATGTTTATTTCTTTATCTTAAAAGCTGAAAAAGGTATCCTTATTTACACGGTGTAAACTAGGATACCTTTTTGGTTTTTTAGGATACTATTCAGTCTGTCTTGTTATTTTTGCTGCCTGTATTCCTTAGGGGTCATATTGTATTTTTTTGAGAACTCCCTATAGAAGTAGGATTTGTTATTTATCCCCACCTTATATATAATTTCTTGAATAGTGAGGTTTGTTGTGATTAATAATTTCGCCGCACAAGTAAATCTGTAATCTTTTATAAAATCACTCGGTGTAAGTGATGTAATTTTCTTGAATCTTCTGTACAGATTTCGTGTATTTGTACCAAGCTTTTCTGCTATTAACTCCGGTCTAAGGTTCTCCTCTTCGATATTACTGTCTATTATCGAAATAACGGACTCCATAAACTCTTTATCTTCCTGATGTATTACTTGTCCATCCGAATACTCAAGTGCACTTTCGGGTGAATAGTAATAGTCTTTTAGTTTTTTCTTCGTATTTAGGAGACGATTTATCACAGAGCGTAAAAAGAGTGGAGAAAATGGTTTTGTAAGATATGCATCTGCCCCAACATCTAGTCCTTCAGATTGATCTGCGTCACTAATCTTTGCTGAAATGATAACCAAAGGAATGTGTCTGGTTATTTTGTCCGATTTTATTTGGTTTATCAGTTCCAGCCCACTCACTTCAGGCATCATGATATCAGTGATGATCAGTTCCGGCATTTGGCTTTCTATTTGTTTAAGTGCTTCGTTTGCATTGTTAGCTCCTTTGATAATATATTCGTCTGATAAAATATCATTGATGAGCCATATTATATCCTCATTGTCATCTACAACGAGTATTATCGGTTTAGAACCCTTGCCTGAATTGTCATCCGGTAGAACATTTACAGGTTCTTGAAGAGTAGCAACAGGTACTTCTTTTAGTTCCAGTTGAGGTAGCTCCACAATAAATTCCGCATATCTATTTACTTCACTTTCTACTTTTATGCTTCCTTGTAATAGTTCAACAAGGCTTTGGCAAATAGACAGCCCTATTCCATTCCGTGACGATGTACGAGAGTATTGGTTGTCACTCCCTATTTCTTCAAGGATGCTATAGCGATCAAATATAATCGGAATTTTAGAAGCCTCAATTCCCTTCCCAGTGTTGTATACTTTTAGGGTTAAGGTATCGTTGTCTGTCATTAAGGTAACTTTGACTTCTCCACCTTCTTTTGTATATTTAAATGCATTGGATACAAGGTTGGTGTATATTCTATTGAAACATATTATATCTGTATTCCAAAGCAGCTTATCTGACACTTTCAGGTTGAATCGTATTTTATTTTGCTCGGCAATAGAAAAGAATGACTCAGACTGTTTCCTTATTTGTTGGGCAACAGGAGCATTTTTTATTATATGGAGGTTGTATTTGGATTCTTCTAATTTTCTGAAATCGAGTATTTCTTGGATAAGCTCGTTCAGATTATCGACATTGTTACGTAAGATCTCGATATACTTATGAAAGTTATTATCCATATTTGGGGTTTTCTCTATACGATCGGTCACTCCATTTATAAGAGTTAGCGGAGTACAAAACTCATGAGTAACATTTGTGAAGAAGTCTAGTTTAGCTTCTATCAACTTCTCTTTTTGTTCTTCTTCTATTTTATTCGCTAGTTGTATTTGCTTGTTTATTATTTTTTTGCGAATCATATAAATGATATATGCGCAAACAAGTAAGAATAAGCATGCATATCCAACTATTGCCCATGTGGTGAAATACCAAGGGGGTAATTTTTTTATATGGAGGGTGTAGAATCTTTCATCGGAATTGAACACATCGTTCTTATATCTAACTTTCAAAACATACTCTCCCGAAGGCAGATTGGTGAATGTTATCTCATTTGACTTTTGTAAATCTGTCCATTCATTATTGTAATCTTCCAGCATATAAGAATATTCGTAGTTTTCTCCATCGATATAGTCTACCGCTATAAATGAGAGCGTAAAGGCTGCAACATTAGCAGGGATTTCGAGATACTTAGTGCTGTTGTTAATGTAATTTGACAAAGGACGATCTTCTCCTGATATTTTTAATCCAAAGAAATAAAGATCAGGTCTATAGCTATTCTCAAAACTATATCCCGGCTCTAGCCATGTGAGTCCGTTTATGCCACCAAAGAAAAGTCGCCCTGTATATGGGCAATGCCAGTAGGCATCATCAGAAAACTCAAAAACTTTTAGATCAGGAAATGTATAGTTGTGGAAAAAGTCGTTATGCGGATTATACTTAGCCAGTCCTTTATTTGTACTTAGCCATATGCAGCCTTCTTTATCTTCGAGTATTCCGTGTATCATATCATTTATAATGCCACTTTTTCTGTCAAATTGCTTGATTGTATGATTTCCGTTTTTAAAAAACTGCATTTGAGTTAGGCCTGAGCTTGCTCCGAAATAAAACACAGAGTCTTTACTCTGATAAACACTTAATACATCACCAATAGCAGTACTTTCTGCTTTATTGATGGGAATAAATTCGTATTGTTTGTTCGTGATGTTAAATCGTGTTACTCCATAACCACCTCTATTCCCTATAAATAATGTTGATTTTCCGTCATAAGTCATAGAATGGAACTCGTTGCATGTCTTATCGTTTTTCTTCGGGAAGAAGGCATTTATCGATTTAACTTCAACTGTTGGAGCCTGATTGTCAACAACAACCTCCAATAAGCCATTTCCGGCTGTGGCCATCCATAATGTGGAATCATTTACTTCACATATTGAATGAACTTTACCTATTGTGTTCGGAGTCTTATTTATCGCTGTCTTTATTTTATTGTCTTTGTATGAATAATAAGAAAGTCCTGGGCCTTCTGTCCCTAACCAGATTATGTCTTTCTTCTTGCTTCGTAAAAAACAGAATACAAGGTTGCTGACTAACCCTTCGGTTGTTGTGTAATGGATTATTTCCGATGATGGAATTTTTAAATTATTCAACTTATCGTAATTCTTAATCAGAAAAATACCGTCACCTTTTGTGCCTACCCAAAGATTGTTGTGTTCGTCGGTATATATCGAACGAACAGGTTTTTGGCTGTCGAATGGCAAATGTTCGAGCAGTATATTCCCAAACATATCGTGATTCTGATAGAACATTTCTACACCTTTGCCATCTGTTCCAAGCCATAGTATATCTTGTTTATTATCCTTTAATAAGCAAAAAACACCTATCCCGCTAGTTATAACTTCCGGCCTATAGTGGTCTTCTATATTCAATTTTACTACGCCATTGTTTTTAAACGCGATATATACGTCATATTTGAACGATGTTATTCTTGCTATACCGCCATTTTTGGCTGTAAGTTGCGATATATCTGATAATACTATTTTTTTTGAAGCAATTATGTCATATAGGTATAGCTTTTGATCTTTATCAACGAAGTAAATCTTATTGTTCTCATAAGATGCATAATCTATATTTTTATCATGCATTGTTATTTCATGAGTTTTTAGTTTTATATCCGAATCTTGCTTCTTTAAATATTCAATATTCAGAAGTTTCCCATTGTTTGTAATCAAATAAAGTTTATCATTCTTAGTAAAGAAAATATCTTTTATACTTTCAGTGTCAGCCTCAGGGAGATGGATATCTTGGAACCTTTTCAAGTCGGAAGATGATGAATAATAGGAAATATATCCTCGTTTGCATATAACCCATGTATTGCCTTGACTATCTGCCGCTAAAAGCTTCGCTTCGGGACATTCGGGGTGAGACTCTGTTACTCGCCTGTCTTTTAACGAGAATCTGTTAAGTCCAAGAAAAGTTGATATCCACAAATGGTCAGCATCTGCTTGCGAAATTTTATGTATGATATTGCTGCAAAGTGAATATTCGTTGTCTAGTTCGAACCGATACACATAAAGGTTTTTTCCATTGTATAGATTAAGGCCATCATATGTACCAAACCACATATATCCATTTTGATCTTGGTACATACATAATACAGCGTTATTTGACAGGTCAAGGTTTCCGACTCTGTGAGCCCCATATGCAGCATATGAACTCAGAATTGAAAATACAGATAACCAGCAAATAAGAACTAAGGTGGTTGATTGTTTCATTCTCGAATTGTATGGTGGTTTTAGTGCATTACACGAATAACAAAGTATCCATGAATATGTTTCTTCATGAGTTAGAGGAACTAAATTATCTTATAGTTATATAGCCTAACAGAGTATTTGAAGAACAAAGAATTTAGAGCATTTAATTTTACAAAAATAAGAGATAATATTGTAAAAATATAGTTAAATCGTTCGAGATTTAAACTTTTATAATATTCTGAATATAAAAACGGTTGACATAAAACCCCTTAATTGTATTGTAGTAATATTAACTCGGTATTCATTTGATTGTGCATGCATTCCTGATATAAATAATTCCAATGTTTTTCTTCAGTATTTATTTTACACGTTAGGCCTAAAGATTTTCTAAATATAATAAAATCTTTAAAATAGAAGGCTATCAAATAAAAAGTTTTTAATATATATATCGATATACCCTTGTGTATTTTTAATGTCCTCGTTAAGTAATATTCTGTTCAAGAATAAAAATAAATCTAACGAGGTCTATGATACTATTAATCTTCGTTGTATAACCTTGTATTATATATTGATTTCAAGCCCGTCGTACGACAAGTATACATTTGGAGGCAATATGGCTTGTACCTTATCATGTAATCCCATTTGGTGAGACATGTGTGTCAGATAAGCTTTTTTAGGAGATATTTTCTTTATCTCTTCCAAAGCTTCTATTAGATTTAAATGAGATATATGCTTGTCGATACGTAGAGAACTAATAACTAAGGTATCCAAGTTTTTTAATTTATAGTATTCTTCTTCAGGTATATGCTTTACATCAGTGAGATAAGCGAAGTTGTTGATTCGGTAACCTAAAATAGGCAGCATGTGATGCATGATTTTTATAGGTTGTATCTCAATATCCCCTATACAAAAAGACGCTTCATGACTAACTTCGTGAAGCCTGAACGTGGGAACTCCGGGGTAGCGGTGCTCCCTGAAAGAGTAGGGGATTCTTCTTTTTAGTGCATCTAAGGTAATGGCGTTTGAGTATATATCTACATCGTCGAATCTACAGAAAGGACGTAAATCATCTAATCCGCCCACATGGTCATAATGTTCGTGGGTGAGTATTACTCCGTGAATGTGCGAAAATTCCTCATGAATAATTTGCTCCCGGAAATCAGGACCACAATCGATAAGAATTCGCTTATCACCTATATTCAATAAAACAGACGCTCGCAGGCGTCTGTCTTTTATGTTATTAGAGGTGCATACCTCACATTTGCAGCCAATTTCAGGGACTCCTGTGGATGTTCCTGTTCCTAAGAACTTTATCTTCATCCTTATCAAATATCTTTGTTTACATTATTTTCGTAGAATCCATAAATCTGTTAATGGTATTCTGTATGTTTTCAATAATTGTGCAGAAGACTTTCGTGCATTATACTGTTCTTCCACTGTCTTTATTTTATTCAAAGCTTCTTGTTCCGAGTCATACGTTCCGATAATAACATAATATATACCGGAAGTGTTTTTTACTACGATTAAAGACTCTTTCGTCCCTAACGTTTTTTTTAGGTGTTCTGATCCGTTATATTTATTCGTTAGTGAAGCTATTACTACACTATATTTTTTAAGCTTTGCTTTATCTTCTTTATTTAAGTAAGATAATTCTTCCGTTTTGAGTATTTTCTTGTCTGTATCGAGTAAGTGCGCAAAAAAAACTGAGCTTTCAGGTTCTCCAACCGATGTCTCGCTTGTTTGTCCTCCTTGCGATTGAGAATTAGCGGGTGATGTTATTGGTACTACAACAGAGGTCTTTTTCGGACAATCAGGACATTGATCGATAAGAGCCTGTCTGCGTTTTGCAGCTTCCAGATATACATCTCCATTTGCATATTCCGAATCATCATGATTTACTTTATAATGTTCATAGGTAGCTTTTACCTGAGCCATATAAGCCGATTCGGCCGTATAGTTTATTGATTCGCTACTACTTTTCGTTTCTTTACCCGAAGTATTTTTGCTTTCTTCGATTAAGAAGCTTTCTCCTTTCATCTGATTGTTTGCCTCCCGATAAAATTTAGCAATAGATTTTTCCTGTGATCCACAAGAGGATACAAACATAATAATTGATAGTAGTAAAGTTGTGTAGATTATCTTCATTCTTAGATGTTTGTTTAGTAAAACGATATCGATATTACTATGCAAAGATATAAAAAAAGACGTTTAATTAATACACTAAAAGTTAAAAGTAAAGGTGTTTAGATGGCATTTACTTTAGCTATGGAGATAAAAAAAGGAGAGCAGTTAGGCTCTCCTTTTATATTCGTTTAATATTCTCGCTGTAATATCCACCAATCGTTGAATGGAATTCCGTATTTGCTTTTTAGAGCAGATACATCTCCCATTGCATGATATTTTTCGAGGATTTCATTCTTTTTAGCTACAGCTTGTTCCTTTGAGTCGTAACTTGCTATAATAACACGGTACATTCCCTGATCGTTGCGAACCAATATTATATTGTAACCGTCGTTTCCAAATCTTTCTTTCAAAGATTCAGCTCCCGGTTTCATTGCCATTGCAGCAACAACTACACTGTAAGCTTTCAACCCATTAGCATCACTTTCGTATACCGGGGTAACTTTTTCTTTTCTAACGGTTTCGCTACTGTAGCTAGGAGTCGTAGTCGCTGGTTTCGAAACAGGAGTTGAAGATACTGAGTTCTCTTCCATTTCTCTTTCTTTCGCAGCTTCATATACCGACTTATATGCACTTTGTTTAGGTTTACAAGATCCAAATGCAATAAGGAAAGCCAGAGCTAATCCAATTCCAATTAATTTTTTATTCATATCCTTTATTTTAATATGTTAGATTTAGCATTTGACGCAAAATTAATACATTACCATTTAGTATAACGATTTTTTGTGGCAAATAGTATGATTTTCACTTTAATTAATAAATTCAAAACCTGTATATGGCACCAATACTTTCGGTATGCGAATACCTGCATCGGTCTGATTGTTTTCTAACAATGCTGCAACAATGCGGGGTAAAGCTAATGCGCTGCCGTTCAGAGTATGAGCCAGCTGTATCTTTTTGTCTGTATCCCGATAGCGGCATTTCAGACGGTTTGCCTGATAGCTTTCGAAATTGGATACCGAACTTACTTCGAGCCAACGTTTTTGTGCTGCCGAGAATACCTCAAAGTCAAATGTAAGGGCAGAAGTGAAACTCATATCCCCTCCACATAGACGAAGTATGCGCCAAGGCAATTCAAGCTCATCAACGAGTGACTGAACATGCGCAACCATTTCCTTCAAAGAGTCGTAAGAGTGCTCAGGTTTGTCGATACGAACAATTTCAACTTTGTCGAACTGGTGTAAACGATTCAATCCACGAACATCTTTCCCGTACGAACCTGCCTCGCGACGGAAACAAGCAGAATATGCCGTATTCATAATCGGCAGATCTTTTTCTTCGAGAATAACGTCACGATATATATTTGTTACAGGAACTTCGGCTGTAGGTATCAGATACAAATCATCCAACGTAGCATGATACATTTGTCCTTCCTTATCCGGCAACTGACCTGTACCATAACCCGAAGCAGCATTTACTACATAAGGTGGCTGTACTTCCAGATATCCGGATTCACGAGCTTTGTCAAGGAAATAGTTTATTAATGCACGTTGTAAGCGTGCTCCTTTTCCTTTATATACCGGAAATCCCGCTCCTGTAATCTTTACGCCAAGTTCGAAATCGATAAGATCATATTTTTTAGCCAAGTCCCAATGTGGAAGCGCATCTTCTCCCAGTTCAGGTATAATACCTCCGGTTTTTTCTACAACATTGTCTTCGGCTACTCTTCCTTCAGGAACCTCGTCCGATGGAAGGTTAGGGATAAGAACAAGCAATTCTTGTAGATCTTGTTCTGCTTGGCGAAGTGTATCTTCGAGAACTTTACTTTGTTCTTTTATTTCAGCTACTCTGTTTTTTGCAATCTCAGCTTCGGCCTTATTGCCTTCTTTCATTAGTTGTCCTATGTGTTTCGATAGATTATTGGATTCTGACAAACAAGAATCTAAAGAGGTTTGTGTTCTCTTTCTTGTCTGGTCTATTTCCAATACCTTTTCGATTATTTCTTTTCCATCGAAATGTTTTTTAGCCAGCTTTTTAATCACTAGCTCAGGATTCTCACTAATTGTTTTCAGCGTTAACATAAGTCTGATTTTTGTTTATGTTGCAAAGTTATAAATATTTTAAGAAAATGTTATTTATATACCTATACAAGTTTTATTTGTTTTAGGAAGTAACAAAAGACGATAACGACCTTTATAAAAAAGAGACAGGTCGAAATAGACTTGTCTCTCTGTTTTGACGATTATCAACAATCTTATTTTATTTCAGAGTTTTGGTCTTTGCCTGCTTTCCAAACTCGATATTTAATCTCATAACCTTTCGGAGCGTATACCACTATAGGTAGTTTGCTATTGTATCTCACAATAAGAGATTGACTTGATACAAATCTGTTTTCGTTCGGCTTATTACATGCCATCATTGTAGAGGCTGTTTTTCCATCCGATGTGAATTCGTAATAAGTATATCCCCATCCCTGTAAATCTTTCTCTTCCAATTTACCCATCAGGGTATGCACATTGCAATCCACGCTCATTACTTTTCCGGGAACTATTTCTATCTTGAATTTAGATTCATCCGACTTTTTACTTAGATAAATCACATGTCTCACCATTCCTTCTTTTGCTGCCGGATAGGGTTCTAGTATTTTGGTTCTTTCTTGTTTGCTTTGTGCATTTGCTACCGAAGCAAAAGATAAGCACATCATCATAAGCAGTGTTAACGCTGCGAGTGTAGTTCGTTTCATCATGTTATTGTTTTAATTGTTTATATTTAATTTGTTTCTAATATTGTTTTGCAATTATTATGACTAAGCAAAAAGATAAAGGTTTAAGATACTTGTTTGGTGTTAAATCTTTACTTTTATATTCGAATATAACAAGTGCCTGTAGTAAAGGTTCATATCCGATTCTTTTGTTTACAAGTTTTTATCTTTCGTTTGTCGGGAAATAGAATTCGTTCATCGATTATTACTTGTTTATATATGCCGGTCGGATTAATTTTACATCATAACATTAAATAAGTTTATTATGAGACGAAATTTAGAAGATAGACATTTTTTTAAAAGAGCTAGAAGAGATAAATCAAATAAAGACGGTATCGGTTTTGCCGTTTTGCTAATTCTAGTCGGAGGTTTTTTCTTATTCTTTAATATGGGAATTCTTCCCGATGTATTAAGACCAATATTTATATCGTGGCAGATGTTATTGATCGGAGTTGGGGTATGGTCTCTTGTTGTAAAACGAAAACTAGGACAGGGACTTTTGGCAATTGGTTTTGGATTATTTTTTATCTACCCCAAATTGAGTTCTGCATTTCCCACTATTTTCATTGATCTCGATATCGATTTCAGAACATACTGGCCAATAATACCGATAACAGTGGGTACCGTTTTAGTATTAAACTGGTTGAGATCATCTGATAATAAAAAAGGTGAGCGATGGAATAAAGTATATAATGCAGAGACTGATGAGTGGCACGAGTCTGCTCAGGCAATACATAATAAATCCGATTTTTTCGAAAAGAATATGATTTTCGGAGGCTCTGAGCAGATCATATTATCTCAAAACTTTAAAGGAGGAGAGGCTAATGTAATTTTCGGGGAGTTGATCTTAGATTTGCGTAAGGCTCAGTTGGGTGAAAATATAGCATACTTAGAGTTGAATGCGATATTTGGCAGCTTGGTTGTATATATCCCCTCAGAATGGACATTAAAGGTGGATAGTTCTACTGTTTTAGGTGCTTTCCAAGATAGACGTTTGTATAAAGACGAATCTTTGGAGAATGAAAATGGCGCACGGGTTATAATGGAGGCAAATAGTATATTTGGCAATATAGAAATCCGAAATTAAACAGATAGCCGTTAGGATGAAGAGTCGCTTGATAATCATAATGTACATTTTTATAGCATTGCTGACTACTGCTATTATATATGGCTGTATGAAGCCTTTGGCGATGGTTCCCTTGCCTGTATTGTGGGCTGACGCTTGTGTCTCGGGGATTGTTTTGTCTATACTTTTATTTTTATTGTATGAGATTGTAAAATATACTCGCTTTGCTACTTTGCCTTTTAAGCAACAGGTCGTTAATTATACGGCATTAGCTATATTGTTCGTGTTTTTATGGTTGGGAGCAGATCTTTTGGCTTTGTATACACTTTTTCCTCAAGAGGAATGGATCGGATTGTTGCCGATCTCTACAACTCGGATTGTTTTAAGCTTGCTGGTATATGTGTCTGCAATACTTTTTTACAATAATATATATAAGTCTAATGTACAGAGTTCAGATGAAAATACGGATGAGTTTCCTATTGCAGAAGATGATAATATAGAGAATCTCGTGACTGAAGAAATAAAACCAAATGAAGAATTGGAGCGTGTCGCTGTAAAAAATGGGCAAAGAATAGAGGTAATCCCTGTCTCCAATATAATTTATATACAGGCAGAGGGAGATTATGTAATGATATACTCGGATAAAGGTAAATTCCTCAAAGAGCAAACGATGAAGTCCTTCGAAAGCCTCTTACCTTCTAATAAATTTGTGCGTGTACATCGTTCCAGTATCGTAAATGTCGATTTTATAGCGCAAATAGAGTTGTATAATAAACAAAGCCAATTGCTAAAGCTCAAAGATGGTTCGCAGGTGAGGATTAGTATGAATGGGTATAGGCTCTTAAAGCAAACGCTCGGTTTGTAAGGTTAAGAGTTTCAATTTTAATGAAAGTAATCTCCGCTTCTTTTTTACCACAGAGTAAAAAGAGTAAAGCGGAGTTTTTGATCATAAAACAAAACCCCAAACAAAAATCATAAAGGACTGTATTTTTTGTCTCTAAGTTCCTATCTTTGCACCACGAAAATGCATCTTACGGGAACTAAATATAAAATAACTTACTATATATGACCAAGAAATACAACAGAACCCTTGTTACATCGGCCCTTCCTTATGCCAATGGTCCTGTACATATCGGACATCTTGCCGGAGTTTATATTCCTGCCGATATTTACGTGCGCTACCTTAGGCTTAAAGGTGAAGATGTAATACATATAGGTGGTTCTGATGAGCATGGTGTGCCTATCACCATCCGAGCAAAGAAAGAGGGAGTTACACCTCAGGATATTGTTGATAAGTATCATGGAATTATCAAGAAATCTTTTGAAGATTTCGGAATAGCTTTTGATATTTATTCCCGTACAAGCTCTGATATTCATAAAAAGACAGCTTCTGACTTTTTCCTTAGGTTGCATAATAAGGGAGCGTTTGAAGAAAAAACAAGTGAACAATATTATGATGCGGAAGCTCAGATGTTTCTCGCCGACCGTTATATTATGGGCGAATGCCCTCACTGTGGCAATCCGAATGCTTACGGAGACCAGTGTGAGTCGTGCGGAACGTCGCTTAGCCCTACCGATCTGAAAAATCCTCGCTCTACAATATCAGGTTCTACTCCTGTGATGCGTGAAACGAAACACTGGTACCTGCCTCTTGACAAGCACGAGTCGTGGCTTCGTCAGTGGATACTCGAAGGTCATAAAGAGTGGAAATCGAATGTTTACGGACAGTGTAAGTCATGGCTGGATATGGGGTTACAACCTCGTGCCGTAAGTCGCGACCTCGATTGGGGTGTGCCTATTCCACTGCCCGATGCAAAAGGAAAAGTGCTTTATGTGTGGTTCGATGCTCCTATCGGATATATTTCTAATACAATAGAATTGCTGCCTGATAGCTGGGAGAAATGGTGGAAATCGGAAGATACGAAATTGGTACACTTTATCGGGAAAGATAATATTGTTTTCCACTGTATCGTTTTTCCTGCCATGTTGAAGGCTGAAGGTTCTTTCATTTTACCTGAAAATGTTCCGGCAAATGAATTTCTGAATCTGGAGGGAGATAAAATATCTACTTCACGAAACTGGGCTGTGTGGTTGCACGAATATCTCGAAGATTTTCCGGGACAACAAGATATACTTCGTTATGTGCTCACGTCTAATGCTCCCGAAACGAAGGATAATGACTTTATGTGGAAAGATTTTCAGGCTCGCAACAACAATGAGCTTGTTGCTATTTTGGGGAACTTTATCAATCGCGCATTAGTACTTACTCAAAAATATTTTGATAATAAAGTACCGCAGTTGAATGAACTGACAGACTATGATAAGGAAACCCTTAAAGAGTTTGCAGACGTAAAGGCTGTAGTCGAATCTTATCTCGATACATACCGTTTCCGCGATGCGCTTAAAGAAGCCATGAACCTGGCACGTATCGGTAACAAATATCTGGCAGATACAGAGCCTTGGAAAGTCGTTAAAACAGATATGGCACGTGTAGAAACAATATTGAATATATCTCTACAGATTACTGCCAATCTCGCAATTGCTTTCGAGCCGTTCTTGCCATTCAGCGTGAAAAAGATACGCCGGTTTATCAATGTTGATAACCTGACATGGGATCAACTAGGACGCATTGATCTGCTGCCTGTAGGGCATCCGTTGAATGAGTCGGAATTGCTGTTCTCTAAAATAGAAGATGAAACGATAGAAAAACAAATACAGAAACTTTTGGATACTAAAAAAGCAAATGAACAGGCCGTGGAAGTAAAAATTGCTCCGCAGAAACCAAACGTTGCTTTTGATGATTTTTCGAAGCTCGATCTTCGTGTTGGAAAAGTATTGGAGTGTGTAAAAGTACCTAAAGCTGATAAATTGTTGCAATTCTTAATTGATGATGGCATGGGTAAACGTACCATTATTTCGGGAATAGCAGCTTGGTACAAGCCTGAAGATTTAGTCGGTAAACAGGTGTGTTTTATTGCAAATCTCGAACCACGGAAACTAAAAGGAATAGAGTCGCAAGGGATGATTCTTTCTGTAGAAGATGGGCAGGGTAATTTATCGCTTATCACACCTTCTAAAGATGTAGAACCGGGTTGTCAGATAGGATAAAGAAGAATATATTTTTCTATAAGCCGATATACCTCAAGAGGTGTGTCGGTTTTTTTATTTATAAAAAATAGTTTTCTTGTAATAAAATTCAAGTAACTTCTACTATATAGTAAAAGGACAATAATGATATGGATGATCTGAGAGAGAACTTTCTACAAATGTTGGAAAAATATCAATCCATTCTGCATAAGGTGAGTCTTATCTACTTTAGGCATGAAGATGAACGGAAAGATAATTTTCAGGAAATTGTTTATCAGATGTGGAAGGCATACGCATCTTTACGAAATAGAGAGAACGTTGTATCATGGATATACTCAATATCTATCAATACTTCTATATCACGAATTAGAAAAGATTCCCGGATGCAGTACCGCGAAGAATTGCCCGATGAGGCTTATGTTGATATGGCTAAGCAATGGGCTGTAGATGAAGATATGAGTATGCTGTTGACAGCTATTTATGATTTGAATGATATCGACAAATCTATCATACTACTTTATTTGGAGGAGAAAAGCTATGAAGAAATCTCAGAAATCATAGGGATCAGTAAATCCAATGTCGGCACTAGGATAAACCGAGCAAAAAATGTTTTGAAGGACAACTTAATTAAGATGGGTTATGAAAAGGGATAATTTACAAGATATATGGCACAAAGGAAGCTCTAATATAGAGGCTCAGTCTGCTGAAGACCTCAAAAAGCTGCTAGAAAAGAAGGTTGTCAAAGTGATGAGAAAACATTCTTTTATCGATTATATTTCCATATCGGTAGGAATTACACTTTTTGTGTTACTGGTATATGCCGGAATAAAAAGAGCGAATGATACCTATTATCTAATAAACAATATAGTGCTATGCTTTGTAGTAGCTGTCTTTGTTGTATCGGGCATCCGATCGCACTATAAGATAAATTATAATACGATGAGTCTTCCTCTCAGAGATTGGTTGAGGTATCGGATAAATGAGATATCAAAAGCGCAAAAGATGTATCCGGTTCGTTACTTTTTTGCGATCTTGATGATTTTACCATGCTATCTGTCTTTTTTCGTATATTCAATAAACAGGTCTTTTCTTGATGTTGTTACGAATCAAGCCTTCTTTCCTGCTTTTCTTATTGTATTTATTAGTGGTTCTTTCTCTTCTTTATTGGCTATGAGGAATATAAGCCTATATAAAAAGAAAATATTGAAGAGTCTTAAAAAAATGTATGATCAACTTTGCGAACAAGATTGATGTCTGTTATTTTGTAAGTAAATAAGGGTTGATTCTATTTTCTTTTTGATGTTTTTATTTTATATTTGTAGTGTAGTGCTATTTGATTTGTCAAATAGTTAGTTAACCTTGCTTTATTTTCTTTTCAATAAATAATCTTTTAACCAAAAATCTACGAATATGGCATTCTCAAAGAAACCATGGGCAGAGCCCTATCGCATCAAAGTAGTAGAACCCCTGAAAACCACAACAAGGGAGCATCGTTTGAAATGTATGAAAGAAGCGGGATGGAATACTTTTTTACTCCATGCCGATGATGTCTATATCGATTTGTTGACGGATAGCGGAACGAATGCGATGAGTGATATGCAATGGTCGAGAATGATGATTGGAGATGAGGCCTATGCCGGGAGCCGTAGTTTCTACTATTTGGAAGAAGTTTGTAAAAAATATTATGGTTACAAATATATTCTGCCTACTCATCAAGGTCGTGGAGCCGAAAACTTACTAAGCAAATGTATGATTACTCCGGGACAGTATGTAGCAGGTAATATGTATTTTACGACTACACGTCAGCATCAGGAGATTGCAGGAGGAACATTTGTGGATGTGATTATCGATGAGGCGCACAGAAGTCAGTCCACACATCCTTTTAAGGGAAACATAGACCTCGAAAAATATGAGAGGCTGATTAACGAAAAAGGCGCAAAAAATATAGCCTACATTACTGTCGGTGCCCCTGTGAATATGGCGGGAGGGCAGCCTGTGAGTATGGCGAACATGAAGGCCGTATCGGAACTGTCTCACAAGCATGGCATCAAAGTTGTGTTGGATGCTACACGCAATATAGAGAATGCGTATTTTATTCAACAGCGCGAAGAGGGTTACAAGAATCGCAGTGTAGAGGATATAAATCGTGAATTTT
This sequence comes from Dysgonomonas sp., assembly GCF_035323175.1. Lineage (NCBI taxonomy): Bacteria > Pseudomonadati > Bacteroidota > Bacteroidia > Bacteroidales > Dysgonomonadaceae > Dysgonomonas > Dysgonomonas sp. Next base: position 485,791 of record NZ_DAOKYH010000002.1, on the reverse strand, counting down.
GCTCCTATAGCGACGCTGCGACAGTCAGTGCCAAAAAAGACCTGTATGTAAATATCGGAGGATTGGTTATGTGTAACGATCCCGATCTTTACGATGATTTACGAAGCCTGATCGTTGTATACGAAGGAATGCCAACATACGGAGGTCTTGCCGGAAGGGATATGGAAGCGATGGCTCAGGGGTTGATCGAAGCTGTACAGGATGATATGATCGCCTCACGTGTTCGTCAGGTCGAATATTTCGGTAATCTGTTGCATGAAGCAGGTATCCCGATTGTGTTGCCTATCGGAGGACACGGTGTATTTATTGATGCGAAGAAATTTTACTCACATATACCTCAAGATCAATTTCCTGCGCAGAAATTGGCTGCGGATATTTATGTAGAATCAGGAGTGAGAGGTATGGAGCGGGGAATTGTATCGGCAGGAAGAAATAAACAGACAGGAGATCACTATTATCCGGAGCTGGAATTAGTAAGATTGACTGTTCCTCGTCGTGTATATACACAGGCTCATTTCGATGTAGCAGCTTGGAGTATAATAGAGATGTTTAAAGATCGGGATAAAGCCCGGGGCTTGAGGATGGTGTACGAGCCTAAATTCCTTCGTTTCTTCCAAGGGCGATTTGAAGAATTATAATAAACAGATTTTGATCTTAAGCTATATAAACAAAAGGAGCAGTTTTTACTGCTCCTTCTGTTTGATAAAGAATGAATTTATCCTTTTATTTAAATACTACGACTCTGCTTTCTAGCGGTTGGAATTCCTTTGGTCCTGCTTCGCTTGTTGGTGTGCCAAACGGCATTTGAGCTATCAGTTTCCATTTAGGGCTGATGTTGAATGCTTTTGCTACTTCTTCATCAATTATCGGATTGTAATGTTGCAGTGATGCGCCTAGTCCTGCTTCTTCGAGCATTGTCCAGATTGCAAACTGGTGCATTGCCGATGTGTGCTGAGACCACACTGGGAAGTTTTCGCTGTATGCCGGGAATGCATCTTGCAAACCTTTTACAACGTCTGTATCTTCATAGAAAAGAATTGTTCCATGACCTGCAGCGAACGCACCGTCTATCTTCGCTTCTGTAGCCGGAAAAGCTTCAGGTGAAACAAGCTTCTTCAATACTGATTTTACGATATCCCACAGTTTTTTGTGATTATCATTCAACAGGAGAACTACTCTTGTAGATTGCGAGTTGAATGATGATGGAACATGCAAAACAGCGAAGTCTATAATTTCTTTTATCTGATCATCTGAAATAGGGCTCTTGTCATTGATAGCGTAATATGTTCTACGACCTTCTATTGCTTCTTTAAGATTCTTTTTCATTGTTTACTTTATTTAATTAGTGTCTAAATACTATAGTTAGCTTTGTTACTCTAACGTCAAAGTTAAAGCAAATGTTTTGATGAATTGTATAAAAATAATAATAGTTATCTCTTCAAATATCTATATATCTAAGTATTTCGTACATTTGTGGCTGAATTCTTAACAAATGGTATAATGCATTTTTCGGGAGTAATATTTGATTTTAACGGAACATTATTTTGGGATACTAAGCTGCATAATAAAGCATGGGATATATTTCTGACTAAACATGGTTTGTTTTTATCCGATGAGGACAAGTTTAAGAAGATGCATGGTAAAAACAATAAAGATTTGTTTGTTGAATTATTTAATAAGCCCTTGTCTGACGTTGAAATTCAAAAATATGTGCTTGAAAAAGAAGGACTGTATCAGGATTTATGTTTGCAAACCGATATGCAATTAGCTCCCGGAGCTTCTGATTTTCTAGATTTCCTGAAAGATAAAAAGATACCATTTACCATCGCCACTGCCTCAGGGAAAGAGAATCTCGATTTTTATTTCGAGCATCTTCCTCTTACACGATGGTTCGAATACGATAAGGTTGTTTATAACAACGGAAAGATAAAAGGAAAACCCGATCCTCAGATATATCAGAATGCTTTGGCTATTATCGGCAAACAACCTGAGGATGTCATTATATTCGAAGATGCTGTAGCCGGATTGCAATCTGCACGAAATGCAAAAGCCGGAAAAATAATTGTCGTAAACTCAAATGATGACGATTATACAGACTGGTCGGATTGCCAGATAATTAAAAATTTTGACGAAGTAGATAGAACGCAATTTGTATTATAAAGAAAATGGAGAGCTCTATAAAGAAAGTTCATACTGTAATTTGTCCTGTCTGCGGAAGTCGTGGAATTGACCCTTTTCTATCCTGTAAAGATTATCTTACAACACAGGAAGTCTTTGAAATCAATAAATGTAATGGATGTGGTTTTGCTTTTACTCAGGATTTTCCTGTCGAAAATGAAATCGGAAAATATTACGAAGCACCTGAATATATTTCACACTCGGATACAAACCGGGGGATAATAAACAGTCTGTACCATCTGGCTCGCAAGATAGCTTTGAAATCGAAGTCGAAGCTGGTTACCAAGTATGCGGGCAGTAAAAAAGGGATGTTGCTCGATATAGGTTCAGGAACCGGTTACTTTCTAAATCGGATGAAAGAACTGAAATGGATTGTAACAGGCATCGAGAAATCGGCATCGGCCAGAAAGTATGCAAAACAAAAATTCGGCATAGATTGTCAGGATTCCGAATATCTTTACGAGATCCCCTGCCAGACAAAAGATGTGATTACGATGTGGCATGTGCTGGAGCATCTCGAACATCTGAACAGTGTACTGGACTATCTCCAAAAAATATTGAAAGATGACGGTACTCTCGTTATAGCCTTGCCCAATAAAGAATCGTTTGATGCAAGATACTATAAAGAATATTGGGCTGCCTACGATGTGCCCCGCCACCTATGGCATTTCTCTTCTTCCGATTTTCAGCGCATTGCAAACAGGCATCAGTTCGAAATTATAGAAATCAAGCCGATGTATTTCGATGCTTTCTATATATCTATGCTGAGTGAGAAAAATATGGGACATTCGTTTGCCAGTTTGCGAGGATTGATTCGGGGTGGAGTTTATTTCCTACGTACCTTGAGGAATAAAAATGGCAGTAGTTCGTTGATTTATATATTAAAGAAGAAAATAACAAACACAAAATAAGATGATAAAAAAAGAGCAGTCTTTGGTGAAGATGTTGTTGCCACATATTATTGCAGTGGTTGCATTTTTATTTATAACAATGGCATATTTTAGCCCTATGTTGCAAGGTAAAGTGTTGTCGCAGCACGACGTAACACAATATCAGGGTTCAGCAAAGGAAATTAGTGACTATTACTATAATGAGGGTAAGACTTCGGCATGGACAGGCTCGATGTTCTCCGGTATGCCTGCGTATCAGATAGGGGTGCATGGAGGCAGTCCAAATTTTCTTGACTATCTCGAAGCTCCTGTAAAAGCATTGGGCAACACCACGGCAGGACCTGTTTTTGCAGGTATGCTCATGGCTTATATCTTATTTTGCTTGATGGGATTCAGTCCGGCAGTCGCTATTTTGGGGGCTGTTGCATATTCGCTGTCATCTTATAATATTGTTATACTCAATGCCGGGCACGTGACTAAAGCATGGGCGTTGGCATATATGCCGCTGATAGTGGCAGGCTTTATGTCGTTGTTCAAGAATAAGATCTTGCTTGGTAGTGTGTTGGTGGGTTTGGGGTTGGCTCTACAAATAAAAAGTAATCACTTGCAGGTAACTTATTATACCGGTTTACTCAGTGTTATACTCTTCATTACATATGCAGTTGAGGTGCTCTCAAAAAAGAATTATAAGTCATTCCTTATGTCCTGTGGTGCCATGATTATCGCTGTGGCTTTGGCTGTGTTGGCTAATCTGGGGAATATATACGGTAATATGGAAATGGCACGAGAAAGTACCCGTGGAAAGTCTGAACTGACTTCGCCAAAGTCCGAGTCGGAAAAGCAATCGACAGGACTTGACAAAGATTATGCTTTTGGGTGGAGTTATGGTAAAGCCGAAACATTCACATTCCTTGTTCCTAATCTTTACGGGGGAGAATCGAAACCTTATGATAAAGATGCTCAGAGTATAAAAGTATTGACACAGAAGGTGCAATCGGGAGAAATTCCTGCCGAATTTGCCAATCAGGTGTCACGCATTCCTCAGTATTGGGGCGACCAGCCTTTTACTCAGGGGACTGTATATCTGGGAGCAATCGTTTGTTTCTTGTTCCTGTTGGGTATGATTATTATAAGAAGCAATGTAAAATGGGGTTTGCTCGTGGCTACTATCTTTTTCATATTGCTGGCTTGGGGTAAAAATCTGGAATGGTTCAACGACTGGTTTTTCTATCACTTCCCGCTCTATAGTAAATTCAGGGCAGTATCTACAGCTTTGGTAGTGCCTGCACTCACTATTGTTATGGTTGCCGTGTGGGGAATAAAAGAATTCTTCTCGGGAGAAATAGATAAAAAGAAACTAAAAAAAGCACTTTATATATCGTTAGGCGTAGTTGGTGGTCTTTGTCTTATCCTTTGGATAGCGCCGGGAGCATTCTTCAATTTCACTTCGGGTGCAGATGCACAATGGAAAGCACAGGTTCCTGAATGGTATTATAATGCATTGCTGACCGATCGTCAAGACCTGATGTCGTCCGATGCTTTACGCTCTTTGGTGTTTGTTTTATTGGGCGGAGCAATTTTGTATTTTTCTCTTCGGACGAAGGTTGATACAAAGAAAATGACAATATACGGTTCGTTGGGACTTGCCGTTTTAGTCTTGATCGATTTGTGGGGAATTGATAAACGCTATTTGAATGAGAATAACTTTGTGGCTAAAAGTACTTACAAAACAGAAACGTTTTCTCCGTCGGTAGCCGATCAGGCTATCTTGAAAGATCAACATCCTTCCTACAGGGTTTTGAATCTGAATAATCCGTTTGCCGAAACAACGACTTCTTATTATCATAAATCTATTGGAGGCTATCATGCAGCCAAGCTGAAACGTTATCAGGAATTGATCGATAATCGTCTGGATGGTGAAGTTAATCAGATCATCGGTACATTCAGTTCACAAAATATAGATACAATCATGGCATCGTTTAATAAAACGAAAGCACTGAATATGTTGAATGCAAAATACGTAATATATCATCCTGAGCAACCACCATTGGTAAATCCGAATGCAATGGGCAACGCTTGGTTTGTAAATGAATACAAGTTGGTAAATAATGCTGACGAAGAAATAGCTGCGATCAATACTTTAGATCCGCACACAACAGCCGTTGTAGATAAGCGTTTCGAAAGCGAACTGTCGGGATTGAAAATTACCCCCGACTCTACAGCTACAATAGAATTGGTATCATATAAGCCGGATGTGTTGACTTACAAAACCAAAGCTGCCTCAGAGCAACTAGCCGTACTTTCTGAGATTTATTTCTCGAATGGTTGGCAGGCTTATGTTGATGGAAAGGAAGTGCCTCACTTCCGTGCCGATTGGACATTGCGGGCAATGCGTGTTCCGGCAGGAGAGCATGAAATTGTTTTCAAGTTCGAGCCTCAAGGATATTATAACAGCCGCCATGTGGCAACAGCTTCTTCGGCAGTACTTGTTTTGTTGTTGATCGGCATAATTATAAGACCTTTTGTTTTGAAGAGAAAGGAAAAATAAAATGAAGCTATCTGTTATTTTCTGTACATACAATAGGGAGAAATATCTGTACAATGCGTTGAAAAGTATTTCGCAGCAGAATATTCCATATCACGACTATGAAATAGTTATGGTGAATAACAACAGTACAGATTCTACAGAAAGTATTTGTAAGCAGTTTCGATATGATTATCCTGGAGTTAATTTCCGATATTTTCTTGAAACGCAACAGGGACTTTCGTATGCACGCAACAGAGGTGTGCAGGAGAGTAGGGGAGATATCCTTGTTTTTGTAGATGATGATGCTACTGCATTCGAATCGTATCTTTCGTCTATAAAATCATTCTTTGAATCTCACCCCACCGTATCGGCATGTGGCGGGCCTATTGTGCCTGTGTATGAGGTGGAGAAACCGAAATGGTTGTCTCATTATACCGAGCAGCTTATTGGTGGAGCCCTGTACGAAGGAGATAAGATAAAACCTTTCAGCAACGGTAAATATCCCGGAGGAGGAAATTCGGCATTCAGAAAAGAAGTGTTTGATAAATACGGATTGTTTAATGTAGAACTGGGACGCAAGGGAACAGGGTTGATCGGCGCTGAAGAGAAAGACCTTTATGACAGACTAACAAGAGGTGGTGAGAAATTTTATTACCTCCCACAAATGGGTATCCATCATTATATACCCGAAAAGAAACTTACAGAATCTCACTTCAGGGAACTAACTTACTCTATCGGAAAAAGCGAACGTATTCGTACTAAATCGATATCACCGAATGCCTACCAAAACAGAATCTTTGCTGAATGTAAAAAATGGGCGGGCTCTATTGTTTTGTTTTTTACTTATATATTGAGGCTCTCTCCCGACAAGGGCTGGAAGCTGATACAATTCAGATGGTATGTAAGTAAAGGGCTGCTGGGGAAGTAGATTTTTCTGTATAGACCTCATATATAATAAAATAATTGTACTTTTATCTATTAAAGAGGATGATGCATGACAAAAAAAGGTAACAAATAAAAGTGCTTTGAAAAGTGTCACTTTTGTCACCTTTTGCTTGTAATGTGTTGTCGTGTAGGTTTTTGTTTTATGTGACGTTGTCACTTTTTGGTGATTAAAATATGAAAAAGAAGACTAATAGTAATTTATTGAAAGTTGTTGCCGCTATTGTGGTTGTTATCGTATTACTCTTTTTGTTTAGAGGAAACATTTACCGCATGGCTGTAAAATATGAAGATGGCGGAAGCCGTAAGTCTTATGATATAAAAGAAGGTGATTTGGCAACATTCATCAATCAGAATCTACCCAACGATGAGGCATTAGATGCTACTATAAGCATTGAGCAGATTATCGACTTATCTCAGGAGATAACTACAAAAGTATTGGACTTTTCTTCTGATGCTCAGGAGAGTGATCCGCAGAAGCTTTTTGTTACCACAGAGGCTAGTTATACCGGCTATGCTGCCTTTACATCTGCTGTAGGTACTTACCTGATAAAGAGGTTTGGAATGGATAAGGAGTGGGAAGCTAAGCCGAAGAAAGGCAAGCTGTACCTCTTTGGGAACAACATGTATAAGAATGCTCAGAACGGATGGTTTAAGGATCATGACTTTGTTGTGTTCAGAAATAAGAATACAAAAGAGGAAATCTACGTTGACCCTACTGTGGATGAATATCTTGGGCTGAAGCGAGTTGATAGATATCAAAAGTAAAATGTTCGCAAACGAAGATATCTCCCGGCAAATAAAAGACTATGCATATAGTCTGGGATTTGATGCTTGCGGGATTTGTAAGGCTGAGCCGATAGAGGTAGAGGAACAACAGCATTTTAAAGACTGGATTAGTCATTCATATCATGCAGATATGGATTATATGGCTGGGAATACAGAGAAACGATGCGACCCTACTTTATTGGTTGAAGGTTCCTGTTCGGTAATCAGTGTCGCATTAAACTATTATCCCGAAGCAAAGCAACCGCAAGAAAACCCTCAATTTGCTTATTACGCCTATGGCAAAGACTATCACGATGTGGTGAAGAGTAAGTTGCAAATGCTGCTAGATTACATTAAGAGCTTAGAGCCGGCGGCCGAAGGACGGGCTTTTGTTGATACAGCACCAATCTTAGAACGTTATTGGGCAGCTAAGGCCGGATTGGGATTTATTGGAAAAAATTCATTGCTGATCATCCCGAAGAAGGGCTCTTATTTCTTTCTGGGCGAATTGATCATCAATCTTGAGCTGACATACGACACTCCATTGAATTTATCGTGTGGAAACTGTACTCGCTGCCTCGATGCATGCCCTACATCGGCCATTGTAAAGCCGAGAGTGGTGAATGCGAGTAAGTGTATTTCGTATCAGACGATCGAAAATCGTGGCGAGATTGATGAACAAGTGATTCCGAAGATGAATAATCGTTTTTATGGTTGTGATATTTGCCAGCAAGTTTGTCCTTGGAACAGATATTCACGACCGCATCAGACGGCAGAGTTTAACCCCTCTCAGTCTTTTTTAGACTTGTCTTTTGACCGTCTTGATAATCTGTCGGTTGAAGACTACCAGAGGATATTTAAAGGTTCGGCCGTGAAGCGTGCTAAATTTACAGGGTTGAAAAGAAATCTGGAAGCATTGAGGCAGAATTTGAAATAATATTAAGTCGTTGATAACGTTTTATAAGAAGATGAAAAAGATAAAATATATAGTGTTGATAGTTGTGTTGGTGTTTGTAACTTTCTCTTGCGGAAGTGATGAAAGTTTGAATACTATTCCTATTGAACCCGTAAGATTTGAAGTTAACTTAATAAAATCTCCGGACAAGAATCTGCGAACACCCGGGAATATTGTGACATTTACTCAGCCAAGGCTGGCTACGGATATGATTGGATACTCAGGACTGCTTATTGTTTGTAGTGCTGTACCTATAACTAGCAGTGTCTATCAATTGTATGCATACGATCTTTGTTGCCCCTACGAAAAACAACGACCGATAAAAGTTGTGCCACAGAGTGATGGAACTGTAAAGTGTTCCCATTGCGGTAGTGTCTTTGAGATATTTAATGGTGTAGGAAATGTAAAGTCGGGACCGGCTAAAGATAATCTTCAGACTTACTATGCTCGATTTTCTAATACAGGAGATGGAATTTTTCAAATTACACGTAGAAATTAATCCTGATAAACTTTGTAGAAAGGAAAACATTTTTTACATTTGCACTCGCTAAACGGAAAAGGCTTCCAAAATGTTGGGATTATAGCCTTGGATATAGCAGTAATTGCGAAAGTAGCTCAGTTGGTAGAGCACGACCTTGCCAAGGTCGGGGTCGCGGGTTCGAATCCCGTCTTTCGCTCATAGGCTGCTCGGATGGTGGAATGGTAGACACGCAAGACTTAAAATCTTGTGACCATTACGGTTGTGCGGGTTCAAGTCCCGCTCCGAGTACAATTTATGTTTTTAAACGCTTGATTATCAGTAGATTTTCAAGCGTTTTTGTTTTTAGGGTAATGCTAGGGGCAACGAACGATGAGATTTTTATTTATCCTCATCAAAAAGAAGTTCCCTTTCTTTAAGTTGTTTATTCAGAAGTGCATTTTCAGCAATAGTGGCTATTGCATAACCCAATCCAAATAAAAAGAACCCGAAAAACAAAATTATCAAGGAAAGTGCAATCATATCCCAATGGATAATTGCATTGTATGCTTTATCTGTCCACCATGAAGGAATAAGCATAAGTGCTACCAAAACACTAACACCAAGAAAAATGCCACTTGAAGCCCTTAGTGTCTTTATACCGGAATTGCTGTAATTTAATTGCATAGTATTATTTTAATTTTTCTAACATTACTTTTATCACCTCTCGATCTTCTAACATGATTTGTAAACTATATCAGCTCCGCATAGAAGTCTTTCAGTCGATCTCTGCTGATGAGGTTGTAGAGTTCCACAAACCGCTCTTTCAGTTCTGCACGTTGACATTCGAATAAGACTTTGTAGCTGCCGAAATTTGGCATAATGTCGAGTACTTGGATTATACGGCTGTCTGTTATCAATCCGAACTTACAGCCCGTCCAAATAGCATAGCTGCGAGCTTGTCTTTGAGCCTTCTCTATCTCTACTTGCTTAGTTAGCCTATGTTCTTTCTTTGCCTCAACGATAAGCAAAGGCTGAGTAGATAACTCTTCTGCATTACTCGCAAACAGGACGAAGTCGGTCTCTAACGATATTTTCTTAGAGCCTTCCGCCCCTTCTACTATCATGCCGTCGTAGCGGTCGTCTTCGCTGTAACCTAACCGAGTAAGTAAGGGTAGTATAAATTTGTTTTCTACTTCTTTCTCTGTGCGGAACTCTCTATTTTGAAGCTTGTCGAACCATCCGTCAGCGTTCCAGTCATGCGATGGGGTATAGTCATAGTAAATGGGTGTTATAGAGGTTTTTGTTGCGCTCTCTAGTTCTACCTTTTCTTCGGCATAACCTGTCCTGATTGTTTCCTCTTTTGCTTGTATTAGCCTCCCTGTAGAGACTTTTCCGTTTTGTTTATACTCTTTGGCAATAGTTTGTAAATCTGATAAGGTTGTATTTTTTTCCGAGTAAGGCAATTTTTCCATTATCCGGTTGTAGTTCTCCTCATTGACTTCATCCGCTCTCAGTAGTCGCTTTACGTCAAAAGAGTAGGAAGCATTAAACTGTTGAGTAGCACTAACTAGTGCAATCGTATTCTCGCTCTTATTAGCGATTAGGTATACTTTGGGGGAGGTTAAGTAACAGACCAAATCACCGACATTTGCCTGCCAAATAGATATGTGCTCAAATCCGTCTTTCGTCAACTTCGTGTTCTTCCTTTCTGCTGTTTTTGCCATAGTGATATACAGTTGTATTTGCGCCTTCTGTTCCTCAAAAGCCGATTAGTATTTAGTTAAAACAAAAAGCTGAGACTTAACTTCTTAGCATTTGGGGTGTGTTCAAATTCCACATACACAGCGCAAAATAACTTAGCACCATGACGTAGGAATCTACTTCTTATTCCCGTGTATGTTCGTTTAATTGGTCGTTTTCCGAATCATAGAATAAAAGCTAACTCTTTTATATTTTTTTCAATAATATTCTAGTGTAAAGATAATGATATTTTGGAACAAAGGATAAAATTATGCTGAATACCAATTAAGGGGGGTAGAAATAAAATTACGTTTCTTGCTGGCTCGATGAAACTTCTATTTGCTGATATAAGAAGGCAACTCTTTGTGACTTATTTAAGTTTGTGCACTCTTGTGTGTTGTTCTCGTTGCCTATGGCATTTTGTTGATAATTATGATTGTGTGGGTTTAACTCTCACTTTGAGTATTTGTTGAGTGTTAATTGTTTGTTTAAAAGGTGGCTAGTATTGTTTTTTCTTTTACTAGTTTGCACAACATTTCTCTTTCAAAAACAATTATTGTATATCTGTTGTTTTTATAGATAGGTTATAAGTATGAATTATGAATCTCAAATTTCCGTTTATTGCAATCATTATGATTAGTTTATTTGCATCGTGTACTGGTATTCCTAAAAATGCAACAGCAGTTAAAAATTTTGAAGTTGAAAAGTATATGGGACGGTGGTACGAGATAGCTCGGTTCGATTTTCGGTTTGAACGAAACTTAGATAACACCACAGCTGAATACACCTTGAATGAAAATCAAACAGTCGGGGTGCTAAATCAAGGGCACGATTACATCAAGGATACTTGGAAATCGGCAAAAGGAATAGCTAAATTTATCGGTACTAAAGATGAAGGCAGGCTTAAGGTTTCTTTCTTCGGCCCGTTTTATGCATCGTATAATATAATCGCTTTGGATAAGGATTATAAATATGCGCTTGTTGTGGGCAAAAACAAAAAATATATGTGGATTCTTTCACGAACTAAAACTATCCCAGATGATGTAAAAAACAACTATCTTGATTTGGCTAAAAAGCTAGACCTTGATATTGATAAGTTGGTTTGGGTAAATCACGATTGAGCATAGGAAGCAGTATATAAAAAAGAACCGATGGATCAAGATCCATCGGTTCTTTTTTATATAAGTCCTGTCAACCTTTGTCAGTTGAGGCAATCGAATGATTAATTACATCATTCCGCCCATTCCGCCACCCATTGGAGGCATTGGAGCAGGGTTTTCTTCTTTCTTGTCAGCGATGATGCACTCTGTAGTTAAGAACATACCTGCAATAGAAGCTGCGTTTTCAAGAGCTACACGAACTACTTTAGCTGGGTCGATAACTCCGGCTGCATTCAGATTCTCGTAAACATCTGCACGAGCGTTGTAGCCGAAATCAGCTTTTCCTTCACGTACTTTCTGTACTACAACAGCACCTTCTTTACCGCTGTTAGCTACAATCTGACGAAGAGGTTCTTCGATAGCACGCTTAACGATTTCGATACCGGTAGTTTCGTCTTCATTTTCACCTTTTAGGTCTTCTAGAGTGCTAATAGCACGAATGTAAGCTACACCACCTCCGGGAACTGTACCTTCTTCGATAGCTGCACGAGTTGCAGAAAGAGCATCGTCAACACGGTCTTTCTTTTCTTTCATTTCTACCTCTGACGGAGCTCCTACATAAAGAACAGCTACACCACCTGCCAATTTAGCAAGACGTTCCTGTAGTTTTTCTTTATCGTAGTCTGATGTTGTTTTTTCCATTTGTGCTCTGATTTGAGATACACGAGCAGCAATAGCATCTTTCTCGCCTGCACCGTTTACTATAGTGGTATTATCTTTATTGATAGTTACCTTGTCAGCGGTACCAAGCATATCTATAGTAGCAGCCTCAAGTTTGATGCCTCTCTCTTCTGAGATTACGATACCACCTGTAAGGATAGCGATGTCTTCAAGCATTTCTTTACGACGATCACCAAATCCTGGAGCCTTAACCGCAGCAATCTTCAAGCCTGCGCGAAGACGGTTAACTACGAGTGTAGTCAATGCTTCTGAGTCGATATCTTCTGCAATGATTAGCAATGAGCGACCTGACTTAAGAGCAGATTCAAGAATAGGAAGAATGTCTTTCAATACTGAAATCTTCTTGTCGTGAATCAAGATATATGGGTTTTCAAGATCAGCTTCCATTTTCTCTGTATCTGTTACAAAGTATGGAGAAATATAACCTCTGTCAAATTGCATACCTTCTACTACATCCACATAAGTTTCTGTACCTTTTGCTTCTTCAACAGTGATAACTCCTTCTTTCTTTACTTTGCCCATAGCTTCAGCGATCAGCTTACCTATCGTTTCGTCGCCGTTTGCAGATATCTTAGCTACGTGCTCTATCTTCTGTAGGTCATCACCTACAGCTACAGCCTGAGACTTGATGTTTTCTACTACTTTTGCTACAGCTTTATCGATACCACGTTTCAAATCCATTGGATTTGCTCCAGCTGTAACGTTCTTAAGACCAACGCTAACGATAGACTGTGCCAATACTGTGGCAGTAGTAGTACCATCACCCGCATCGTCGTTTGTTTTAGAAGCTACTTCTTTTACAAGTTGAGCTCCCATATTCTGGAATGCTTCTTCCAGTTCTATTTCTTTTGCTACTGTTACACCGTCTTTTGTGATGTGAGGTGCTCCAAATTTCTTTTCGATGATTACGTTGCGACCTTTTGGTCCAAGGGTTACTTTTACTGCATTAGCTAATGCATCAACACCTTTTTTTAGCTCGTCGCGAGCATCTATGTTAAACTTAATCTCTTTAGCCATAATGTTATGTTAATTAAAACTGTTAGTATTAAATAATTGCAAGAATATCAGATTGACGCATAATAAGGAAAACTTCACCATCAAGTTCTACTTCTGTTCCGGCGTATTTGCCATAAAGAACCTGATCTTTTGGTTTTACTATCATATCTTCGTCTTTTGTTCCGTTGCCTACTGCAATAACTTCACCTTTTAGAGGTTTTTCTTTAGCTGTATCCGGAATAATGATACCTCCCACGCTTTTTTCTTCGGCTGCAGCCGGCTTAACAAGCACTCTGTCTGCTAATGGTTTAATACTCATGATTCTTAAATTTTTAATAGTTATATATTAATTTATTTTATGTATTCTGTTTAGATATTAGCGAAATGCGTGCCAAAATGTATTTCTGTCAAAACAGCAGAATCATAGAAATGACAAACTGACAAGTAGTCATTCTCGCTAGAGTGTTTTATTAAAATAGAAATTATTCTATAACAAAGATGATGGTTTCTTCTGTCGGCGCCCAGTCATATACAAATTTTGCATGCGATGTCGCATTGCGTACACACATGTGTGAGCGGGGGGTAGTACCCAGCGAAGGGCTGTATTCTATGAATGTGGTACTTGGTGCATTCACCGGAATACCGTGTATATATCCACCATTTGTAAAGCGATTGGCATAAGGAGCAAAGCCTCCTGTTTCTGTTGTGCCATCGACAAGGAAAAACATCTTTACTTTTTTCTCTTGGAGTACAAATAGCCCCAGTGGGGTTTCTTGCTGATATGGCGGTTTATGTAAACCTGTTGTGGCAGGATTCATACTTCTTACAATCCATTTTTTATCTACTTTCTCGAGAGTGACAATATTCTCATTGTTGCGATCAACAAATATTGCATGTTTAAATTGTACGGTATCATGAATTGGTTTTACATATTTCTGAGGAACAAGCCATAACTCTTTGGAGTCCGTTGTAGTTATTTTTCTAAAACTCCCGACATTGTCTTTGAATAGTTTTACCAAGGCACCGTCTCTGCCATAACGTTCTCCTGTAACAGTATCCGTGGGAAGAAAGAGAGGAATCCCTTGAAATCGTTCTACCCCTAATGTGTCGGCAATGCGTTTGTATTCATTCCTTTTATATTTCTTTACTAGAGGAGCTTCACCATTGTTATTCCGATAATTTTGTAAAATCCCCCAAGCGAAAAATTCTTGTTGGAAATTTTCTAGAATAGCCAAGCCTTGTTTGATCTTCTCCCATTGGAACTGCCGTGTTGTGTCACGATATGGGTATGTGTCTTGCAGGGTGTATTGGTCGTAAATAAAGTCCTTTTCTATGGTAATATCTTTGGCTTTTATCCTCTGCATTTTTTGAGCATTCTTCATCAAGAGAGAATCCTGACGTAATTGGCTGAGAAATGAGTCTTGTCCGGTTTTTTCGGAACAAGAATTAAATATAAATAAACAAACGAAAAATAAAGAAATTGTTGTCGCTTTCATCAAAACGTAAAATGTTTCTTGAAGTTTATATGATATAATTTAAATACCGACATTTCATTTTTGTCACATATGATACAAACAATAAAAATGCCTGATTGTTCGATGTTTATATCTACACGTAAAACAAAAAGTAACAAAGGTAACACTTATTTGCTGAATTTAGAGTGTCACTGTTTTTATATCGAACCATCTCTTTATGAGATAATTTTAATCGGTCAAAATACAAAATAAATGAAAGCTAAAAGTTGCAGTATCACATCTTTCGCTTTTAAGTATTAAGTGTTAAATAAGCAAGATTATGAACTATTTACTTATCTTTGCTTGATATTTACTTAATACCTCTTATTAATGAAAAAAATCATATTTCTCTTTTTATCAACCCTTGCAATCTTATTCGTTTCTTGTCAGGGCAATTCTTATTCCATAGAAGGAAAGTTTTCAGATAATTCATTCGACACCAAAGTTGCATATTTACAAAAAATAGATAGTATCAACTCTCAGAAAGCAACAGTAATCGACTCCGCAACCATCTCTGATGGAAAATTCAGTTTTAAAGGAACAGCCGATGAGCCTATGATGGGATTTGTATCTGTCGGCAAACTAGAGAATGCAGATAATGACACACCGATAGGAACACTGATATTAGAACCGGGTAATATCAAAATTACATTTGATAAAACAAACGTAACTCTTGGAGGAACACCCAAGAATGACGAGTTTAATAATATACACAAGGTAATGAACACTCTTACCGATAAGATATCTAAAATTACGCCTCAGGATGCGAACAACCCTGCAATAAGAGCCGAAGTAGATACTTTGCAAAAACAATTACAGATGTCGACTTTCAATTTTGCAAAGGCAAATATTTCGAATAAAGCCGGTGAGTTTTTATTTTATTCATCAGCAAAATCATTTAGCAAAGATCAGCTAAAAGAATTGATAGCAGCCAGCGACAGTACATTCCGAAACAGAGATGAGATCAAGGCATTGGTAAAAGAATTGGACAGAGTGAAACCTGAAGTAGGTAATCCATACAGCGATGCTCAATTGATAGATCAAAGCGGACAAATGGTATCCTTGTCTGACTATGTAGGCAAAAATAAATTAGTCTTGATCGATTTCTGGGCTTCATGGTGCCAGCCATGTATTCAGGAAATACCAAATCTTATAAAAACTTATAATGCATACAAATCTAAAGGTCTTGAAATAGTTGGTATATCAGTTGATGATGATAAAAATAAATGGACTGCAGCTGTCCAAAACTATAAAATGACTTGGGTTCAATTGGCAGATGCAACAACAATGGCATCGCAATTATACGGAGTGCAAAGCATCCCGCATACATTACTTATAGATCAAAATGGCGTTGTTATAGCCACCGATTTAAGGGGTAAAGAATTGGAAGATAAAATAGCTGAAATCCTAAAATAATCTTTAAGGTATAAACAATAAGAGTTTTGTCTTTGTTTTAAACGTAACTCTTAAAAAATTAAGATATACTATTTATTAACCACTATTTTGATTTAGAATGAAGAAAATAATTTTGTTTCTTGCAGCAATTGCGATATTTGCTACATCTTGTGTAGAGAAAGATGCTTTTACCATTAAAGGTAAATTACCGAATGGTACGTATGACGGACAACAAGTATATCTAAAGACTTTAGATGAGAATTGGAAAGACCTTGTGGCTGTTGACACAGTAGATGTTGTTGACGGAGAATTTGTTTTCAAAGGACTAGCCAAAGACGGTGCAAAAATACATTTCATCTCATTGG
Organism: Dysgonomonas sp.; assembly: GCF_035323175.1. Classification (NCBI taxonomy): domain Bacteria; kingdom Pseudomonadati; phylum Bacteroidota; class Bacteroidia; order Bacteroidales; family Dysgonomonadaceae; genus Dysgonomonas; species Dysgonomonas sp. The sequence goes on along the minus strand of NZ_DAOKYH010000002.1, from coordinate 469,220 downwards.
ATGATGCACCTGACAATATGAACAGACCTGTTTTGGTGATAGTGGAACCCGGACAGATAGAAGTTTCTCTGGATAGCATTTCTACAGTAAAAGGTACTCCTTTGAATAATGCTTGCCAAGCGTTTAATACAAAGAGCCAGGCTATAGAAAATGAAATGATGTCTATCTCTTCCAAGTTGAGGGATGATTCAACGAATACAGCCAATAAAGCTGAACTTGAAAAACAGTATGAAGACAAATATAATGTTTGGACAAAAGAGACTTTCGACTTTGTAAAGGAAAATATACAAAACCAACTTGGAGTTTATTTCTTATCTCGCAACTTTTATCGCTTCTCTGCCGAACAGCTTAATGAGCTTATTCCGTCTATTAAGCCTGAATATAAGTCTATAGCCAGAATACAAAAGGTAGAGAAAGTAGCCAAAGCTCTTGATGCAACGTCTGTAGGGAAAACTTTTACCGATATAAAAGGTAAAACTCCGGAAGGAAAAGATATAGCATTAGCAGATTTTGCAGGTAAAGGAAAATATGTCTTGGTAGATTTCTGGGCTTCATGGTGTCCTCCATGCCGTGCCGAAATGCCAAAACTTGTAGAACTTTATAAGCAATATGGTGCCAAAGGAGTTGAGATCGTAGGTATTTCTTTAGATAAAACAAATGAAGACTGGGTGAAAGGAATCAAGAACCTGAATATTACATGGCCTCAAATTTCAGATCTTAAATTCTGGGATAGTGAAGGTGCTGCAATTTATGGTGTGTCTTCTATTCCTCACTTGATGTTGTTAGACAAAGATGGTAAGATATTAGCCAGAGGTCTGAATGCTGAAGAAGCAACTAAAAAGATAGAAGAACTCTTGAAATAATAAAAGAGCCGATCATAAATAAAAAAGCCTGTTTGCAAAAACAGGCTTTTTTGTTACTCAATAGTATTTTATAATACGCTCTTTATTTTTTCGATCTCGTCATCTATATCATTCCACTCGTTGTCGCCCACTTTAGCCCCTATCTTTTGAATTACATATGCGGCTAGTAGAGTTCCTATTTGCCCACTGATAAAAAGTGAATGGTTTTGTATCAGTCCATATATAAATCCGGCTGCATATAGATCTCCTGCTCCCGTTGTATCTACACAGTTTACTTTGTATGCGGGAACAAATATCTTTTCGTCTCCTTGTTGTATCCACGATCCTTTGTCTCCAACTTTCACTATAGCTATATCTGTTTGTTTAGCTAATAAAGAGACGGCTTCTTCGGCTTCTACATTCAATAGGGCTTTTGCTTCCTCTTCGTTCGCAAAGACGATGTCTGTGTACGTAGGGATGATGTCTAGAAGAAATTGACGGTTTGCTTCCACTACATTATAACTGGCAAGGTCAAGTACAACTTTTGCTCCTGCTTCTCTGGCTAATTCAATTGCTCTGCGGATCAGTGCATGACTTTGTACCAGATATCCCTCAATGTAGAAATACTTGTAACCTTCAAAATCGGCTGTTTTAAGCTCTTCTGCATCCAATAGGGCAGCAGCACCTAAGTATGTACCAAAAGTACGCTCTCCGTCCTTAGAAATGAACGTAGATGCAACACCCGAAGGTTCATCAACCTCGGTCAGGTGAGATTTGATCTTGTATTTATTTAAGTCTTCTTTAAAGAAGTTTCCATAAAAGTCTTTTCCTACCTTTCCCAGAAAGCCGGTTTCTATTCCCAAACGGGATAAACCTACAATTGTATTCGATGCAGAACCGCCTGATATAATATTCTTTTTTAATTTATTTATTTCACCCGATAATATTTCAAACTTCTTGTCATCTATAAGCTGCATGCTACCTTTCGGTAGTTCAAGGAGTTCTAACATCTTATCGTCTTCTATAATTGCCAAAACATCCACTAAGGCATTACCCATTCCTAATACTTTTGCCATTCTTCTTCGTTTTTTTTTGCAAAGATATTGCATAATTCAGAAATAAGGTCTATTTTTGCGTCACTTTTGAGAGAAACAAACACTCTTCCTTAGCTCAGTCGGTTAGAGCATCTGACTGTTAATCAGAGGGTCCTTGGTTCAAGTCCAAGAGGAAGAGCAAAATAAACAAGATTTCTTCCAAAAGTACATTCTTCCTTAGCTCAGTCGGTTAGAGCATCTGACTGTTAATCAGAGGGTCCTTGGTTCAAGTCCAAGAGGAAGAGCAAAAAGAGTTACATGAAAATGTAACTCTTTTGTTTTTTATATAGATACCTGAAATGATTAATCTTTCAATAGCAGAAGAGACTGAAGATTTAAAGAGAATCTGACTCCTGCCGTTTTGTAATCGAAGTTGTTGAAAGAAGAAAATACACCCATCCCAAACAGTCTTGTAATATTTATTGAATACCCGATCTCTGAATAAAACTTTATGTCGGGAGTATACAATGTCTTAAAGTGTAGTCCTTCAAAAAACGGTTTCCCTTGTAGAAACGAGAGGCGTTTGAGTAAAAAATATTGACTGGCATAATTGAATGAGAGTGTAACCCAGTAATGGTTTGCCTGCAATTCATAATTATCGAGCAAAAGAAATGAGTCGAACAACGAGCCCAGGTTGAAAACAAGGTCGGGTGCACCATAAAACTGGTAATCGGCAAAGTGCAAGTTTTTTCTAGGACCCACAAAAGCTCCTGCTTCAAACTTATAGTCTAGTTTATCGAAATAATTCAATCGGATATTTTGCACAGCTCCGCCTTTTATTTTTCGATATTGTGAATTGTTCGTTTGCCAAGAAGAGAAACCCTCTTCATACTGAAGATGAAAAACAAGGGGCGATTCATTATTCTGGATTGTATAGTTTGCAAACGGAACATAAGAGAGTCCCACAGAATAATATGTTCTGTCGAAACGCTTATCGGGGTTTATATTCGGTGTGATATTGTCTCTTTCTATAATCGTAAAATCTGTATTGTTATTTAATCCTGCCCGTCTTTCAACTCCAAGCCCGACTGTTAGCTTTAGCTTCTTTGTCAGATCTATATCATTATTTACTGAGACATAATCTTTCTGATAGAAAGAATTGTAGTTTTTACCTAGAAACAAAGAACTGAAATAGTTATTATATCGCGTTATGCTTAAGCTATTGAAATCGGCAGTATGGGAACCGATGGAGAACTTTAGTTTTCCTGCTCTTTCGGGCAAGTAGTTATACGTAAAGTCGCTTCCCCCTATAAGCCGATGTCTTGCTGTCGTATAGTATATGTAAGGGCTGATTTCGAGTTGTTGATCTTTGTCTATTTGCGATTTGAGATAAAAGCGATTTCCGAGCCAGAAACCATCCACATAGTTATAATCTCTGAATATCATTTTCACACCACCATATCTCAACGACCACTTGCTAGAGTCATTTCCTAAAAAATAATCTCCCAGCAAAGCTTTTCCATACCAAGGCTTAGATGCTATTCTTTCTTTTAACCTGAAGTGATCGAGAATCTCCAATCGTTCTGTATTTACAGGAAACATTCTTATACTGTCCCAAAATGTTGAATCTTGAGTATAAGCATCTTTGTTAAATGTTATTTTGTCATTGATTTTTGGTCGTTCATCTCCTCTGCTTATAACACCTTTTGCTTCTCCGCCATTATCTATCTTCTTATATTTTAGAGATGTCAGATATGTAACGTTTCCCTTATTTCCTAATATATTGATGCTTATATCAGTTTGATATGTAATCGGAAGGTTAGGGTGGCCATCAATTGTCTGATATGTGATTTGATTAACAGTTTCCAGACCTTGGAATTTTCTATACAACTTAGCACAGGTTATATTACCGTCATCTGTAATGTACAAGTCGCCGTTCAGTAATTTGTAATCATCATATCGTGGAACAACCTCTATCTTGTTGATGACTTTGCCATCTTCCAAGTAATAGCCTTTATATTTGAATTTATAATAAGACGATACTCTCCTCCCTAAAGGAGAAATACTGCCATTGAACCAATCGGAGAATAAAGATTCACTGAGAAGCCCTATCGCTCCTCTTGTATTCATCGCATCAGCGATATTTCCAGTGTATCCATTTACTTGAATTTTGTAGCTATCGGGTGCTGTATATTTTACTGTACAGTTGATTTCCTGATGTATGATCTTATTCTCGAGATCAGACACATTTAAATTCTCTATTTTCTTTACGACTGTATTTGTGAGCTCTGTTATTCTGGTTAATGTTAAGTTACCTTTGATGTAGGCATCAGCATCGTACGATGTGTAAGATGCCGCTTTTCTTGTTACTTTGTTTAGTATATCGTTTCCTGTCAGTTCTATTTTCCTATCGGTATTTTGATATTCATAGAATGGATATGGTATGAGTGTAATCTCTACTTCACACGCTTTATCCTTTTGAATAGAAATAGACTGTTTCTGCGCTTTATATCCTATCTGTCTATAAACAAAAGTGTAGTTTCCCGGTGGAAGATTGATCTGGAATAATCCCTCATTGTTGGTCATCAATCCCTTTTTTTCTTCTTCTATATAGATAGAAGTATATGGGACAGCGACTCCTGAGGAATTTTTGACAAAACCTTTAAGGTATTGAGAAAAGACCTCACATGGGTATAAAAATAACACAAAAACAACTAAAGCAAGGGTAAGCTTCATCCTTTGATTTCCATAATAAACTATCACCCTTCAAAATTAATATTATTGTAGAATCAAAGAACTTTGCTTATTGTCAAACTTAGTCAACAAGAGAAATTATAACATTTTATCACATTTTTGTGACAATAAGAGATGAATACGACTTGCTTTAAAACTAGTAGTATTGTTTTAAAATGTAGTCTGGTGTTTATTATAAATCAGTGTAGTTAGGGATATCCGATAGGTATTTGAATGACTGTTTATCATAGTTCATTATGCAGCAATAATGATTCAGACCATTGGACACGATCAGATATTTAACTTTCAATACAATGTTATACCTTACAATCTGATCAAAGACTTGTTGTGTGATATCTACATCCGGTGCCTTATATTCTATAATCATCAGGGGGGATAAATCACGATTATACACTACCGAATCGCAGCGTCTTTTTAGCTTGTTAAGATCTATCTGAACTTCGTTTGCAATTAGGGCTGCGGGATAGCCTTTTTCTTTTAACAAAAAGTTCACAAAATGTTGCCTGACCCACTCTTCGGGTGTCAATGCTACAAACTTACGCCGTAAAGGGTCTAAGATAGAGAGTTTTCCACCTATCTTTTTTACATTTATATCGAAGGACGGTAAATTTAACTCTAACATTTGCTACCTTTGTTAAATCCGCATATCAAATAATAAGGGATAGTGCTTGTTTATTAGACGAACAAAAGTAGAATTTATATGAAAACAAAACAAGAAATTGTAGCAAATTGGCTGCCACGCTATACGAAAAGACCACTCGAGCAATTTACAAAATATATATTATTAACCAACTTTGCCAAATACGTAGAAGTTTTTGCTCATCACTTTAATGTCCCTATTTTAGGATTGGATGGTAATATGCCAAATGCCTCGGCAGAAGGAATTACAATTATAAATTTTGGAATGGGTAGCGCCAATGCTGCTACTATAATGGATCTGTTGAGTGCAGTAGAGCCCGAAGCTGTACTTTTTCTTGGAAAGTGTGGAGGGCTGAAAAAGCATAATAATTTAGGGGATTATATATTACCGATAGCGGCTATCAGAGGAGAAGGAACATCGAATGATTATCTTCCACCCGAAGTGCCGTCTTTACCTGCTTTCAGCCTTTTGAGATCGGTATCCTCTACGATACGTAACCATAATAAGGATTATTGGACAGGAACGGTATACACCACAAACCGGCGTGTCTGGGAACATGATGACAAGTTTAAGGAATATCTTCTTCAGATACGAACGATGGCTGTAGATATGGAAACTGCAACACTGTTTACTTGCGGCTTTGCAAATCAGATACCCACAGGGGCATTACTCTTAGTGTCGGATCAGCCAATGATTTCTGATGGTGTAAAAACGGAGAAAAGTGATAACGTTGTCACAAAGAATTTTGTAGAAGAGCATGTCATAGTGGGTATCGAATCGCTAATGACTTTAATTAATAACGGAGAAACAGTAAAACACCTACGCTTCGAAACATGGTAACATTTGAGCAGATAGTTACAGAGATTAAAGCACGAAAGTACAGACCCGTATATCTTTTTATGGGTGATGAGTCTTACTATATAGATGAGCTTACAAATATGCTGACCGAAACCGTTTTGCCTGAAGAGGAACGCGATTTTAATCAGAGTATACTGTATGGGATGGAAACGAATGTTACAGCCGTGATAACAATGGCTCGCAGTTATCCGATGATGTCAGATCATCAACTCATTGTAATCAAAGAAGCTCAAAACCTAAGTAAAATAGAGGAGCTCGAAGTATACGTAAAGAACCCGTTAAAATCTACTATACTTGTTCTTAATTATAAAGGAGGCTCTCTTGATAAACGCAAAAAGCTATATGCCGAGATAGACAAAAACGGAGCCATTTTTGAGTCGAAGAAAATACCGGAGTATAAGATTCCGGCATTTATTACTTCCTATATATTATCAAAAGGTTTGAGCATCGATCAGAAATCTGCACAGATGTTGTCTGACTATCTGGGGAATGATCTGAGTAAGCTGACAAATGAGATCGCAAAACTGTTAATAGCTATACCGCCCGGGCAGATGCGTATTACGGCAGACCTTATTGAAGAAAATATAGGCATCAGTAAAGATTTCAATAATTTTGAATTGCTAAATGCGATTATAAATAAAAACATATTTAAGGTAAATCAGATTGCCGACTATTTCGAGAAGAATCCGAAGAACAATCCGATGATTATGACCATGTCGGTACTCTTTAACTTTTTCAGCAACCTGATGATTTGTTATTGGGCAAAAAATAAAACAGAGCAAGGGCTTGCAACCGAACTTGGACTTAGAAATCCCTATCAGGCTAAAGACTACGTTATTGCCTTGAAGAATTATAATGCGTTTAAGTGCATGGAAATTATTGGTCTCTTACGTATATACGATGCCAAATCAAAAGGCGTTGATAACAACTCTGCCCCTGACGGGGAATTACTGAAAGAATTACTATATAAAATAACTCACTGAATTTGTACATTATGGGAAAGAGAATAATAACATCATTGCTTGTTTCGCTATTTGTCTCTATTTCATTGTTTGCTGATGGATATATTGACAAGCAGACGTACGTGTATTCTGTAAAAGATGGTAGCTCACTGAAGCTGGATAGATACTATCTTAAAGATGAGGAAGCAGTAACTGTAAAGGTTACTCCTTGTATTGTTTTTATGTTTGGAGGTGGTTTTGCTGCCGGTGAACGTGATGGAGAACAGTATGTGGATTATTTTCACAAGCTGGTAGAAAGAGGATATCAGGTTGTATCTATCGATTATCGGCTCGGAATGAAAAATATAGGTGATGGCTCGCAGATAGATCCGATGCGTTTTGCAGCACTATTGACCAATAGTATAACGATGGCTGTAGAGGATCTTTTTGATGCAACGACCTTTGTTTATAATCATGCTGAGGATTGGAATATCCAAAAAGATGAGATTATTACAAATGGTTCGAGTGCCGGAGCTGTTGCCGTTCTGCACGGAGAATATGCAATATGTAATAACAGTAAGCTTGCAGAGAGACTCCCTCAAGGGTTTAATTATGCAGGGACAATTGCTTTTGCCGGAGCTATCTTTAGTACAAGTGGAGATTTGAAATGGCAAACAGCACCCTCGCCTATACAGATGTTTCACGGAGATGCCGACAGGAATGTTCCATTTGATAAGACTGAAATGCTTCAGGTTGGGCTGTATGGATCGAAACATATTGCAAAACAGCTTCAAGAATTAAATACCCCATATTATTTCTACAAAATAGAAAATGCTGCACATGAAATTGCCGAACGACCGATGAAAGAAAATATAAATGAGATCTGCTCATTTATTGATAAGTTGATTATAGGTAAAGGCAACCTAATAATAAATACAGGTGAGATGGAAATCGACAAACCCGAACTGAAAAAAGATTTCGACTTAATGGATTATATAAAAGCAAACTTTGGAGGGTAGCTTTTTAATCGTTATCTCATTTTATACAAACTCGTCGGGAAGATTTACTAAATACAGTTTCTTCCCGGCTCGGGTAATTGCCGTGTAGAGCCAACGATAAAAATTTATCCCTAAGTGTTCTTCCGAAATATAGCCTAAGTCAAGAAAAACGGTACTCCATTCACCCCCTTGTGCCTTATGGCAGGTGACAGCATAAGCGAATTTTACTTGTACCGCATTATAAAAAGGGTCGGTTTTAAGTTTTTTCATTTTACCTGCCTTTGTAGATATATCAGAGTAATCTTCTAATATATTTAGGAATAATTCTTCTGCACGCTCACGAGGTAAACCCGAAACATCAGAGTAAAGCGTATCCATAAGTATCTTGATTTCGAATTCTATATCATAATCGAGGCTCCTAACCAAGACATCACAAAAGCGGAATCCATACAATTCTTGTTCACGGCGAACACGAAGCACTTCTACTATTTCACCATTCGCTAAGAAATCTATTCCTTCTATGTTTTCTGTCCAATAATAATTGTTTTTGGTGATCATCAGCATATCTCCCGCCGATAATTCCTCCTCTCTGTATAGAATCCTGTTGCGTACCCCCTGATTGTAGATGTTGCATCGCTTATTGGAGCGGGAAACAATCATCGTATTGTCTAGCCCTTCTCTATCATAAGATGCGGATATCTCATCGATAAGATCTTCTCCGTTGATACGTACAATGTCCTCAAAATTATCGAGTATGAGCTTAGGATATGCTCCCGTTTCTCCCTTGCTCAACAGATTACGTATATTGGTGGCATTATAAAGGATGCCGGAACTTTCAGCTTGTCGCACGATCTGTGACAACATAGCCTCATGAACATCGAGTCCATAACCTTCGAGTACAGCCGTTTGCAGGGCAGGGCTGTCTTCTTCCATAACGGGTGGCAACTGTGCCGAGTCGCCAATAAGCAGTAAGCGGCAGTTTTCGCCTGAATAGACATAATGAATCAGATCATCGAGCAGATGCCCTGTACCAAAGAAGGATGCATCCATTCCACTGTTGCTGATCATAGAAGCTTCATCCACAATAAAAAGTGTGTCTTTATGCAGATTATCCATCAGTCCAAAGCTTCCAAAGTCTCCTGCATACTTCTGTTGTCGGTATATTTTCTTGTGAATGGTAAAAGCCGGATGGCTGGCATAGGATGAAAATACTTTTGCTGCTCGTCCCGTAGGAGCTAGCAATACTGTTTTTTGCTTAAACTCAGTCATTGTTTTCACTAAGGCTCCCAGCAAGGATGACTTTCCCGTTCCTGCATATCCCCGCAACAAAAACAGAGTCTCTTCTTTTTGCAAAAATAAGAAGTTTACGATCCTCTCCAAGGCTTCATTTTGTTGGCTTGTGGGTTCGAATGGGAAATTCTCTATTATTTTACTGCGGAAGAAATCATTGATCATAGCGGAAGGAAATGGTGAATTGAAGATCAAAAATAGCAGATAAAAATATCTTTTTCTAACTTTGTGTATAGAAATACCAAAATATGTTTTTACCGGAAAGTATAGACCTCGGACAATCAGATAGATATGTGTTGTCGATACGTATAACGCCCTATAGCTTTATGTTCTCTATTTCAGATCCAGAGACAAAAGAGAACTATTGTCTGCGTGAAACATCTTTTTCGATGAGCGATAACCTTCTGGCAAATATTCAACGGATCATTTTTGATTTTAATTTTCTTACGCAGGAGTTTAAGCAGACGAATGTCATTTTCGTTTCTTCAAGCTATGATCTGATTCCTGCCCGATATTTTGATCTTAAGGATAAAGAGCATTTGTATAATTTTACCCATGTTGAGAAAGCAAGCCATCTATCTACGGGTTTTATCAAAAACCAGGATGTGACTACATTGTTTAATTTGGATAAAGATATTTTTGACTTTCTATCCAGAAGCCTTTGGGCTCCGCACTTTTTTCATCATACTAATTTGCTTATCAATTACTTTGAAGATAAAAATAAGCTTAAAGGGAATGCTTCGAGAATGTATTTAAACTTTCACGATAATTTCCTTGATATTATTTGTTTTACCGGGCCAAAGTTGGTTCATAGCTTAACATATACGAATGAACAAATAACAAATCAGCTATATTATATTCTTAAACTTTGGGAGCAATGCAGATTCAGTCAACTGGATGATTATCTCTTTATAGTCGGTAATCCCGATCTGCAATTGGTGAAACTTCTGCAACAATATATAAAAAACATTGAGCAACAGAATATTCCAAGTGAGATTTTCTTGTGGAATGAAGACGCTCAAAAAGCTCCATTAGACTTACTAACATTATCATTATGAGAATTATCAGTGGGAAATATAAAGGGCGTAGATTTGATCCTCCCAAAAGTTTCAAAGCACGTCCTACAACAGATTTTGCAAAAGAAAATATATTCAACGTCCTGAACAACTCTATAGACTGGGAAGAAACTATAGCATTAGACCTTTTTGGAGGTACAGGCAGTATTAGTTTCGAATTGGTTTCGCGAGGGTGTCCACGTGTTGTATGTGTAGAGAAAAACTTTGCTCATGCTTCATTCATCGAAAAAACAAAAGCGGAATTACAAATACAATCGGAGCTAATGCTCTCCAAGATGGATGTATTCAGTTATTTGGTGCATTGTAAAGAGCAGTTTGATTTTATTTTTGCCGATCCTCCTTATGATTTAAAGCATTTTGAAGATGTGCCTAAGCTTGTATTTGAAAAAGAATTGATAAAGCCGGGGGGAATATTTATTCTAGAACATTCTAAGGATTATAATTTCTCTAATTATCCTTTATTCGAAGATCAACGAGTATATGGAAGTGTGAATTTCAGCGTATTTAGGAATGGTTCTATATAAAAAAGAAAAGGTTGTCATCTCGACAACCAATCTTCATTGTTAACCTTAAATCTAATACCATGAAAAACACAGTACAAAGATAGTGTATTTTTCATGTTGTAAAACATATTGTATAGTTTTTTTTAATCATTTTTTTCTATATTACAATAAATGTATATTATAACGTATAATTAACGTTATATAAAACAATAACTTAGCGAATTTTACCCCGATGATAAGGATTCTATCAATACCTCAATTTTTTTTATAAAGACTTTATTTGTAAATATCGTTTCCTCTTAATCTAATAGGATAGGAGATGGTTTGTTCTGTAATATTCTCTTTATGTGTTGTTTGTCTGTGTATTTTTTTTGTAATTTATTCCCTGAATTTATGCTCGATGAAAAATTCAGTGATGAGAAAGGAGGTCTAAATTATATCTTTATAGAATGGATAGTATATAAAAAAGAAAAGGCTGTCATCACGACAACCAATCTTCATTGTTAACCTTAAATCTAATACCATGAAAAACACAGTACAAAGATAAGTGAATTTTTATGTTGTAAAACATGTTTCACTATTTTTCTTTATTCGTTTAACTCTATTTAACTTATTCGATACTGTCTGGTAGTTCTTTTTGAGCTTTAACTCCTAGATCTTTAAGCATTTCTGCCTGTCGTATGAGATTTCCATTACCTTCTTTCAATTGAGACAGAGCTTTATCGTATGCTTTCTGAGAACGTTCTATGTTTTTTCCTACATCTTGAAGCGTTTCTACAAAGCCCGCAAACTTATCGTATAAGGCAGCTCCTCGTTTGGCTATCTCTATGGCATTGCGGCTTTGGTATTCACGTTTCCACAGGTCGGCTACTACTTTTAATGAGGCTACCAAGTTTGTAGGACTGATTAATAAGATACGTTTGCGATAAGCATAATCCCACAAGGTGGAATCAAGCTGCATCGCTAATATATAAGCCGGTTCGTTAGGAATAAACATCATCACAAAGTCGAGAGATTCTACATAGTCCTGATATGCTTTTTGGCTCAGTTCATCAATATGTTGTCTTACAGAAGTAATATGTTCTTTTTCGGCAGAGATTTTTACTGCATCTATTTCAGCTTCCACATACTTAATGTAGGCACTCAGGGATACTTTGGAGTCTATGATAATTTTTCGTCCACCGGGATAAACAACTGTAACATCAGGCTGCATATATTTATTTTGCGTGTTCTGAATACGTGTTCCGTTTTCGTCAGTGATAAATTCCTGTGTGAAATATTCTTCCCCTTTTTTGAGTCCCGATTTTTCTAATATAGACTCCAGAATCATTTCGCCCCAGTTACCCTGTATCTTATTGCTGCCTTTCAGTGCTTTCGTTAAGTTATTAGCATCTTCGCTTATCTGATTATTCAGAGCAACCAGATCTTTGATACGTTCTTCGAGCGAAAAACGCTGCTTCGATTCTTTATCGTACGTTTCTTCTACTTTTACTTTAAACTCAACCAGTTTTTCGTTCAGGGGTTTCAGTATAGCCTCCATATTCGCCTTGTTCACATCGGTGAAGCGAAGGGTTTTTTCTTCCAATATCTGTGTCGCTAATATTTGAAAATCTTTATTTAGCTGAGTCCGGGTATTCAATAACTCTTCTTGCTGAATGCGTAATTGTTCTTCTCTGGACTGTAGTAAAGCTTTATTTTCTGCAATCTCTTTCACATGCTCTAATTGAGCCATTTGTAAAGACTCCTTATCCCGAGTTAAGCGAACAACTTCTTCTTTCAGTTCAGATTCTCTCTGCTTATTGTTTCTTTGGATTAAATAAATGACAATTGCAGCCAGGATCAATATTACGCCGGCATAAACTAATTCCATATTGATTTGTTTTAAAAGAAACGGAAAGTTATTTAAAAGATTCCCTTTAACAAAATTTGCCTCAAAAAACTTGTGAACATCTTTGTTCAAAGATATTTTTGTCTGGTAAATGAAGGAATGAAAATATTATACAGTAAACATTTTCCTCCGGGGAACTTCGGAGCAATCAACCTGTTTGGAATAATCATTGCTCGTAAGGATTATGGTAGGCTGACTGATGCCGAAATAAACCATGAGTGTATACATACACGACAAATGGCTGAAATGCTCGTCATATTCTTTTATATAAGCTATTTGATAGAGTGGATCGTTCGCTTGATACAATATAGGAATATGTTTGATGCTTATATAAACATTTCGTACGAACGCGAGGCGTATAGCAATATGTATAATATTGAATATCTGAAAAAGAGAAGACCTTTTACTTTTAAAAATTATTATAAAAAAACGGTATGAAACTTAGATTATTCATATATTTATTATGTACCGTGATCGTAGGGGGAGTATCATGCGTACAGAGTCAAAATAAAATAGAACAAGGTAATATGAAATACAATAAACTGACACCCGAAGAAGAAAGGGTAATAATATATAAAGGCACAGAAGCTCCTTATACAGGAGAATATGTGAATAATAAGCGGGCTGGAGTGTATGTGTGTAGAAGATGCAACGCCCCTCTGTATAATTCATCTGATAAATTTGACTCTCATTGTGGGTGGCCTTCTTTTGATGATGAAATAAAGGGTGCTGTAAAACGTGTTCCTGATGCCGATGGAAGACGAACTGAAATAATATGTACAAACTGTGATGCTCATTTAGGACATGTATTCCTCAACGAAGGCTTCACGGCAAAAGAGACAAGGCACTGTGTAAACTCGATATCACTAAAATTTATACCTCAAGAGAATAAAATGATTAAGAAAGCTTATTTTGCCTCCGGTTGTTTTTGGGGCACAGAGTATTATTTCATGAAAGCCAAAGGTGTGGCACATACCGCTGTAGGCTTTATGGGTGGGCATGTAGATCATCCTAGTTACGAACAAGTTTGTCAGAAAAATACCGGACATTTAGAAACAACGGAAGTAGATTATGATACTTCGAAAACATCGTATGAAGATCTTGTCAAGCTGTTTTTCGAAACGCATGATTTTACTCAAACAAATGGCCAAGGTCCGGATATTGGGCCTCAGTATCTATCTTGTATATTTTATGCCGATGAGAATGAAAAAAATATTGCTGAAAAATATATATCGATTCTACAAAAAAAGGGATATAAGGTTGCAACAATGCTAAAACCCTTATCTACATTCTGGAAAGCAGAAGATTATCATCAGCAATATTACGAGCACAAAGGAACAACTCCTTATTGCCATGTATATAAAAAGATATTTGAATAGTTGGATTGCCTATTAATTAATAGGTTAATAAATATATTGTTAATTTGAATACATTAAATTATTATATTTAATGTATTCATATTATTTTTGTGGCTTAACTAAAAATCAGAAAAGTATTTTAATTAAATTATTTTTTTATGCTTAAAACAATCTTATCTATTTCTGGAAAACCCGGACTTTACAAACTTGTATCGAACAGTAAGAATATGGTTATTGTAGAGTCTCTCGCAGATAACAAAAAGATTCCTATTCATCCACGTGATAAAGTAGTATCATTGGGAGATATCTCTATATACACAGAAACTGATGATGTGTCTTTAAAAAGCATTCTTGCTTCTATCAAAGAGAAAGAAAATGGGGCTAAAGTATCAATCAGTGCAAACTCAAAGCCTGAAGAATTAAAGAGATACTTCGAAGAGGTATTACCTGAGTTTGACAAGGATCGTGTTTACCCGACAGATATCAAGAAAATAATAAACTGGTATAATATAATTATCGAGTCCGGTTTCGACTTCGAACAAGAAGATAACAGCAGCGAAGAGAATACGGAAGATAACGAGTAGTATTTGCTGTCGCTAATAATGTTTTCAGACCTTAAGGTATTCTTTATGTATTTCTGAGGTCTACGTTTTATAATAGGAACCCCTTCAAAGGCCTCCCCGAAAATGGAGAAGTTTGGAGGGATTCTTATTTTGTGGGCTCTCTATTTTTCCAAAGATAGTTGCGACTATTGTCTTATATTTTATAGATAAGCCTCTTTCTATTTCCGATGTGTAGGTATACAAAAAAAGCTTATCTGATTCCAGATAAGCTTTTTTATATTATATGATTTTTATATTTTCCTTATTCAGTAGGAGGTGTTGTAGGCTGTTGCGTAGGAGCCGGAGTAGTTGTACTTGCTGCACCTTGACCTTGATTAAGAGGTAAAGTAGTAGACATATCAGGCGTTCCTGTAGCAGGAGTAGTTGGTATGCTTATATCCGGTTTTGCTGTTCCTAAACCACCTTTAGGTCTGATCATAACACAAACAATACTCATTATCATGATGAAACCAGCCAATCCCCAAGTTGCTTTCTCCAAGAAGTCTGTGGTTTTACGAACTCCCATGATTGCATTTGAAGATGAAAATCCTGATGAAAGGCCTCCGCCTTTTGAGTTTTGAACAAGAACTATAAGTACCAAGGCTATAGCTGCTATCACAATTAATATGGTAATAAGTGCGATCATTTTTTATCTTTAGATTTTGAATTTATAATCAATTTTTCGAGAAAACTCAATTGGTCTGCAAAGTAAATATTTTTTTTTGGATAATTCAAACTTAAATGTTTAATTATTTTGTATGCTTTCTCATACTTCTGCTGCTTTATATATATTTTGGCAAGGGTTTCGGTGAAAAACAAGTCTTCATTTAATTCATCCTGATCTTCATTGCTGTCTTTTAGTTCATAAGTATGATCTCGGAGCGACTCATCTTCTTTCTCTATTTGGATGTGGATGCCATCTTCTTCCGATTTAGTAATGAAGGTATCTATAATATCTTGATGCTTGAGTTGCAGGTTACTCTCTTTTTTGTTCTCTTCTTCGTGAGGCTGATACTGTATGTATGAAAAATAATCGGTTGTGGCTATGCTCGAATGGGATATACTATACTCCAGTTGCATGTCATCGCTGATTGTTTCGCCTCGAGATTCAAAAAAAGCATTTAATAGAATGTTCGTCTTATCTTCAGCAATTTCTTTTTTACCTGTTTCTACAAAGAATTGTTGATATTCTTCACTGAATATATAATAGAACAGAGCTCTTCTGTCAGTTATTGTAATACTGAGCCTTTCCAGTTCTGTTTTATATCTTTCAGGTTCGTTTATATACACAGCTTTTAGATATATGAAAATGGCAGCTTGAAAAAAAGGGTATTCGAAAGCAATTCTCTCCAGACTTCCGATATCGGATTTGGAGGGAGATTTTTTTTGAATAATAAATTCATTAAGCTTCTGAATATCCATGTTTAAGATCTTATAGCAATATTTAAGATTATTGTTTATTACCAATTAGACATGGTTGCATTAAATATCTGGTCTACTATCTCTTTTGTGAGTTCTTCTCCGAGTTTATCTTGTACATCGGTAAGCATTTTGCTGCTCTCAAAATCTCGATATGCCGAGATGGTCTCCTCTTTATCCTCTTCCGGTCTCACATTGTTTCTAAATCGGAATTTAACCGCCATCGTAAGTCGAGTCTGCGAAGCCAGATTGTTTTCCTGCACAGCCAGAGGTGTCAGATCCCAACGTACAATCTCGCCTTCTATTTCCATTGACGGTGCTACGCTGGTAAACTGTAGTTTGGTTCCGCGTATAAACACATCTTTCATTTCCTCGTTAAACATTTGAGCTAACATAGGATATACGTTAGGCGACTGGTTTTGGAAGTCGCGAATTTCTAAAGTGGGTGTTTCGGAATAGTTAATGTTCGAACCGTTAAACTTGTATGAGATTGTACAAGCCGTCATCATGATTGACACTAGAATCAACAGGCCGATTTTTTTCATAAATTTTCCAGATTATATTCTTTTATTTTTCTGTACAGTGTACGTTCCGATATTTTCAGGTCTTGAGCCGCATTCTTACGCTTTCCGTTATGACGATCCAACGCTTTTATAATCATGTCTTTTTCTACATCCTGTAGAGAAAGTGTTTCTTCTTCATATTCGGGAGCTTCTATTATATCTACGTCAGCAATATCATTTCTGGTAGGGGTAATAGTATGAGGATCATTTTTTATAGTCAGAGGTGTAGTTGCTCCTTTGTCAGCTGCACTTACTACCATAGTGGGTAAAGTGTTATCGCTTTTGCTGATTGTGGATGCAGATACAGCATCTGAGGCTTTTAGATTTCCGGCAACAATATCATGAACAATTTTTTTCAACTCGTTCATGTCTTTTTTCATATCAAAAAGTACCTGATAGAGTATTTCTCGCTCATTACTAAAGTTTTTAGGATCATTATGTCCCGCAGAAGTGTGTATGGGAATTAAGCCAACCTCGTTTGCCGGAAGATAAAGTTTTAGTATATCCGGAGTTATTTCTCTTGCCTGTTCTATAATTGATATCTGTTCGGTAATATTTTTCAACTGGCGAATATTCCCCGGCCAATAGTAGTCTTTGAGCATTTGCTTTGCCAATTCGGTTAGAACAATAGACGGCATGTTGTATTTTTCAGCACAGTCGCTTGCAAACTTTCTAAAGAGTAGAGGAATGTCGTCTTTCCTGTCTCTTAGTGCAGGTATCCGAATGGGGACAGTGTTTAAGCGGTAATACAAGTCTTCACGAAAACGTCCATTTCGTGTAGCAGTTATCATGTCCAGATTTGTAGCCGCAACAACACGTACATCTGTTTTCTCTACTTTTGATGATCCTACTTTTATAAATTCACCCGTCTCGAGTACACGAAGTAAACGAGCCTGGGTAGAAAGAGGTAATTCTCCTACTTCGTCGAGAAATAGTGTCCCTCCATTCGCAACTTCGAAATACCCTTTCCGTTCGCCTGTAGCTCCAGTAAAGGATCCTTTTTCGTGTCCGAAAAGTTCTGAATCTATAGTACCTTCGGGGATAGACCCACAGTTGACCGCAATATAAGTTCCATGTTTGCGATGGCTGAACTGATGGATAATCTGCGGAAAACTTTCTTTACCCACTCCGCTCTCTCCTGTCACCAGTACAGACATATCGGTAGGTGCTACCTGAAGCGCTATGTCTATAGCTCGGTTGAGATCGGGTGTGTTCCCTATGATGCCGAAGCGTTGTTTTACCTGTTGTATATCTGGTCTTGCCATTTTATTAGATAGATAAGTCACAAATAAACAAAAGTTTATATGTGAAGTTTAACGAAACCTGACAAAATTACATATTAATTTCAGTTTTGTCAGTCTTTTTTAGTGAAGATTTCTAAAGGTGATGAGTTTAATCTGTAGATTTAGCTAAAGCGTATGTTTTAGCCTTCAAAAACTCTCCGAATTCTTTTATATCTGTATGTTTTGCCTGTTCTTCCGGTGATATTGGCTCACCCAATCGTAAGTATATAGTTTTACCCTTTTTATTATACACTTCATGTCCTAACCTCAATGAACGGAGTCTCCAATTTACAAGATCAAGAAAGTTAAAGAACCAAGAATTTTTACCGCTAAAGTACATTGGTATCACAGGTACTTTCGACTTTTTTATCAGTTTTAGTACTGGTTCTTGCCATTCACGGTCTTCAACCTCCATCCTGAAGTTTCTTACTTTTGTCTTAGATACAGCACCGGCAGGGAAGAATCCCAATGGATGTCCGCTTTTGATATGTTCGATGGATTGTTTTATCCCTTCGAGGCTTGACTTACTTGCCATTTTTCCACTTTGGAAAGGATTAACAGCAATGAAGTTGGGGGACATTGTGTCTATCATGCCGAGAATGAAATTTACCATCATTTTATAGTCGGGGCGAACCGATGCGATTGTGGCAATGGCGGCAATACCATCTATGTGACCGTATGCATGGTTCGAGACAGTGATAAACGCAGCTCCTTCGTATTGGTTAAGCACCTCTATATTTTCGACTACTATATTGACACCAATGTCTTGTAATAAATGTTTGCAAAATTCAGGGCCTTCGTATTGCTTCGAAGTATCGTAGATGCGGTTGACTTTATTCATCCCGGTCAGCCACATAGCAAATTTTATAAGTATATTTCCAAATGGACCACGCAAAATAGGGCTCATTTTGCGAACATCATCATAGCTCAGTAATTTTTCCTTCATGCTGCTGTTTTTTTACTGTTGCAAATTTCGTTAAAATAGAAATATTAGACAAGTATTAATTAAGATTCGTCATGAAGTTCGATGATATCCAAGTCGGAGATATTGCCTTCACTCAAGTTAAACTTAAGAAGGGTTCTGACTTTATGTATTCCATATTTGCCTGCTGCACCCGGATTGATGAATAATCCGTTTATTTTTTTATCGAATATGACTTTCAGTATATGTGAGTGCCCGGTTATAAATAATTTGGGCGGATTCATAAGTAATATTGATTGTACTTTTCGTTCATACCTACCCGGAGAGCCTCCGATATGAATCATAAACACATCTACACCTTCGAGTGTGAAGCGTAACGTTTCGGGGTATGCTGCACGTACACGACTGTCATCGATATTCCCGTACACTGCCCGAAAGGGTTTGCCCAAAGCTTCGAACTTTAAAGCCAACTCCATTGAACCTATATCTCCCGCATGCCATATTTCGTGACAGTCGGAAAAATATTTTGCAAACTTCTCATCCCACCAGTTATGGGTGTCAGAAAGTAATCCTATCTTTTTCATTATAGATTGATACAAATACAAAAACAAACAGATAGGATAAATGTTCCCATCGAAGTATATTTCAAGTATGAGTCGAGTAGACGATTCTCTTTTATTTTGATAATGTTAATTAACAATTTAAAAAATACAAGAAAACTTAATAGGTACATATATTGATACCAGTGGGTACTATATAATATAGAATATGCCGTAAGGGAAACGAACGCTCCTATAATTAATAGGGCGTGGTATATCTTCGCATTCTTGATTCCTATCCTTACAGGGATTGTGATTTTCCCCGATTTTCTATCATTGTCTATGTCACGCATATTGTTAAGATTGAGTACGGCAGCTGTTAGCAAACCCAAAGCTATAGCAGGTAGCCACGGCTTGAAATCTATGGCGTGGGTATGTAAAAAATATGTTCCAACTACCGATACAAGTCCAAAAAAGATAAAAGAGAAAATATCTCCCAATCCCTTGTATCCATAAGGATTTTTTCCGGCTGTATATTTTATTGCAGCGACAATACTACCCAGTCCCAAGCCTAGAAAGAGTAAAATATATTGCCATGCCATAAACTGAAGAGCAACGTAAACAAGCAATATCCCGATCACAATAGCACATGCTATAGCTATTTTTATAGCTTTAGCCATCTCTTCGGGAGTAATGGCTCCGCTTTGAACTGTTCGTTGAGGTCCTATTCTTTCGCCTGTGATATCTGTACCTTGTTGGTAGTCACCAAGGTCGTTTGCCATATTTGATAGCAGTTGTAATACATTCGCTACCAAAATAGTCAGAACAAATACAAATATGCTGAATTTTCCTGTGCTATATGCGATCCCGCTGCCACATAGTGCTGTAGCTCCCGCCAAGAATAGTGTGCGTGGACGCAGAGCCGATACCCAAGATTTTACAGATGCCATAATTAAATTTGTGCAAAGGTATGTATTTTAGTCTGATGAGAAAAATATTATTATCCTGTCAAATTCTAATATTACCTAAAAATAGAAAGGTGACGTTACGCTTACTTCTATCTGTTTATAGTTTTCTTTATATTGTCTAAATCGAACAATACTCTTATTCCGAAATCCTTATATTTTGTTTTCTTGAATGACGCAAATACTCCTACATTAAGCAGCTTTGTGAAGTTTAGTGAGTAGCCCATCTCACTATATTTCATGTCGGCGGTGTATAAGTTTTTTAGATGTAGGCTTTCTGTAAACATTTTTCCTTGAAGAAATGGCAGTCGCTTAATTAATATATACTTGCTTTCGTAGTTGAAATTGGTTCTGACCCAATATCTGTTTGTTGAAGCAACATAATTGTCTAACAGCATAAACGATACAAAGGGAGACTTTAGGTTCACTGTTACATTCGATGTGTTGAAATGTTGATAATCCACAAAGTGTATTTTGTCTCTTTCGCCCAGAAAGCGACCTCCTTCGAGTTGGTAGTTGAAGTTGCTAAACTCACTTAGCTTTATATTTTGTTTTATGCCTCCCGATAATTTTTGATATTGAGCATTGTTGGTTTGCCATCCGGAGAATGCCTGCTCATAATTAATATAGAATGTAGGAGAAGCGTATTTCTCATATTTTTTCGCTCCATCTTTTATCGAGTAATAAGCGTAAGGGGTGTATTCTATACCTAAGTTGAATGCTGTTTTGTCAAACCTGTCGTCAGGGTATATGTTAGGCGTGATTTTACTTTTCTTACCCCAGGTGTAATCTGTATTATTCGATAATCCATGACGCCTGTCTATCTCCAGTCCTACAGATACAGATAATCCGTTCGAAATATCTATACTATTTGTTGCGGAAATAAAATCTTTCTGATAGAAGTAGTTATAATTCTTACCTCTAATTAGTGAATTTGAAAAGTTATTGAAGCGGTGAATACCTAGTGTATTGAAATCTTCACTTGTACTTCCTATAGAGATAGTAAGGTTGCCTAATCTTAGTGGCGCATAAGTAAGATTTATATTACCTCCACCTACCAATCTTTTCCTTGATAAGGCATAATATATATAAGGTGTTATTTCAAGCTTGTTGTGTTTTCCGATATTACTCGTTAACCTGAATGATTGCCCCATCCATAGCCCATCTACAAAATTATACTCATAGATACTACCTTCGAGTAGCCCGTTGAATTTAATTTTTACTTTGCTGGAGTCACTTCCTATCTGCCCTCCGTTCATTATATTTGAAAATGTCAGCTTTGGATTACGGTGCTTCTCTCTCGCCGAATCGAGATGTTGCTGTATGGAATCCCTTTTTATTAATGTTTTTATCTCCCGTTCTCCCAAAGGTATCGTTCTTACATTGGTCCAATATGCCGTATCACGCTTGGATGCCAAACTATCAGATTTTACTATATATAAGGAGTCTTGACGTGCTATTTCAAAGTTTCTTTTCTCTTTTTTGTTTTTTGTACCACTTATTACCGATTCATTCGTTTTAATATTACTATAGGTTAGAGATGTGTAGTAGTTCATTGTAGCTTTAATGCCGAAGATGTCAATATCAGATGCTATCAAATAAGTGATAGGCAGATATACATTTGGTGCTAATTCCTGAAACGAGATTGTATATGCTTGTTTTGCTCCGTATGGATTAGAACGAAGTTCCGCAGAATATATATGCCATGTATAATCTGCTATATATATGAAACCTTCAAAAAGCGAAGGGTCTTTTAATTGGGGTTCTATTTTTATTTTATTTATTGTTAATCCATTCTCTTCTATAAATCCCTCGTATCTGAATTTGTAATAAGAAAATGCTTGAGGGTGCAAGGGCGAAATGTATGAACCAATCTTGGGATTGTACAAGGAAGTGCTTAATATTCCCATCACGTCTTTCGAATCTATATTGTCGGGAATACTGCTTGAGAATGCTTTTACTGTTTGTTCGTACTTGTTGGGTGCTGTAAAACGTATTTCGTTGAAGGATTCTTGTGTAAATAGCAACTCTTTAAAATCTGATAGTTTAACCCCTTCTTCTCTTTTTGCCATTCTGTCTATCAATGACGAAACTTTAAGCAATTCAGCGTTTACCTTTATGTAGGCTTCGGCAGTATATTCTTTTACTGAAGCAGCATATAATGGTGCTTTTTCTATTGCTTTCCGCATAATAGGGTAGGCCGGGTCTTCCTGATTTGATACGGTAATTTCTTTCAGGTTGAAAGGTGTTTCATATAGTACTATATCTAATGTAGTTACTTTATCTGTACTGATCTTGATTATTTGCACTTCGGGTTTAAACCCCAAACATTTATATTCAACTTCGTATTCTCCGTTGGGTATAGTCGTTTGATAGCTTCCTGTTTCGTTACATACCAACCCTTGATTTACACCTTTTATATATACTGTGCTTCCATATAACGGTTCGCCGTTTGTGTCTGTAATTTTTCCTTTAAAGTTTTGTGCGTCCAAATGTATGAAGCAAAAAAAGGATAAAACCAAGGCAATATATAATCTCATTATTAGTTTATTATTTAGGGACACTTTTTAACATTCTCTACAAATATATCGGAAATATCGATTTATTCTTTACTTATTTCCTGTTTTTATTCGATTTAATGTTACAAAGGAGTGACATTATTCTATATTCCCCTGTGAAATAAGATTATTTTATTATTTTTGCGCTAAATTTTTTTCAAAATATTAAAGATTAAAATGCTTACAGTTGAGAAAATTGGCGGAACCTCCATGTCGCAGTTTAAAGATGTGCTGGAGAACGTCATTGTAGGAAAGAGAAAGCCGGAAGAAATGTACAATCGGATATTTGTTGTATCCGCATATAATAATGTCACTAACTGGCTATTGGAACATAAAAAAACAGGAGAGCCCGGAGTATATGTTCAATTTCTCGAAAATGCAGATTATAGCATCGGATTAGATAGTCTGTGTCAAAGGCTTTTGCTTATAAATAAGGGTTTTGAAGAAATCGGCCTGAATCTATTAGAAGCAAGAGAATTTATTACCTTTCGCCTCAAACAGGCTAAAACAATGCTTCATAGTTTAAGCAAAGTTTTGGCTTCAGGATACGTAAATGCCGAAGATATCTGTTTAGCCGCACGCGAAATTTTAGCTTCGATAGGAGAGGCACATTCAGCGTGGAATACTGTAAATATTTTGAATAACAATGGTATCTCTGCCCGGTTTATCGATCTATGCGGATTTAATGACTCTCTGCCTCTTACGATAGATGAGCGTATTCATAGAGCATTCAAAGGCGTTGATTTCAGTAAGGATGTTTGTGTTGCTACCGGATATACAAAAGGTACTGAGGGTATTATGCGTGCGTTCGATAGAGGTTATACAGAGGTTACTTTTAGCAAAATTGCCGTAGAGGTAAATGCCGACGAGGCTATTATCCATAAAGAATATCACTTGTCGAGCGCTGATCCGAATATAGTAGGTGTTGATAAGGTGGTTCCTGTAGGACGAACAAATTTTATTGTTGCCGATCAGTTGGCTGATATTGGTATGGAGGCTATTCATCCGAAAGCGTCTAAACCTTTGGAACTTGCAAATATCGATATCCGTATCAAAAATACCTTTGAACCGGAACATCCGGGTACATTGATAACAAAAGAATATGTGTCGGAAATACCGAAGATAGAGATCGTTTCAGGTACAGATAAGGTGTTAGCTGTAGAAATTCATGATCCAATGATGGTTGGAGAGGTTGGATTTGACTTGAGAATCATGCAGATATTTGCTAAATATAATGTGAGTTATATTCTCAAATCTACAAATGCAAACTCTATTACAATGGTGGTTTGGGACAATTATAAATCACGCGAAATGATAACAGACCTGGAGGCGACATTCTATCAGGTTATTGTAGAGCGTGTAGCTTTAGTATGTGTAATGGGTACCAATATTGCATTGCCCGGATTCTTGTATAGAGCCTCGAAAGCCCTGTTTCAAAAAGGAATCAATGTCGAGAGTTTTGCTCAATCTCTACGGCAGGTGAATATGCAGTTTGTAATAAAAAGAGAATTTTATAAAGACGCGGTAATTGCACTGAATGATGAATTGTGTATAGAGAAATAGGTTAATAAGGGTTTTTTTATATTTTTTTTATTGTGTGAATTGATTTTTAGTTCTATTTTTGTTTGCTGAAACTAGAGTGATCGTTTAATACCTTGTGGGGCACTTAAATAAAAAAGAATATCCACAATTACAGATATATAGACCTTTGAATTTGCTTGAACATTCTCTATTACAAAAGTTGCTTTTATTGGAAAATAAAAAACTGATTTCACCGTTACATTTGATTAGAAGTGTGAATAAAAGTGCAATGTTAGATGCGAAATACTTAAAAAATCAAAATAATAGTATATTTGCATCCTATAATAATTGACACTGTGTAATTTTATTGTTTTAAAATAAGGAGACTATTGAAAATTAAAAGATATAAATTTAAAAATTGATTCACTAAACTTAAATTATTTATTATCATTATGGAAACTAAAAAACAACAACCAAAACAAAAACCAAGATCTAAAGGCGTTTCAGCTATGATAGTCGTTATTGGATGTGCGATTGTAGCTCACCTATTCTTCTACCTAGTTGCCGGGGATAAGGCTAACTTTGACGAAAAAGGTCATCCACTACCAGGCAATTCACTAGGTGCATTATTCCAAGGAGGATGGGTAATTCCTATCGTTATCACGCTGTTACTAACAACACTTACTCTTTCTGTAGAGAGATTCTTTGCATTGAACAGAGCTAGTGGAAAAGGAAACACAGCTAAATTCGTGATGAATGCTAAAGCTAAATTAGAAGCTGGTGACATCGCAGGTGCAACAAAGCTATGTGACGAACAAAAAGGATCTGTGGCTAATATATTAAAAGCAGGATTAATCAGATATGCAGATGTTGAGAAAATTGCTGACAAGAACAATGACGAAAAAGCAGCAATGATTCAAAAAGAATTGGAAGAAGCTACAACTCTTGAACTTCCATATCTACAACAAAACTTATCAGTTATCGCTACTATCTCTACTCTAGGTACTTTGATGGGACTATTCGGAACTGTACTTGGTATGATTCGTTCGTTTGGTGCGATGGGTCAAGAAGGAGCTCCTGACTCTACAGCTCTTGCAGTAGGTATCTCTGAAGCACTTTACAATACAGCTATGGGTATCGGTACTGGTGCTGCATCTATCATTTCTTATTCTTATTTCTCTGGAAAAGTTGAAGATATAACTAACGCTGTTGATGAAGTAGGTTTTGCTATCGGTCAAACTTATACTACTCTTCACGGAGGTCTATCTAAATAATTAACAATTTTTTTTCAGAACAATTTGTGGAATTCATATAAGATTCCACTCTAATAAGTAAAAGTAAGAAAATGGGAAAGACAAAAGTAAAAAAACAGAGCACATTCATCGACATGACGGCGATGAGTGACGTTACTGTACTCTTGCTCACATTCTTTATGCTTACTGCTACCTTCTTACCAAAAGAGCCGGTACAGGTAATGACTCCACAGTCAGTATCTGAGGTGAAAGTGCCTGAATATAATGTGTTGAATATATTGATAGATCCACAAGGAAAGGTATTCTTGAATATAGACAAACCAGAAAATAAAAAGGCGGTATTGGAAAAGATGGGGCAAGATTATGGTATTACATTCACCGATAAGCAGATTAGATCTTTCATAGAACAAACACACATTGGTGTGCCTATGAACAGAATGGCTGCTTTCCTTGATATGCCATTGAGCACTCAAGATAGTGAGATAAAGAAATGGGGTGTGCCATCTGATAGTGTAAACGATCAGTTTTCACGTTGGGTACAACATGCACGCGAAATTGGAGGCGATGATATGGGTATTGCTATCAAAGCAGACCAGTCAACAGCTTATCCATTGGTGGATAAGGTATTGAAAAGTCTTGTGAAGATGAAAGAAAACCGTTATAGCCTCATAACATCTCTAAGGGGAATGCCGGAAGGCGTATAAAACATGATTTAAACATTAAAAAAAGAAAAAATTATGGCAGAAGTACAACAGTCCGGTGGTGGAGAAGAGAAAAAAGGTAAACCCAAGAAACAGACCCTGAGAGTAGACTTTACTCCGATGGTGGATATGAACATGCTCTTGATTACATTCTTCATGTTCTGTACAACATTGAGTAAACCGCAAATCATGGATATTGCGATGCCTACAGATCAGAAACTTACTGAAGAGGATGAAGTGAAGGTCAAGGAGTCTAAAGCTATTACTTTGATTCTAGGAGAAGACAATAAAGTATATTACTATACAGGTATGCCTAACTATAGTGACTATACTACCTTGAAAGAAACTGATTATTCCCCTGAAGGACTTCGTAAAGTTTTACTGGAACGCAATGCCCCTATTGTAGCAAAAATGAGGGAATTGAGACAGGAGAAGTTTGAGAAGAAAAATAAAATGTCAGAGGAAGAATTTAAAACAAGATCGAAAACAATAAAAGAAGATAAGGATGGACAAGTAGTGGTTATTAAACCAACATCCGAAGCTAGTTATAAAAATCTTGTTGATGCTCTTGATGAAATGCAAATTTGCAGTATTGCAAAATATGCAATTGTGGATATGACCGAGGGTGACCAATTCTTGCTTGAGAACCTGAAAAGTAAAGGGGCTTATGGCGCTAGTGCTGCACCACCAAAAAATTAATCACATTAAGAAAGGAGTAAAATTATGGGAAAAGATATAAAATTGAATTCCTCCGAATGGTGTGATGTAGTTTTTGAAGGTAAGAATAAAAACTATGGAGCTTACAAGCTACGTCAATCATCATCGAAGAGACATATCGTTGCGTTTTTAGTAATCCTTGCGCTTGCAATATTTGTGTCGGCTTTACCGAGTCTGGTATCAGTAGTAAAGAGCCTTACTCAAAGCAATACAGGGCCAATGGAGGATACTTTCGAGTTATCTAATATTCCGGTAGATCAAGAAATTCCGGAAGAGAATAAGATTAAACAAGAAACAGCTCCGCCGCCTCCACCGTTGAAAACAACAGTGAAGTTTGTGCCTCCTAAGATTGCAAAAGACGACGAGGTGCGTGAAGATCAGGAAATGAAGTCACAGGATGAAATCCAGGAAACTAAAATCCAAATTTCGGTGGCTGACGTGAAAGGTACAAATGATAAAACAGGTGTCGATATCGCTGAGTTGAGAGAACACAAGGTGATAGTAGAAGAAAAACCTGCCGTTGAAAAACCTTTCGTTACTGTAGAACAGATGCCAACTTTCCCGGGAGGCGAGATGGAAATGCAAAAGTATATTGCTTCCAATCTCAAATATCCGGTAGTGGCTCAAGAATCAGGTATTCAAGGACGTGTAACAGTACGTTTCGTTGTTTCTAAAACAGGAGCAATTGAAGATGTAAACGTGATTCGTGGTATCGACCCATCGTGCGACAAAGAAGCTGTACGTGTGGTTAAATCGATGCCGAAATGGATACCGGGAAAACAAAATGGATTGAATGTACCTGTGTACTTTACTCTCCCTATCGTATTCCGTTTGAAACAGTAAAAGTGAATATCTATTGAGATTTTTATAAAAAAATTGTAAATAAGACTTAGTAAAGAAGAGAAGTTGGAGTATGAAAGACACATCTTCTCTTCTTTTTCCAATAAAAAAAGGTATGAAAGAAGGAAAAAAAATATCGGGAAAAGCAATATTTGGTATATTTATGGTATTGTTTTATCTATGTGTGTCAGTTTTGATGGTATTTACCCCTATTTTTGATAATGTACATATCTTGCTTCGTGTGGCCATGGGTGTGCTGTTGTTTTTGTATGGCATATTTAGAGGATACCGTGCATGGAAACAATTTTAAACGAATTATCTGTTTTTTGTTATGAAAAATCTTAGTCTTATTGTATGTATTTTTGCTTTTATCTTTCTCTTTTCTTGTAGCGACCAGAGAAAGATAACACGAACAGATACGCCCACAAGTGGTATAGCTGAGATAGCTGTTGATGAATGCTTTGCTCCTGTAATACAAGAACAGGTTGATGTTTTTGGAGCTTTAAATCACGAAGCTCTGGTTATTCCCATATTTACCAGTGAAAATGAAGCATTTAATTTATTTATGAAAGATAGCTTGCGTGTAATAATTGCTACACGACAACTTACTGCCAACGAAACACAAATTATAAAAGAACGCAAACAAGCTCCACGTACACAGCGGCTTGCTATTGATGGTATTGCCCTTATTGTAAACAAAGAAAATATGGACACTTTGATTACAGTGTCTGATATTAAAAAAATAATGACAGGTAAGATTAAGGATTGGAAGGAGATAAATCCGAAATCTAAACTGGGTGAAATATCGGTCGTATTCGATAGCCCTAATTCCAGTACTGTCAGATTTATAAAAGATTCGATCTGTGGAGGCGAGCCTCTCAGTCAGAATGTGAAAGCGAGATCGGCAGACAGCGTTAAAAATGTCAACCTGCAAGAACGTACACCCAATCAGCAAGTGATAGATTATGTTGCTGCTGTCCCTAATGCAATAGGTGTTATCGGTGTCAACTGGATTAGCAATCCATCCGATCCTAAAAATTTAAGCTTTATTAATAGTATAAATGTTATGTCGGTAAGCTCAGAAGATAAAGCCACTGAGGAAAACAGTTTTAAACCATTTGCCGCATATTTAGTCTTAAAAAAATACCCGCTAACGAGAGATATTTTTATTATAATCTCAGATGTCAAAGGTGGATTACCTTCAGGTTTTGTTACCTTTGCTGCAGGAGAGAAAGGACAACGTATTATACTCAAGGCCGGGCTTTATCCCGCAAATGTACCTACCAGACTGGTAAGAGCAAACCCAACATTTTAGGATAGGCCTGATATCTGTCACATATAAATAAATATTAATAAAAATAGTATAGAAGATGAAAATGAAGTATTTAGTGAGCGCATTTTTGAGCTTAGCGATAAGCTTGTCGGCATTTGCGCAAAATAGCCCGGGAGCAGATTATCTGAGCCTTGGTGAAACCAAACTAGCGAAAGAATATTTTACTAAAAACGTAGGGCAGAATCCTGAAGAATCTCATTATTATCTGGGAGAAATTGCAATTCTGGAAAATAACTTGACTGAAGCTAAGTCTCAGTTTGAGCAAAGTGCGGCAGCAACTACTGAGCTAGGTCTTGGTGCTGTAGGATTGGCTAAATTGCAATTAAAGTCAAACCCTAAGGTTGCAGAAGATCAATTAAAAGAAGTTCAAAAAAAGAATAAAAAGAATGTAACTGTTCTTTTAGCCATAGCAAAAGCATATTTTGATAATGGCATGAAAGACAAAGCCACTTTGATGATTGCTGAAGCTAAGAAGGCAGATAAGAAATCACCATATTCATACATTCTCGAAGGAGATATGTTAGCCAAAGAAAACAATCCGGGCGGAGCAGCAGGTCAGTACGATCAGGCTATCAACTTTGATCCTAACTGTGTATTGGCTTATATGAAAGGTGCTAAGGTATATGAATATATTAATCGTAACACAGCAGCCGATTTGTTGAAAAAAGCGATAGAAATCAAACCTGAATATAAGATTGCTTACAAAGATCTTGCTGACTTGTATTACAGAGATGGTTTTTATCCGGATGCTATTGCTGCATACAAAGAATTCTTCAAGGGTGGTGATTACACTGTAGATGATATTACTCGTTATGCTGCATCAGAGTACTTTACACAAGGATATTCAGGTGCAAAGAATCTGATTAATGAAGGTTTGAAACGCGAACCAAACAGCTTTGTGTTGAATCGTTTGTTGATGTATATCGAAAATGAAACTAAAAACTATCAGGACGGTTTAGCTGCAGGAGACAAGTTCTTCAGTATACCTAGATCTGAGGTTGATACAGTGAAATATCTGGTTTCAGACTATATGGCTTATGGAAATATACTATCTGAAACAGGCAATAAAGCTAAGGCTATAGAGCAATATCAGAAAGCGATAAAATTAGATCCTAGCAAAGTAAGCTTGTTTAAAGAGATCGCTACAGCTTCTGCCAAAGATCAGATGTACGCTGAAGCGGCTAATTATTACAAAGAATACATCCAGATGCTTGGAGAAAGAGCAGAAGCAACTGATTATTATCAATTAGGTAGCTACTATCTATCTGCAGCATCTAAAGTTGAATCTGATAAATCGTTAACTCCGGAGCAAGTAAAAGAACAATCTATTGCGCTATACAAACAAGCAGATGCAGCTTTTGCTGTAGTTGCAGAACGTAAGCCGGATAGTTATTTAGGATTCTATCAGAGAGCACGTACAAACTATCAGATGGACCCGGACTCGGAGCAAGGGTTGGCAAAACCATTCTATGAAGAAACAATTAAAGTTCTGTTGGCTGATCCGGAACCAAGCAGCAAAATATTGATAGAAGCATATAGCTATTTGAGCTACTATTATTATTTACAGTTCGAGAAAAGCAAGAAGGCTGATGATAAAGCAAATGTAAAACTATATGCAGAAAAGGTTCTTGAGCTAGATCCTGAAAATGCAAATGGTAAAGCTTTATTTGAATTTGCTAATGGCAAGTAAATAAATAGATATAAAATATGAGAAACAGCCTGTATCAATTTTGATGCAGGCTGTTTTTTTATATAGAATAATTTTAAATTGAGAAAAAGATGTATCTTTGCACTCAATTAAGTGGATAGATTTGTATTGATTGCAACCACATGAAAAAATGCTAAACCATTTTCTGCACTGCATTATAATACATATCTTCCTGTTTTTATTACAATAAAACAATATTTATGAGTTATTTATTTACATCTGAATCTGTATCAGAAGGTCACCCTGATAAAGTGGCAGATCAGATATCAGACTCCTTATTGGACGAATTCTTGGCCTATGATGCTGATTCGAAGGTCGCATGCGAAACATTGGTAACTACCGGACAGGTGGTTTTGGCAGGAGAAGTAAAATCAAAAGCATATATTGATATTCCCGAAACGGCACGTAAAGTGATCGAGCGTATAGGGTATACTAAAAGTGAATACCAGTTTGAGGCTCAATCTTGCGGGGT
This sequence comes from Dysgonomonas sp., assembly GCF_035323175.1. Taxonomy (NCBI): domain Bacteria; kingdom Pseudomonadati; phylum Bacteroidota; class Bacteroidia; order Bacteroidales; family Dysgonomonadaceae; genus Dysgonomonas; species Dysgonomonas sp. Next base: position 437,642 of record NZ_DAOKYH010000002.1, on the reverse strand, counting down.
GCTGTCTGCCATACATGAGCAATCCGATGATATCAACAGAGGTGTTGATGGAAAATCCGATCCGATGGATCAGGGAGCGGGAGATCAGGGTATGATGTTTGGCTACGCAACAAACGAAACAGACAATTATATGCCATTAGCACTAGACTTGTCTCATGCATTGTTGAGAGAATTAGCCGTTATACGCAAAAATGAATTGCATTTGATGCCATACCTTCGTCCTGATGCCAAATCGCAGGTAACGATCGAGTATGATGATAATGGCACGCCTTTGAGAATAGATACTATCGTTATTTCTACTCAGCATGATGATTTTGCTGACGACGAGGCAATGCAAGCTAAAATAAAAGAAGATGTGATCAATATCCTTATACCTCGTGTGAAGGAGAAGTATAAGTTCAGAGATGATATTACGAAGCTCTTTACAACGGATATTACTTATCATGTAAACCCTACCGGACGTTTTGTTATAGGAGGGCCTCATGGAGATACCGGCCTGACAGGACGTAAAATCATAGTTGATACTTACGGAGGTAAAGGTGCGCATGGCGGTGGTGCTTTTTCGGGTAAAGATCCTTCAAAAGTAGACCGTTCGGCTGCTTATGCGGCACGTCATATTGCAAAAAACCTTGTTGCTGCCGGTGTGTCTTCCGAAATACTTGTTCAGGTATCGTATGCGATCGGTGTTGCCAAACCTATGAATATTTATGTAAATACATATGGCAAGGGTACCGTAAATCTTTCGGATGGAGAGATAGCGGTTAAGGTAGAGGAGCTGTTCGACATGCGACCAAAAGCAATCGAACAACGCCTGAAATTACGCAATCCTATCTATGCTGAGACTGCTGCTTATGGGCATATGGGGCGTGAGCCGGAAACCGTAACTAAACATTTTCAATCACGCTACAATCCTCAGGGAATGACTCGCGAAGTAGAGTTGTTTACATGGGAGAAGCTAGACTATGTAGATGTGATAAAGAAAGAGTTTAATCTGTAATATAATAATATAGCACATACTTGTTCTGCAATAGAGCAAGTATGTGCTTTCAACTATATAAGAGCTTTGATTAACGATACAGTACCATACATAGGTGTAATGAAAGATAGTGTCTTGTTGCAGGATACTATCTATATTCATCGTTTTTCATTAAATCCAGTAGAAGGTGAGATTGTGAATATGACTAACAAACAATTATATTCTGCTCATCAAGATAGCATTGGAGATGTTGTAAGATATTCCGGCGATCTTCTGCCTTTCAATCTGGAACAAGTAGATGGGATTTTCTGCCTGTTGCTTTTATGCTTATTTCTTTTTACATATATATATAGTGGCGGGTTATCTTTCTTGAAAGAGAGTATCTCCTTCCTGTTTACTCCTGTAAAGGCCTCAAGAATACATAGTCAGACTACATCGAGGGAAATGATATATAGCTATTTCCTTATCTTTCAGTCTGCTGTTTTATCTGCAATATGTATTTATGATGTTTTTGTAGAGTATGAATCTTCTGTGCAAAGCAATAGTAAAGCTTTTCTGACTATTGTCACATTTATCGTTGCCATAGCTTTGTTTTTTGGAATCAAAGATTTTATTTACAAACTGATAGGTTATATCTTTAATCAGAAGAAAGCGATGAATTCGTGGCGAAGAATGCATATGGTGTCCATCGAGGTGCTGGGGATACTATATTTTCTGCCTACGTTGCTCTTGATTTATTCTAATTTTTATCATACTGAGATATTAATACTTATATTAATACTCTTCTTAATTGTTCAAATAACACTTTTTTATCAAATAATAGTCTTTTTTATTGGTCAAAAATTTAACTTTTTGTATTTGATTGCCTACCTTTGCACCTTTGAAATATTACCTTATGTGTATTTAGCGATAGGATTGATTCAATTATATAGAACCGACGTATTTAACACACTATTATGACCTTGAAAGTAAAGAAGATATTAATCTCTCAACCTGCTCCGACAACAGAGAAATCGCCTTACTTTGATATTGCCGAGAAATATCATGTGCAAATGGATTTTCGTCCGTTTATTCGTGTAGATGGCATTGATGTAAAAGAGTTTAGGCAACAGCGTATTAATATACAAGATTATACAGCAGTCGTTTTTACAGCAAGGATTGCAATAGATCATTTCTTCTCTCTGTGTGAGGAACTTAGAGTAACAATGCCCGAAACAATGAAATATTTTTGTATATCGGAAGCAGTCGCTTTGTATCTGCAAAAATATATTGTTTACAGAAAGCGCAAGATATTCTTTAGTGCAACAGGTAAGATGGATGGTCTGGCAACAGCTTTAACAAAACACAACAAAGAAAAATTTATTGTACCTGTCTCGGATGTACATACAGAAGACCTTACGGCAGTATTGGACGAGAAAAAAGTTGATTATACAAAATCAGTGATGTACAGAACAGTTAGTAATGAAATAACCGAGTCTGAGATCTTATCTTACGATATGATGATATTTTTTACTCCGGCCGGTATTGTTTCTTTATTTAAGAATATGCCTAATTTTGAACAAGGAGAGAGGGCTATCGGCTGTTTTGGTACCGCTACCGCAAAAGCTGTTCGCGATGCGGGTTTGAGGCTCGATTGTGAAGCTCCGCTTCCGGGCATGCCATCTATGACGGCTGCATTAGAAGCGTTTATAAAGGAAAATCATAAAGCCAAATAGGTTTGAAGCAAATAAAATATAAAGCTTAACTTTTGGGTTAAGCTTTTTTTATATCATTTCTGATGGTTATTGTAGATAAAGATTTGGGGGAAATAAGGCTTGTTAAGAATGCAAGAGCCAAAAGGATAATCGTTCGAAAAAAAGATGGTTATCTACAACTTACATATCCACCATCAGTAAGTATGTCCTTTGTAGAGAAGACTATTCGTGATATGAAGCCTCGTCTGATGTCGTTAGTGGAAAAAAAGACTACCCGTATTTTATTTACTCCCGATATAGAATTTAACACCTTTAGTTTTACCTTGAAGTTGATTACCGGAACATCGACCAAGAATTATTATATGAGTCTGAAAGAAGGCATACTATCCATCTCATGTCCGGCTGATATAAATTACAATGGTTCAACAGTTCAATCGACAATAAAAGGATTTGTAGAAAAAGCCCTTCGCTATGAGGCAAACAGGCTATTTCCTGCAAAAGTGAAATCATTTGCAGAAAGGTACGGTTTTAAATATACCGAAGTAAAGATTAATAAGAGTCGTACCCGATGGGGAAGCTGTTCATCAAAGAAGACAATAAACCTGTCGTTTTACTGTATGCTCTTACCTGAATACCTTGTGGATTTTGTAATCTTGCACGAACTATGCCATACGGTAGAAATGAATCATGGAGAACGTTTTTGGCAATTGCTGGATAAAGTATCGGATGATAAAGCAAAAGAGTTGACAAAGGCTTTAAAAGACCATAAAACAATGTTATAAATTAGTCGTCTAGCGATTCCTTCCCAAATCCTACAGGAAGAAGTGCTTTGGCAGATTTTAATTCATAGATTTTACTTTCACCGTACAATATTACTCTCATTGGGGAACTATGTCTATTCTCTGTTTCTAACAAAACTTGTCTGCAACCGCCACACGGGCTACAAGGGTTTACAGTAAAGGCTCCGTCATGACAAGCGGCAACAGCAATTGCTTCAATCGAAGCCTCCGGATATTGTGCATTTGCATAAAACACAGCAACCCGTTCGGCACATAACCCTGAAGGGTAAGCTGCATTTTCCTGATTGTTGCCCGTAACAATTTTTCCATTGGAAAGAAGAACTGCCGCTCCTACATGAAAGCCTGAGTAGGGCGCATATGCTTTTTCTGCAACCGCTTTAGCCTCTATTATAAGTTTTTTTATACTTTCGGTAGCCTCTTCAAAGGTGTAAACGAGTATCTTTGTTGTTAAATTTAAATTTTCCATTTTATTACTGTTACAAATAAAATACTTCTAAATATATGAAAAAAGCAAATAGCTCGGATATATCTCTCAAATTTATTATCCTTTCTGTACTTGTTTTTCTGTCTACTACATCTGCCTATTCTCAGGCAAAACGATACAAGATATACGAAGAGTATATTGAGACTTACAAAGGCATAGCTGTAGATCACATGAGAAAATATAAAATTCCGGCAAGTATAACGCTCGCTCAGGGGTTGTTAGAATCAGGTGCGGGTAAAAGTGCTTTGACTAAAAATTCGAATAATCACTTTGGTATTAAGTGTCACAACGATTGGACAGGAGGAAAAGTCTATCAAGCGGATGATACCCCGAATGATTGTTTCAGAAAATATAAAAGAGCTGAAGATTCATTTGAAGATCATTCGAGATTTCTAGCCGATAAACCACGATATAAAAGTCTGTTTGCTTTGGAAATTACTGATTATAGAGGATGGGCAAAAGGATTGCAGCAAGCAGGCTATGCAACTGATAAAGCTTATGCGAACAAACTGATAAAGCTAATTGAAGATTATGAGCTTTACCAACACGATAAAAGAGGATTCTCCAAGGAGAAAATAAGAGAAATAGAAGAGACTCAGGTAAGAAATAAAGAATATCGTCATATTCCATATAAAACACACAACCTGGTTTATGTGATAGCAGAAGCGGGTGATACGTACGAGGGTATTGCGGGCGAATTTGATTTTAAGCCAAAAGACTTGTATAAGTACAATGAAGTACCCGAAGGCTTCCCTTTGAAGGCAGGTGATTTGGTCTATTTTGAGAAAAAAAAATCGAAAGCCGATAAACCATATTATGAGCACGAAGTTCAGGTGGGAGAGTCTATGTATAGTATTTCTCAGCTGTATGGTATCAAGGTGAAAAACTTGTACAAAATGAACAAAAAAGATTTTGAATATGTCCCTACCGAAGGAGATGTCTTAAAACTAAGATAAATTTTATAATACAGTAAAGAAAAGAATGAATATAGACTAAAATGGTATTGACAGTAACCGATCGATACCATTTTTTTTGTTTTAATATTCTATTGTCTTGTTTCTGAAATTATACTACTTTTATGGTATATAACATAATAACTCTGATAAAATGAAAAATAGTCTTCTGTTTTTTTTATGTGCAATGTTCTCGTTGGTAGTAAGTGCACAAGACAACCCGAAATATCTAGTAGGAGCTGTACCCGAAGTGGACGGTAAGATTGTTTTTTCGAAGAAGATACCTGTAAAGGGACAAATCTCCGACGAACAGCTTTTTTCATTGATGGAAAAATGGGCAATAAACAACTATGATAATGCACAGACTGATGAGAAAGATTTGAATAATCGGGTTCTGCTAAGTAAGGCTGACGATAAAATGATCGCATGTTTTGGAGAGAAATATCTTGAGTTTAAGCGAAGTTCTCTTGTGCTTGATCGGGCTAAGATGATTTATCAGTTGATCTTGGAAACGAAAGATGGAGCATGCGAAGTAACGTTGAGAAATATAAAATATAGCTATTCTGATAGTAAGAAACTGCTTCCGGCTGAGGAGATGATCTCCGACAAAATAGCTCTCAACAAAAAAGGAGATAAACTAAATCGCTATTATGATAAATTCAGAATACATACTGTAGATTCTGTAAACAGCATATACAAATCTATAGACATTTATCTGAACGGTATAAATACAACAGGTGCAACAACCTCATTGCAAGCAGAGGCGAAAACTTATTCAGCTCCTGCAGTACCACAAAAAGAAAGTCCGGTAGAAGTGCCTTTAGCCGCTGCCGCTCAATCTATACCTGATCCTGTTCAGGTTGCGGCATCGATTCCGGTAACATCTAATAATACTCCGCAAACGATTGCCGCTGGTGCGGTTGCTACAATGGAAGGATTCAGGCAGATAACGCCCGATAAAATACCGGGCAATATTATCAAGCTGTTAGGAGATTGGACATTGATCACTTCGGGTACTGCCGATCAAATGAATGTGATGACTGCCTCGTGGGGTGGACTTGGTACATTCTGGGAAAAGCCTGTATCATTCTGTTTTCTCAATCCTTCACGCTACTCGGTACAAACAATGGATAAAGGTGAGACCTATACAATATCTTTTTACACTGAAGCGTATAAAGATGCTTTGCGTTATTGCGGTTCGGTAAGTGGGCGTACTACAGATAAAATAAAAGGATCGGGATTGACACCGATCAAAACTCCATCAGGTGCTACAGCATTTGCTGAAGCCTGGATGATCTTTGAATGTAAGAAAATAGTAGCGCAGCCAATTACTCCGGAAGCTGTAGTTGATAAATCTTTACCTAACAAAGATTGGAGTAAAAGCGGATATCATAAAATGTATATCGGTGAAATATTGAATGTTTGGATTAAATAAACTCAAATGAAAAAAATAGCATTAATAACCGGTGCAACGTCCGGTTTGGGCAAGGCAATTGCTTTGCGGCTCGGCAAGGAAGGGTATAACCTTATTATTACCGGACGAAGAAAGGATAAATTAGAAGAACTGGATAAAGAAATAAGCATAAACTATGGTTCTACGGTTCTCCCTCTATGCTTTGATGTAAGAAAATACGATGAGGTAGAGGCTGCTTTGGGTAACCTTCCCGAAAAATGGAAAAATATCGATGTCCTTGTCAATAATGCGGGGCTTGCTGTAGGGTTAGACCCAATTTATAAAGGCCAAGTTGATGACTGGGAAAGAATGATAGATACAAATGTCAAAGGTTTGTTGTATGTTACTCGGGTGGTTACTCCCGTTATGGTAGAACGTTGCTCGGGGCATATAATCAATATAGGGTCTATTGCCGGAAAGGCTGTTTATCCGAATGGTGCTGTATATTGTGCGACTAAGTATGCCGTGAATGCATTGCATCAAGGTATGCGTATGGATCTGCTGCCTTATAATATTCGGGTGACTCAGATTTGTCCCGGAGCTGTGGAAACGGAATTCTCGTTAGTTCGCTTCAAAGGAGACAAAGGTCGTGCCGATCAGGTATATACCGGTTATGAGAATTTGGTTGCTGACGATATTGCTGAATCTGTTTATTTTGCCATATCACAACCTCCGCATGTAGATATTCAGGATATGCTGGTGATGCCTACGGCACAAGCTACAGGGAATATGTTCCATAAAAAGGAGAAGTAGGAAGAGCAGAGCATAAAAGGCGTAGTTTCTTGTTGTAAAGAAATATATAAACTTTCCGATGTGTTTTGCATGAAGAAATAAATATTGTAATTTTGCAGTACCAAAGCGTATATAATAAGTCTTGAGTTTATTGTATGCGAACGAAAATGTAAATGGAGGGGGTATCCGAAAAAGGGTATTCCTTTTTTTTGTGTTTACCTCTGAGGTATAATGATTTAGAACTTAACATAAATAATGGATCAAAGAATAAAAGGCGGATTGTTAGTGTTTATTGGAGCGGCAAGCTTCGGGCTGCTTTCCACTATCGTAAAATTTGCATATGCCGAAGGTTACACACTCGGCGAAATCACAGGAACGCAATCTTTCTCGGGAATGGTCATTTTATGGCTATTGTATTTTATTACCAAATCGGTAAAGAAAGGTGATAAAAAAGAAACGATTGATAATACCCAACCTAATACTAAATGGTGGAAAATAGTGATTGCCGGAAGCTTTACGGGGCTGGTTGGTATATTCTATTACCAATGTGTGAAACTATTGCCTGCATCGCTCGCTATTATATTGCTGATGCAGTATCTGTGGATAAGTATGGTTATAGAGGCTGTGGTTTTCAGGAAGAAACCCGGACGTAAGCAATTGCTGTTACTTGGCATTGTTTTGATAGGGACACTGCTTGCCGGTGGAATATTCAGTCAGGAAATTATGCTCAATTTCAAAGGAGTCGTTTTCGGCTTGCTGGCGGCTACTAGTTATGCTATTTTCTTGATGACAAGCGGACGTGTAGGTAACGATCAGCCTGTACTGAAAAAGAGCGCTTTGATGATTACCGGATCATGCGTTATTACATGGATAATTTTTCCTCCATTGTTCTTCTTTAATGGAGTGTATTTCGGTGGGCTTGTTTTTTGGGGGCTGGCATTGGCTCTGTTGGGTACGGTAGTTCCTCCTCTTTTCTTTTCTATGGGTATGCCCCGTGTGGGTGTCTCGATAGGTGCAATCCTTAGTGCTGTCGAGTTGCCTGTCGCAATATCATCTTCGGCGTTTATATTGCAAGAATCGGTAGATGTATTTCGCTGGCTCGGAGTAGCCCTCATTTTGTTGGCTATAGTGGCTACAAATATTAGAACAAAAGGAATAAGCGGTTGAGTGTAATTTAAACTACAGTATAGGAAGAAAAGTAATAATGAGAGTTTATAGTTTATATGAAAAAGATTATCTATTATAAACGCTCTTTGATTTATTGGATCGTAAAAAAGGAATTGTTGTCGCATTCGTTCTCATCTATTCTTTTTAATCACAGAGTAAAAATAGTAATACGGAGTTTCTTGCGTCGTTCCTAAAGCATGAGAACAACGTATAGTATTAATTATTATTGACTTCTTCGAAAGAAGAAAAAGTGACAAATAAAAACAACTTAAAAAGTGTCACTTTTGTCACCTTTTGTCCGTAATGTATTGATTATTTGCATTGTGCTGTTTTGTGCATTTGTCACTTTTTTACTTATATCCCGGGCTCTTATTTATTAATTGAAAGAAAACTCTACCTTTGCAATTCATTTTACTATAAGTATGCGCATAGATATAATAAGTGTTTTGCCTGAAATGTTTACAGGTCTTTTGGATTGTTCTATTCTTAAGAGAGCTCAAGACAAAAGCTTAGTAGAAATAGTTGTTCACAATCTTCGTGATTATACAACGAACAAACACCGACGTGTGGATGATTATCCTTTCGGGGGCGAAGCAGGCATGGTAATGCAGATAGAACCGATCGATAATGCTATTTCAGCATTAAAGGAACAACGAGTGTACGATGAAGTAATCTATACCTCACCCGATGGAGAAGTATTTGATCAGAAAATAGCAAACCAAATGTCGTCGTATAACAATATTATTATCCTGTGTGGGCATTACAAAGGTATCGATTATCGCGTTCGCGAACATCTGATAACCCGCGAAATATCTATAGGTGATTATGTTCTTACGGGAGGAGAATTGGCTGCTGCTGTTATGGCTGACGCTATTGTCCGGCTTTTACCCGGCGCAATAGGAGATGAACAATCAGCTTTGTCCGATTCTTTTCAGGATAATTTACTGGCTCCGCCTGTCTATACACGTCCGGCAGAATATAAGGGTTGGCGTGTACCTGATATTTTGTTGTCGGGTCATCAGGCTAAGATGGATGAATGGCGCTTGCAGCAAGCTATGGAGCGCACCGAACGTTTGCGTCCTGATTTGCTCGAAAAGAAAGATTAAAATATTACCCTTACCATAACACGCTCAGTGCCAGTAGTCCATTTGGCTCCGTTTTGTATCAGGCGAATAGCTTCATTGTCACAAGTTCCGCAAAGACTTTGTTTTACTTCAAATAGATATGGGCGTCCTTGTTCGTCAACCGAAAATTCAATGGCTACTTTTCCTTTCCTGTCTTTGCACGAATCGTCAGTAGGTCGGCGCATTGCCGTTTTTAAATAGGCATTGTATCTGTTATATCCACCTATTGGTTCAGGTTTCCCTTTCTTTATAGTAAGAGAAGTATTTGCTTCGTCTTTGAAATTCTCGGGCGCATAAACCTCTACCATGCCATCGTCCTCTTGTTGGGATAATACAGTCAGAGCTTCGGTATTGATAGACTCCTCTTTGTCTAGTCTGAACTTGCTTATGTTGGGCTTATATGTTTTGGTTGCTTCGGTATTGTGTTTTGCTATTACAACTATATTCTCTACATAGTATTCCTCAGGTACGTATATGTTGATAATAGAGCTCATGCCTTTATCTTGTGCCTGTAGGTCGTTAGACTCATGGTATCCGATAATCATATATCCGGCTATAGCAAAAATCACAACAGCCGCCGCTGCTACACTTTGCCATATAGGATGATGTTTCTTGATTGTTTTTGTTTTGGCATTCAGGCGTTCCTGTATATTGTTGATACTTGCCAAGTGATCATCATCGATGCTGTCGAAACCTTCTATAGCCTCATACATAAACGGATCTTTCATCGAATCTTTTTCGATCCGATGAGCATCAACGCCTTTCCTTTGTCCTTTTATGTAATCTAAAAAATTCATTCTTTCAGGTTTTTCTCAATGCAGATTTTTAAATTCCTTTTTCCGTTTTGGATATAACTTTTTACACTCTTCAGATGAAATCCAGTTTCATCCACAATCTCAGCATAGGATTTGTCTTCGTAGAAGAACTTCTCCACCGATATGCGCTGAGGTTCGGGAAGCTGCTCCAAGCATTTGTTCAACGCATCTTCTTTGTCTTCATTCGCATTCTCGCTTAATAGATCCAAAATAGGTTCAGATTCCATAAGTTGAGAGTCGAAATTTACTATAATTTCTCTTTTATTTTCTTTTAAAATGTGAAAACAGTGATTTTTAACAACACTATACAGCCAGTTCTTGAAAATCTTTATTTCATAGCCCTGTATTTTTTGTGAGAGGTTCTCAAATATATCTATTACAGCGTCTTGCGATTGTTCGGTGTTTTGCAGATACTTCAGGCACAACCCATAGATGAGAGGTATGTAGCGTTCGTAAAGCTGTTGGAAGTATTCAGCTTTACTCGTATCTTTAAACAGTGACAAAAGTTCTTCGTCACTATACTCCTTTCTCTTATGCAGACTAAAAAAACGCAAGGCAATTATTTTTATCACAAAACTACAAGAATTTGGTTAAAATCCAAATAAATGATCCCTTTAACTACTTTGTCATAATATTATCTATTTGCTAATAAATGTAATATTAAATTGTTGGGGTAGTTAATTTTATGTATTTTTGTAAGTGATAATTAATGATGAGTTTAATTTTTTAACTTACACCCATTATGAAAGAAAAAATTGGAACAAATGCAGGAATCATTTGGACTTATCTTGATGCGGAAGGTAGTAAATCTTTAAAGGAAATCAAGAAAGCCTGCAAACTTACAGAAAAAGACATGTATGCAGCTCTTGGCTGGCTAGCCAGAGAAGGGAAAATTGCGTTTAACGAATTAAAGGACGACTTGCAAGTCGTTTTGCTTTGAAAGACCTAAACAAGCTTACAAAAGAGGGGTGCTTATTACATATAGTAAGTGCCCCTCTTTGTTTTTTTTCGGTATAATGTATTTTTCAATAATTAAGGAGCGTAATAATTTTGTTAATTCGTTGGTATTATCTATTTTTGTGTAGCATTTTGGCTATTATATGACTGAAAATGATGAAAAACTTCTTGCCGAGTTTGAGATAAGAATGAGGCAGTTAATGTATCTCTGTGATATGCTTAAAGAGGAAAATGCACAGATGAAGCAGGAATTGAAGCAAAAAGAAACAGCGATAGAAGCATTATCATTAAAGTTGGATGCGTTAAATGCTAAATATGACAATTTGAAGTTTGCAAAATCTTTTTCGTCAGCAGACCCAGAGGAGAGGATGAATGCTAAAAAACGGTTGTCGAAATTAGTGCGAGATGTAGATAAATGTATCACCATGCTGAAAGCGTAAAAGAAAAATGATGTTATGGATGAGCATTTAATTATTAATCTACGAGTGGCTGATATGAGATACCCTCTTCGTATAAAACGTAGAGATGAGGAAGTTTATCGTAGAGCTGCAGACGAAATAGATTATAAGTTAGTACAATATAAAAATTATTTTACAGGAGTTTCTACTCAGCCGTTGAGGGATGTCGACTATATGGCAATGACATCAATTCAGGCAGTGGCAGAGAAAGTTGAACATCAACTGCGAGCCGAAACTTTCGAGCATAGAATCCAAAGTTTGACAAATGAACTGGATGAATATTTGAAAGCGCAGGTAAAGTAAAGTTTTAAATTGATGATATATAAAGCACTAATTTCAGATATGAGATAAGTTTCATATTTGGGTTGGTGTTTTTTTGTTTATTGAATATAAGTTTTTATCAAAGAAAAATAGAATATGGATATATTATTGTATGGAATTACCTTTCTTGTTGGAGCAATACTGACTTGGGTGGTTTTGAATTTTATGGCGAATTCAAAATTCAAACGTCAAGTAAAAGAGGCGGAACAAGAAGCAGAGGTGATCAAGAAAAATAAACTACTTGAAGTAAAAGAGCAGGCTTTACAGATGAAGTCTGAATTTGAAAAGCAAGTGAATAGTAGGAACTCGAAACTGCAAGCTGCTGAGGCTAAGATTAAGCAACGAGAATTAAGTTTGACCCAGAAGCAGGAAGAGCTTCAACGCAAGCGTAGCGAGGTAGATACAATCAAAACTAATCTAGAGGCTCAATTAGAGGTGATAGATAAGAAAAAGCAAGATCTGGATAAGCTTCACAAACAAGAGGTGGAAAGGCTTGAGGCGTTGTCGGGATTGTCGGCAGAAGAAGTGAAGGAAAAACTGGTAGAAGCTTTGAAAGATGAGGCTCAGTCTCATGCTCAGTCTTATATCAGTGAGATAATGGAAGAGGCTAAAATGACAGCCAATAAAGAAGCTAAGAAGATTGTTATCCAATCTATTCAGCGTGTGGCAACAGAGACTGCAATTGAAAATGCCATAACAGTATTCCATATAGAGTCTGACGAAATAAAAGGTCGTATAATCGGACGTGAAGGACGTAATATTCGTGCATTAGAGGCGGCTACAGGGATTGAAATTGTAGTTGATGATACTCCGGAAGCAATTGTTCTTTCAGGATTTGATCCTGTGAGACGTGAGGTTGCGCGTTTGGCTTTGCATCAGTTGGTTGCAGACGGACGTATTCACCCGGCACGTATCGAGGAGGTTGTAGCCAAAGTGAGAAAGCAAATCGAAGAAGAAATAATAGAAACAGGAAAACGTACGACTATTGACTTAGGTATACATGGTTTGCACCCAGAGTTGATACGCTTAGTTGGTAAGATGAAGTATCGTTCATCTTATGGACAGAACCTGTTGCAGCATGCTCGTGAAACTGCTAATCTTTGTGCGATTATGGCATCCGAGCTAGGGCTGAATGTGAAAAAAGCAAAAAGAGCCGGATTGTTACACGATATAGGTAAAGTTCCAGATGATGAACCGGAACTTCCACACGCTTTGCTTGGTATGAAGTTGGCTGAAAAATATAAAGAAAAAGCCGACGTTTGTAACGCGATAGGATCTCACCACGATGAAGTGGAAATGACAAGCTTATTGGCGCCGATCGTGCAGGTTTGTGATGCGATATCCGGTGCTCGTCCGGGTGCTCGTCGTGAAATTGTTGAGGCTTATATCAAACGTTTGAATGATCTGGAGCAATTAGCTCTTTCGTATCCGGGCGTATTGAAAACTTATGCTATTCAGGCTGGTCGTGAGTTGAGAGTTATAGTTGGAGCAGATAAGATTGATGATGTGGAAACTGAAAAACTATCTGCAGATATCGCTAAACGTATTCAGGATGAGATGACTTATCCGGGACAAGTGAAAATCACTGTCATTCGTGAAACCCGTGCAGTAAGTTACGCTAAATAATAAATTAGACTTAAGATTATAAATGAAGGGAGCTTTTTCGCTCCCTTTATTGTTTTTAGAGTGTTACGGGGTGGCGGGCTAGTTATATATACTTTCTGATTGTATAGCAGGATTGACTAATGAGTGGGGTATATGTGAAAAATATTTTAAATGTAATACTGTAAAACAAATAGCTCAATGATAGTTTTGAGGATAAAAGTTATTTTGTTTACTTTTGTGACTTAGTGTTATAAGAAATAAAAAAATAAAATCATGGCGTACAAAATCGCAGTTTTTGATGCAAAACCATATGACAGAGTTACTTTTGATAGAGTAAATGAAAAATATGGATTCGAACTAACATATCACAAAGAACATCTCGATATAAATAATGTTGTGCTGGCTAACGGTGCAGATGCTGTATGTATTTTTGTTAATGCTGTCGTTGATTCAGATGTTGTAGCAAAATTGAAATCATATGGAATTAATCTGATAGCATTACGTTGTGCCGGTTTCAATAATGTAGATATTTTGGCTGCTGAAAAGCATGGAGTAAAAGTGGTACGTGTACCCGATTATTCTCCGCATGCTATAGCAGAACATACTTTGGCTTTGATGCTTTGTCTTAACCGCAAAGTCCACCGTGCTTTTTTAAGAACACGCGACGGAAACTTTTCTCTTGTTGGGTTCGAAGGTTTTGATATGTACGGAAAGACTGTCGGTGTAATCGGTACAGGCAAGATTGGTAAGGTAGCTATAGGTTTATTCAAAGGTTTAGGAATGAATGTTTTGGCTTATGATCTGTATCCTGATAATGCTTTTGCCGAAGCAGAAGGTATTAAATATGTTACTTTGGATGAGTTGTATGCCAATTCTGATATAATTACCTTGCATTGCCCGTTGACAAAAGAAACAGAGTATCTCATCTGCGATGAGTCTATCAACAAAATGAAAGACGGCGTGATGATTGTTAATACAGGTAGAGGAAAGTTGATTCATACAAGACATCTGATTGATGGATTGTTAAGCCGAAAGATTGGCTATGCCGGATTAGATGTATATGAAGAAGAAGGAGCATACTTCTACGAAGACCACTCTGATGCGGTGATGACAGATGATGTATTGGCTCGACTTTTGTCTTTTAACAATGTGATAGTAACTTCGCATCAGGCATTCTTTACTCAGGAGGCGATGGAGAATATCGCAAATACGACAATGAATAGTATTTCTGATTTTTTTGCAGGCAAAGAACTTAAAAACCAAGTAGTTTATAAAGCGTAACTTTATACATCGATTAATTTCCTTATGAACAAAGTTTTGAGTCTTCTTATTTTACTCTTTATTGCAAATGTAACTTATGCAATAGACTCAAGATTTGTTGTAGTAATTGATGCCGGGCACGGAGGAAAAGATACCGGGGCAACCAGAGGTGGATATAAAGAGAAAGATATAAATCTTGGAGTTGTCTTAGCTTTAGGTCAATTGATAGAGCGAAATCATAAAGATGTAAAAGTTGTATATACTCGAAAATCAGATGTTTTTGTAGATCTTGATAAAAGAGCTGATATAGCAAATAAGGCTAAAGCTAATTTATTTATCTCAGTTCATACCAACTCTACAGCAGCAAAGTCAACTTCAGTATCAGGCGCTGATACTTATATTTTGGGGTTGGCTCGTAGTGAAGAAAACCTACAAGTTGCCAAGCGAGAAAACTCTGTAATATTATTAGAAGATAATTACAAAACCAAATATGAGGGCTTTGATCCTAATTCGCCCGAATCGTATATTATTTTTGAATTCATGACGAACACCTTTATGGAGCAAAGTCTACAATTTGCTTCTTTTGTTCAGTCTGATTTTAGGAATGTAGCAAAGCGAGTGGATAGAGGGGTTCGTCAGGCCGGGTTTTTGGTGTTAAGAAAAACAAGTGCTCCGAGTGTGTTGATTGAGCTAGGTTTTATAAATAATCAATCGGAGGCACAGTTTTTATCAACAAAGTCGGGACAACAGTCGATGGCTACAGCTATCTACTCCGGTTTTAGAAAATACAAACGTGACTTTGATAAAAAACAAGGGAAATTAGTTGTAGAATCTACAGAAGTAGAAGATATTAGTTTTGATGATGTAGAAGAAGAAACGATAACCGTTAAGAATGATCAGAATGAAGACAGGATATCCCAAGTGTCAGTTTCTGAAAAAGTAAGAAACAATACTGCGTCATCAAATAAAAAAATAGAAAAAGATCAAATAGAATATAGAGTGCAGTTTCTTGTATCGCCTCGCAAGTTATCTGGAAATTCACCGGCTCTGAAGGGATTGTCTCCCGTGTCTTTTTATAAAGATGGTAGTGTGTATAGATATACATACGGTTCTACTACCAATTTTAATGAAATAACAAAGATACAGAATCAGGTAAGGTTGAAATTTAAAGATGCATTTGTTATAAGAATGAAGAATGGGAAGCGTATAAAGTAATAAGCACCGGATTAACTAACATACAATAGAGATACATTATGGGTAAAATATCTAAAGAAGTAAAAATAGGCATGGCTTTTGTAATTGCAATATTTATATTGTATTACGGAATCAGTTTCTTGAAAGGAATTAATTTGTTCAGGCCATCTAATTCGTATATGGTAGTTTTTGACGATGTTGCCGGATTAACACAGGCTACACCGGTAACTCTAAACGGTTATTCGATCGGTTTGGTATCTTCTATGAAATTGGATACAGAACACGGAAATCGTATCATTACTTATTTGGATATGAACAAAGGAGTGCAACTACCTAAAGGTAGTAAAATGATATTAGATGTATCTATGTTGGGCTCTGCCACAATAATTGTTAAAGAAAGCGATAATAAGATAGAGTTTATTTCCCCTTCGGACACTATAATTGGCATTCGAAATAAAGGTATGCTGGATGCTGCAGGGGGGATGATCCCTCAAATACAGAATCTCATGCCGAAGATAGATTCTATTTTGACCGGTATAAATGTGCTGGTCAATAATCCTGCTTTATCTCAATCTTTGTCTGATGTGAATCAAATAACAGGAGATTTAGCTAAAACAACAAAACAGCTGAATGTAATGATGGCAGCATTAAATAAAGATGTGCCTACAATTACCGGAAACCTTAGTCAGGCTTCAACCGATTTTGCTACTATGTCGAAACAATTCAACCAAATTGATTTGGCTTCTACTTATAAGTCTGTTGATGCAACCGTGAAAAGCTTAGAAAATCTTTCAGCAAAAATGAATTCGAAAGACGGATCTATTGGTCTGTTGCTGAATGATAGACAACTCTATGATAGTATTGTCAATACCATGAGTAACGCATCTCTGCTTCTTAAAGACGTAAAAGAAAACCCTTCCCGTTATATTAATGTCAAGGTGTTTTAAGGTCATTGTTTAGAATTATTCTAAATAAGCAAAAAACATTATTTTTTGTAAAGGTGTAACACGAATGCTTTCTGAGAGATATTTCGGAATTGTTAAAATTTTGTTACATTTCATTATTGGCTACTAAGGTCTTGATTTAGATAGGCTTTTGAAGGTACTTCCCCTCTGATTGGGTTAAAGCTCTATAAGTAGTTGATATTAAATGAGATGCTTGCTTGTGGCGAATTCCAAATTTATACCCACTTTTTTTTATTGAAAATATTTTAGAAATTTACATTCGGAAGCAATTAATAAATATTCAAATTCATATTAAATAACGTAAATGGAACAAGTGTCAGCTCAGAAATTATGGTCAAATTGTTTGAAGGTTTTTCAGGATAATGTAACTGAGGCCGCTTTCAAGACATGGTTTCTGCCTATTGTCCCACTCTCGTACGAAAACAGGGTGTTTACGATACAAGTTCCCAGCCAATTCTTTTACGAATATTTAGAAGACAAGTTCATTGATTTGCTCAAAGCCACATTATATAGAGAAATAGGCAGCGATACGATATTGCAATATCGCATACTTATGGAAAATACTACAAATACATTAGTAGACTATCGTGGCGATGCAAAATCTTCTACAGATAAGATTGTACTAGGAAAGAATACAAACAAAGTACCTAATCCATTCCAAAAAGTAGTGGCGGATGATTTCGATTCGCAACTGAATAATAAATATACATTCGATAACTTTTTTGAAGGAGAAAGTAACAAGCTGGCTCGTACCGCAGGGGAAACTATAACAAGAAATCCAGGGAAGACAGCCTTCAATCCTTTGTTTGTTCATGGAACATCAGGTGTGGGTAAAACACATTTGTGTCATGCAATAGGAAATAGCATTAAGGAACAATATCCGGAGAAACGTGTATTGTATGTATCTGCTCATTTGTTTAAAGTACAATATGCGGATGCCGGACGATACAATACGACCAATGATTTTATCAATTTCTATCAGGGCATAGATGTCCTTATTATAGACGATATTCACGAATTGGCCGGAATAGAGAAAACGCAGAATACATTATTTCATATATTCAATCATTTACATCAGAACAATAAGCAGCTTATTCTTACTTGTGATAAGTCTCCTTCGGAGCTACACGGTGTTGAAGAACGATTGCTGACTCGCTTTAGATGGGGATTAACTACTAAAGTTGATAATCCGGACAAGCTGTTAAGATTGAAAATCCTTCAGAATAAGATATTACACGATGGATTGTCTATTCCTGAGGATGTAGTAGATTATATAGCTGAAAATGTAACAGATAATGCTCGTGACTTAGAAGGTATTATTGTCTCTATAATGGCGCACTCTTTGGTGTATAACAAAGAGATCGACTTGCCTTTGGCCAGACGAGTTATTGGTCAGGCAATAAAGAAGATAGAAGCAAAGAAAATCACAATTAATACAATAGAATCTGCTGTTTGTGATTTCTATAATATCAAAAGCGAACTTATTCATACAGCATCAAGAAAACGTCAGATTGTGCAAGCAAGACAGGTAGCAATGTATCTTTCTAAGAGTTATACGGAAATGTCTCTTGCTCAGATTGGTTCTCTGATAGGAAAGAAAAACCATGCGACGGTACTCCATGCATGTAGAACAGTACGGGAGCAAATGGAAGTAGATAAAACGTTCCGAGAGGAAGTCGCTGAAATAGAAAAGAAATTAAAAGGTTGAATTTGAGAATTCAACCTTTTTTCTTTGCCTTTTTTTTCTTTGCAAAATCATGTATCCGCAAACTAGCTTTACAATATCAAAATTCTTCTTTTTTTCATAATCAACGCTTGAGATTATCTTCTTCTGAATGCATCAACTAAGAATATTGAGGTTGAAATAGATACTTAAGCCTAATATTTAGTATTTTTGTAAGTTTGGATAAGAATGCTTATATAATTATGAATCAATCAAACATAAATATAAAGAATAAACGTGCAAGTTTTGATTATGAATTTATCGAAACATATACTGCCGGCATTGTGCTTACAGGAACAGAAATAAAATCTATTCGCCTTGGTAAAGCCAGTCTGGTGGATACATTTTGTATGTTCGAAAAGAATGAGCTGTGGGTACGTAATATGTACATTGCAGAATATTTTTATGGTTCGTATAACAATCATGCTGCACGTAGTGATCGCAAACTTTTGTTGAATAAGAAAGAGCTGAAAAAAATACAGCGATTGGTAAAAGAAACAGGATATACGATCGTACCTACCCGTATTTTCTTAAATGAACGGGGTTTAGCGAAGGTAAATATAGCTGTAGCACGAGGTAAAAAACAATATGATAAACGTCAGTCGCTACGCGAGAAAGACGATAAGCGCGCTATGGATCGTGCTATGAAGCATTAATTGTATAGGTAATGTTGCAGGGATTTAAAACGATTTTATTGGAACAAAAATACATTGTTCTGGCTTCCATATTACTGTTCTTCGGTATTTATGGACTGAATCATTATTTCCCTATTACCCTCGATGATTGGACATACAGTATGACAGCCGAAGGCAATAGAGTCGGTTTCTCTGACATTATTCCGTATCAATATGTTCATTACTTCAAGTGGGGAGGACGTTCAGTTGTTCATGCGATAGCTCAGTTTATGCTTGCTGCAGGTGTTTTCTGGGGTGATATCATCAATAGCATTGGGTGTATAGTATTAGTTGTAACAATCTATTATATAGCAAATAAGGGAAACAAGAGTAATTTGTCACTTTTTGTTGGAATAAATCTGTTGATCTGGTTTCTTACGCCTGCATTGATCGAAAATGTTTTTTGGATTACGGGGAGTGCAAACTATATGTGGGGAACCTTACTTATTCTGTTGTTTCTATCTTTCTATTGCTCTGCTTACCTTACAGGAAAGTCTAACGATAGTTGGATAAAAGCCTGTGCAATGTTTTTGCTTGGTATTATCGCCGGATGGACAAATGAGAATATGGCTGTGGCGATGATCTTCTTCGTTGTATGCTTAATTATATTAGCGAAAAAGGAAAAGCAAACGCTACACAAATGGATGATATTAGGGTTTATAGGAGCTATTGTAGGGTGTGCTTTTATGCTGTTAGCGCCAGGTAATTATATAAGAAATGCAGGAGAACTTAGCAACCTGAATTCGGGAGGCACTGAACCTATATACATGTTTTATGTTTATAGGTTTACAAGCATTTTGAAAATGTCTACTTGGTATGCACTTATTCCAACAGTTATATATGCAATCTTTTTATTTCTATATTTCAAATTCAAAAAGAAAGATAGTAATAAGAAGATACTGTTTCTGTCCTTGTTATTTGCCTTTACAGCAGGTGTGGGAACGTTGGCTATGACTGGTGCTCCAACTTTTCCTACTCGGGTGTGGTTTGCTATACTGATATTCCTGTTTATTGCTACAGGGTTGTTATATGCCAATCTTGATTTCTCCATTTTATTTATAAAGAGGTCTTTATACTCAATTATTGGAGTTGCTTCTTTAGTGTTTATTTATTCATATTGGCTAAGTCTCGAAGACTTTAAACGAATACATGGAATATGGGCAGAAAGAGATCGGATTGTGCTTGCTGAAAAACAAAAAGGAATAAAAGATATTATAATATATGGACGTTTTAATGCATCTGAATCGATATTGGTACGTCCTAAAACGGGAGATATTCCTTTAGATTCGATTGTGTGGATGCAGAATGCGTATGGAAATTATATGGGTGTAAACTCAGTTAAAATTTTTGATTTAGAAAATAAATAAATTGATGCAAAAGATACAAGATATATTGAAAGAGAGGATACTTATCCTTGATGGTGCTATGGGGAGCCTTATTCAGCAGTATAAACTGAAAGAAGAAGATTTCAGGGGCGAGCGTTTTTGTGATAGCGCAATATTACAAAAAGGGAATAATGATCTGCTAAATCTCACACGACCCGATATAATAGAAGAAATTCATCGAAAGTATCTGGATGCTGGAGCTGATATTATTGAAACAAATACATTCAATGCAACAGCTATATCCCTAGAGGACTATAACATGTCGCATCTGGCAAAAGAAATAAACAGAGAGGCAGCGAAAATTGCAAAAAAAGCTGCTATAGATTATACAAACCTGAATCCGGATAAGCCTCGTTTTGTTGCGGGTTCTATTGGGCCGACCAACAAAACGGCATCAATGAGTCCTAAGGTTGAAAATCCGATCTATCGTGCTGTTACTTTTGACGACTTGTCTTCTGCTTATAAGGAACAGATAGAGGGGCTTGCGGATGGCGGTGTCGATCTATTGCTTATAGAAACGATATTTGATACGCTAAATGCAAAGGCTGCCTTATTCGCTGCCGAAGAGGTTCGCAAAGAAAGAAATATTGAACTGCCGATAATGATATCTGTGACTTTATCAGATAAAGCAGGGCGTACATTATCAGGGCAAACAATAGGAGGATTTTTGGCATCGGTCAATCATATAGACTATCTTTCGGTCGGGCTTAATTGCTCTTTTGGAGCATCGGATATGAAGCCATTCTTAAAAGAATTGGCTCGAATGGCTCCAAGTTTTATATCAGCGTATCCAAATGCCGGATTGCCAAACCAGTTTGGAGAATATGACCAGACACCTGATATAATGGCTGAGCAAATCAGCGAATTCATCGGAGAAGGATTAGTAAATATTATTGGTGGTTGTTGTGGTACGACACCCGAGCATATTGCAAAATATGCTGATTTGGTGAAGGATTCAAAACCTCACAAACCAGCTGAGAAGCCAAAATATATGTGGCTCTCAGGTTTGGAGTTGCTAGAGGCTAAGCCTGAAATTAATTTTATCAATATAGGAGAACGTCTCAATGTTGCAGGTTCTCGCAAGTTTCTTCGCCTGATAAAGGAAGAGAAATATGAAGAGGCTCTAACTATTGCTCATAAGCAAGTAGAAGATGGAGCACAGGTACTCGATGTGAATATGGATGAAGGGTTGCTTGATGGAGTAAAAGAAATGACTACTTTCCTCAACCTGATGGCTTCCGATCCTGATGTCTCTCGTATTCCTGTGATGATCGACTCCTCGAAGTGGGAAGTGTTGGAAGCCGGGCTAAAATGTGTTCAAGGGAAGGCTATTGTAAATTCAATATCGCTGAAAGGAGGGGAGGAAGAATTTCTTCGTCACGCTCGTCTTGTCCGACAATATGGAGCAGCAGTTATTATAATGGCTTTTGATGAAACAGGACAAGCTGATACATTCTCCCGTAGAATCGAAATCTGTGAGAGAGCATACAAATTGTTGATAAATGACGGATTCGATCCGCTTGATATAATATTCGACCCTAATATTTTAGCTATAGCTACTGGGATAGAAGAACACCGTAATTATGCTGTTGATTTCCTAGAAACTATTACATGGATAAAGAAAAACCTTCCGCATGCAAAGATTAGTGGGGGAGTAAGTAATTTATCTTTCTCTTTCCGTGGCAACGATTATGTTCGTGAAGCGATGCATGCCGTATTCCTCTATTATGCTATTCAGAGGGGTATGGATATGGGAATTGTTAATCCGGGACAATCAGTGGTGTATGATGATATTCCACTCGAACTTAAAAATCTGGTAGAAGATGTGATCTTTAACCGTAGACCGGAAGCTACTGACGAACTTATCGAATATGCGGAACGCATTAAAAATGAAAAGACCGGGCAGACTGAGCAAAAAGTGGAAGAGTGGAGATCGTTCCCGCTTGATGAACGTATTCAGTACTCATTAATAAAGGGTATTAGCGATCATTTGGAAGAAGACTTGGAAGAAGCTCTCAAAGTATATCCTAAGGCTGTGGATATAATTGATAAGCCTCTCATGGACGGTATGAACAAGGTCGGAGACCTGTTTGGTTCGGGTAAGATGTTCTTGCCGCAAGTGGTGAAAACTGCTCGCACAATGAAACGTGCTGTGGCCATTCTTCAACCAACATTGGAAGCGCAGAAATCATCTTCGGCTGGGAGCAATAAGGCCGGAAAGCTTGTTATTGCGACTGTGAAAGGCGATGTACATGATATAGGTAAAAACATCGTAGCTATAATTCTTGCATGTAATAACTATGAAGTCATAGACTTAGGGGTTATGACTCCTCCTGAGGTTATTATTCAGAAAGTAAAGGAAGAGCAGCCGGATATTCTTTGTCTAAGCGGACTGATTACACCATCGCTGGAAGAAATGAGTATTGTTGCTCACGAGATGGAAAAGGCAGGATTCTCTATTCCATTAATGATTGGCGGTGCAACTACATCTAAACTGCATACTGCAATAAAGATAGATCCTAAATACAATAATGGGTCGGTAGTGTATGTAAAAGATGCATCTCAGGCTCCTGCTGCTGTAAGTAAATTAATAAATCCGAATACAAAAGAAAATTATATAAATGAAGTAAAACAGGAATATTCTCAATTAAGAGATAATGCCGGAGATAAGAAGGCTGACCTGTTACCTTTGACTCAAGTTTTAGATAAAGGAATGCCAGTAGACTGGTCTGGATATACAACACCGGAGCCCATAGTAAAAGGGCGACAGGTTTTAAAGCGTATTCCGGTGGATGAGATAGTTCCGTATATCGACTGGAAGTTCTTCTTCCATTCTTGGAATTTATCGGCTCGTTATGCATCTGTGCAGCATATTGATGATTGTTCTTCGTGTAGTACAACATGGTTGAATTCTTTTCCCGAGCAGGAACGAGAAAAAGCAGCCGAAGGCATGCAGCTTTATAAAGATGCTAAGGCTTTGTTAGACCAATTGATATTTGAGAAAGTAGAGTATATAAATGCTGTTTTTGGTGTTTTTGAGGCATATAGCGAAAATGAATGTCTCTACATCAATGACGTCTGTTTTCCGATGCTGCGTCAGCAAAAAAAGAATGACAGAGGAGAATATTTGTCTCTTTGCGATTTTGTTGCACCTAAATCATCAGGGAAGAAGGACTATGTAGGAGGTTTTACAGTAACTGCCGGAGTCGGCTCGAATGAATTGATGAGCGAATTCGAGCAGCAGGGTGACGAATACAAGGTTCTATTACTAAAATCAGTTTTAGACCGATTGGCAGAAGCCACAACCGAGTGGTTGCATGCAAAAATAAGAAGAGAGTATTGGGGCTTTGCTGCCGAGGAAAATATTTCTGTAAATGACATGTTTACTCTTAAATATCAGGGTATTCGTCCGGCAGTAGGCTATCCGTCTATTCCCGATCAGTCTATTAATTTTTTGTTGAATAATGACCTGCTACAATCGAAAGAAATAGGAGTAGAACTTACCGAAAATGGCGTTATGTTACCCAATGCTTCGGTAAGTGGAATAATTATATCTCATCCTAAATCGAAATATTTTAATATTGGAAATATCCTTGATGATCAGATGGAATCCTATGTTGAAAGAAGAGGAGAGGACGCAGAGGTTATTCGCAAATTTTTAAGTGCGAATCTGATATAAATATAAAATAAGTGACAAAACAGGTAAATAAGAAACCTTCAATAAAGTGTTACTTTTGTCACTTTTCTGGAAAATAGAAATGATGATTATTTCTCATTCTAGAAATGTCTGATTCAGAAAAAATAATATTATCACAATGGAATTTTTTGATCTTCTATCCTATAGCTTTTTTCAGAATGCTCTTCTAGGTAGTCTTTTTGCCTCTGTTGCATGTGGAATTATAGGATCGTATGTTGTTATCCGCAGATTAGTTTTTATTAGTGGAGGGATAACACATGCTTCGCTCGGCGGTATTGGAATGGGCTTCTATTTTGGATGGAATCCAATTCTGTCTGCAATGATTTTTTCTATACTGTCGGCGTTTGGTATTGAGTGGCTTTCTTCAAGGCAGGGAGTTAGAGAAGATTCTGCTATTGGTTCATTCTGGTCTTTAGGGATGGCTGTTGGTATTATTTTTATCTATCTTAAGCCCGGGTTTGCACCCAACCTTTCCGATTATCTCTTTGGAAATATTTTAACTATAACAAAACCAGATATTGTATATCTGGCTGTTTTATCATTGGTGCTTATCATTGTTTTCCTGCTTTTTGGGCGACAAATACTTTTTGCAGCATTCGATCCTGATTTTGCAAAGACACGCAATCTTTCTGTCAATCTGATTAAGTATGCGATGATGATGGGTATAGCAATAACAATCGTTTTGTCTATCCGTTTGGTTGGAATTGTTTTACTTATGTCTATATTGACGGTTCCTCAGATGACAGCAAATCTATTCACTTCTAATTTTGTAAAGATGATTTTGCTGTCTATTCTTATAGGGTTCTTGGGTTGTTTGGTTGGATTATTTCTTTCTGCTGTTTTGGATGTACCGTCTGGTGTATTTATTATTTTTACTCAGATAATAGTATTCCTTATATCCCGATGGATCGTCAAATTAATACATAAGAAACAATTAATCGGTTCTTTATAGGGGAACTGAGATAGATAATAAAGTAAACTAGAAGAGTATCAGCCCTTTCCTATTATATCTTTCAGTGATATATTTTTTACACTCGACTTTCGGAAAAGCAGCGCACTGATACATATTCCTATTGCCAAGGTAAATAAAAGAGACATTGTCAACATCAGATTGTGTGACATCTCTATGAGTATCCGAGGGTTCTGCTCTACAATCGTTAGATCTGTAACCTTTATTCCGGCAAGCATAGTTTTATAAGCAAACATACCCGGTATCATCGTAATACAGGCCGGCATTGTAAATACAACAGGTGGACTATCTACCTTATGCGCAGCAAAAATGCCTATCAGCCCTATCAGTACAGACCCTGCCAGAGTTGCGGTTATTAACCCGAAATCGAGCTGAACCAAAATAAAACGGATACAATGTCCCATTCCTCCCAGCAGGCCGGCTACCCATAACAAACGTTTAGGTGAACCAAATAATATAGCCCAACAGAAGCCGACGATGAATGCAATGCCAAAGTCGCGTAGTATATTTATAATAGTAAGTTCTTCCATCTTTTTCTAAAAATTATTGATCCCCATTAATGTAATACATAAGGTCATTCCTGCGGCAATACAAAGTAAAATAAACCCTCCGAATAAGGCTCTGTTGATTGCAGACGAGAGGTAGCCTTCTATCAGGTCTATAACACAATTTATAAGAGGGACTCCGGGTATAAGATATAATACACCTGTAGCCATGGCAGCTTCGGGGTGTGCTCCGATTCCATATAGTCTTCCAAGCCCTGTAATCAGAGTGGTAACAAAAGCTGCTATCGAGATACAAATCATAGAGTTGAAATTCTTCTTAGAGAAGGCAACACGTACAAAATATCCTAAAAAAGCGGCAATAAAAGTAACCATAGCGTTCATCGAATCTCCTAATGAGAAAAGGCATAGCCCTGCGCATGAAAGTCCGACAGCTATAGCAACATATATATCTTTATAATATGGTTTAGCTTTGATTGCAGCAAATTCATTTTCTGCTTCAGTGATGGAAAGTTTCTCTTCTTTTACTTTCCACGACAAATGTGATATTTCGGTCAAAACAGCAAGGTGGACATTGTGAGGGGGCGAATTCTTAAATCTGGTGACTGTATTTGCAGGGTCGTTCATATCTTTTACAGTAATTAACAGCCCTTTGAACGTAGGATCTATATGTAGATCAAACTCCCATGTCGAAGCCATTCTCCCCAGATTACTATTGAGTCTTCCGCAGTGCGCTCCCGATGCAAGTAGATAAGTACCTATATCTAAAATGAGATCGGCTAAGCGTTGCGCTGGTATTTTTACTTTTTCTGTTGTATCTTTATACTCTAACATTCCAACCTTAATTTTACGACAAAGATATTAAAGAATATTTAATGTAGTAAACACTTATAATTGAGTTTATAAACGTGAATTTAATTTATAATAATATATAGCTTTAAATTAGTAATTTAAAAAGAAAACCATGTTTAAAAAGATTTGTTCAACCTTTTTTATATTATTATTCGTTTTTTCCATCAGTTCTTTTTCTCAGAAGAAACATACGTTTGAGATTAAGAACGGAGATTTTGTATATGACGGAAAACCGGTAAGAATAATTTCAGGCGAAATGCATTATCCGCGTATTCCTCATCAATATTGGCGTCATCGTATGCAGATGCTGAAAGCAATGGGACTGAATGCTGTGGCTACTTATGTATTCTGGAATATACATGAACCCGAACCTGGTAAGTGGGATTTTACAGGAGATAAGAATCTTGCGGAATATATAAAAATAGCAGGTGAAGAAGGATTGATGGTGATACTTCGTCCCGGTCCGTATGTATGTGCTGAGTGGGAATTTGGAGGTTATCCTTGGTGGCTTCAAAATGTAGAGGGTTTGGAATTGAGACGTGATAACGAACAATTTCTAAAATATACCCAGTTATATATAAACAGATTGTATAAGGAAGTTGGAAACTTGCAAATAACTAAAGGTGGCCCTATTGTTATGGTGCAGGCAGAGAATGAGTTCGGATCTTATGTCTCCCAACGTAAAGATATTCCATTAGAAGAGCATCGCCGATACAATGCAAAAATCGTTCAGCAATTAAAAGATGCAGGTTTCGATGTTCCATCTTTTACTTCGGATGGAAGTTGGTTATTTGAAGGAGGCGCTGTTCCAGGGGCTTTACCAACAGCAAATGGGGAAAGTAATATAGAGAATTTAAAGAAAGCCGTAGATAAGTATAATGGAGGACAAGGACCTTATATGGTTGCAGAGTTTTATCCCGGATGGCTTGCTCACTGGCTCGAACCTCATCCTCAGATAAGTGCTACAAGTATAGCCCGTCAAACAGAAAAGTATTTACAAAATAATGTGTCTATCAACTATTACATGGTGCATGGCGGAACTAATTTTGGTTTTACCAGTGGTGCTAACTATGATAAGAAACATGATATTCAGCCCGATCTCACTAGCTACGATTACGATGCACCTATAAGCGAAGCCGGATGGGTAACGCCAAAGTACGATTCGCTTCGTAATGTAATTAAAAAATATGTCAATTACTCTTTGTCTAAGGTTCCCACTGCTATACCTGTGATAGAGATCCCATCTATTAAACTTGACAAGATAGCTACATTAGACGGATTGAACTCAAAAGTAGTGGAAAATAATAAACCTATGACGTTCGAACAGTTGAACCAAGGCTACGGTTATGTTCTGTATAAAAAGCACTTCAATCAGCCAATAAATGGAACTCTGGAAATAAATGGATTACGTGATTATGCCACTGTATATGCAAATGATGAAAAAGTAGGGGAACTTAATCGATACTTTAATAAATATTCTATAGATGTCGAAATACCATTCAATTCTACGTTAGAGATCTTAGTAGAGAACATGGGGCGTATCAATTACGGATCTGAGATTGTTCATAACACAAAAGGAATCATCAGCCCTGTTGTAATAAACGGAATGGAGATAGAAGGTGATTGGCAAATGTATCAGATACCGATGGATGAAGCTCCTGATTTTAGTAAAATGCAACAATCAAGTGTGTATAGTAATACAGAATCAATAGCTAAACGTCTTCTGGGTGCTCCGGCTTTATATAAAGGAACATTCAATCTTACAGAAACCGGGGATACATTCCTCGATATGGAAGATTGGGGGAAAGGTATTGTCTTTATAAATGGTAAGAACATCGGGCGTTATTGGCATGTAGGACCTCAACAAACATTATATATTCCCGGTGTATGGCTGAAAAAAGGACAAAATGAGATTGTAATTTTTGAACAACTGCATGATAAGCATCACACAGAAGTAAGAACAACAAAAGTTCCTGTGTTGACAAATCTTAAGCTGCCTCAATAAGGTAACTACTATAGAATGAAAGGGTGAGAAATCACCCTTTCTTACTTTTATGTTACTCAATAGACATTTGCGTCATAAAAATCTCCTGTAGTATATCTAGCTCTTTCTTATAGATTGTCTTCTTGCGTTGGGCGAAATATAATATGTTCTCGAGAGGCGTATACCCTTCCCATACTAGTTGTATATTACCATCTTCTAATTCCTTTTTTGCTAAAAAGTCCGGTATAATGGCAAATCCTTCTTTGCCTGAGATACAACGTATAATAGAGCTTATATTGGGTACAATATAATTCGGTTTAAAGTCCGGCCTTTTCTTGAAATTATGTAGCCAGAAATTTCGCAAATGTTCCATATCTCCCGTTGTGCCAAACCATGTTTGTTTATTTAGCCAATCTTCTACTTTTTCAGGTTTTTGCATCACCTGATAGAATTCCGTAATATTACTTTTCGATCCAGCTATCAATGTGATTTTTTCTTTCGAAAATGGAATATACTGTATATTAAATGATTCATCTTTTTGGGGTGATATCACAAAATCCAGTAAACCTTTATCCAGATCATTCAACATATCCTGATATATACCGAATTTTGATATGAGGTTAAATGGAAGTTCACTTATAAAAGGCTCCAGTACGTGTTGGAATGTTTCAAAACACATGCCAATACTAATACTCGATTTGCCTGAATCGGCATTCCTGTAAAAATGTTTTTCTGCTTCCTCCAGTTTTTTTACGGCATCCACAATTGAGTTATAGAGCATATTGCCATGTTCGGTGGGTAGCATCTTCCGTGTTCCTCTGTCAAACAATTTATTCCCGATATGTGCCTCTAAAGAATTCAGATGCAGACTTACTCCTGGTTGTGATATATATAACCTATTCGCTGCTGATGTGAGCGAACCGGTTTCATATATTGCTTTAAAGGTTCGGAACCATTCAAAATTTACCACTTTATTTTGTTATTATAATTATAATACAAATATATAATTTATATTATTTTACTGATCGAAAAAAAGGCTTTATTTTTGCAACACTAAATATTAAAAGGTAAGAATAAACATGAAGAAAATATTTGTAATAAATGGAGCTCCTAAATTTGCCCATTCGGGCGGAGAATTTAATAAGACATTGTCAGATTGGACTGTAGATTACTTTAAAGATAAAGATTATGATGTGAAATATACTGATATCAATGATGAATATAATCTATCTGATGAAGTTGAAAAGTTTGTATGGGCAGATGTTATTGTATACCATACCCCTATTTGGTGGTTTCAGATTCCGAATGATTTTAAACGATACATTGACGAGGTCTTTACCGAAGGTCATCAAAAAGGGGTTTATTTTAGTGATGGTAGGCGCTCGGCTAATCCCACCCGCAATTATGGTACGGGAGGTTCATTGCAAGGACGTAAGTATATGCTTACTACTACATGGAATGCTCCTTTAGAGGCATTTACTATCGAAGGTGAGTTTTTTAAGCAACATAGTGTTGACGAAGGTGTTATGTTCGGGTTTCATCGGATGAATGCTTTTGTAGGAATGGAGCCTGTAAAAAGTTTTCACTTCTATGACGTGATGAAGAACCCCAATATAAAACAATCTCAAGAAGATTATGTAACACATTTGAATGATGTGTTCTAAATATTATTTTCTGCCCTAAGATTGATTAATGGTACTTATATAGAAAAAGGATAGTAATTTTTTTTACTATCCTTTTTTATTTTCAAAGAAACGGAATCTTATTCAGATTTTTGAACTTCTTGTATTATTTCCATACCTTTCATTATTGCCTGCTCATTCATTGGCAGTAAACCATGGTGACGTTCCGGCAAAGATTTTTTCAATCCTTTCATAACGTTTTCGAGTTTTACCATTGGGCTTACTTTCAATAATCCACCTAGAACAATCATATTGAATGCTTTCGTATTTTTCATCAATATAGCTGTATCCACAGCTTCAACTTTATAGATATTGATATCCTTACGTGTTGGTGGATGTTGAAATCCGTTCGGGTCATAAATTAATATTCCTCCCGGTTTTACATGCGATTCGAATTTATCCAATGACGGCTGATTTAAAATAATCGCAATATCAAACTCATTTACTATCGGCGAGCTGATGGGGCTGTCGCTCAATATTACAGTCACGTTAGCTGTACCACCACGTTGCTCCGGTCCGTAAGAAGGGAACCATGAAACTTCTTTATCTTCCATCAGACCTGAATAAGCAAGGATTTTACCCATAGATAATACACCCTGTCCTCCAAAACCTGCTATAATTATTTCTTGTGTCATGTTTCTTTGTTTAAATATTTTTCAAATCGCCTAATGGATATGCAGGAAACATATTTTCTACCATCCAATCGTTAGCTGCCTGAGGAGACATTTTCCATCCTGCATTACATGTAGATACAATTTCTACAATAGATGTTCCTTTATTCTCCATCGAGTTTTCGAACGCTTTACGTATCATGCGTTTTGCTTTCTTTACAGAGGCTGCCGTATGAACGCTCTGACGAGTAGCCAGACAAACTCCTTGTAACTGAGCCAACAAATCGAGAATCTTGAGAGGGTATCCACTCTCGTGAGTATCGCGTCCGTTAGGAGATGTTGATGTTATCATTTGGCTAAGGGTTGTTGGAGCCATTTGTCCTCCGGTCATGCCATAAATTCCGTTATTTATAAAGATTATAGCAATATTTTCACCTCTATTTGCCGCATGTATTGTTTCACCTGTACCAATGGCAGCTAAGTCTCCGTCTCCCTGATATGTAAATACCATTTTATCGGGATTCAGTCGTTTTGCTGCTGTAGCCAGTGCCGGAGCACGTCCGTGTGCAGCTTCCTGCCAGTCGATATCCAAATAGTTGTACGCAAACACAGCACAACCAACCGGAGCTATACCGATTGTTTTATCACGCAATTCCATATCATCAATAACCTCAGCTATCAACTTATGAACTACACCATGTGAACAACCCGGGCAGTAATGCATGTCCACATCGTTCATCAATGCAGGCTTGGCATATACTAGGTTAGCCGGATCTATAATATTTGTACTCATAATTGTTTAAACTTTGAATTTTAAGGTCTCAGACCTACTTACTATTCTCGCAAATGCGATAAACACTTGCCTATCTTAATATCGTTTTTCAACAATCAAATTTATTCTGCAAGGCGTCTACTACTTCGCTTGGTGTAGGAACAATTCCACCCAAACGTCCGTAATGTTCAACCTTTACTTTACCGTTTACAGCCAAACGAACATCCTCGACCATCTGTCCGGCGTTCATTTCTACTGTAAGCATTCCTTTTACCTTTGTTGAATATTTGTCAATCTCCTTCGATGGGAATGGCCACAAAGTTATTGGGCGTATAAGACCCACCTTTATTCCTTGAGCACGTGCTATCTCCATTGCCTTTTGACATATACGGGCAGCAGACCCG
Source organism: Dysgonomonas sp. (assembly GCF_035323175.1). Classification (NCBI taxonomy): domain Bacteria; kingdom Pseudomonadati; phylum Bacteroidota; class Bacteroidia; order Bacteroidales; family Dysgonomonadaceae; genus Dysgonomonas; species Dysgonomonas sp. The sequence continues at coordinate 405,427 of NZ_DAOKYH010000002.1, read as the reverse complement.
AAAGCAACAAGTATATAATCTGCATCTTCGCAGTTTACCTCCTGATGCAAACAAACATCTTTCTCTATCTTCTTAAACTTAGCTTGAAAACGGAGGTTATTTATCTCCATCTTATACGGATCAAGTTCCAGCGAAGTTATTACATTCGGTTTTCTATCAGCTGGTTTTCCTAGGGTAGCCCAAGGACATTGTTCGCGTATCTCTTTTTCGGTTCTTCTGCGTTTAAATTCCGGAAGTTTTACCTTTTCCATCATTTGCCCGATAACACCATCGGTAAGTATCATAGCAGGTGTTTGATATTTGAATGCGAGATCGAATCCCAATGCAACAAAGTCCACCATTTCTTGTACCGATGCAGGAGCAAGAGTTATCAGGTTATAATCGCCATGCCCTCCTCCTTTTACAGTTTGGAAATAATCGGCTTGCGATGGCTGTATTGTACCCAATCCGGGTCCTCCACGCATAACATTCACTAACAAACAAGGCAATTCGGCTCCGGCAAGATAAGACACCCCTTCGAGCATTAAACTCATACCCGGGCTTGAAGATGAGGTCATCACGGCTTTGCCGCATCCGGCTCCCCCGTAAACCATATTTATAGATGCTATTTCGCTTTCAGCCTGAAGTACAACCATACCGGTAGTATTCCACGGTGCTTCGGCCATCAACGTTTCCATTATCTCCGATTGAGGAGTAATAGGATAGCCAAAATATCCGTCTGTCCCATATCTAATTGCAGCATGAGCTATGGCTTCATTGCCTTTCATTAAAACTATTTCTTCTGACATAATTTTTGGTTAATTAAAAAAACGAATCTACTAAGCGAAAAAGCTGTATTGATTCGTCATCATTTATTCAAATTTTTTCTTGTAGACTGTGAGACATCCGTCAGGACATACATAACCACAATTGGCACAACCTATACAAGCATCTGGATTTTTCATGTAAACGTAGTGATAACCTCGGCTGTTAACTTCACGAGGTTGAAGTTCTAAAACATCACAAGGACATGAAACCACACAGAGGTCACAGCCCTTACAACGTTCTTCGTTTACAACTACTGTTCCTTTTATTTTGGCCATTTTTTCTTTATAATAATTTTTTTAGTAATCGCTAACTATAATAAAGTTCTCATTTGATCTCCACGCAAAGGTAGAGGTTATTCTTATTATATTCCTTTTTTTTATGAATAAAGATGTTAAAAAAAAGATGTCTTAAAACATATTGAGATAGCATTTTATCATACAAGATCTAATAATCTATGTCTTTAGAGATGTTTAATCTTTATTTAGTGAGGCTACCGGTTGTTATGCTTACTATTTGTATTAAATCCAGCGGATTTAACTGAATCTGTAAACCTCTTTTTCCGGCACTTATGTAAATATATTCGAACACTTCATAAGATTTATCGATATAGGTCGGAAACAATTTTTTCATACCAATAGGAGAACAAGCGCCTCTTATATATCCTGTGATATTAAGAAGCTCTTTCATCGGTATCATATCACAACTCTTATTTCCTGAGATTTTAGCAGCTGCTTTCAAATCGAGCTCTTCAGCTCCGGGTATAATACAAACAAAATAGCCGGACTTATCTCCTTTCAGTACCAGTGTTTTAAAAACCTGCTCAACAGGCTCGTGTAACTGTTCGGCCACATGTATGGCACTAAGATCGGACTCGTCAACCTGATATGGAATAAGCTTATATTCTATTTTCTCTTTATCCAAAAGCCGGACGGCGTTTGTTTTATCAATCTTCATTTCTACTTATTTTTCTGCAAATAAAACAACTAAACATGATAGATGTTTACAAAGTATGTTTTGTACTCATATTAATTGCCCTTATTGCTTTCTCATATATTAAGTTCAGAAAGAAAAAATACAGCACTAAGATTGGAGAAAAGCACTGATTTTGTCAAATGTAAATCTGAATTGCTCGTCTACTTCATCTGCGATTTTTGGTAGTGCAGGGAATGGATCTTCATGTATATATTTGTATGGATAATCCAGAATTTCGATATTGATCGGGATATCCCTGCGTGAACCTTGCAGTGTATTTATTACTTCATAGGCCGGAACAACTTCATCCTTCGCCAATGTTATAGCATAGAATTGATGGCTCATTTTTCGGAATACTTCCTCCCGGCATTCTGTCAGTACTCTATAATTCAGCATGCTTCTGAAGTTGTTGCCTTCCGGATGTGTATGCATATAATGACGAAGCACTTCGTCGCGCTTCATGTGGCTATCCAGATGTTCTACGACATAGGAATAAAGACTTACATTGGCTTCACTGTCGAGAATAAATTTTGAGACGGGTGATAGTCTGTTGAATACTGCTCCTCCACAAAAAGTAGCATACTTGGAGTTAGAGAAATGCCCGTCTTTGTTACTCATCATCAGTATTTCGCCTAAGAATGTCCCTATAGAATATGAAAAGAAATCGATAGAAGCATCCTTATCTATAGCGGGATGTAATCCTTCCTTGAAATTCTCTACAAAGTCGATTACATCATAGTAAGTTTGCAACCCCGACCAAATAAAACGTTGAGGCTTATTATGCAAACGTGTACTGATGGCTACATTAGATAAACTGGAACAGATAACATCGGGGTGGCGCATTTTTCGTTGCTCGCTCACTCTGTACATTTCACGAGTACTACTCCAAACCGCAGGAGCACGATTCATATGAAATGCTATAGGGAACATAACTATTGATTTACCCGTTTTGTCGACTATATGCTTAGCCCACGGTAAATATTTATACCAAGTTTTCTCATTAAAGCCGTGAAACATGAGTATAATGCCTTTCGCTTTCGTTTCTTTTTTAGGCATTATCATGTGATATCTGAACTTGATATTCTCTAATATTTCAGCATCTCTCTTGTTCAACATTTCCTGAATCACATCGGGTTCATAATCTTCAGGTACACTCGGTATAAATTCATAATCATCGTTATTGCCCAATCCTCCGGGAAGGATAAAACGATAATTGGAGTCGAAGGTAAAGTTACGCATTACCAAATTTTGATCGATCTCGATCTCACTATCTGTATAGTTCTCGATCTTCTTTAGATGATTAAAAAGGTCTATGTACTTCATTTTATTTTTATTTTTCTACCAGTAATTGATGTCCTATTCTACAAAACAAACATTTGCGAAGTTCGCAATATTCTCTCTTCAGTTGAATCATAGCCTGTGAGTCGGCTGCACTGTTTAATGGCATTTTCAATTTTGCAAAAAGCTTGGTTATACTATTTTGTTCAGGTTTTAGCATTTCCAAAAACTTTAGAGCTCGTTCGCAAAGGGTTTCATTGTCTATACTTTTCCCATATATAAATAATATCGGAGCTACAGTGTTGATCAGTAAAATGTCGAGAGACGAATCACCTAGATATTTAGACTTACGTTCCGATGTTACTCCAAATGCGTAATGGGTTTGCCAATACTCAGAGGCATTGACATGAAACATCAGCCGGATACGTCCGATATCATCACAAGCTGTAATTTTAGAAAATAATCCATGTGAACTATGTAACAAAGAAGCCAGTTGGGCAATTCTTATCTGAGGAAAAGCCGTAGGCCGTGATCTCATACTTTTGAATATATATGAATCTAACGGTTTCAGATCATATTTATTTTTCAGAAACTCATATTCTTTTTTCAGCAAAACGAAGTAATCATCTTCAACTTTCACATTATCAAGCATACCCGCCTGTCCGAATAAAACAGCTTCTATTTGAATAATATTGTCTCCTTGTTTTTGAATGCACTTCAATGGCAGACTAAGCGCTAATCGCTCAAAAGAGTCGGAGTTGAGGCCAAATCCAAAATTTCTGGTAAGCAGCACATAAAAAGCATCTTCCCACGAGTTCTGGAAACGCTTTAGTAGGCTTTCTATATGATTCGCTTTTCTTTCGAGACGCTCTATCAGTAAGGTATTCATCCACGAGTTGAGGTGAAAAGGCGGAACGTTTCCTATATAGTTGCGGCACGGAATGTCTGTATTGGAATGAATGAGGAAATCATAGTTCTCTTTTATATGCTGCGGATACGTTATCTCGCATTGGATAACAGATTGTCCCAGTTCATTAAATACTTCACAATTAGCCTTCTCTACTACATGAAGTATCACCGAATTGTAGCTTTTGTTTTTATGATGGTTATGTGCTTTCCATTGATCTGAGCTTGTATGTATTTCTATATTTCCTGCCCATAATTCACCATCTATTTTTATTTTAGCATTAAAATAGTCGGGACCCTCATTCGTATTTGGCAAGCCTACGTCTAAAACTTCTATCTGACGACCATCAGTCGTTTTCAGTTCTTTCTGATAGAGTTTGAATTTCCAGATGTAGTGTAAAATGTCTTCCATAAGTTAAGTGTTAGGTTGTTGATCATAATCCGGTAATACCCATTTTCTTCATCAGAAAGCTTGCGTTCATATTTTGAGCTACTCCTTCCCTGATTTTGTAGGTAAATGACAGATGATCGTCTTTAATATCCGCCTCAAAGCGGTAATTCTTTATAGCATCGGGAAACTCTTTTTCAAGGTCGCCCAACAATAAATCGTGTGTAGCGATGATACCATTTGCCCCAAGTGACATCAATTGTTTCATCAAAGCAATAGAGCCTTTTTGCTTATCTTCCGAGTTGGTACCTTTCAGTATCTCGTCGAGGATAATAAATAACGGCTCGCCCGATTGCAGACGGTCGATTATCATCTTCAGACGCTTAAGTTCTGCAAAAAAGTAAGATTCGTTGTCTGTAAGAGAATCGGAGGTGCGAAGATTGGTCACTAGCTTGTATGGATAGAATTTCAATGAAGAGGCACACACCGGAGCACCGGCGCAAGCCAGCATGAGGTTTATGCCTACGGTTCGCAAGTATGTACTTTTTCCTGCCATATTTGCTCCTGTAACTACAAGGAAAAAGGGATGGTTCTCTATTGTTACATCGTTGCTTACGCACACCTCTCGATTGAGCATTGGGTGACCAAGGTTTTTACCTTCCAATATATATGTTTCAGATGCCTCGGGATAAATATAATCGGGATGGTTGTAAGCATATACAGCAAAAGACACCAGACTGTCAAACTCTGCCAAAACTTTTAACCAGCTTCCGATATTTTCTTGATGGCGGCTTATCCACTTTTCAATCTTTATTGAATAAATAATATTCCAGAAGAAAATGGGATTGAGAAGAAGCAACCCCAAGACATTGGATGACTGATCGAGGTTGTTGCTATATGATTTTAGCTGGCGGATAGCTAGTGAGGCAAGTTCCCCTTCTTTAATTTTATTTTGTAATTCGATTAATAATGGTGATTTAAACTCTTCGGTCTCTATTATTTCAAATAGGCTTGAGTATGTTTGTAGTGTCTCTATTTTCTTCTCAAAAAAACTCATCTTCAGCCGAATGTCTTTCATCGGAGTAAGGCTTGCGATAAAGAAAATAGTCCAACAAGATCCTAGTATTGCAATAGGCATCAATCCTAAGGAACTTAGGACAATAGATAGGCCAAATAGAACCGGCGCGATATATACAAAGTATCGCCAATAGCTTTCAGATAATAAGCGAGTTTGCATAAATTGACGGGAGAAGTGATCTATATCCAGTCCCTCGGTTTCGCTCATCTGTCCTGTTGCTCTCAGGTGGTTGAGTAGCCGCGGGTTGCGACTCAATTCTTTTACGGCTTCCTGATGTGCAAAAATATCATCTTTTTTCTCAAATGGCTTTAGCAGGGAGTCTGACAGTTTGTTCTTGCCAAAAGAAGTAACAGTACGGTTTATAGACTGAAAGAATGAGTGATTTCCAAATAAGTCGAGATCTACACTATAACTATGGCTGCCATCAGCCTTTTCAGGTGCTCCATCGAAAGCTGAAAAATCATAATCGATACCTTTCAGCTCACCTTCGGCATTTTTAATCAATAATTCACAATATCTTTTTTTGAGAAATAGTTTGTTGTGATATTTTAGCAGATAGAGAAAGATGACGACTGTTATAAAAATAATAGAGGCAACGGCAACAGTATGTCCCCACATTACCCAGCAAAGGAGGATACATCCCAAGATAGTAACTAACCGCAAAGTTCCGATCTGGAAAATAGCACTTTTTAGTTTGGTCAGCTTTTCGTCTTCTCTTTTTATAAGATCCTTATATGATTCTTGTATTTCTTCTAGTGTCATTCGCTAAAGTTATAGATTTTATTATAATTAATCGTATGCTAAAACAATTCGTGTAAGACATCCAGCGACTTCAGTGCCGCAAAGTCGTACAGATGCAAGCGGTAGTATTCCAATATTCTATTTATGATGTTAATCCGATCTTGCCGAGAGAAAACAAAATGATGCATATTTTCGTATGTAATACGTGCCAGCATAGATAAAGCTTTACTGTCGTACCTATTAAGATAATGATTATGCAAAGGTTGATAATGAACAAACTCGCCGTTTATCATATCAAACAAATTATTTTCCCTATATTCTTCAAGGTTAGGATAAAATCCCATAAAGTGGCTCAGTTTGAGCATAAATACCAAATGGAAATTGGCTATGCTTTTATCCGTCATCTCGAGTATCTGGACCGACTGTTCAAGAAAGTCGAATAGCAATTGGCTGGTGTCGGCATCTTTTAAGACCCTTGACAAAAACTCGGAAAGAAAAAAAGTCATTGACGTTTTTCCCATATCTCCCGCGATCTCATATAAATAAAAATCGGAGCGGGCTTCTCTGATTCGTTGGATGTCTCTATTGCTTTGATGCTCAACTTCCATGTCAAGTATCGCTAAAGGCGAAAATAAAGATTTGGGAACTTTTGATCCCTTACCTCTTGCTTTGGACACCATATACGTTACCCGCCCGAAGGATTCGGTGAATAACTGAGCAAGCAAATACTTGTCGTTGTAGTTTATGGTATTCAGTACCAGTCCTCTTGTCTTATAAAGCACTTCGATAATGTTTAGCTATACAAAAATACTATTTTTTATCCGAGTGAGATTCGTTATCTCTACAAAGAAGATAAAAGGGGATAGTAAAAAAGTAATAAACTCGTTTAGCTTTATCTTCAATTATTATCTTATTATAAAGAGCCGTTCGATGTGTGATAAATATTGTAAAGGGTAAAAGTAACATCGAAAAACAAGTAAAATACTGTCACTTTTGTCACTTTTTACAATTTCTGATCTATGGAGGTTATTTATTAAACATGCATGAATTATCTCAGCCATGTAAAAATAATTGACTAACTTCGCATATAATAAACATAACGTTATGTCTCAAAAAATAAAAAATATACTTTTTGATCTGGGAGGAGTTATTATAAGCCTCAATAAACAGGAAGCGTTGAACCGTTTTACGACTATTGGCTTCCCTAATATTGAAGATTATTTAGGTGAGTTTCGTCAAGAAGGAATATTTCTGGAGTACGAAGAAGGTAAAATAAGTCCTGAAGGTTTTTATAAAGAATTCCGCAAGTTATGCGGTAATGATAATATTGCCGCCGAAGATATCGATAATGGTTGGTTAGGCTTTTTAGCGGGGATTCCTCCATACAAATTTGAACTTTTGAAAGAGCTTCGCAAAAAGTATAAAGTATATTTATTAAGTAATACAAATCCATCTGTAATTAAATGGGCTTCAAGTGAGGCTTTTTCACCCGAAGGTTTGCCTATTCAGGCATATTTCGATAAATGCTATCTTTCTTTTGAGATAGGGCATGCAAAACCCGACAGGGAGATATTTGACTTTATACTTGCCGATTCGGGAATGATTCCGTCCGAGACTCTGTTTCTTGATGATGGCAAAGCGAATATAGAAATAGGTAAAGAGATTGGCTTTGAAACTTGTCTGGTCGATCAAACAGAAGACCTAAGAAAAGTGTTTACTGATAGAGACCTATTATAAGTTAATACTTAGGATATGCAGTTAGTGGATAAGACAAACAAGATAGAACTTCCGTCATTAGTGGCTACTATTGGCTTTTTCGATGGTGTACATACCGGACATCGGTATCTTATTGATCAGGTGAAAGAAGAAGCCGCCAAGCGAGGTTTACCCTCTGCCGTCATAACTTTTCCTGTACATCCGCGAAAGGTGTTGCAAAAAGACTATCAGCCGTCTTTACTTTGTGGCTATGAAGAAAAGATAGAGCGTTTGGCTACTACCGGAATCGATTATTGTATTTGTCTCGACTTTACGGTTGAGATATCACAAATGTCTGCGAAGAGATTTATGCAAGATATCCTGAAAGAAAAACTGAATGTTGATTCTCTCATTATAGGCTACGATCATCGTTTTGGTCACAATAGAGAAGATGACTTTTCTGACTACGAACGATATGGCAGTGAAATAAAAATGCAGGTAATAGAAGCTAAAGCTTTACCGGGGCTCGAACATGTTAGTTCGTCACGCATACGCAAGCTTCTGGCAGAAGGCTATATTCGTAAAGCGGGGAAGCTATTATCATATAACTACACTATCTCAGGAAAGATTGTAGAAGGATTTAAAGTAGGCAGGACGATAGGTTTTCCAACGGCAAATATACAGATATGGGAGACTTACAAGGTAGTCCCTGCTTTTGGCATATATGCAGTCTATGTGCATGTCGAAGGTGTTAAATATGATGGTATGCTTTACATTGGTAAGCGCCCTACACTGCATAATGGAGATAATATAAGCATAGAGGTTAATCTCTTCGATTTTGACGGAGATCTGTATAATAAAACCCTCACGGCAGAATTTCTTGATTTTGTGCGTCCTGACGAAAAATTCTCAGATATTGCGACTTTAAAGGATCAGATTAGTAGAGATAAAGAGACTGTAATAAAAGTTATTGAAAATTATAAAGGGCTTAATACCTAGTCTCTAAACCATATCTCAGTTATATAATCCTAAAATATTAACTTATAACAAAAAAATAATAGATAAAGAGTTAAATAACTGATTTTTATTTTTATATTTGTGGAGCATTAGAGTTCTTAACAGTATGGTTTAAATTTTTCTTCGCAAGTCACTTCCCTTCTTGGTAACCTTTCTTGTCTAGTTTATTTTAGCTTTTTATTCTTATTTACTTCTTCTGCAAAGTATTAAATTTTAAATTTTATTTTTTTACAATGAACATTTTTATTGCAGGGTTGAGCTACAGCATCAACGACAATGATTTGAGAGATTTATTCAACGAATACGGTGAAATTTCCTCAGCAAAAGTTATTATGGACAAGGCTACAGGCCGTTCTAAAGGTTATGGATTTGTTGAACTTGAAGACAATGCAGCCGGACAAAAAGCTATTGAAGAATTAAATGGTGCTGAATATGACGGAAGAACTATTTCTGTTTCAGAAGCTCGTCCTCGTACAGAAGGTGGAGACCGCCCACGCAGAAACTTCGATAACAACAGAGGTGGAAACGGTGGTTTTAGAAGACGTGAATATTAATTAGTATTCTACATAAACAATAAAAGGTGCCATTTGGCACCTTTTTTGTTTTTATTAATTGACAGGCGATAATCAATATGCCCATTTTAAGTATAAAGCTCCCCATGTAAATCCTCCGCCAAATGCTGTAAGGATGAGGTTGTCTCCTTTCTTAAGCTGAGATTCCCATTCGTGTATGCAGACAGGAATTGTGGCAGCACTTGTATTACCATACTTTTGTATGTTTACCATAACCTTGTTTGGCGAAAGTCCCATACGATTTCCTACAGCCTCGATAATGCGAATGTTTGCCTGATGAGGAACTAACCAGTCTACCGATTCGTTTGATAGATTATTACGTTCCATTATCTCTACAGAAACATCAGCCATTTTAGATACGGCATGTTTGAATACTACTTGTCCTTCTTGATATACATAGTGCATGTCTTTATCTACGGTCTCGTGTGAAGCCGGATAAGCCGAACCCCCTCCATATTGGTGGAGATGAGTTATTCCAATTCCATCGAGATGAAGAATACTATCCATAATGCCAAACTCTTCTTCGGTAGGCTCCAGCATTACAGCACCTGCAGCATCTCCAAATAGAGGACATGTAGCACGATCTTTATAGTTGGCTATAGATGTCATTTTATCTCCTGCAGCTACAATTACTTTTTTGTACTTGCCTGATTTGATAAAGTTAGAGCCAACCTCTAATGCATATATAAAGCCTGAACATGCAGCTTGGATATCAAACCCTAAAGCATTTTTTATTCCACAAGCTTCAGCTGTCATCGCAGCCGTTGATGGAAATACATAGTCAGGTGTAGTAGTGGCAAAAATGATTACCTCAACCTCTTCTGGTTTGGTATTTGTTTTCTTCAATAATTCTTTCACAGCTTCGGCTCCCATAACAGAAGTTCCTTTGCCTTCGCCTTTGAGTACACGACGTTCTTTGATTCCGACACGGGTCATGATCCATTCGTCTGTAGTATCCACCAATTTTTCAATATCACTGTTGGTGAGAATATCCTCAGGGACATATGCTCCTATACCGGTAATTGCAGCTCGAATCATTGTATTTTTTGGTTTTGTGAGTATTTATAAAAAAAATGCCCTAATATTAGGGCTTAAAGTCTTGGTTTAAGATATTAAACCGCCGCTCCTTTTTCTATTGCCAATTTACCTCTGTAGTATCCGCACTCAGGGCAAACTGTGTGGAATACATGCCAAGAGCCGCAATTAGAGCATACAGCTAATGTTGGAGCTACTGCTTTGTCATGAGTTCTTCTTTTAGCTGTTCTAGACTTTGACTGTCTTCGTTTCGGATGTGCCATCTTTTTGTTTTATTTAGTTATTTCTATATATCTGAATTAAAAAATCAAATTCCTGTTCTTATTTAATCCTCGTCAATAGAGACATCTTTCAATGCGTCCCAACGAGAATCTGTAAGGGATGAGTCGTCCTCAATTTCGATATCATCCAAGTCGTCTTCGTCCGAATCTTCATCGGAAGAACTTTTAGCCCGATGCTTATTTAACTTAGAAGACATTGTTTTATTGCATGTGCCCGGAGGATGTATTCGTTTTGCCGGTAAACTGAGTACGATAAATTCATACAAAAACCATGCGATATTAATTTCTCCATCATCTTCAGGGATGATAACAATCTCATCACTTTCTTCAGAGTATTCTTTACCGAATTTAACGACAAGCTTATTTTTTGTTTCCACATTCATGTTGATGTCATCTAAACATCTGTCGCATGGAACTAAAACAAAACCGGTAATATCAAAATTGAGCTCAAAAATAGTACTGGTCTTTTTTAAAGATACTACTACTTTTAAGTTGCCCCTTTTTATATCGGCTGTGCCGTCATCAATAAGAGCAAAGTACTTATTATCCAAGTCATACTTGAATTCATGTTTCCCTTCGGTTAAACTTCTCAAAGGGATATTATATAAGCTAAACTTTCCCACGTATTGTATTTAAAACTCAAAAGAACGGCGCAAAGGTATAAAGTTTTTTTGGAATAAATAAATATTTTAAGTCTAATCTTGAAACAAAGTGGGTGAGGGGATTCAAATGTAAATGATATGATTTTGAATTTGTATATAAAAAAGCTACATAAAAATTAATTTATGTAGCTTTCTCTTAATTAGCGTAGTAATGTTGTTTGTTTTCTCTTTTAATATACCTTTAAAAATAAAGAATATATAGTTTTAATTATGTAGTGTAGTTTTGTTTTTTAAGTATTGTTCTAGTGCTCATTTAGTATATAGATGGAGGGGATATACAAACGTTGCATATAAATTTTATTTTTTTTATTTTTTAACAAAATGGTTATTGTGTAAATCGTTGATAAACAACTGTTTGATTTAATTGTGCTATAGGGTTATAGGAAATAGGAAAATATTCTTTAGCGTAAGGTGAGATAAAAAGAGAGCGCCGCATAAAAATTAATTTATGCGGCGCTACTTTATAGATAGTTATTGTTTTATCCGATTGTAATCAGAGCGACTCCTTCTAGTACAGAGTCTCCTTTAGATACATGTATACCGGTAACTTTTCCGTCTTGAGTTGCTTGGATAGCATTCTCCATTTTCATAGCCTCAAGCATAACTACAGTTTGTCCTTTCTTTACTTCGTCACCTTCATTAACTAATACGTCGATGATGATGCCCGGAAGTGGAGATTTTACACTGCCTGCACCACCACTTGCTGGTTTGGTTGGTGCCGAAGTTGTAGCTTTAGGTGCTACAGTGGGAGTAGCTGTCGGTGCTTTCGAAGCCGGACGAGTAACAAGAGTGATTTCTTCCTCGTTGTTTACCAATTCTACTTTATAGTTGCTTCCGTTTACTGCAACTTCAGCAAGACCGTTATCCATCTTGTTTACGGCTACTATGTATTCCTGTCCGTTTATTCTATATATGAACTGTTTCATAATAATTTATCAAATTTTATTTTCTTACTGGCATTTGAAGCATAGCTTTACTTTTGTCAGCCCATGGTAGATAATCTTTCGACACATGTTTGATCGTTAGCACATTGCTTTCTATGTCGTGCTGGTTTTGCACATCATATATGGCTAAGGCTATAGCTGCTAATACTTCTGACGGTATATTATTATTACTCATAATACTAATTCGTTTAGAGATTATAGAGGCAGGTTGTCATGCTTCTTAGAAGGATTGACTTGCTTTTTAGTTCTCAGTTGTTCCAAAGCACGGATAACGCGGAAACGAGTATTTCTCGGTTCTATTACGTCATCGATATATCCATAGCGTGCAGCGTTGAAAGGATTACAGAATAATTTGTTGTATTCTGCTTTCTTTGCAGCAAGTGCTTCAGCTGGATTCTCAGATTCTTTGATTTCTTTCGCGTAAAGTACTTCTGCTGCTCCATCAGCACCCATAACTGCGATTTCGGCAGTAGGCCATGCATAGTTGATGTCGCCACGAAGTTGTTTACAGCTCATTACGATGTGTGAACCTCCGTAAGACTTACGTAGAGTAACTGTTACTTTAGGTACTGTAGCTTCTCCATATGCATAAAGAAGTTTTGCTCCATGAGTAATTACACCGCCGTATTCTTGACCTGTTCCAGGAAGGAATCCCGGTACGTCTACCAATGTCACCAACGGAATATTGAAAGCATCGCAGAAGCGTACAAAACGAGCTGCTTTGCGTGAAGCGTTGATGTCTAGTACTCCGGCAAGGTATTTAGGTTGGTTAGCCACGATACCAACAGATTGACCATTCATGCGGGCAAAACCAATTATTATGTTCTTAGCATAGTTTCCATGTACTTCAAGGAATTCGCCATTGTCGACAACCGCACCGATTACTTCAAACATATCGTATGGTTTATTCGGATTGTCAGGGATGATTTCATTTAGTAAATCTTCCATTCTGGCAGCTGGGTCTGTACATTCTTTACGAGGAGCTTCTTCCATATTGTTTTGAGGAAGGAAGCTATATAAGTGGCGGATCAAAGATAATCCATCATCTTCGTTCGCTACAGAGAAATGAGCAACACCCGATTTAGTAGTGTGTACGCTTGCTCCACCAAGTTCTTCTTGTGTTACGTCTTCTCCGGTTACAGTTTTTACAACTTTAGGTCCTGTAAGGAACATATAAGATGTGCCTTCTGTCATCAAGACAAAGTCTGTCAAAGCTGGTGAATATACTGCTCCACCGGCGCATGGACCGAAGATTCCTGATATTTGAGGGATTACACCTGAAGCTAAGATATTGCGTTGGAAAATTTCTGAATAGCCTGCAAGAGCGTTAACACCTTCTTGTATACGTGCACCTCCCGAGTCGTTGATGCCGATTACCGGAGCACCTACTTTCATTGCCATATCCATTACTTTACAGATCTTTAATGCCATAGTTTCGGAAAGTGATCCTCCTATAACAGTAAAGTCTTGAGCGAAGACATAAACAAGACGACCTTCGATCGTACCACAGCCTGTTACGACTCCGTCTCCAAGGAATTTTTGTTTGTCCATTCCGAAGTTTGTACTGCGGTGTTCAACGAACATGTCAAATTCTTCGAAGCTGCCTTCATCCAATAAGATGGCTAAGCGTTCACGTGCAGTATACTTGCCTTTTGCATGTTGAGCTTCTATTCTCTTTTCTCCTCCACCGAGGCGTGCCTTTGCGCGGAGCTCTATCAGCTCTTTTACTTTTTCAAGTTGGCCCATGTTTTAATATTTTAGATTCTAATTAAATTATAGGATAATGCAAAAATGACTTTACTTCATTGTGGGTTTAATGAGTAAAGTCATCTTCTTATTTATTTTTTTGGAGTCTCACAAAGTTCTGTAAGAACGCTTCCTGTTGATTTCGGGTGAAGGAATGCGATATCAAGACCTTCAGCACCACGGCGAGGGGCTTTGTCTATTAGTTGAACTCCTTTAGCTTCTACTTCAGCTAAAGCGTTTGCTACGCCGTCTTGAACACACCATGCAATGTGGTGAATTCCTTCTCCTTTTTTCTCAATAAATTTAGCAATTGTGCTGTCTGGACTTGTCGGTTCAAGCAGTTCGATTTTTGTTTGGCCTACTTTAAAAAAAGCGGTCTTTACTTTTTGATCTTCAACAACCTCTATGCTGTAGCATTTTAAGCCTAAAACTCCTTCATAATAAGGAAGTTGTTCTTCGATGCTTTTCACAGCAATACCTAGATGTTCAATGTGCGAAATATCCATGTTATATTTGAATAAAAAGTTATTATTTAGTTCGCCCCAAAGGTACTATTAAAATATAAGACAACGAAATTAAAATTATAAAAAAACTTGCATTGTGCACAAAAAACAAGAAACTGTGCATTTGTGGAAATATGTTACTGTTTGTGTTGATATTGTACTCCTTGAGCTTGTGTGAGGTACCAATATATCCATATTTAGTACTAATTGCTATGTTATTAATATTAATCATATATTCCCTATACTCATATCTCTTTTATATCAAATAGATAATTTTGTGAACAATGTGTTATAGATGGTTGTTATAATATGACCTATTGTTCCATCTTTTAAAATGATATTGCTATGAGACTTAGAGATGTTTTGAAGGTAGGGGATATATTATATAGAGTTGACCCCAAAAAGTTGTCTATAAAGGTGTTTAAGATTGACTCTCCTGACGAAGTTGTAAATTTTACGACGACCAATTATGAGGACTTTTCTGTAACGTGTGAAAAGAAGCGATTCTCTTTGCCTTTCGATAACTTCCCGTTTGAGTTTAAAGGGCTTATATATTTCCAGAGTGAAGATGAAGCGAATAACTTTATAAAAACTCAAATAGGATTATAGTTGTTTAGTTTTATACAATTGCTATTGTATTATAATACAAAAAGATTATCCCGATCGGGATAATCTTTTTTCTTTTTATTGCTTTAGTTTTCCTATTCTTGTCTCGAAATCTTACCGCTTCCGGATATTGACTGATCTATTTGCGGGTTGCCTTTGTATTTAACGCTACCACTGCCAGAAATGCTTACGTCCAGATATTTGTTGGCATATACAAAAAAGTCTCCGCTACCTGATACTGAACATTTAACAGAGTCGGCAACTAGATCTGTAGCTATTACTTTACCGCTACCTGATATTCTGGAGTCTATGTTTGTTACTTTACCTTTTGCATTTACATCGCCCGATCCTGATACTCTCGTTGACAATGAGTGACATATAAGGCTGTCTATAATGATGTTGCCGCTCCCTGATACTGATATGTCTAATTTTGAAGTTTCTAACTTGCCTTTTAAGTGAGCCTTCATAGAACCGCTGATGCTTAGGCTTGTGAGGTCTTTCGAGTTAGTATATATTTTGTATGTTGTAGGGTTGATGTTTTCTTTGCTCTTGAAAGACAGTACATCTCCATCTGTTTTTATTATCAACAACGGATAAATATTTTCATCAGTTTCTACGCGTACATACGGTGCTGTATCGGGTTTTTGTTCATAAACAAGTTCACCGCCCCCACCAAATTCAATGGCTTTATAGTCAGATATACTAACCTCGTTTTCTACTATTGTTCCGTTACCTCTTACCGAATTGAAATTACAAGACTGGGCAACAAATATTAATAAACTAATGCTGATTGTGTATAAAATAGATTTCATTTCTATAATAATTTAAAATTGTTAACTTATAGATATGACGGCATAACTATGTTTTTGGTTACAGAAAAAATCAAAAAAAATTAAATAATTTTATTTTTAATGAAAAATACAACCAGCAGCACCCATCCTGCAATCATAAACATACCTCCGATAGGGGTAATAGGACCTAAAAATTTTAAGTTCACATTCCAATATTCGGAGAAGGCTAGAAAATAAATACTAAACGAAAATAAGAATACACCCACAATGATGGAGATAGCAGCCCACTTCTCGAGAGAGGATGTGAAAGATAGAGTCAGGCCTATTACCAGCAATACAATCGCATGATACATCTGATAACGCACCCCTGTGTCGAAGCTCGCTAGCTTATCGGGAGTTAGCATCGCCTTGAAGGCATGTGCTCCAAAAGCTCCAAGTATAACAGATATAGTACCGTATACACTTGCTGCAATTAATACGAGTTGCTTCATTATCTTTTATCTATAGGTATGTATTCACGAACGTCAGCTGCATTTTTGTATGCAGGACGGATGATTCGTTTTTGCTTAAAGTTTAGTTCTTCGATGCGGTGTGCTGTCCATCCTACAATACGAGCCATAGCAAATAAAGGGGTGTAAATTTCCTGCGGAAGACCGATCATATCGTATACAAATCCGGAGTAAAAATCCACATTGGCACATACCTGTTTGTTTACATTTTTCCCTTTTGTTTCCATGAAGTTGAAGATCGCCCGCTCTTCTAATAAGGTGTAGAAATTATACTCAGCTTCGCGACCTTTCTCGATTGCCAAATCCCGGGCCATTTCTTTCAGGAGAACAGTGCGAGGATCTGATATGGTATATATAGCGTGGCCGATACCGTAAATAAGCCCGGTGCGGTCATAAGCTTCTTTGTTCAATATCTTACAAAGGTAATTGTCTATTTCTTCAACACTGGTCCAGTCTTTAACCTCACTCTTGATAGTTTGTATCATGTCTATAACCTTCAGGTTTGCTCCTCCATGAAGAGGCCCTTTCAGTGAGCCTATGCCTGCGGCAATAGTAGAATATGTATCGGTTCCTGTCGAGCTGGTTACGCGTACCGTAAATGTAGAGTTGTTACCTCCACCGTGGTCGGCGTGTACCATCATGGCAAGGTCTAGTATTTTTACATCCAGTGGAGTATAGTGGCGTCCTTTCATCATGTAAAGGAAATTCTCGGCAAGAGAAACGTCCGGCTGAGGGTGTCTTATATGTAAGGACTTACCTTGTCCATGTCGTATGGCATTATGTGCATAGGCTACTATGGTAGGGAATGTTGCAATCAGATTGACGGATTGCTTGATTAGATTTTCGGGAGTCGTATCGTCTGGATTCTCATCGAATGTGTATAGCTCGAGCACGCACCTTGATAAATAGTTCATGATGTCTTTTCCTACCAAGTCTAATATATGCATTACGATTTTAGGATTCAAATCCATAGTTCTGCTTATTACACCCGAAAACTCTTTTAGCTCTACTTTACTAGGCAGATTGCCCGATAGAATAAGATAAACGACTTCTTCAAATCCTAGTCGGTCTTCTTTTTGAGCTCCTTTTACTATATCTTCAAGGCTAATTCCCCTGTATATCAGTCTTCCCGGTATAGGTGTCAGATTTCCCTCAGCATCACGTTCGTACCCAACAACGTCACCTACCTTTGTGAGACCAACAACAACCCCTGTATGGTCTTCATTTCTAAGTCCACGTTTTACATTGAAAGTTTTGAAAAGTTCATTGTCAATGTTGCATGTTGTTTCTACTGTTTTTGATATTTTTTTTATTGTTTCACTATCTTTTAATCTATCCATAATATCTGGTTTTAATTGTTTGTCAATGGTACTTATTAGGAACAAAAAATTATTCAAATAGGTTCTTGAATAATATAAATATATTTAGAATATTATGTCGCAATTTTTTTCTGTTTCGTCTATTTTTGCTCCTAAACTTTTGTAAAAGGATATCGCTGGCTTGTTCCATTCAGAAACTTGCCACCTTAACCTGTCGCACTTCTCTTTCTCGGCATGTTTGATAACAGTATTGATGAGTAGCGTGCCGATTCCCTTCCCTCTATATTGTTCTTTTATGTAAAGGTCATCCATATATAAGGATTTACCCACCCATGTGTAATATGCAAAGAAAAAAGTAGCATATCCTATAATCTTATCATCTTCATCTCTGGCTGTAAAACCATGAAGGAAGTCTTTCTCGGATATCATCTTTTCTAACGAATTTTTCATCTTTTCCGGTTGGTTCTGGAATGTTGCAAATTCAAGAAAAAGAGCAACTAATTCTTCGAAATCATTCTCTTCAATGTTTTTTATTGTTACCATATTTTGATCTTTAATCAGTGAAGTTATCAACGGTTTTATCTTCCTGCCAGTTGTATTCTATTCTTTTTGCTATTTCTCTAGCTTTCACTAGTCCCTTTATGTCTGCTATAAAGCCTAAAGCCATATCTATTCCTGCGCTAATACCTGAAGATGTATAGTATTTGCCATCTACTACCCATCTGGCTTGTTTTATCCAAGTGACTTGCTCGGAGCTTTGTTTTACCCAATCGAAAGACCGTTTGTTTGACGTTGCTTTTCTTCCGTCCAATAGCCCCGTCTTTGCCAGTAGTGCACTTCCTGTGCAAACAGTGATAACGAATTGGCTTTTGGCCGCCAGATGTTTTATTGTATCAATAAAGCCGGAGTTGTTTATTTCATCCCTTGCACCCATTCCCCCGGGAAGAAACAATACCTGATCGGAGATAAACTGATCAAGTTTTTCTGTCGCGATGCGTATATTGTCTTGATTCGAAATCAAACCGCCATCCTGAGAATAATATTTGATTTCCCATCCGTCTGCTTTTCCAAAAACTTCCACAGGGCCGAATACGTCAAGGGTTTCAAAGTTGTGAAATAGTACAACGTTTATGATCATTGCTACATTGTGTTTCTATGTAAAAGGTGACAAAGGTGACAAAAGTAACAGGTTAATGATGTTTTCGTAATGTCACCTTTTACTATAGGTGTAACTTTATAATGAGATAAATAAAAATTATTTTTGTTTCATATAGTTCAGGGCACTACCGGCTTTAAACCAAGCTATCTGCACCTCATTATATGTATGGGCAACCTCAAAAGATTCTTTTGTCCCATTCTTGTGTGTTAGTTCAACAGTCAGGTTTTTTCCGGGTTTAAACTCGGTGAGACCGATTATGCTGATTTTGTCGTCTTCCTTTATTTTTTCATAGTCATTCTTATCCACAAAGGTAAGCGCCAGCATCCCTTGCTTTTTTAGATTTGTTTCGTGTATACGAGCGAAAGACTTAACAAGTATAGCTTTTACATTCAAGAAACGAGGTTCCATCGCAGCATGTTCACGAGAAGACCCTTCTCCATAATTTTCTTCGGCAACAACAACAGACCCTAACCCCTCGGCTTTAAACTTACGGGCTAGTTTTGGAACTGGTATGTATTCGTTAGTTTCTTGATCAAGTACTGCATTTGTCTTCTCATTGAAAGCGTTTACTGCCCCAATGAGCATATTGTCAGAGATGTTATCCAGATGTCCTCTGAATCGAAGCCACGGACCTGCCATCGAAATATGGTCTGTTGTACATTTTCCTTTTACCTTAATAAGAAGAGGTTGTTCTATAATGTCTTTGCCATTCCATGCAGCAAATGGCGCTAATTCTTGAAGTCGTTGCGAATCTTTTGCTATGCTGATTTCGATATCCGATCCATCTGCAATAGGTGCTAAAAATCCGGATTCTTTCAATTCATATCCCAACGGAGGTAATTCATATCCTTTTGGCTCTTCCAATTTTACTTTCTCTCCCTCACTATTTACTAAGGTGTCAGTCATTGGGTTGAAACAAAGATCACCGGCAATGCTTAATGCTGCAACAATCTCAGGAGATGTAACAAATGCGTGTGTATTTGGGTTGCCGTCGTTTCTTTTTGCAAAGTTCCTGTTAAAAGAGGTAACGATAGAATTCGCACGCTCAGGGTCTTTGCTTTCACGTTTCCATTGTCCTATACATGGACCGCAGGCATTCGCCATTATGGTAGCGCCCACTTCTTCGAAGGCTGGAAGTATGCCGTCTCTTTCGGCTGTATAACGTACTTGTTCCGATCCGGGATTAATAATGAATTGTGCTTTAACTTCTACATGCTTTTGTTTTGCGTCTTTTACAATCGATACGGCTCGTGATAAGTCTTCATACGATGAGTTTGTACACGACCCTATCAAGCCCACTTCCATTTTTTGAGGATAGCCTTCTTCTTTCACTACTTTGGCAAATTCCGAAATCGGATGAGCTGCGTCGGGAGTGAATGGGCCATTTACGTATGGTTCGAGTGTAGATAAGTCTATTTCTATCACCTGATCGAAATATTCTTTCGGATTGTTTACTGTTTCTGTATCCGGTTGAAGATACTCGATTACTTTATCAGCCAGTTCAGATACATCGGTGCGTTCTGTTGCTTTTAGGTAATCAGATGATTTTTTGTCGTAAGGGAAGATGGATGTGGTTGCCCCTACTTCTGCTCCCATATTACATATAGTTGCTTTTCCCGTAGCAGATAGCGAACTTGTTCCATCTCCGAAATATTCTATAATAGCATTCGTGCCTCCTTTTACGGTAAGTATTCCTGCCAATTTTAGTATCACATCTTTTGGCGAAGCCCACCCGGATAGTTTTCCTGTGAGTTTGACACCGATCAGTTTAGGCATTTTTAGTTCCCAAGGCATTCCCGCCATAACGTCTACTGCATCGGCACCACCCACGCCTATGGCTATCATGCCCAGCCCTCCGGCATTAGGCGTATGAGAGTCCGTTCCTATCATCATTCCTCCTGGGAAGGCATAGTTCTCGAGCACTACTTGGTGTATGATGCCGGCTCCCGGCTTCCAAAAGCCGATGCCGAATTTATTTGATACGGCACTCAGAAAGTCATATACTTCTTTGTTTGTTACTTCGGCCGTGTTCAGATCTTCTTTTGCCGATTTATGAGCTTGTATCAGGTGATCGCAGTGTACGGTGGAAGGCACAGCCACTTTTGTTCGTCCTGAATTCATCAGTTGTAATAAAGCCATTTGAGCCGTAGCATCCTGCATGGCAACCCTATCGGGTGAAAAGTTTACATAATCGGTGGCACGGACATAGTTTTTTAAAGGCTCATCTGTTGATAGGTGAGCGTATAGGATTTTCTCGCTAAGGGTTAATGGTCGCTTAAGGATCTTCTTTGCTTCATCAACTTTTTTGGGGTAAGATTCATAGAATTTACGAATCATCTCTATGTCAAACGTATTACTTTTCATCGATCATTGTTTTTTTAGTTATGTCCAAATACCTAGAATAACAAAAATAATAAAAATGTTCTATTATGTGACGTCTTTTATATAGAAAGATTATATTACACATAGATAAAGTAAGCTAAAATTGAATATCTATATATAAATGTAAGATGTGGATAAAATCGTTGTTTTTAGGTAATATGAAATAGCTGTATATTAAACCTCGGTCTTTTAAAAAAGTCTAAGAATTTTAGTTAAAGGCTTATTTTAGCAGGATTTTCTTATTTTTGTAGCTCTAAACAATTTTATGGCATGAAGAATATCATCTTTATATTAATTCTATTATTCGCAACATTATCTATAAAGGCCCAGTCTTCCTCCGAAAAACTCATTAGAGAAGGGGTTAGCCTTCATGATAAGGGGCGTTATAAAGAAGCCATATCTTCTTATGAAGAGGCATTGAAGGTAAATCCTTCGTCAATGTCTGCTGTTTACGAAATGTCTTTGTCTTATTTGAAGCTTAATAATTATGAGCGTGCCGTAAGCTTAAGCTCAAAAGTTATTAATGCCAACTTTCAGCCTTTACTTATGGATGCCTATATTGTAAAGGGTACGGCGCTGGCTAATATGGATAAGATGAGCGATGCAATTAAAACATTGAACGATGCGGTTGTCAGATGTGGAGATGAGTATTTGCTTCACTTCAACTTAGGACTCTGCTACTTCAATAGTAAGGATAATAAAATGGCTGCGCATCACTTGCGTAAAGCGATAGAAATAGATGCAACGCACTCGAGTGCATTCTTGTTGTATGCTTATGCTTTGAATGACTTGGATCAGTGGGTGCAGAGTTTTTATGCATTCCATTTCTTTTTATTGTTGGAGCCTAATACCGAAAGATCGAAAGATGCTTTCAGTGAGATGTTGGATATATTGAATGCCAAACTAGAACCCGGTTCAGTAAGGTTGACTCCTGAAGATGGCATAGACCGTGAATGGCTGTATAAGAATATACAATTGAAGAAACCGCAAGGCACCGATAGCGCTTCTGAATATTCTTATTTTGTAGAGGCTTCGAAGCTTATATTCTTTACTATAGCGCAAATGCAGAATGACTCTCAAAGTGGATTGTTGTGGTTTTTCTTTGTTCCTACCTATGAAGAAATCTTAGGTTCGGGACATTTTGATACTTATTGCCGCTATGTGAGTGTTGCTTATTTCCCCGAATCGCTTACATGGTGGGATAAAAACAAGACGCAAGTTGATAATTTTATCGAATGGTTCGAGCATGGTCAGGGTGAAGCCGATGAAGAAGCCGATTTTGGTGATGATTCGGATTTAGAATAATAGAGTAATTGATATTTGGAAGATTTATAGTAAATGTCACGGGAGGCAGAAGAACAACTTATAGAGAGGCTTCACGAGCCCAAAACTCAGCAGGCGGCATTTGCCGAACTGGTGAAGGAGTATAGTGAGCCTTTGTATTGGCAGATACGAAAAATCGTATTGAGCCATGATGATACGGATGATGTCTTGCAAAATACATTTATAAAAGTATGGACAAGTATCGAAAATTTCCGGGGAGACTCCAAGCTGTCTACCTGGCTTTATCGTATAGCTGTTAATGAGGCTATTACATTTCTGAATAAGCAGCGATCTCTGAACAATGTATCGATAGATGATGCAGATACGTTCTTATTGGGTAAGCTCGAAGGTGATGAATATTTTGACGGAGACGAAGCTCAACTGAAACTACAGAAAGCAATTCTTCTTTTACCGGAGAAGCAGCGTATTGTTTTCAATATGAAATATTTTGATGAAATGAAATATGAAGATATGTCCGAAATTTTAGAAACCTCTGTGGGTGCGCTAAAAGCGTCTTATCATCATGCTGTAAAAAAAATAGAGGAATTTTTAACAACAGAGAATTAAACCTTTTATCTAAATAATAGTCTATAATACAGATAAGGAATCTAAAGATTAAACAATCATGTTGGATAATTTTGACAAAAGCAAAAAACCTTTTAAAGTTCCCGAAAATTACTTCGAGAGTTTTAATAACAGGATAATGGATCAACTGCCTTCTAAAGAAGAACCAAAGGTAAAGATTGTTCCGTTGTGGAAGAAGGTATTGCCTTGGACAGCAGCTGCGGCAGCAATTGTTGGTGTTTTGTTCACAGTTGGTGTTTTTGACAGAAACAATATGCCTTCGGGTAAAGAATATGCCAATCAAAAGACGGATATGACCGGAGAAACTATTGCATATACCAGCGCTCAGGACGAAGAGGATTACTATCTTTTTTTGCAGGATGAGGTAAGGAAATCTCAATTTAAGGAAATGTTATATAACTATTAATAATGAATACCGATATGAAGTTGAAAAGTATTCTGGTTTTGTTGTTGCTGTTCTGTTTTACGTTTTCAGTTGCAGCCCAGAATAGACCGAGACAAGGTGGAGGACGGTTCGATATACAAGCATTCAACCAAAAGAAAGCAGAGTATTTAAAAAAAGAACTTAACTTAACAGATGCGGAAGCTAAAGCATTTTTGCCGTTGGAAGCAGAGTTTTCAATGAAAAAATATGAAGCTAACCGTGAGGCACGAAGGGAGACCCGCGAACTGAAGCGTAAAAAAGACAAAACGGATGCAGATTATAAAAGAATTGTTCAATTGAATCTGGAATCGGAACAAAGAGATTCTCAGTTACAAATCGAATATTATAAGAAGTTTGCAAAAGTACTGTCGGCTGAGAAGTTGGAAAAGTACAGATCAGTTGATATTCGATTCAAAGAAGACGAATTGAAGCGCCACAGGGAAAGATTCAATTCCGGTGGAGATTCTGATTAAAAGTGAAAAAATAATGACATAAAGTTTGGTTTATTGCAAATAATGTATACTTTTGCTTTTGTAAAAATAAAATTATGAGCAATAA
Source organism: Dysgonomonas sp. (assembly GCF_035323175.1). NCBI lineage: Bacteria > Pseudomonadati > Bacteroidota > Bacteroidia > Bacteroidales > Dysgonomonadaceae > Dysgonomonas > Dysgonomonas sp. Next base: position 381,146 of record NZ_DAOKYH010000002.1, on the reverse strand, counting down.
ATTTCATCATCATCATTATAGTGTTACTCCCGTAGGGTAAGTAAGTATATTGATGTGGTGTTTGCCAAAATATAGAAGAGCTTGCCTGATAGAGGTAAGCTCTTTTTTTTTTGCTGGAAAATAATATAAAATTAATATATCATGGTATTAAGAATTGCTGTTCAGTCGAAAGGTCGGCTATTTGAGGAAACGATGGCGCTTTTGCAAGAAGCCGGTATAAAACTGAATAATATTAAGCGCACGCTGCTTATTCCTGCGAAGGATTTTCCCGTAGAGATTCTCTTTCTGCGTGACGATGATATCCCGCAAGCTGTAGCTACAGGGGTTGCCGATATCGGTGTGGTAGGAGAAAATGAATATAAGGAAAAAGCCGAGGCAGCGGATGTCGTAAAAGGCTTAGGGTTTAGCAAATGTCGCTTATCGTTGGCTATTCCAAAGGATGAAAAATACGAAGGTGTGCAATGGTTTGAAGGAAAGAAGATAGCCACATCTTATCCTCATATCTTAAACCAGTATTTAGCAGAACAGGGTATTAAATCAGAGATTCATATTATTACCGGATCTGTAGAAATTTCGCCTAGTATAGGTCTCTCCGATGCTATTTTTGATATAGTGAGCTCCGGAGGGACATTGGTAAGTAATCGCTTGAAAGAGGTTGAGGTTGTAATGCAATCGCAAGCCTTATTGATAGCAACAAAAAACTTACCACAGGAGAAAAAGGATATTCTTGACGAACTAATATTCAGGATAGAAGCTGTTCAGAGTGCAGAAGGCAAAAAATATGTACTTCTGAATGCACCCGAAGATAAGCTTGAAGAAATATTTGATATCTTGCCGGGTATGAGAAGTCCTACAGTTACCCCACTAGCTACAAAGGGTTGGTGTTCTGTTCAGTCGGTTATCGAAGATAAACGTTTTTGGGAGGTTATCACCAAACTAAAAGCATGTGGTGCTGAAGGCATTATTGTATTACCTATAGAAAAAATGATTTTATGATAGACGTCTCAGAAGATATTGTATTATATCCTTTGTCTGTAGATGATATCTTTAAGATATTCAATACGCTCAACAACGAACGAGAATATATGCGTGAATGGTTGCCGTTTGTAGATGCTACAAAAGAAGCGGAAGATACGGGTAACTATGTGAGATATGTATTGCAGACTGCCGACAAACAATTTACTATATACTATAAGGATCAGTTTGTAGGACTGATTGGTTTCAAAGATACGGATACCGATAATAAGAAGACAGAAATAGGATACTGGTTGTCACAATATGCTCAAGGTAAGGGTATAATGATACAGTCAGTAGTCAAACTTATAGAACATGCTTTTGGTGAACTGGACATGAATCGTATTCAGATAAAGGTTGCTGTAGGTAATGATAAGAGCCGCCGTATTCCTGAAAAGCTTGGCTTTCAGATGGAGGGTATAGAGCGTGATGGAGAATTGTTGGTAGATAATATGTTTACTGACATAGCTGTTTACAGCTTGTTGAGGAAAGAATATAAGAAGTAAATTATGCAGATAATAAAATATCCTTTACGCAGCCAGTGGGCAGAGATACTGGCACGTCCTGTTTTCGATACTTCAGCATTGAACAGCACAGTTAGTTCTGTACTTGATGATATAAAAGAAAGAGGAGATCAGGCTGTCTTTGAATATGAAGAAAAATTCGATAAAGTGACGCTTCTCTCTCTGGCAGTTTCGTCAGAAGAAATAGCAGAAGCCGAGAATTTAGTTTCTCAAGAATTAAAGGAAGCTATCAGACAAGCAAAAGAGAATATCGAGGTATTTCATCGTAGTCAGATATTTGAGACTAAAAAAATAGAGACAAGCAAAGGTGTCACTTGTTGGCAAAAGGCCGTCGCTATCGAAAAAGTAGGACTTTATATTCCGGGGGGGACAGCCCCTTTGTTTTCTACAGTCTTGATGCTTGCCATTCCGGCTAAAATTGCAGGTTGTAAAGAGATTATCCTTTGTACACCACCCAATAAAGAAGGTAATATACATCCGGCTATATTGTATGCAGCAAAAGAAGCCGGTGTGGATAAAGTATTTAAGGCGGGAGGAATACAGGCTATTGGCGCCATGGCTTACGGCACTGAATCTGTACCTAAAGTCTATAAAATCTTCGGACCCGGAAACCAGTATGTGATGGCTGCGAAACAGCTTGTAAGCCTCAGAGATGTAGCGATAGATATGCCGGCAGGGCCATCCGAGGTACAAGTGATTGCAGATGAGACATCCATACCTGCATTTGTCGGGGCTGATTTATTGTCGCAAGCAGAGCACGGAGCAGATAGTCAGGTGATATTAACAACAACCAGCGAATCTCTTATCTCCGAAGTTTTGCACGAGATAGAGCGACAATTGTTTGAGCTTCCTCGTCGAGAGATTGCACAAAAGGCATTAGAAAATAGTAAGCTGATCCTATTAAAGGATAATAGGGAAATTATAGATATAACCAACGAATATGCACCCGAACACCTTATTATAGAAACGGCAGACTATGCAGATATTGCAGACGAAATAGTAAATGCAGGCTCTGTTTTTCTTGGAAATTATACGCCGGAGAGTGCCGGAGACTATGCTTCAGGAACAAATCATACGTTGCCTACTAATGGTTATGCTAAGGCTTATAGCGGTGTTAATTTGGATAGTTTTGTGAAAAAGATAACTTTCCAGAAGATTACAAAAGATGGCATTCACAATCTTGGCAAAACGATTGAAGTAATGGCAGAGAACGAACAATTGTTTGCTCATAAAAATGCAGTAACTTTACGGCTAAAGGACAAAGAAAAATGAAATCACTTAGTTTATTAGTTACAATCGTACTATTGGTAAGCTGTTCGGCTTTTGAGAAAACAATCAATAAGGCTCAATATGTAAATGCTGACAAGGTAATTTACGAAAAATATTTTGGGGAGAGAGTTGAAATACGAAACAAGGCTCAAATAGCCAGGCTAGTTGATATCATAGGCTCGGCACAGAAGGAAGCTGTAGACTTTATACCGAAAGATCAGTTTGTATTTATTCGAAGTAAAGATACTATCTCTATCCAACGAAACGGAGCATTACTGAGAGATGGAAACGGTACATACCGTTTAGGAGCTTACATGTCGACAGAACTAAATAAACTGTTAGAGAAATGATTCAGTCCAGAATTATAAAATATGGTACATCAGACTACGATAAGATGGTTGCTCTTCGTTATAAAATATTGAGAGCGCCTCTAGGACTTACATTTTCTGCTGAATATCTCGAAAAGGAGAAAGAGGATATGCTCTGTGTCTGTGAAAATGAAGAGCAGATTGTAGGATGTTGTATTCTTACACCAATAGATAAAAAGGTAGTTCAATTGCGTCAAATGGCAGTAGATGATTCTGTTCAGAAAAAAGGAATAGGTTCAAAGTTACTCTTGTTCACAGAAGAGTCTGCAAAAGCGAACGGATTTGACAAGATTGTACTGCATGCCCGAAAGGTTGCTATAGGATTCTACCTGAAATATAACTATGGTATAGTTGGTGACGAGTTTGAAGAAGTTGGTATTCCTCATTTTGAAATGCAGAAAATACTCTAAACATACCAAGAAAAATATTCGTATAAAGACATATATAAATTGAATAATGATGGAAAACGAAAAAAAACAAGTACTGGAAACAGTCTCAAAATATGTAGATATTACATTAACTCCTTTTGGAAAACCTCAACGTACAGTTATAGATATAGAAAAGAGAGACCCGATGTATGATGGTAATGGCGTTGTGTACATGCTGTCTATATTTGAGAAAGGAGAATTGGTGAATAACCGTATTGGTACTTACATGGTTTTGTTGAATAAGGGTGATCAGGCTGGATTTCATGAGCATGGCACTAAGAAAGAACAAGAGTTATATGTATTGGTTCATGGCGAAGGAGAATATATAGAACGTGAAGGATTGGACAAAATTACCCGAAAGTTCAACTTGAAAAAAGGAAACGTAACATCTATTCAGGGAGATAATAATTATCACTCTATAATCAATACGGGGGACGAGCCTCTGATCGTATTTGTTGTGACTACATATCAGCCTAATATATAAATAACTTTAACTCATAGAGCCTTTTGTTAAAATATTATTTATATTTATTGGAATTAATTGATTGTCTAATTATAAAATCTGTTTTATCATGAATAAAAGAATATTGATGCTAGCGGGCGATTTTGTTGAGGATTACGAATTGATGGTTCCTTATCAAGCACTGGTGAGTGTAGGATTCCATGTAGATGTAGTATGTCCGGGGAAGAAAGCCGGAGAACAGGTTGCTACGGCAATACATGATTTTGTAGGATTTCAGACTTATGCAGAGCTGAGAGGTCATAACTTCACATTGAATAAGACTTTTGATAATGTAAAACTTGAAGATTACGCAGGATTGTATATTACAGGTGGTCGAGCTCCTGAATATATTCGTCTCGATCCTAAAGTAATAGAATATACAAAGTATTTCTTCGAAAAAAATCTGCCTGTTGCAGCTATTTGCCACGGTATACAGGTGCTTACTGCCGCAGATGTGGTTAGAGGAAAGACGCTTACCTGTTATGTAGCTGTAGGGCCTGAAGTTAAGTTGGCCGGCGGTAATTACAAAGATATTCCCGCTACCGAAGCTATTACAGACGGTAATCTGACTACCTCCCCTGCATGGCCCGGACATCCGGCTATATTAAAAGAGTTTTATAAACTTCTTGGGGTTAAAATTGAATTGTAAAATATACAAGTATAAGAGAATAGGAGTGCTCAAAAGTGTGTTCTTCTCTTTTGGGCACTTTCTTAGCTCTGATATATGGCAGTGCTTGCTGCGTAGTTAAGTTAAATAAGTAAGATAAAAAGACATCTAAACTAAACAGTTTAAAGGAATGAATTTACAGCAGCTTGTGCGCAAAAATGTATGGAATATGAAGCCTTATTCATCGGCTAGAGATGAATTTAAAGGAGAAGCATCAGTGTTTTTAGATGCGAATGAAAATCCTTTGAATGATAAGTATAATCGTTATCCCGATCCTTTACAGTGGTCTTTGAAACAAAAAATAGCTAAGGTAAAAAATATAGCCCCCGAAAATATCTTCTTAGGCAATGGCAGTGATGAGCCTATCGATCTGGTTATTCGTGTCTTCTGCGAACCTCGCATTGATAATATTGTTGCCGTTGATCCTACTTACGGGATGTATCAGGTTTGCGCAGAGGTGAACGATATAGAGTATCGGAAAGTATTGCTGAACGAAAACTTCGATTTGGATGCTCAGAAACTGCTTGAAAAAACAGATCGTAATACAAAGTTGATATTCTTATGCTCTCCTAACAACCCTACAGGAAACCTGTTAAGCAGGGAAGAAATAAAAAAGGTATTAGATTCTTTTGCGGGTATTGTAGTCTTAGACGAGGCTTATATCGATTTTGCTTCTGAAGCGACATGGCTGAATGACCTTGAGAAATATCCTAATCTGATAATTCTTCAAACATTTTCTAAAGCATGGGGGTTAGCTGCTGTACGTCTAGGCATGGCTTTTGCTTCGGCTGAAATAATCAAGTTGTTCAATAAAGTTAAGTATCCATATAATGTAAATATCCTGACTCAAAATTTTGTTGGAGATGAATTAGACAAACTTGAATTAAGGAAGCAGTGGATTGCTACCTTGCTCGAAGGACGAAATTATCTGATAAATGAGTTGCCAAAATTACCTTTTGTAGAGAAAATATATCCCACGGATGCCAATTTTATATTGGTAAAGGTTGAGGATGCCAATAGCCTGTACAAGCAATTAGCAGATAAAGGTGTAATTGTTCGCAACAGGAATTCGGTCTCTTTGTGCGCCGGATGTTTGCGTATAACAGTAGGTACTGATAAAGAAAATGAGATGTTAATTAAAACTTTGCGAACGTTATAAACATATCAATAGAGAGGGAAATCCGATCTAAAAGCATATCCAATATATTATAATGAAAAAGAAAGCTTTATTTATAGACCGTGATGGGACTTTGGTTATAGAACCACCGATAGATTATCAACTGGATAGCCTCGATAAACTCGAGTTTTATCCAAAGGTTTTTCGTAACCTTTATTTTATCCGAAAGAATCTCGATTTTGAATTTGTGATGGTTACCAATCAAGATGGATTGGGTACCCCATCCTTTCCCGAGGATACATTCTGGCCGGCACATAACAAAATGCTTAAGACGCTGGAAGGAGAAGGAATCGTATTTGATGATATCCTTATTGATAAAAGTTTTCCTGAAGATAATGCCCCGACACGAAAACCTCGTACAGGTATGTTAAGCAAATATATGACAGGGGATTATGATCTTGAGCATTCTTTTGTGATTGGAGACAGGCAAACAGATGTTGAGCTAGCAAAAAATCTAGGTTGTAAAGCTATCTTTATGCAAGATGAATTTGTTTTACCTGATGAGCTAAACGATATATGTGTACTCCAAACTACCGATTGGGATGTCATCTCTGAGTTTCTGTTTGCCGGAGAGCGCAAAGCAGAGGTAAAAAGAACGACCAAAGAAACAGATATATATGTCGCACTCAATCTGGACGGAAAAGGGTATTGTCAGATATCTACAGGTTTAGGCTTTTTCGATCATATGCTTGAGCAAATAGGAAAACATTCGGGGATGGATCTTACCATACAGGTAAAAGGAGATCTGCATGTAGATGAACATCATACAATAGAAGATACCGCTATTGCTTTAGGTGAAGCAATATATAAGGCATTAGGAGATAAAAGAGGTATAGAACGTTATGGCTATAGCTTGCCTATGGATGATTGTTTGTGTTCCGTTGCGCTTGACTTTGGAGGTCGGGCTTGGTTGGTTTGGGATGCAGAGTTTCATCGTGAGAAAGTAGGAGATATGCCTGCCGAAATGTTTCTACACTTTTTCAAATCTTTGAGTGATTCAGCAAAAATGAACCTCAATATAAAGGCAGAAGGCGCGAATGAGCATCACAAAATAGAAGGTATTTTCAAGGCGTTGGCCAGAGCTTTGAAGATGGCGAAGAAGAGAGATATCTTCAATTACGAACTACCTTCTACCAAAGGGGTGATTTGACTATTTAATGTGAAATTGATGCAATAAATAAAGCAAGAGCCTGTTTTTAAAGGTACATTAACTACTCATTTTTCATTTTTTGTGTAAGTTTGCACCAATGAAAAAATATACAGTATTTCTTTTCTTATTTCTTTTCGCTTCTCTTGTTGCGGAAGCACAAAACAAGAAAGCTTTACAGTCTCCCGCAATAGTGGAGAAAGCGGATTCTATATCTGCAAGTCTTGGTAAATTGCCTCCGAGTGGACGAAAAATAGATACAGTAAAAGTTGAAGTTCCTAATATATATGTGTGGAAAATAACACCACGTTTGGGAGAACGTATATTTATTCCTCGCGATTCGGCTGTAATAGATTTTCATAAAAGTATGTTAGTGGATGGAAAAGGTGTAGCTATTGGCTATTTGGGTAATGTAGGCTCTCCTTTACAATCTAAAATATTTTTTGAACGACCCGAGCCTTCCCGTTTTATTTTTCAAGACCCGGTGCGTGCATGGCGAAAAGGGCCGGAGGATCAGATATTCTATAATACAAAAGTACCTTACTCTGAGATTAAATATCAAAGTGGGGGTGGAGGTGAAAGCGCTGAAAATCGTTTTCAGGGAGAGATATCCATGAATATGGGTAAAAAGTTGAATGTCGGTTTTGATTTTGACTATATATATTCTCGTGGATTTTACAATTCTTTGTCAAATAAAGGAGTTAGCTATGATTTATATGCCAGTTATATAGGTGATAAGTATAAGATGCATGCTTACTTCCAAAATAATAATTTTACTATTATCGAGAATGGAGGGATATCCGATACATTGTATATTTCGAACCCTGACCATCCCAATGTAGTCAATAATGGAAACTTCAAAGGGAGTTCTTTGGATATTCCTACTCGAATGCAGGATACTTGGAACAGACTCAGAGGTCGTAATCTGTACGTGACTAACAGGTATGACCTGGGTGATGATACAGAAACATATCCTGTAAATGACAGCGTGATGGGAACACGTAAAAAGAAGGACTATGTTTCGTTAGCAAGTGTGATCTTTACAACGCACTATACAGATCAGCGTCGCAGATTTAATTCAAACTATAGTAATATCGCAAATGTCTATACTCCACAGCTTTGGACTGGAGAGAAAGGTTGGACTACTCTTTCGGATCCGAAGTATGAGGCGAATATTGATGATTATATGCCATATTATTCTTTCAAGAATACATTGGCATTGGCGATGAATGAAGGCTTCCGAAAATGGACGAAATTTGGTTTAACAGCCTTCATTGAGCATGATCTGCGTAAATATTCCATGCCTTTTTTAGGTATCGAGGAATCAGGGACTATGTATGGTCTTCCAGGTGCATCGATGAAGGAAAGTGAATATTCATTGCTTGTAGGAGGAGTATTAACGAAGGAGAAGGGGAAGTTTTTAAGATATAGGGCTACAGCCGAAAAAGATTTACATAATAGTGATTACAGGCTTGAAGGAGAAATTACAACTCGATTGAACTTCAGAAATAAAGACTTTTCGGTAAAGGCTAATGCTTATATAAAAAATATAAGTCCAAGTTTTTTTCAGAACAATTTTTCATCTAAGTATTGGAACTGGAAGGATATGGGTTTGAAAGATACACGTCGTGTTTATATAGGTGGCGAGATTATTTTTCCAGAACTGTCATTTTCTCAGACTCGGATAAGTGGAGGTGTTGAAAATATAACAGGGTTGATATATTATAATCAGGAAAAGAAAATAGCTCAAAGTAATGAAGAAATACAAGTGATAGCTTTACGCCTCGATCAGAATTTCAGATCCGGAATTTTCCACTGGGATAATCAGGCTGTATATCAATACACCAAGAGTGAAGAAGCTTTGCCATTACCTCAATGGAGTTTGTATTCAAATATATATTTGACGACTAAGCTGGCTAAAGTATTGACTCTACAGCTGGGGGCAGATGCTTATATTCATGCAAAATATCATATGCCGGGCTATGAACCTTTGACTATGCAGTTCTATAATCAACAAGATATGAAACTCGGAGAGTTTCCTGTTGTAAGTGCTTATCTGAACCTTCATCTGAAATATACTCGCTTTTTTGTTATGATGTATAATATTGCCGAAGGAATGGGTAATGGACAGTCGTTTTCTCTATATCGTTATCCGGTAAACCCTCGGGTTTTAAAATTAGGAATTTCATGGCAATTCAATAATTAGTAAAATTATGAAGAATAAGGCTTTCTTATCGGTTCCCATAATTGTTATTATTCTGATTGTTGTTTGGATTTTTATACGGAATAATACTACAGGTAATGATTTTCGTGACTACCCTCAAATTCAGCACGAAGGAGTACTTCGCGTAGTTACAGATTATAACTCTGTTGGTTATTTTGTGTTAGGAGATACGATTGCCGGTTTCAATCACGATCTTATTGAATTATTACAGGAGAATATTCCTTTAAAAATAGATATCCAGCTAGAATCCAGTATAGATAAAAGTATGGATGGATTGAGAACCGGAAAGTACGATATTGTGGCTAGGAATATACCTGTTACTTCAGAGTTGCGTGACTCTGTAAATTTCACAGAAGCCATTGCTCAGAACAGGCAGGTGTTGATTCAACGTAAAAAAAAGTATAATGATAATATAGAGCCGATTAGAAGTCATTTAAACTTGGCTAAGAAAACGCTTTATGTTCCTGCTAAGTCTCCGGTTATCCTTCGGATACAAAACTTGGCTCATGAAATAGGGGACACAATATATATAAAGGAAGATCCGGCCTATGGTTCTGAGCAGTTGGCTATGATGGTAGCATCAGGAGATATCGATTTTGCAGTTTGTGACGAAAAGGTAGCAGCTAATATTGCCAAAACATCACCTGAAATAGATTATTCTACTTTTGTAGGTTTCACCCATCTGGAGGCCTGGGCTGTGAGGAAAAGCTCTCCTGTCTTGCTTGATTCTCTGAATGTTTGGATCAGCCGTATAAAGGGGACGGAAGCATATAATAAAATATACAAAAAATACTATAATTGAGTTTTTTTAAGCACTATTTTAGTAGAACTAATAGAGTTTGTTATTCATCATTGAAAAATACACCATGCGAATATAAAATTTTTCTGCATTTTTATATGCTGTTTCAAGAAAAATGATTAAAATTGCTAAGTGGACTTTGCAATGACATAAAAAAAAGTTACCTTCGTCGGGGTTTTAAGGAGTATCGAGTGGAATCTTTTTTTCGGACACATAAGTATTTAGTTGAACATCTTTTCGAAGATGCAACTCCCAGGCTGTTAATGCAACAGATTGACTGGTCGCGCCGTTTGATTGGAATCAAGGGGGCGAGAGGTGTCGGGAAAACTACATTCCTTCTGCAATATGCTAAAGAGTTCTTTGAGCTAGACAAACGAGACTGTTTATATATCAATATGAATCAGTTTTATTTTACAGTCAGAACAATCTTTAGTTTTGCAAAAGAGTTTGTAGAAAAAGGGGGTAAGACGCTTCTACTCGATCAGGTATATAAGTATCCGGGGTGGTCTAAAGAATTGAGAGAATGTTACGAATGTCTTCCTCAACTGAAGATCGTATTTACAGGTTCTACTGTAAACAAACTCGGAGAAGATGCAGAACTGGCATCTATTGTAGATGTATATAATCTGAGAGGTTTTTCCTATCGGGAATTCTTAAATATTCAATTTGGCTTGAATTTCAAGCCCTATGGTTTGGATGACATAATAAATAATCACCGTGAAATAGCTGAGGATATATTCTCAGAGATCAATCCTTTAGAACATCTATGGGGTTATATACATCACGGTTATTATCCGTTTTTTCTTGAAAAAAGAAATTTTTCGGAAAATTTACTCAAAACGTTGAATATGATGTTGGAGGTAGATGTGTTGTCTATCAAACAAATAGAAATGTCTTATTTGCCTAAATTAAGAAAATTGCTGTATCTATTGTCTTTGTCTGCACCGGGCAAACCCAATATCAGCCAATTGAGTACCGACTGTGAGATATCCAGAGCTACAGTGACTAATTATCTGGAATACTTGCGTAGTGCCAGATTGATAAATATGCTTTATAGAGAAGGAGAGGAGTTTCCAAAGAAACCCGACATGGTCTATATGCATAATACGAATTTGATTTTCCCTCTGAAAATATCAGATGTAAATGATCAGGAGCTACGTGAAACATTTTTCTACAATCAGGTGCATCACAGCGATAGCAAATTGAAGAAAGGAGCTAAAAGCGGAATGTTTATTGTCGAAAATGATGACAAGAAATATAAATTTAAGATAGATGGTCAAAAAAACAGAGGCAAACATAAACCGGAGATGATTTACGTAATAGCAAATCTAGAGAGGGGTGATAGAAATATTATTCCTTTATGGCTGTTTGGTTTTTTATATTAAAAGAATAAGGAGCTGATAATTGAAAAGTTGTCAACTTAGCCAAATCAAAAAAATGTAAACTAAAAAAGATAATCAACTATTAAAAAGTATGGCTAAACAAAAAAAATTCATTACATGTGATGGAAATCAGGCCGCAGCACATATCTCTTATATGTTCAGCGAAGTGGCTTCGATATATCCAATCACACCATCGTCAACTATGGCAGAGTATGTTGATGAATGGGCAGCAGCCGGACGCAAAAATATATTCGGCGAAATCCTCAGAGTGCAGGAAATGCAGTCGGAGGCTGGTGCTGCTGGTGCAGTTCACGGATCATTACAGGCTGGAGCTCTAACAACTACTTATACGGCATCGCAGGGATTGTTGTTGATGATCCCTAATATGTACAAAATAGCAGGAGAGTTACTCCCTAGCGTTTTCCACGTATCGGCACGTGCTTTGGCAGCACAGGCCTTGTCTATTTTCGGAGACCATCAGGATGTTATGGCAGCTCGTCAGACCGGGTTTGCTATGTTCTTCTCGGGCTCGGTACAAGAAGTTATGGACTTGTCTGCTGTTCCTCATTTGGCAACTCTCGAGTCTCGTATTCCTTTTATGAATATTTTTGATGGATTCCGTACATCTCACGAAATACAGAAAGTGGAAGAAATGAGTCAGGATGACTTAATTCCTCTTGTTAACCAAGAGGCTCTTAAAGGATTCCGTGATAGAGCATTGAATCCAGAAAATCCTGTAACTCGTGGTACAGCCCAGAATGATGATATTTATTTCCAATCGCGTGAAGCTGCTAATAAATTCTATGATGCAGTACCTGCTATTGTTGAAAAATATTTAGAAGAAATCAATAAGATTACAGGTCGCAAATACGGCTTGTTTGATTATTACGGAGCTGAAGATGCTGACCGTGTGATTATAGCTATGGGTTCGGTAACAGAAGCAATTAAAGAAACTGTAGACTTCTTGAATGCCAAAGGAGAGAAAGTCGGCTTAGTCGCAGTTCACCTTTATCGTCCATTCAAAGCTGAAGCTTTCCTTTCTGCAGTTCCTAAAACTGCAACAAGAATAGCTGTGCTTGACCGTACAAAAGAACCGGGAGCTCTTGGACAGCCATTGTATATGGATGTTAAAGACTGTTTCTTCGGTAAAGCTGATGCCCCTACAATTGTTGGCGGTATTTATGGACTTTCTTCTAAAGATACTACTCCTGCTCAGATTATGTCTGTGTACGAAAATCTGGCGATGAACCTACCTAAGAACGATTTTACAATCGGTATCGTAGATGATGTTACATTCAAATCATTACCTCTTAAAGAAGAAGTTTCTGTAGATGATACTACTTATGAAGCTAAATTCTATGGTTTAGGATCGGATGGTACAGTAGGTGCAAACAAAAATACAGTTAAGATTATCGGTGACAATACCAATAAATATTGTCAGGCTTATTTTGCATACGACTCTAAAAAATCAGGAGGATTTACAGCATCGCATCTTCGCTTTGGTGATAATCCTATCCGTTCTACATATTTGGTAAATACTCCAAACTTTGTAGCATGTCACGTTCCTGCTTATTTGCATTTGTATGATGTAACTAAAGGATTGAAGAAAAACGGAACATTCCTTCTCAACTCTGTATGGAGCAAAGAAGAAGTAGGAAACTACCTTCCTGATAATGTGAAAAAATATCTTGCAGTCAACAATATCAATTTCTATATCATTAACGCAACTCAGATTGCAACAGAAATTGGTCTTGGTGGCCGTACAAATACAATCCTTCAATCAGCATTCTTTAAGATTTCGAATGTAATCCCTTACGATTTGGCTGTAGAACAAATGAAGAAATTCATTGTGAAATCATACGGACGTAAAGGTGAAGACGTTATCAATAAGAATTATGCTGCGGTTGATCGTGGTATCGAACTCGAAAAAGTTGAGGTTCCCGCAGAATGGGCAAATATCGTAATTGGTAAAGCTGAAGAAGATGATGCTCCTGAGTTTATCAAAAACGTAGTTCGTCCAATAAATGCACAGCGTGGTTATGATCTTCCTGTATCTGTTTTCGTAGGCCGTGAAGATGGTACGTGGGATCATGGTACTACAGAGTATGAAAAACGCGGTGTTGCTGCTTTTGTACCTGTATGGGATGCCGAAAACTGTATACAGTGTAACCAGTGTGCTTATGTTTGTCCTCATGCTACTATCCGTCCATTTGTTTTGGATGCAGAAGAGCAAGCTCAAGTTCCGGGCGATGTTACTTTGTTGAAAGCACAGGGTAAACAATTTGATGGCATGGGCTTCCGTATTCAAGTGGATGTGCTAGACTGCCTTGGTTGCGGTAACTGTGCTGATATCTGTCCGGGTAAGAAAGGAAACTCTGCTCTTACAATGGTTGAGATCGGATCACAATTCCCTGAGCAAGACAACTGGGATTTCATGGTCAAGAATGTAACAAGCAAGGCTCACCTTGTTGATACTAAATTGAATGTAAAGAACTCTCAATTTGCAACTCCGCTGTTTGAGTTCTCGGGGGCATGTTCTGGTTGTGGAGAAACTCCATATATCAAACTTGTGACTCAGTTGTTTGGTGATCGTATGTTAATTGCCAATGCTACAGGTTGTACATCAATATATGGTGGTTCAGCTCCATCTACTCCATACCGTAAGAATGAAGAAGGTAAAGGACCGGCATGGGCTAATTCACTATTCGAAGATAATGCAGAGTATGGTCTTGGTTTTGCCTTGGCTAATATTACTATGCGCAACAGACTCGAAAAACTGATGAACCAAGCTCAGGATTGCGATAAATGTTCACCTGAAATAAAAGCTCTATACAAAGAATGGGTAGAAAATAAAGATGAGGCTGACAAGACAAAAGAACTTACAGCTGCAATGTTACCATTACTGGAAGTAGAGAAAGATAAATGTGACTACTGCAAAGAGATATATTCATTGAAACAATATCTAATCAAGCGTTCTATCTGGATATTTGGTGGTGACGGTTGGGCATATGATATAGGTTTCGGTGGATTGGATCATGTATTGGCTACAGGCGAAGATATCAATATTCTGGTATTGGATACAGAGGTGTACTCTAATACAGGAGGCCAGTCTTCTAAATCTACTCCGATAGCAGCGGTTGCTAAATTTGCTGCAGCAGGAAAGAAGATTCGCAAGAAAGACCTTGGTATGATAGCTACTACATACGGTTATGTATATGTAGCACAGATTGCTATGGGTGCTAACCAAGGACAATGTCTGAAAGCGATCAAAGAAGCTGAAGAATATAAAGGCCCATCATTAGTTATTGCATACTCTCCTTGTATCAGCCATGGTCTGAGAAAAGGAATGGGACATGCACAGGATGAAGAGAAAGCAGCAGTTGCTTGCGGATACTGGCATCTATGGCGCTACAACCCGATGTTGGAAGAGGAAGGCAAAAATCCATTTACAATGGATAGTAAAGAGCCTGACTGGTCTAAATTCCAAGCGTTCTTAGGTAATGAGGTTCGCTATACATCTCTACAAAAATCAAATCCTTCTGAAGCTTCTGAACTATATGAAGCAGCACAGAACAATGCGATGTGGAGATATAATAGTTATCAGCGTTTAGCTAATAGCAGTTTTGGCAAATTTCACGAGACAAAAGAACTGTAAAATTAATAAATATTATCGATGAGAGGGGAGCCTGGAAAGGCTTCCCTTTTATGTTTTTAAAAACACGCAAAATCCAATCGTTTATTGAGTTAAGTTATTATTTGATAAGAAAATAAATAAATATTAAAAAAAAATATTATCTTTGCCACACTTGATATATCGTTACTATAACTGTTACAAAACAAATGAACAAAAAAACTTTACTGACTTCACTGCTATTGGTCTGTGTATCAATAGTTTCTTATGCTCAACGTCAAAGCTCAGAGCAATATTCAGTTCCTTCGAGGAATGAATATTTGTTAAAAGATCCAGTGTGGTTCATATCCATTGGAGGTGGTGCCCAATTATATGTGGGTGAGGATGATAATGGTGTTCCGTGGAATAGGACGTCATTTTCTAGTAGATTAACCTTTGCTCCAACACTTTCCGTCGGTCGTAGAATGAGTACATTGATTACTCTACGAGCTCAAATATCAGGAGGAAGCATACATGGCTTCAATGATGGTTGGAGCGGAACTTACGATAGATGGTGGAAAGATGGAACGAATGGCGAAGGGTTAAAAATGTTAACTAAAGATCCCGCCTGGGATTATATGGGTTGGATTGAAGGTGTTGATTATGAGTATAGTGCTGTTGATGAGAGTGGAGTGCCTGTTTGGCATCCTACAAAATATCAACCAAACGAACAATATTATATGCAACATTTACGTTATATGAGTATAACTGGAGATGTGCAGTTAAATTTTCTTAATCTTATAAATGGATATAGGCCCGAACGTAAGTTCGAAATAAATCCTTTTGTAGGTGTAGGCATGTATCAGCGCTTTGCTCATAGAGGAAATCTTCAGGGTACTTTCTTTGGTGGAAGCGGCGGTTTGAACTTAGGCTTTAATTTAACTCGTAACTGGCAAATATTTGGAGAGGGAAGAGTCGTTTTACTTAGTGATACCTTTGATGGACAAAAAGGAGATAAAAGTAATAATGGGCTAGCTCAGGCAACGCTAGGTGTAACCTATAAGTTCACAAATCCAAAATATATTGACCCTGCTATTGAAACTCGTTTACGTTTACCTTACAATATAGCCCGTGCCTGTGACAATATGGTTCTTGTTCCGGGAGGTAATATAGAGTTAGGGACAGGTATTGATCCTTTATGGGGAGATGAAGTACCTCGTAAACTTGTTGCTGTCAGCCCGTTTTGGATGGATGAAACCGAAGTTACAAATAAGCAGTATCGTGAGTTTGTATATTGGGTGCGTGACTCTATTATAAGAGAACGTTTGGCAGATCCGGCGTATGGAGGAGACCCAACGTTTAAAGTTTTGGTAAGACCTGAAGATCAAAATAGTGCTGTTGGGCAGCGTTTAAACTGGAGTAAGCCAATTCCTTGGAAAAATCCAACTCAACGCGAACAGGCTGCTATAAACAGTGTGATAGGAGGAAATCCTTTTGCTGCGGATAAATCCGGATTGATAAATACTGCTTTGAATTTTAAATATGACTGGTTTGACGTAAAAAGTTATAATGCGTTTTTGGCAAAACTAAAAGAAGGCGATGCACGTTCTATAGTTATATCCAAGGATACAGCTTATGTAAATCAAAGAGGTGATATTATTCGCGAAACATTAGCAAGATCATCGCACGGAGATAAGATTGATTTTACAAATACATATATTGTAAATGTTTACCCTGATGTGATGGCATGGATGACAGATTTTGCTAATGCAAAGAGTGAACAATATGTGGGTAAATATTTTAATGATAAGGCTTATAATAATCATCCTGTGGTAGGTGTATCGTGGGAACAAGCCGATGCTTATTGTGCATGGCGTACGGATCGCTATTTGGCTGAAAAGAAGTGTAGCTTAGACGGTTTCGAAGGGTATCGTTTGCCTACAGAAGCTGAATGGGAATTTGCGGCAAGAAACGGACGTTCGGAGTTGATTTATCCGTGGTATTCGGATAAAACTCATACAACCGATGGGCTGGCTCATGCTAACTTTAGAGCATCAAAAGATTTGAAAGACTTAATGTCCCCTGTAGCAAGCTTCTTGCCTAATCGTTTTGGACTTTACGATATGGCGGGTAATGCGGCAGAATGGACAACTACAACATTTACGGAATCTGTAGATCGTATGGCTGATGAGGCTAATCCTGACTTCAGCTATAGAGCAGTACTTGCAGACCCAAGAGTGTTGAAACGTAAAATTGTAAAAGGCGGTTCATGGAAAGACTCTACGGTTAAATCCGGAGATCGTTCTGTTGAATTTCAAGATAAAGGCCGTTCATTCATTGGTTTCAGATGTGTAAGAACATGGAGCTTTGATGAAAGGGGTAAATTCTATTAAAAAATAATTTTTAAGAGAGCTCTCAAAATGGGAAAAGCGTGGCATAATTTTAGGCGATTTATTGCAAGTAGAAGAGGACAGACAGTGTTTAATATTCTTTATAGTTGGGGTGCTGCTGTAGTCATCCTGGGGGCAATGTTTAAAATTATGCATGTACCGGCAGGGAACATCGTTCTGATGATCGGAATGATTGTCGAGGTTATTGTTTTTATTGCCGCAGGGTTCGACTACTCATCTCCATCGAGTGATGAGGTCGGAGCGAATGCTTTATCCGGAGTAATAGTAAGTGGTGGGGTTGGATATGACGAATCCCCTTCTAATATAAAACTAGCAGAGGCAAGGAAATCCGGAGATTCTATAAAATCCTCCGGAGTTTCCGGCTCTTCGGTCGTTGTTCTTGGCGGTTCGGGTGGAAATGGAGTAACAGCTGTTTCTGGCAGTGGATCATCTTCATCATCGCCTACAGGGCAAACTTCTGCTGCTCGTACAGGTTCGGCAGATTATGGACAGAGCGCAGCAAATACAGCTCAAAATTTAGAAGAATTCTCCACTACAATTAACTCGTTGAATGAGGCTTCTCAAAAACTATTGAAAGCATATAATCAAATCACCGAAACAAATGGTTTTGTAGACAATCTGACTACATTAAATCAGAATGTGAGTGGTTTGAACGATGTATTTAATGCACAATTACAGACTATAACTGAACAAATGTCGGCTATCAGATATATTAATGACAGTTTGGCAAGGATGAAGAATTTATATGATGGAGCTATTGGTGATAGTTACATGTTCCGAGAAGAGTCTGCGAAAATGACCAAACACATTGAGGCTTTGAACAATGTATATGCTCGTTTATTACAAGCTATGACAACGAATAACAATCCAAACCAACCTAAATTCTAAGATAATCGGAGAAATAAAAAAACAGAATTAGAAACCTAAAGAAGAGAATATAAGATGGCTTTAAGTAAAGGGCAATTGACTAGGCAGAAGATGATCAATCTCATGTATCTGGTGTTTATTGCGATGCTAGCTCTAAATGTTTCTACCGAGGTATTGGATGGATTTGTGATGATTAACGATAATATTCAAGAATCTATTGTTGTCACAGATGAAAGAAATAAACAGATATACGCAGATATAGCTGCTTCTTATGAGACTAACAGAGACAAAACTCAGGACTCATATAATAGGGCACAAAGTGTAAAAGCTAAGACCGATTCTATTTTCGATTATTTGCAGTATCTAAAACTGGAAATTGCAAAAAAGACAGATGGAGCCGATGCTGATATAAATAATTTGAAATCGAAAGATAATCTCGATGCTTCTTCCGAAGTAATGATTTCACCAGTGGGTGGTCAGGGAAAGAAGCTGAAAAAAATATTAGACACGTATCGGGAAGCTATGGTGGCGCAGATTCCTGACGAGAGCAAACGTAAGATCGTAAGCAGTACTTTATCTACTGAACCTTCTGCAAGAGCAAAGAAGGATCATAAAGATTGGATAACTTCCTCTTTTGACGGTATGCCAAGTATTGCTGTGCTGACTTTCCTTTCAGAATTGCAAATGAATGTGAAGCAGGCCGAGGGTGAAGTTCTGAATGATCTTGCTAAAAATATCGACTTGAAAGATATTCGTGTAAATGAACTGAGTGCTTTTGTTGTTCCGCAATCAAATATGGTGATGAAAGGTGTACCTTACAAAGCCAATATTATAATGGCGGCGGTAGATACAACACAACGACCTCGTATTGTTATAAATGGTAAAGAGTTACCATCCGAGAAAAATGGTTTGTATGAAGTTGGTACAGGAGCTTCCGGTACATATAAATTCGATGGATTTATCGAGCTTATGGATAGGAGTGGATTGCCTGTAAGACGTAATTTCTCTCAGGAATATACAGTAATGGAACCTATGGCCACAGTAGCGCCATTCTGGATGGATGTGCTATATGCCGGGGTTCAGAATATGTTGACTATTGCTGTGCCGGGTGTAGCCAGTCAGGACGTACAGGCTACAGTGGTAAGTGGGGGGACATTAACTCCTTCGGGCAAAGATTGGGTTGCAGTGCCTTCACCATCTCTGATAGGTCAGAAGTTTATAATTTCTGTATCTGCAAAGGTGAATGGAACACAACAATTCATAGCAAGGAAGGAATTGAGGATTCGTCCGTTACCGGAACCATTAGCGTTTATCTCATATACAGATCAGAACGGTGCACCAAAAGTATTTAGAAAAGGAGTTATAGCCAGATCTATACTACTGGGCACACAGGGTATAAAAGCTTCTATCGATGATGGTATTCTGAATATTCCATTTCAGGTTTTGAGCTTCAGAACAATGTCTGTGGACGCTATGGGAAATGTAACTCCTGAAATGTCAAGTGGTGCTAATTTCTCACCTCGTCAGATAGAGCAAATGCGAAGAATGACTAGAGGTACAATTTTAATAATATCAGGAATAAAAGCCAAAGGCCCCGATGGTATAGAAAGAGATCTATACCCAATGGAAGTAAGAATTAATTAATTAACACAAAATACACATCCTATGAAATATATTGTTTCATTAATGTTGGGTGGACTGCTCTCGGCAAGTTCACTCTCTGCACAAAACTCAGCAAATAACGCATTCAGAATGATGAATGGAGCACCTGTTACATCGTCCACGGAAGATATGATTACAGAGATTTCGTCCAGAGAGCTTTTTCTTATGGAGAATTCGATGAACGATTACTCGTCTGCTACATGGACTAGAGATATATACAGGGAAGTATATGATGTAGAAGGCAACGAATCCTTGTTTTATCCAACAGTTTCAACCGAAAAGCGTGCTAATTTGTTTTCTCTTCTGATTAATCTTTTATCAGATAATACAATTGCCGCATATAAATTCGAAGATCAACCCGACTTCAATGATGATAGTAAATATACAGCAAAAGGGGTGATGGAGCAGAATCGCATTGGATATACAGTAAATAACAATCATACACTTTCTATAAAAAGGGAAGATTTGGCAAATATGCAAATCACTTGTTACCTTGTAAAGGAAAAATGGTATTATGATATTGCAACAGGAAAAGGAGATGTCCGTGTAGAAGCTATTTGCCCTGTGATTTGCGACAGAGGAAGAGAATATCCGATGTTTTGGGTAATGTTTGACGATATTAGTGTATATCTCGCCAGGGCCATATCTCCCGTAGCTGTAGCTAATATTACTCCGGTACTAAGCAATGCCTCTTTTTACGATATCTTCAGAAACAGATATTATAGAGGGTGTATATACCGTGTAGGGGTGCGAGACTTAGCTAAATATTTTACGACCCCTGAAAGTCTTACAAAAGAACGCAAACGTATTGAAAGCGAACTTGACTTTGTGCAATCCCGTTTTGACGCTGTAGCAACAGCTCATCAGAAGAATTAAGGAATTATGAGTTTTATATAGCCGAATTGAAGGGGGGGATCCGTATGGATACCCCTTTTCTTTTGCTAGTTTTTTTGTGCAAATTAAGTTGCAAAAAGGAATTATTGTTGCATTCGCTCTTATCTGTTTTTTATCACAGAGTGAAAAGTACCACAGAATTTTTGTATTATATGCTTATATACAAGAAAAAAGCTTAAAAGTTTCCTTTTAAGCTTTCTTTGTGAATAAATATAAGTAATTCTGATTATTTTGGTCTTACAAATACTTTATACTCCCATGCTTTTAGAGACGGGGGTAATTCCGGAACATTCACTCCCGCAAAATAATCGGTATAGCTGCCACGTCCTATGGCGTCATTGCTAGTATAATTGATATCTTTGTTCGATAAGTTGAGCATTACAACAATCTCTTGTCCTGCTCTTTCTCTCGAATATATCAACAGCTCCTTATTTGCAGAAGTATTATATTTCTTGAATGTGCCACCCTGTCCGGCTTGTAGCGCAGGATGGGTATGTTTTAATTGATTAAGCTTCTTATAGAACTGTGTTGTGCTATTTTCTGCCCATGAAGGAACCATATCTTTTTCGAAGAATGACAAGCGTTTTTTGAGTCCTACTTCCTGACCGGTATATATCATCGGCATTCCATTCAACGTGTAGGTAAGAACTGCAAACGCTTCAACACCTTTTCCGTAGCGTTCAAACTCTGTTCCATTCCATGAATTTTCATCATGGTTTGTTAAGAAGAGCATTTTATAAGCGTCCGGACACATTATCGTATCCAGTTTTTGAATATATGATGTAATATCTTCTGCACTCTTTGTTCCTTTGTTTACATCAGCCATCATGTGCATCAACTCCCATGAGTAGTTTGCATCAAATGCGTGTTCCAATAAATCATAATTTTCGGATTCAGCAAGCATAAATACAGGCTTGATGCTATCTAAAGTTTTACGTACATCGTTCCAGAAATCGGTAGGTACTTCATGAGCCATATCGCAGCGATATCCATCTATATTGAAATCCTTTATCCAGTATTTCAGGGCATCTGTCATTGCGGCTCTCATATCTTTGTTGTCATAATTCAGTTCGTAGGTATCAGTCCAGTCATACGGGCTTTTGATATTACCAAGACTATCTTTCATATACCAATCGGGATGTTCTGTAGTCCAGGCATTATCGCAACCGGTATGATTTGCAACCCAGTCCAGTATTACTTTAAAGCCCATTTCATGCGCTTTATCTACCATCTTTTTGAAATCCTCTTTTGTTCCAAATTCAGGGTTGATATCTTTATAGTCTCTTACAGCATAGTAACTTCCGAGAGTGCCTTTTCTATTCTTTTCCGAAATAGGATGTACAGGCATAAACCAAAGCACGTCTACACCCAGCTCTTTGAGTCGGGGAAGATGTTGTTCGAAAGCGACAAAGGTTCCCTCTTTAGTATACTGTCTTACGTTAACTTCATATATTACAGCGTTTCGAGTCCAATCCAAGTGTTTGACTGTACATTTCTCTTCTTGTTGTTCTTGAGTGTTTTCTGTTTGAGTTTTTGGTTTACACGCATAGCTGGTAAGAGCTATTAATGTGATTACAAATAATAATTTATTTTTCATAAATATTTATTCTTTCAGATAATTATATTTTCTAATTATTTAGCAGATTCGGGTTTAAGTTCTTTATGTGAGTCTTCGACAAAAGATACCGATATAGCAGCCAAAAGCATGGCTATCCCTGCAACCACCAACATCATTATAGAGCTGCCGCCAACCACATGCTTTAATATAAGCCCGCCTGTCAGCCCTGCTACGATCTGAGGTATGGTAATCGTTGCATTAAAGATTCCCATGTATAACCCCATTTTACTAGCCGGTAACACGGCTGATAGTATAGCGTAAGGCATAGCCAGTATACTTGCCCAAGCAATACCGACACCTACCATAGAAACAAGCAATAGGTATTTGTCCTCAAACACATACATAGACATCAGCCCTAAAGCACCAAGCAGTAATGAAAAAGAATATACTTTTTTTCGACCGAGCTTATCAGCGATTTTAGCCATAAAAATAGCAAAGATTGCCGCAAAGATACCGTATACACCACTTAATACCCCGTTCCAGTTTCCGGCTTCGTTATATGCCGCAGAGAGAGGGTCTGTTGTATGCCACACATTCTCTGCAATTCCGCCGATTGCATACACCCACATAATGAAGAGTGCAAACCATGAGAAAAACTGTACTATAGCCAGTTGTAACATCGTTTTTGGTGTGGCCTTGAGTACATCTATAAAAGATTTCTTTTGTTTTTCTTCTTCTGTTATATTATTATATTCTTCATACTCTTTCGGGGCATATTCTTTGACACGAATACTTGTCCATAACACTGTCAGTAAAAGTGCCGAACCTCCTATATAAAAAGACCAGATAACAGATGGTGCAACCTTTTCTCCTGCACCGGGAATATTCTGAATACCTATCCAAGTAAGTATAAATGGTAGGAATGATCCAACTACAGCTCCAATGTTTGTAAGGAAGCTTTGAGTTGAATATCCTAGATTTCGTTGTTTGTCATTCACCATATCGCCAACCAAAGAGCGGAATGGCTGCATAGAAACATTAAACGCACAATCCATAAATAACAGCATGAATGCTCCAAAAAAGACAGGAGGCATAATAGCTGCTACAAACTCGGAATTTGGCATAAAGAACATGGCAATGGCCGAAACTATAGCTCCTCCCAAAATAAATGGAATACGACGTCCTAGACGTGTCCATGTACGGTCACTCGACATCCCTATGATTGGTTGTACGATGAGCCCGGCAATAGGGGCAGCTAGCCAGAATAATGGAAGATGATGAGGGTCAGCACCTAAAGCTGATAAGATACGGCTTGTTTGAGAACTTTGTAAAGAATATCCGATTTGTATTCCTAAGAATCCGAAACTAAGGTTCCAGATTTGCCAAAATGTTAGACTTGGTTTTTGTTTCATGGTTTGTCCGATTATCTAAATAAACTTATTGTTATTAGCCATCAGACAAATTTCGTGTTGTCTGCCTGACAATTAATGAAGTTTTTATTATTTTGTTTTTCCTTGAGGTATTCTCAGGGTTTTCTATTTTTTCTAGAATTAGTTTCATCGCTTCCATTCCGACCTCTATAGGGTGTTGATCCATAGTTGTTAACATTGGGTCGGTATCTTGAGATATATTAGAATTCGAAAATCCGCAGATAGAGATTTCGTCAGGAACCTTGAATCCCAACTTTTTACAAGCAAGCAATATTCCCGAAGCCGTATAATCATTCATCGCCATGAAGGCATCAGGATGATTGGACTCTTGTAAGATTTCCATTGCTTTCTCATATCCAAGCTGTTTTGTGTCTGCGGTACGTATCAGTTGTTCATCAACAGGTATCTGATGTTTTCTCAGAGCGTCCAAATAGCCATTTTTCCTGTTTTTTGAAATCTCAAGATGCGAAGGAGCTGAAAAGAAGGCTATACGCTTACAGCCTGTTTTTATCATATAATCTACAGCAGTAAGTGTTCCATTGTAGTCGTCCACTACTACTTTATCTGAATCGATTCCGGTACATATCCTATCGAAGAAGATGACGGGAATATCATTGTCTATCAGTTCCTGAAAATGATCATATTTTGTTGTTGTCTTCGACTGAGAGATTAAAATCCCACATACTCGTGCCTTTATTAGCGTTTGCACATTTCTTGACTCCTTTTTATAGTCTTCAAGCGATTGGCAAACAATTACATGATAATCTTTTTCTTCAGCAACTGTTTCCATTCCGGAAAGGACACCCGAAAAAAAGTGATTAGCCAGTTCAGGTACAATAACTCCAATAATATTGTTGTGTTGAGTTCTGAGACTTAAAGCCAACGCATTTGGCTTATACTTATGCTTTTTTGCATAATCCTGTACTATTCTCCGTGTTTCAGGGCTGATGTCCGGATTATCTTTAAGCGCCCTCGATACTGTCGAGGGCGATATATTAAGATCCTTTGCAATATCTTTAATAGTAAGAGGCCCTTTTTTCATGCACTAGAATTTTGATGATACTTTCTATAAAAGTAATCAAAATTCTAATATAAAAACACTTCTTGGCCTAATTGTTAACGTCTCACCATCCAAGTTTATAATATTTTCAGTGATAATATCTTTAGCCTGACTTTTAGGTAGTATTTCTTTGTAAGTGGCTAAATTAATTGTCTTTTCGCTATCCGAGCCACTTAATATAACAACTACCGATTTTCCATTATACTTACGCTCATAAACGTAAACGCCATTGGTTGGGGCAAAATGCTTTAGAGTCCCTTTTGCTATTATTTCATTCCCCTTGCGCCAGTTTAATATCTTCTTCATATAATCGAAGGCCTCGTTTTGTTGAGCCGTTCTTTCATTCGCCTTAAACATATTCACTGCATCACCTTGCCATCCACCGGGGAAGTCGCGACGAAGATATCCATCACCTTCACTTTTGTCTGCCGCCATTAATATTTCTGTACCGTAATATATTTCAGGTATGCCACGAGTCGTTAATAGAAAAGCAATAGCTTGTTTATATCTGTTTAGATTTGATGTTTGTTTTTCATTCTTGAAAAAGCGTGATGTATCATGATTGTCAAGAAATATCAATAGGTCATGAGTGTTTTCATAAACAATATCCTGTCCTAAATATTCGTATATGCGAGATAGCCCCAAATCCCATGTTGTCTCTTCGTCAAAAGCTTTTTCCATCACAGACAATAGAGGGAAGTCCATTACACTGCGAAGGTTAGAGTTTCTTGGTGCAGCCAGTTTGCTGTCTTTTTGCCAGAAAGCAATGGCTACGTTGTTGTTTAACCAAGTTTCACCTACAATATTGAAATCAGGATATTCTTCTGTAACTTCTTTACACCAGCGAGACATCATATCGTAATCGGCATATGGGTGGGTATCTTGACGGATGCCATCAATACCACTATATTCTATCCACCAGATACTGTTTTGAATTAGATACTTTGCTACATGCTCGTTACGTTGATTGAAGTCCGGCATAGATTCAACAAACCATCCGTCAATAGCTAGTTTTTTGTCTGCTGCTGAAGCATAAGGATCATGTTGCGTTGTAGTTTTATAAGATGTCTGAACATATTTGTCAGGATAATTAAACCAGTCCCTGGAAGGCTTGTCTGTAAATAGATAGTGTTCGCTGCCACAGTGATTAAATATCATATCCATAACTACTTTCATACCCTTCGCATGAGTTTTGTCTACAAGATCAACAAATTCTTGGTTCGAACCAAAGCGACGGTCTACTTTGTAGTAGTCAGTTGCTGCATACCCATGATAAGAACCTTCCGGCATATCGTTTTCCAGTACCGGATTGAACCAGATAGCTGTCACGCCTAAATCATGTATATAATCCAGGTTATCGGCTACCCCTTTGAAGTCTCCGCCATGGCGGGCATATTGTTGATTTCTATCTACTTTGGTTTCACGCATTCCCGGAATCACATCATTTGTAGGATCTCCGTTCGCAAATCGATCCGGCATGATGAGATATAAAACATCACTGGAGTTAAATCCAACCCTTTCGGATGAACCCGCTTTACGTTGTTTAATCTCATAAGGAATAACTTTCTTGTCTTTACCTTGTTGTAAGATAATATCAAATTTCTCAGGTTGGGCATTCGAAAGATCCAAATATAAAATAAGATAGTTAGGATTTTCAAGCTTTACAGTTTCTTTTATTCTGGCCGTTTTGGAAGTAATACTTACATCACATTTAGATATATTATTTCCGTGAATCAGCACTTGCAGTTCGGGGTTTTTCATTCCCGCCCACCAGAAAGCCGGATCTACAGTCTTTATATCAATTGCTAGAATTGATTGACTTACAAAAACAAGAAGTAATAAAATTAAACAGTTTCTTTTCATCGGTATATTTATATATATAGGTTTATTCTCTTCCGGATGATTTTACCATGTCTTTTACATGTGCATTATATTCTTTGGCATCTAATAATTCCTCTAAACTGAGGTGCATGCGATATCTCCAATAATGTTGTGCAATCGCCGGAATATTTATACGTTCTTCTTCGGGGTTCTCTCTTTTCAGCTTATCATCTATCGAGAGCCAGTCTTGAAGAGGGAGGATAGCTAGCATTGAAGGAGAATTTAAGTGATTGGTTACAATCTGCGAGCATAACTCAGAATTACAGTCTTTCGGAGCAGCTCCGTTTTTCCATAATATTTGATTGTAATACTTCTGCGTTGTTTCTCTATTTTCGTTCCACCATGCTCTTATCGGAGCCATGTCATGAGTGGATGTAGTACAAACACTCATATATGGCAAGTTGCCCAGATAGTTGAAAGCCATATCTTTAACTTTAGGCATACGCTCTATCTCCAGACTGAGTATTTGCAACTCGTTCATTACAGACGGAACAGACTCCGGAACCATCCCAAGGTCTTCTCCACATACAAGCATGCGTGTAGAAGCTATCAGACTAGGCAATTTGCTCATAGCTTGCTCTCTCCAGAATTGGGAGTGACGACGATAGAAGAATTCGTCATAAAGTCTGTTGAACGCGAGTTTAGCATTGTTGTCCAGATTGGCATACGAATGGGTGTACTGTGCAGTAATACGTGGATGATATTTCCAAGGTTCACGTTTATCTTTAATAAACAAGACCTCATTACATAAACTGTACAGTCCGTTTCGTATAACATTGCTTTTATTATCGGTCTTATTTTCAAATAGAGCTTTAATCTTCACTTGAGTATTGCAAGAGTCTTTCAATTTGAACGTTTGCCAAGCAATCGGAGTTAGATATCTATCAATAACGTCTTGAGTATATTCTCCAAATACATCATTTAGGAAATGTTCGTGAATATAAGGACTGGTCATTCTATACTCATCAAACCACATACCCCACGATTGTATTTCTTCTACAGTCATCGGTATGGCAGGGCTAAAATACCCTAAGAGACCTTGTACCGATGATAGAGGTATTTCCCAGATGCGGAAAAATCCTAATATATGGTCAATCCGATATGCGTCGAAATAATCGGCCATTTTTCGGAAACGCTTTACCCACCATTGGTAGCCGTCTTTTGCCATTTCATCCCAATTGTATGTAGGGAATCCCCAGTTTTGACCGAAAAACGAGAAATCATCAGGTGGCGCACCCGTTTGTACATCCAGATTGAAAAGGTGAGGTTCTACCCATGCTTCAACGCTGTTGCGGCTTATACCGATAGGTATATCACCTTTTAATACAACTTCATGTTGATGAGCATACTCTTTTACTTCTTTCAATTGTATATGTAGCAGATATTGAGTAAAGCAAAGCATCTCTACGCTTTCTTTTGCTTCTTTATTTGATTTTATAAATGCAGTTAACTTCTTTTTATCAAAAGAGTTTTGGGTTTTCCATAAAGAGAAGTTTGCCGTTTTGTACACATCACGGAAGTACGAAAAACAAGCATAAGGGAACAGCCATTCTTCATTCTGCTTATAGAAAGTGAGATAGTCTTTACTTTTGAGGGTTGATGTTCCGATCTCTTTAAATAAATCTTTTATATATGACGACTTAAGGGCTAAAACCTTATCATAGTCTATTTCTTTTAATGCATTTAGCTCTTTAGCCTCACTTTCGTATTTCTTATATAATTTCTCATCCTTGAGCGGATAACTCTTTAAGCCTAAATAGATAGGGTGGAGAGCATAAATAGATATCGCATTATATGGGTATGAATCAATCCACGTGTGCGTGATTGTAGTATCGTTGATCGGTAATATTTGTATGATTTTTTGTCCCGTAAGGGTAGACCAATCAACCATTTTTTTGAGGTCGGAAAATTCACCGATACCAAAGCTATCGTTTGATCGTAGCGAGAATACAGGGATAGATACTCCGGCAGCTTTCCAGCTCATCCATTCGTGGCGATAGTCAAGTGCCTCTACTCTTACTGTATCTTCCTTTTCCGCGATGGGTGAGAGTACTCTGTTTGAGCCCTTTTCCCAATGGATTATCTTGTTCTCTGAATTGTCGTATATAGCTAATTTATACTCCTGGGGAGTTTTTATAGGGGTTGCATTGATTGCCACTTGCCATTCTCCAAAATTAGCAGGATTAAGGTGTATCGCCTTTTCGATGTTCCATTCGCCTAAAGCTTTTGACGAACCGGAAAGAATCATCGTTTGATTTTTCTTTATATATGGGCAATTTACCTTGACTAAAATAGTTTTTTTGTAATATTTCAGTTTTGAAGCATTGTCATGATGGAAAAAGCTTTCCGAAAATCCTGAAGTATAAAGATATCTTTGAGATGGAACTCCACGCCATGAATCCAATATATCGAAAGTCTTACTTGAATCCAGTAATAACGTATGAGGATCTCCCCACTCTTGTGCAGTAACTATTTCATTTTCTTTTACAATATAGCGATATTCTATAGATGTATCATTTGTTTCGAAATCAACAATCCATTCACTTGAAGAGATACATGTCATTTTCAGAGCCTTCTTCTCGTCCCAGTTGCCTAACTCGGGGCAAGATCCGCAGACATAGATGTTTTGTCCCCAGACAGTATGATAGTCGATATGTAACTTTATTTTCATGTTGCAGTTTTTATGGTTATAGATTAATGGTCTTTTTATGCAAAAGAGTATATCTGCTAAACAAAACTACATATTAAAGCATCATACTATAGCTTTAGAGGATTCTTTTTTTATAAAAATGATTTGCAAACGATTGCATTAGAACATAAAAAGCACAGAATCAGTTCTGTGCTTTCAATGCTTCTGTTGATTATTATTGAGGTTGAAAATGTTTTCCGATCTTTTCGAATTGGAATCAGAAACCAAAGCCATCAATGACAACATCTTCTTTCTTTTCTTCCTTAAAAGCTTTACGCTGTTTGTGCTCCTTGTTTCCTTCCACGTATATAGCTCTGTATGGGCGAACCGGACAAATATATTCACAGCCACCACAACCTACACAGATATCAGGGGTGATGAATGGGATAGTTAAACCTTCGTGACCTTCGTACGGAATCATCGTTACGGCTTGAGTAGGGCAATGCTCTGCACAGGCTCCGCAATTTGTCCCTTCGGTATGAACTACGCATATATCTTCGTGAAAAGTCACACGTCCAATTTGAGTCATATGTTTTTCTTCTATCGTAAGCGATTTTAGAGCATGACTTGGGCAAACATCAGAGCAAACAGTACAATTGTAATTGCAAAAACCGTTATCGTAGTTCATCATAGGTTGCATCATTCCCCCTAATCCATATTCCATAAAGGCAGGCTTGATAACTTTTGATGGGCATCGGCTGATGCAAAGATGACACGCTGTACAGTGCTCTAGTAAATGTTCTGCACTTACCGCACCCGGGGGGCAAATAGCATTCTTGCGGATGTACCTACCGTTACCGGTCAACTCAGCAGTTTTGTTTTGGGCATACGCAGCAGGAACAGCTATCGCTGTGGTGAGTCCGGCAAAAAGGAATTGTCTTTTATTTTTATCGGTTTTGTTATCCGCTTCCGCTCTTGTTGGACGTTTTTTCTTGAAAGATGGAGAAAACGCAAGTGCATTTTTTGAGCAACTACTTAAACAATTGAAACAGTCTACACAACGAGAGTAATCAACAGCGTGATTTTTGCTGTCGATGCACGAAGCTTTACATTTCGTAGCACATGAACCACAGCTATTGCACAAGCTTTCGTCTATCCTGATTTTAAATAAGGAAAACTTGCTTAAGAATCCCAATACTGTGCCTACCGGACAGATAGTGTTACAATATGTTCTTCCATATCTCCAAGCAAAAAAGCCGATAGTAAAGAATGTAATCAACGCCACAATAAAAGAAAATAGGCTAAGCATGACTATTTCCACTTTATAGAAAGTATAATTACCAAAGCTTGTAAAAATAGATTCTAAAACATTGTTGCCACCCATATAAACCGGGCGGAATACATTCGAGATAATTCTTCCCCATGCACTGTAAGGATCGATTAATCCAAGTAGGATAGGGAATCCGGTCAAGAAGGCAATAATTGTCGCACCGAGAACACTCCAGCGAATAATGTTTTTTGCTTTACTGTAATTATAGCGTTTCTTTTTCTTTGAGAATAGGCGTCGTTTAGAAAACCAGCTTACAATATCTTGATATATTCCCATTGGGCATATAGACGAGCAGTAGATGCGCCCGAAAAGTAAGGTTAGGATAGCTAAAAAAAGAAGGATAAGCAAACTACCTCCCAGTATTGCGGGAACTAGTTGTATCTGGGCTAACCCGTGAAAACCTTCGGGGAGTAAGGCTGCAAAGTCCAGAAAATAGAATGTTATGAGAGTGAATATCACAATAGATATCCCTACTCGCAAGTACTTAAGCATTTGATGATAGTTATAGTTTAATTATATTTTTATTCTCTTGATGTTCAGTTTTTCAATATCCATTGTTCCCAGTTTTAGCTTTTGTCCGTTAGCCAAGTGACCTACATGGTCGAGTGGCATTTCACGTACCTGACCAAAGAATTTAGTAGCGGCAGTATCTACTGCAACAATATCTTGTGAGACGAACAATCCCTTTGTCGTTACCACGTCGGAGGCCGATCTTCCCTGAGGCCCGTTGGTTTTCACGATACGGTATGCGTCCACTACATTCAATACCGGTTTTTTAGAATATGTACACACGTCAGCAATGCATTGTTGCAGTCCGCTTGCATGAAATATTCTTCTATCCCATACAATGCCCATATAGTTTTTCATCGAGATAGTGAGATTCGCTCCACCATGATGTTTGAGTACAGGCACGTTGATCC
Organism: Dysgonomonas sp.; assembly: GCF_035323175.1. Taxonomy (NCBI): domain Bacteria; kingdom Pseudomonadati; phylum Bacteroidota; class Bacteroidia; order Bacteroidales; family Dysgonomonadaceae; genus Dysgonomonas; species Dysgonomonas sp. The sequence continues at coordinate 349,393 of NZ_DAOKYH010000002.1, read as the reverse complement.
ATGCATCACAGTCCAGAATTGCTTGATGTATCTTTGTGTTTTTCAGGGTAACACCGTTAGGCAACGACACACTTTTGTAGTATGACTCCTCATGAGCAGGCACAACCTTTGCTCCGGCGGCCTTTGCAGCAGCTTCTATACCGCTATTCTTGTAGCATTTGAGCCAGTCGTCACAGGTGTGATCAAATACAGTAACTTCTTTAGCTCCGGCAGCAAAGCATTGTCTAACAATTTCACTGACAAGCTTTGGGTTCGTATTTCCGGCAAGCTCGGGAGCTTTGTCCCATCCAATGTTAGGTTTAACTACAACTTTATATCCTTTCTTTATAAATTTGCCCATACCTCCCAATTCTGAGATGGCACGTTTAAACATAGCGTCAGGTTCTCCGCCCATTACGGCTACCATATCCACCGGCTTACCTGTTTGAGTGTTTTCAAGCGTTTGGGCCAGTACGTCCATACCTGCGCTTGTCTTTATTGTTGCTGCAGCACCGGTGATGGCTATTGCTCTTAGAAAATTTCGTCTGTCCATAGTTAATCTTTATTTAATAAAACCTTATTTTAAAATCTTAAATTGACACCACCAAACACTGTTGCTCTAGGCATGGGGTATCCTGCATTTATTTCATACTTCTGAGCCAGAAGGTTTTCTCCTCTTGCAAATATTTCCAGCATGCTTATAGGCTTGTAAGCTGCTCTGATATTCCATAGAGTAAATGTTTCTTTCTTTGCTTCTGTATTTGTCACTTTGTTCTCAAGCACGGTATATAGCCCATCTATAAACTGAATACCTGTAGATAACATCCATTTGTTATACAAATAGTTTACCCCTGCATATAATTTGTGTTCGGGAGATGCCAGAACTTTATATTTCATATGCAAGAAGCTGTAGTTTGCAGACAGATTTACATGTGGGGCTATTCTATATTGAGTTGCAAATTCCAGTCCATAGTTTTTTATCTTTCCTGTATTTACATTCAATGGCTTGTTGTTTACCATCACGGTTTGTATGCTGTTACTGCCGTCTATATAATACAGACTTAGATCAAAATTTAATGCTCTGTTAAGTAATTTTTGAGATGCTGATATTTCGTAATTCATCAATCGCTCGGCTTTTAAGTCGGGATTCTGAGGAGGGAACATGTACATTTCGCGTATAGTAGGGTTACGAAAACCCTTACTAACGATTCCTTTTATTATTGTATTCTCCGTAGCTATATAACTCACTCCGGCTTGTGGAATGTATTCTGTACCGGTAATGGCGTGATGATCTATTCTTATTCCCGCATTTAGTGCTACTTTAGAAGCCAGTGTTTGTTGGAAGTTTATATATCCTGCAACTTCATTTATGCTTTTCTTGGCTATGTCTACATCATCTCTGTTATCCAGAAATTTGTTCCACGCATGTCCTCCGAAATGTTGAAAATCGAATCCTGCGGTTGTTTGGTTTCCTTTAAAGAAGCTGTAATTCTGGTAGAGGGTGATACCTACCATCTTATCGTTCGATCTGAACCTATAATCTTTGGCTTCTTCTGTAGGCGGATACCCGTCATTGATCTTATGCGAGCCGAAGTTATAATAGAATTTAAGAGCTCCTGATGTTCTCTCGTAGCTATTTTCAAGAGAGAAGGATGTTACTCCACGGGTAATATCGGCATCATTATCGATGACCGGACTATTCACCGCTCCGGGATTTGACGCTTTGAAATTAGTCAAGTCAAGATCAATAAAAGTTTTCCAGTTTGGAGTGAAATCATAACCGACTTTTGCATATCCACTATATTGCTCAAAATCCATATTTTCTCGCTGTCCGTCCGAACGGTTGTAACTTAAAGATACGTAGCTGCTGAACTTACCCGAACGAATAGCATTGTTCGCCTCTGTACTGAGTGTGTTGTATGAGCCATACATGGCTCTAACGTTTGTCTTCACTCCATTTTGCAGTTGCTTTCTGGTAATAATGTTGATCACCCCACCCATTGCATTCGATCCGTACAAAACGGAGGCTGGTCCACGCACTACTTCTACTCGTTCTGCCATTAATGACTGATACGAATCGGCTAGGGGATGTCCCATCAATCCCATATATTGTGGGTGTCCGTCTATCAACATCAGCATTTGTGTGGTAGGGCTTCCGCCTATACCACGTATTGTCATACCTCCGGCAGATCCTGCTGCGACACCGTAGCCCATAATGCTTCGTGAAGTAACGAACAAACCCGGGACTTCTTCTGTAATGATAGGTAATAATGATTGTTCAAACCGACTCTCGATTTGTTTACTTCCCACTATGCTTACACTCATCGGAAGATTGTTGATATTTACCGCCGGACGAGTTCCGGTGACAATAACATCTCCTAGTTGGATAGAATCCTTAGGTGCTGAAATTGGATTGTTATCTATGGCATAAGTAAGCTGGGCAAATAATAAAACAGAAGCAATGGCACTAATTGTTTTCTTCATTCATTTTTATAATAGCCACGGGAACTTGAAGCAATCTTCATCATATAGGGCATAATCTGCTTTTCCGTTTACCGCGAATGTTTTAACTAGTCTGGCACCTTCGAGCAACTTACATGCCAACGCCAGAGATGCGCCCGTCTTCACTCTGTCTTCTACCAGCAATATAGATTTGCCTCTGAAGTCGAAGTCGATGGGAGCTATCAATTGCGGACTTTCATATTTGGGCTTTTGGTAAGCGTCGCGTAGGTTTATTTTTAACAGATGGATATCGATATTTAGTCTTTGATTGAGAATAGCAGCAGGTATTATGCCTCCATTAGCGATAGCGACAATCATATCGAAGCTTTCATAAAAAGCAATGTCGCGGAAGCGTTCTAATACTTCCGAAAAAGACTTGTTGTCAGACATTTTTGTATCTTATATTTTAGCGATAGCTTTCAATAAAGCGTACCCCCCGAATATTTGTATTAACATTCCCGGAATACCAATACGGAAATCTTGTACTGCTGTAAAGAAATCTTTTACGATAGCCCATTCTATCAATGTGCCTGCTATCTGATATGCCAAAACAGCGGCAATTATTCCTAATAGAGAAATTTTTTCGAGTCGATGTGCTGCATAAGCTGCTGCTCCTGCTAATAAGGTAGACTTGATTAGTATGGCAGGGAGTAAAGCCACCGGAGGCATACCGAATAAAACACTATTGATAAGCGGAGATAATATTGCAGTTAACAAACCAACCCGTAGACCGTATTTGTACGCTGCTATCAGAGTGAAAAAGTAGATAGGAAGCCAGGTTAAGCCTCCACCAGGTATCAAATGGCATATCTGAGGAAGTGCAATGTTTCCAACAACGAATAACAATGTAAACAAATATGTTTTAATCTCTTTGTAAGTTAAGGAATAAAGTTTTACTGTTGTTTCCATAATTATAGTAAATTAAAGTATATGTAATTATTTATTTTATTCGTTGTCCTTTTCCGGATACCTGAGCCGGAATAAATATAAGTTTATGTAAAATAATGAGGAGTGTTATTTTATCTTACTGGCATTCTCTATATTGGTGTTAACGAATACAATACTAAAAATAATTATTGAAACGAACAAATATTATAATATCTTTTCACTTTTAGGCATAATGATTATAGTATCAGCGTAAAAATAGAAATTAATAATCAAACCTTCTATAATATCTGATAAAATATTTTTTCTTCTCGAAGCTTAATGCATAGATATTGTAGTATATCTATTTTAACTTATGGCGCGAGACGCTCAACTTCCCAAACCCCATCTTCAAGCACATATTGTATTCTGTCGTGCAGTCTGTTGCTGCGTCCTTGCCAGAATTCTATAAGATAAGGTTTAACAATATATCCTCCCCAGTTTTGAGGACGTACTATATTTTTGTCTTTAAACTTAGATTCATATTCTTTTATCAGTCCTTCCAAGTATTTTCTGTCGGGTATCGCACGGCTTTGGGGTGATGCCCAAGCTCCCAACTTGCTCTTTGCCGGACGGACTTCGAAGTAAGAGTCTGATTCTGCATCTGAAGTTTTTTCAACAATACCTTCTATTCTTACTTGTCTTTCCAATTCATTCCAAACAAAAGTTAAGGCACAGTACTTGTTTAGTGTAATTTGATAAGCTTTCTTGCTATCATAATTAGTAAAAAAAACGAATCCTTGTGGTTTAATCTGCTTGAGTAGTATCATACGCGAAGATGGTTTCCCATCGGGAGTAGCTGTTGCCAGATTCATCGCATTTGGTTCAAGGGCTTTCGCTATAATAGCTTCGTTAAGCCATTGTTCGAACATATCCATTGGGTCGGATAGGACATCGCTCTCGTCTAGTGTTTTTAAAGTAAAATCTCTTCGTATATTAAATAAATCTGTCATAAATTATGGTTAAAATAGTAGTGAGTTTATTATTGTATATATAACATAACAAAAAAGCAGTCTTTTTGTTGTTTTTTATTTCTTTTTGGTTGTTAAGGTTGTGATATATAATTTATTACATTTTTATTTTGCTCTTTGTTTATCATCTTTTTTTTGTTAAAAGGTGACAAAAGTGACACATTTTACTTCCCTTTATCTTGTCACTTTTTCTACTTCAGTATTCGTAAATATTATTTGCGGAAAGCTTGTGTATAATAAGATAATAGTTGTGTATAAAAATGAAAAATCCTCACTGACATCACGTCTGCGAGGATCTAGATCAACTAAAAAAACTATCCAATAGAAAAGTTATGCCAAACAAAGTGTATTAATATTTTTCTTTTGTCTCTTGCTGTATCTGTTGCATTGTTCACAGACACTATATCCTAATAATATTCCTAATATAAAATCTTCTTCAGGTGTTAATAAGTTCAAGGGTTTGTCTCCACATATTGCGTTGGCTACTAAGAGGCATTCCTCTTTGCCGAAAAAGACATTTATATTACCGTTTTTCAGATGGCTTATTTTATAATTAATCGAGTTTTTTCCCAATTTCCATCTGACTTTATCTTCATATTCTCCGGGTAGTGTACAGAGTACCAAGCTGCGCACCCCTTTTTTGTATTCGTAAATCAGGTGAAAGAAAACACGCATATTGATTTACTTTGTTAAATTGCTTTTTTAAGGTCTTCTGTCCAAATTGCAATGCGTTGATCTGTAAGGTTCGACTCGTTGTCGTTATCGATGAGCAAACCAAGAAATTCGCCGTCAACAACAGATTCAGAACTGTCGAAGGTATATCCCTCTGTGCTTACCTTACCGATTAGCTCGCAACCTTTACCCTTTATTACGCTGTATATTTTTGATAGGGCGTCGCCAAATGTATCGCTATATGAAGATGAATCACCACATCCAAACAGAGCTACTTTTTTACCATTCAGATCGGCAGCCTTTACTTTGTCGATATAGTATTCCCAATCGTCTTGAAGGTCACCCAATCCTAATGTTGAAGAACCGAATAATATTACATCGTAAGCTGAAAAGTCTGTATTTGCCTTTGATACATCATGTAAGTCAGCCTTGCTTACTTCCAGTTTTTTTGCTATTTCTTCCGCTACTTCTTGTGTGTTGCCGGTTGTTGAGCCGTAGTATATTCCTATTTTTGACATTCTGATAAATTTAAAATGATTAAATATCTAATTTTCTGTTTACAAAGTAATGACAACCAAGAAATGTATACAATACCAAGTAATAATGATATTTATGTCACTTTTTCACTATTTATAAGTAGGAATCATCGGTTGATGTAAGATTATCAGTTATATAAACAAAAAAAGCAGCCTGATTATCAGACTGCTTTCTCTATGTTTTAAACTTGTTTCTTAAGCTTCTGCTTTAGGAAGTACAGAAACAAATGATCTGTCGTTTCTTTTTTTGCGGAAAACCACTGTACCATCTACAAGAGCAAATAATGTATGGTCTTTACCAATACCTACATTTTCTCCCGGATGATGAGTTGTTCCTCTCTGACGAACTATGATGTTTCCTGCTTTTACAACTTCTCCACCAAATGCTTTAACGCCCAATCGTTTACTTTCCGATTCACGGCCGTTTTTCGAACTACCTACACCTTTCTTGTGTGCCATTGTCTTCTGTTTTTAACTGATTAAGCAATAATTTCTTTTACTATAACTTCTGAAAATTGTTGACGGTGACCGTTTAGTTTACGGTGTCCTTTTCTTCTTTTCTTGTGGAAAATAAGAACTTTATCCCCTTTTGCTTGAGAAACAACCTCAAGAACTACTTTTGCACCATTTACAGTCGGTGTACCTACTGTTACTGTGCCGCCGTTGTCAACTAATAATACTTTATCGAACTCAACTGTTGAGCCATTTTCTGCATTGATTCTATGAACAAACAACTTTTGGTCTTTTTCAACTTTCATTTGTTGTCCTTGAATGTCTACAATTACGTACATCTGTTTTGTTATTTACAGGTTATGTGCCTGAGGCGAACCGTTTTATATACAGTTTCTTGTTAGCCTATTAGCAATCGGGTGGCAAAGATAATCAATCGCTACTAAAAATTCAAATATTTGTGGAAAAGATTATCGTATTTCTTTGATTTTTAATTCACCTGTCAGGTCATTAGGGATTGTTGCGGGGTCTACTCCCATAATGGTAACGATGTTTCTAATGTCTTGTGAGGTTACCTTACGGTAAGTAGTGAGGGTGTTAGGCGTTATAAGGTATTTACTAGCCGCAGTGCCTCCATGCAATGAACTTTGTATAAATATGGAGTCTCCTTTAGCTTCATATGCGTCGGTAGACTCACTGATAAGTCCGTCAGAGCCCGAAGATCCTTTTTTTCTGATCGTAGTTTTTACATTTAATTCAGTAAAAGCTCTGGTTGTTTGATTTTCTTTTAAGTCCAGACTGAAAACAGTATTTAGCATATTGTCAAAGCTGGAATCGGATGTTTTTATTGTCTGCTCGCGCATTAGCCATTCGCCCTGTAAGGTTACGGCTTCCTCCTCGTTGTCTCCGCATGATGTCATCAAAGTGCAGGCGGTTAGTAAAATTGTAAAGGATAGGATGAAATTCTTCATTGTAATGTGTTCGTTATGCAAATATTTGTGGTGCAAATATATACATATTTTACTTAATTATATATAGCTCACGCTTTTTATAAGATTTTAAAACCGAAATTAACAAAAGTGTTTAGTTTGTTGTATTTTTAGTTTTGTTATCATAATGAGATTTAATAGTGTTTTTTATTAACAAAAAGTCTTATTTATTTTTTATTTACGAATAAAATGATATAAATTTGCCAGACTGTTCAAATTTTAAACAAAACAGGTGATAAATATATGTGTGGATTTGTAGGAGCTTTTGATTTAATACAAGATATAAGCGTTTTGCGGGGGCAGGTTCTTCGCATGGCAAAAAAAATCCGTCACCGCGGTCCGGATTGGTCGGGAATATATTGTGGTGAGAAATCTATTCTTGCTCACGAAAGATTGTCTATTGTAGGAGTAGACTCTGGTAAACAACCTCTTTATAGTAAAGATGGTAATTTGGTTTTGGCTGTCAATGGTGAGATCTACAATCACAAAGAAATAAGAAGTCGCTATCCCGACTACGAATTTCTTACACACTCAGACTGCGAAGTAATCTTGGCTTTGTATAAAGATAAAGGGGTTGATCTCTTTGAGGATTTAAATGGCATCTTTGCTTTTGCGCTTTATGATGTTGAAAATGATATTTGTCTTATTGGGCGTGATCATATGGGTATAATTCCTCTTTATATGGGGTATGACGATCACGGACAATTTTATGTGGCAAGCGAATTAAAGGCTTTGGAAGGTGTTTGTCCCAATGTGCAGGAATTCTTACCCGGTTATTATATGTGTAGTGCCGAGGGGAATGAATTGAAACGTTGGTATAAACGTGACTGGATGGAGTATGATAATGTAAAAGATAATGAATCTGATGAAAATGAGTTGAGAGTAGCTTTGGAGAGCGCTGTGCATCGCCAATTGATGTCGGATGTTCCTTATGGTGTTTTACTTTCAGGAGGATTGGATTCGTCTATAATATCAGCTATCGCAAAACGATATGCAGCTCGCAGAATAGAGGATGATAACCAGACCGAAGCTTGGTGGCCTCAATTGCATTCATTTGCTGTTGGGTTGAAAGATTCTCCGGACTTGGTGGCCTCAAAAAAGGTGGCAGAGTATATCGGAACAGTACATCATGAAATAAATTTCACGGTCGAAGAGGCTCTTGATGCCCTCAGTGATGTGATTTATCATATCGAAACCTATGATGTTACTACCGTTCGTGCATCTACCCCTATGTATTTGTTGGCTCGTTTTATAAAATCGATGGGAGTGAAGATGGTGCTTTCCGGCGAAGGTGCAGATGAGTTGTTTGGTGGTTACTTATATTTTCATAAGGCTCCCGATGCAAAAGCTTTTCATGAAGAAACCGTACGGAAGTTGGATAGATTGCATTTGTATGATTGCTTGCGTGCGAATAAGTCGTTAGCTGCATGGGGTGTAGAGGGGCGTGTGCCTTTTCTCGATAAAGAATTTATGGATGTTGCTATGCGTTTAAATCCTCAGGATAAAATGTGTGGTAATGGTAAAATAGAAAAATATATATTAAGAAAAACATTTCAGGATTATTTGCCTGAAAGTGTTGCTTGGAGGCAAAAAGAGCAATTTTCAGACGGAGTTGGCTATAATTGGATAGACTCGTTGAAGGAAATGGCTGAAAAGAAAGTCTCAGATAAGCAGATGATGCATGCTTCGGAGCGTTTTCCGATCAATCCTCCAATGTCAAAGGAAGAGTATTGGTATCGCACAATGTTTGAAGAACATTTCCCATCAGCTTCGGCTGCTCATACCGTTCCGTCCGTTCCGTCCGTCGCCTGCAGTACGGCTGTGGCGCTGGAGTGGGATGCGTCTTTCAAGAATAGAGTTGATCCGTCAGGTAGGGCGGTGAAGGCTGTTCATGCAGAAGCATATGATAAATAGTATATTTTAAGGAGGCAGTTGCCTCCTTTTTGTTTTATTGCTATCGGTAAAATAAGAGAAATGAAAAACAATTGATTATCGTGATTGTTTTTATTTCGAAATTAAGTTTTGATTCGAGAGGAATAATGGCATATAGTTGAAAAGGATGTTGTGTGAGAAGTATTTTGTTGCAGAATTTTTGTAAAGAGCATTAAAGAGACGTGATATTAAATATAAACCTATCATTTGTAAATCAATTAAACCTTCATAATGTCTTTATGTTTTGTTTTTAAGTTGAAAATAAAACAAAAAGATTTTTTTGTTTTATTAAAGATGAAAAAATGTTATGGATTTCTTGCAAAAACGAATAATTTGTATGAAATTTGTCCCTTGAAAAGATAAAGTAAAAAAAGACGAAATATAGAGAATGAAGAAGTTGAAATTCACCAAAATGCACGGCGCGGGCAATGATTATATCTATATGAACGGATTTGTTCAGGAGATAGAAAATCCTTCAGCATTAGCAATCCGCCTTAGCAATCGTAATTTTGGTATTGGCTCGGATGGTTTAGTGCTTATATTGCCATCTGAGAATTCAGATTTTAGAATGCAGATGTTCAATTCCGATGGTTCTGAAGCCGAGATGTGTGGTAATGCTTCTCGTTGTGTAGGGAAATATGTATACGACAACGGATTGACAACAAAAAAGGAAATTGCGCTGGAAACAAAAGCCGGCGTTAAATATATAACTTTACTGGAGGGAGACGAAAAAGCTCGTAAGGTGACAGTGGATATGGGTGAGCCGATCCTTGATCCTGTACAAATTCCGGTGAAGGTGGATAAAGAGCCTGTACTTAATTTCCCGTTGGATATCGATGGCAAAATATGGGAAATATCTTGCGTGTCGATGGGGAACCCTCATGCGGTTGTTTTTACAACAGGAATAAAAGAGCTTGATTTGCCTGTAATAGGACCTAAGTTTGAAAAACATCCGATATTCCCTCGAAAAACAAATACTGAGTTCATTGAAGTCGTTGATCGCAAAACGTTGAATATGCGTGTGTGGGAACGTGGAGCAGGAGAGACTCTGGCTTGTGGCACAGGAGCCTGTGCTGCGGCTGTTGCTGCCATACTGAACGGATATTGCGACCGTAAAATAACAATTCACCTGATAGGCGGAGATCTCGAGATAGAATGGGATGAGCAAAATAATCACGTGTATATGACCGGTGAGGCTGTGACAGTTTTTGAAGGAGAGATTTTTTAATACTGCGGCCATATAATAGAAGAACCCGAAATTATTAATATATAAAAATGGCATTCATAAACGAAAATTATACTAAACTACCGGGAAGTTACTTGTTCTCGGATATTGCAAAAAAAGTAAATGAATTTAAGGCCGCCCATCCTGAAGCCAATGTTATTCGTTTGGGAATCGGTGATGTTACAAAACCTCTACCTTCGGCGATAATAAACGCAATGCATGCCGCTGTAGATGAAATGGCGAATGCATCTACTTTTAGAGGATACGGACCTGAACAAGGGTACGACTTTTTGGTAAATACAATTGTAGAAAATGATTATAAAGCACGTGGCTTGGATATTTCTGCTGACGAAATATATGTAAGTGATGGCTCTAAAAGTGATACAGGTAATATCGGCGATATTCTTGGACTTGATAATATTGTTGCTGTTACAGACCCTGTTTATCCTGTTTACGTAGATACAAACGTAATGGCTGGCCGTGCAGGAGAATTGCAGGCAAATGGCAAATGGAATAAGCTTGTTTATATTCCATGTACATCGGAGAATGACTTTATTCCGTCATTGCCGACAGAGAAAGTAGACATCGTTTACTTGTGTTATCCTAACAATCCTACAGGTACTACATTGACGAAAGATCAATTGAAAGTATGGGTTGATTATGCTCTCCAAAATAAGGTACTTATCCTATTTGATGGCGCTTACAAAGAATTTATTACCGAAAGTGATGTTCCTCATAGTATATACGAGATAGAGGGAGCACGAGAAGTGGCTATCGAGTTTCGTAGTTTTTCTAAAACTGCCGGATTTACAGGTACTCGTTGTGCTTATACCGTTGTGCCTAAAACTGTGATGGGATACACCAAAACCGGAGAAAAGATTTCTTATAATAAATTGTGGAACAGACGCCATACTACTAAGTTTAACGGTGTTCCATATATTATTCAGCGTGCAGCTGAGGCTTGTTTTTCAGCTGAAGGTAAAAAGCAGATAAAAGATATCATCGACTATTATATGAATAATGCAAAGATCATTCGTGAGGGTCTCGCTTCCGAAGGATTGCAAGTATATGGTGGTGTAAACTCTCCTTATATTTGGGTAAAAACTCCAAAAGGAATGACATCTTGGGGATTCTTCGATTATCTATTGAATGATTTGCATGTTGTAGGAACTCCAGGTGTAGGTTTTGGCCCTAGTGGAGAAGGTTATTTAAGGTTAACGGCATTTGGTACTTTAGAAAATACCAAAGAGGCTGTTGGTCGATTAAAAAAGATTTCTATTTGATAAATCCTATATAAACTCAATAAAAGTAAATTTATGACAAAGTTACGTTTTAAAGCAGTAGCACTGGCCTCAGAGCGAAAGCCTCTTGAGGTAGAGAAACCTAAAAGTAAAACTTCAGAGTATTACGGGGAAAAGGTGTTCAATCGTAAAGCTATGACCAAATATCTTTCGAAAGAAACTTTTAAAGCGCTTAATGATGCAATTGAAAAAGGACAATCTGTAAATCGTAATCTGGCAGAGCATGTTGCAGCCGGAATGCGTATGTGGGCTCTGGAAAATGGTGTAACACACTATACTCACTGGTTTCATCCGTTGACAGACGGTACTGCCGAAAAGCATGATGCTTTTGTTGAACATGATGGTAATGGTGGACTCATTGAAGAATTTGAAGGAAAGCTTCTTGCTCAGCAAGAGCCTGATGCTTCAAGTTTTCCGTCGGGAGGTCTTCGTAATACATTCGAAGCACGTGGTTATTCTGCTTGGGATCCATCATCTCCTGCATTTATTGTAGGCGAAACATTGTGTATTCCTACTATCTTTATCTCATATACAGGTGAGGCTCTTGATTATAAGACTCCTCTGTTGAAAGCTCTTGCTGCGGTAGATAAGGCTGCAACAGGTGTCGTTCAGTATTTTAATGAAGATGTAACAAAGGTAATATCTAACCTTGGATGGGAACAAGAATATTTCCTTGTTGACGAAGACTTGTTTATGGCTCGTCCAGACTTAGCTTTGACAGGAAGAACGCTGATGAGTCACGAAAGTGCAAAAAATCAGCAGTTGGAAGACCACTACTTTGGTTCAATCCCTGAACGTGTTCAGCGTTTTATGAAAGAGCTTGAGTACGAATCGTATGCTTTGGGCATTCCTGTAAAAACTCGTCACAACGAAGTAGCTCCAAATCAGTTTGAGCTGGCTCCTATATATGAAGAATGTAATCTTGCTGTAGACCACAACCTTTTGGTTATGTCTGTAATGGATAAGGTGGCGCGCAAGCACTCTTTCCGTATCCTATTCCACGAAAAACCATTCAAGGGAATCAACGGTTCGGGTAAGCATAACAACTGGTCTCTTGCTACAAATACAGGAATCAACCTTCTTTCTCCGGGTAAGGATAAAGTTGAAAACCTTCGTTTTATCACATTTGTGGTGAATATCTTGGCTGCTGTTTATAAGAATAACGGCCTGTTGAAAGCTTCAATATCTTCAGCTACAAATGCTCACCGTCTTGGTGCAAACGAAGCTCCTCCTGCTATCATATCAGTATTCTTGGGTACTCAGGTTAGCGATATTCTTGATAAGTTTGAGAAGAGCTCTGTAAAAGATGCTATCGTTGTTGACAACAAGAAGCAGATTAGTTTAGGTGTAGGTCAAATTCCTGAAATCCTTTTGGATAATACAGACCGTAACCGTACTTCTCCATTTGCATTTACTGGAAACCGTTTCGAGTTCCGTGCTGTGGGTTCTTCTGCTAACTGTGCTTCTGCTATGACAGCCTTGAATGCTTCTGTTGCAGAACAGCTAAGAGTGTTTAAAGACGAAGTTGATGCGCTAATCAGTAAAGGCAAATCGAAAGAAGAGGCTCTTTACGAAGTATTGAAGAAGTATATCAAAGAATCTCGTTCTATCCGTTTCAATGGTAATGGATATAGCGAAGAATGGAAAGCAGAAGCTAAAAAACGTAAATTGGATTGCGAAACAAGCGTTCCTGTTATCTATGATAGCTATACTTCAAAACAAAGCATCAAAACATTTGCCGGTATTTTATCTGAAGTAGAGCTTCATGCTCGTAACGAGGTGAAGTGGGAAATGTATACAAAGAAAATCCAGATAGAATCGCGTGTATTAGGTGATTTGGCTTTAAATCATATCATTCCTGTAGCGATTTCATACCAATCTATATTGTTGACAAATGTTTCTAAGCTAAAAGACATCTCTGATGACTACAAGACTCTTGGTGCAGAACAAATCCGTTTGATAGAAAAAGTATCTACGCATGTGAATGCCGTGAACGCAAAAGTTCATGAAATGATAGATGCTCGTAAAGCGGCTAATAACATTGAGAGTGAACGTGAGAAAGCTGTTGCTTATCATGATAATGTAGCTCCGTATTTGGACGAAATCCGCTATCATATCGACAAGCTTGAATTGATTGTTGATAATGAAATGTGGCCATTGGCTAAATATAGAGAATTATTGTTTATACGATAATTAAACATTATAAAGAAAAGAAGTCCCGATCTCTAACGAGTCGGGATTTCTTTTTTTATACAGGGCTTTGATCTTGCGGGTATAAATATGAAATAAAACAGGCTGAATTATTTATTTCGGGGTCTTTAATTTGCTTCTTTTTATGTTCTTTTGTTAAATAAAATCGATTAAATATAGATTTTTTATTAAAAAGGTGCATTTTTAAATCAAAAAGAAAATTTATTAAAGCGAAATTCGTACATTTGTCATTGTAAATAAATTAGGATAGAACCCGAAAATTCTTTCATTCACATATCAACTATTGACTATGCAAGATTTAAGATCAGCAATACAGCACGGACTATATGACCCAAACTACGAACACGATGCGTGTGGGGTAGGTATGGTGTTGCATATGAAGGGTGCAAAATCACATGCTATCGTTGAAAATGGTCTCCGTGTATTGGAGAACATGACTCACCGTGGAGCAGAAAACGCCGATAATAAAACCGGTGATGGTGCCGGTATTATGTTACAAATACCGCACGAGTTTATACTTCTACAGGGGATACCTGTCCCCGAGAAAGGGCACTACGGAACCGGATTGGTCTTCTTACCGAAGGGTGAGGCTGAGATGGAATCGTGTATGATAACTCTCACGCAATATATCGATAAGGAAGGCTTGAAGCTTTTGGCTGTTCGCGATGTACCTGTCAATAGTGAAATATTGGGAGAGATGGCAAAGTCGAATGAGCCTCATATAAAACAAATATTTGTGCTCGGAGAAGAAGGTCTTTCTCAGGATGAATTAGAGCACAAACTCTATTTACTTCGTAAGAAAATAGAAAAAGAAATATTCAACTCTAAAATATTTTCATTAGAGACTAAGCGAGCTTTCTATATTGTCAGTTTATCTACAAAGCGCCTTATATATAAAGGTATGTTGTCGTCTGAGCAACTTCGGCATTATTATCCTGATTTGCTGAATCCGCATCTGACAAGTGCGATCGCTTTGGTACACTCACGTTTCAGTACCAACACGTTCCCTACATGGGATTTGGCACACCCATTCCGTATGGTGGCTCATAATGGTGAGATCAATACGATAAAGGGTAATCGTTTGTGGATGGAAGCCCGTGAGAGCATATTGAAATCAGATTTGCTAGGGAATATCAACGACTTGTGGCCAATTGTTCAACCATTTATGAGTGATAGTGCGTCATTTGATAATGTGTTGGAATTCCTTGTTATGTCAGGGAAATCACTACCTCATGCAATGGCAATGATGGTTCCCGAATCGTGGAACGATCAGAATCCGATATCTGATGACTTGAAAGCTTTCTATGAATACCATAGCTTGTTTATGGAGCCTTGGGATGGACCGGCTACACTATTGTTCTCGGATGGACGTTATGCCGGAGGATTGTTAGACCGTAATGGTCTGCGCCCTGCCCGTTATTTGATAACTCATAATGACGTTATGGTTGTTGCTTCCGAAATGGGGGTATTGCCATTTGAGCCTTCTGAAATAAAAGAAAAAGGTCGCCTTCGTCCCGGTAAAATACTAATGGTAGATACCGAAAAAGGAACAATACAATATGATGCAGAGCTGAAGGAAAATCTTGCAAAAGCATACCCGTATCGTGAATGGCTATCTAAGAACCGTATTTCATTAGATGACATATCTTCGGGGCGTGCACCAAAATATAGCGTGGATAACTACGATAAGCTGCTGAAAGTTTTTGGATACTACAAAGAAGATATAGAAAAGATAATGACGCCAATGGCTGTGGAAGGCAAAGAGCCTACTGCATCTATGGGAAACGATGCGCCTGTAGCTGTTTTATCTAACAAGCCACAGCGTTTATTTACATATTTCCGCCAATTATTTGCTCAGGTAACAAACCCGCCTATCGACCCTATTCGTGAAGAGCTGGTAATGTCTCTTGCCGGATATATTGGTTCACTTCATAAAAATATACTCGAACCAATGCCGGAGCATACCAAGATGGTTGGGCTATCGAATCCTTTCTTATCAAACAGGGAGCTAGATTTGCTAGTGCATCTTGGTTATAAGGGCTTTAAGGCGGAAATCATTCCAATGCTGTTTGATCCGAAACAAGGTGGAGCCGGACTGGAAAAAGCGATAGAACAAATGTGTCGCAATGCAGAAAAAGCTGTAGATAGCGGTAGTAACTATATAGTACTTAGCGATAGAGGGGTAAATCCGGATAATGCTGCCATTCCTTCATTATTGGCTGTTTCGGCAGTCCATCATTATCTGATCGAACGCCGCAAGCGCATGCAAATAGATATAGTGGTAGAATCGGCAGAACCACGTGAGGTGATGCACTTCGCTTTATTGTTTGGTTATGGAGCTAATGCCGTGAATCCATATTTGGCATTAGCGGTGATAGAAGATCTTGTTAAAAAAGGAGATATTCACTTAGATTTTCATACAGCCATGAAGAACTATGTGAAGTCTATAAATAAAGGCTTGTTGAAGACCATGTCGAAAATGGGTATCTCTACACTGAAAAGCTATATTGGCGCTCAGATATTCGAAGCTGTGGGTATCAGTACCGGAGTTATCGATAAATACTTTAAAGGGACTACATCTAAGATTGAAGGTATTGATATCAATGATATAGCAAGCGATACAATCGAGGCCTTTTATGAGGCTTTTGAGAGTGACTTTATCGACCCGTCATTAGTAAGTCAGGGTATATACGCATGGCGCCGCAATGGTGAATATCACGCATGGAACCCTGAAACGATAATGAATCTTCAGATGGCTACACGTTTGGGTAGTTATAAGAAATTTAAAGAATATACCGACTCTATTGATAAAAAAACGGAAAAGATATTTTTGCGTGATTTCTTAGATTTTGATCCTTCTAAGAATCCGATTGATGTTTCTGAAGTAGAACCTGTGTCAGCTATTACAAAACGCTTTGTGACAGGAGCCATGTCTTTTGGTTCTATCAGTCGTGAAGCTCATGAAGCAATGGCTGTAGCAATGAACGCTATCGGTGGTAAAAGCAATACCGGAGAGGGTGGTGAGTTACCTGAACGTTTTGCTACCAATGCCCGTTCTTCTATTAAGCAAGTTGCTTCCGGTCGCTTTGGTGTAACAACAGAGTATTTGGTTAATGCAGATGAATTACAAATAAAAATAGCTCAGGGTGCAAAACCCGGAGAAGGAGGACAGTTACCGGGCTTTAAGGTTGATAAGATTATTGCTAAGACTCGTCACTCAATCCCCGGAATCTCTCTGATTTCGCCTCCTCCTCATCATGATATATATTCAATTGAGGATTTGGCTCAGTTGATATTTGACCTCAAAAATGTAAATCCTGCTGCTCAGATTAGTGTAAAATTAGTATCTGAAAGTGGCGTGGGAACAATTGCTGCCGGTGTTGCCAAAGCTAAAGCGGATCGTATCGTCATCAGCGGATGTGAAGGTGGTACGGGTGCAAGTCCCGCAAGTTCGATTAAGCATGCCGGTCTTCCTTTAGAAATTGGTTTAGCGGAGGTTCAACAAACGTTAGTACTGAATGGGCTTCGCGGTCAGGTATACTTACAAACAGACGGTCAGCTAAAAACCGGACATGATATCATTGTTGCGGCAATGCTTGGGGCTGAAGAGTTTGGATTTGCTACAAGCGCATTGATTGTATTGGGATGTATAATGATGCGTAAGTGTCACTTAAATACATGTCCTGTAGGTGTTGCTACACAAAACGAAGAGCTTAGGAAGAAGTTTATGGGACGCAGCGAGTATCTTATCAACTATTTCAATTTCTTAGCAGAAGAAGTACGTGAGCATTTAGCTGCTTTAGGGGTGAAATCACTTGATGAAGTAGTAGGGCGTGCCGATTTGTTGAAATATATGAAGAGTGACGCAAATAAGAAAGTTGAAAAACTAGATTTGTCTCGTTTGATGTATTTTCCTGTAGAAGCAAAAGAAAATGCGATTCATCGTATAAAAGATCAGGAACATAAGTTGGATGATGCGCTCGATATTTCATTGATCACTACATCTCGTATGGCTATCGATAAAGCCATGCCAACGGTAATGACCAAAACAATAAAGAATACGAACCGTACTGTGGGAGCTATGCTTTCGGGTGAGATAGCAAAGAAATATGGCAATGCGGGTCTTCCTGAAGATACTATACAATTTACATTCACAGGTTCGGCCGGACAAAGTTTTGGTGCATTTCTTGCGCATGGTGTAACCTTCAAGTTGGAAGGTGATGCAAATGACTATGTGGGTAAGGGTTTGTCGGGTGGTAAGATTATTATCGTGCCGCCAACAACATCGACATTTAAGCCTGAGGAGAATATTATTGCAGGTAATACATTGCTATATGGTGCTACATCGGGCGAAATATACATCAATGGACGAGTAGGAGAACGCTTCTGCGTACGTAATAGTGGCGCTGTCGCAGTTGTTGAAGGTGCAGGAGACCACTGTTGTGAATATATGACAGGAGGTCGTACTGTAGTGCTTGGCAAAACAGGACGTAACTTTGCTGCCGGTATGAGTGGCGGCGTGGCTTATGTATATAATATAGATGAAGATTTTGATTACTATTGCAATATGCAAATGGTAGAGTTGACACTGATAGAAGATACTTACGATAGCCGTGAACTTCGTCAGTTGATAACCAATCATTATAACTATACAAATAGTCCTCTGGCTAAATATATTCTTGATAACTGGAATACGGAAGTGGAGAAATTTATGAAAGTGACTCCGATCGAGTATAAGAAAGTGTTGCAAGATGAGAAATTGGAAGCTATTAAGAAAAAAATAGCACAAGTAGAATTTGATTATTAAAAGGAGGAGTACGAATCATGGGAAATCCAAAAGCATTTTTAACAGTAAAAAGAAAAGACGCAGGGTATCGTCCTGCTCAGGAGCGTATTCTCGACTTTGGTGAAGTAGAACAAACACTAAATAGCGAAGATCGACGTGAACAAGCGTCACGCTGTATGGACTGTGGCATTCCTTTTTGCCACTGGGGATGTCCACTGGGAAATAAGATGCCTGAATGGCAAGAATATATATATAAGGGAAATTGGAAGTTGGCAGCAGAAGTATTGATGCAGACAAATGACTTTCCTGAGTTTACAGGACGTATTTGTCCCGCACCATGTGAAAAATCGTGTGTGCTTTCTATACACCGAGCACCTGTAACTATCCGCGAAAATGAAGCATCGGCTCTTGAGCACGCTTTTGGGGAAGGATTTATTCAACCTAAAGTTCCGGCTCATCGTACGGGTAAAAAAGTAGCCGTGATAGGCTCCGGTCCCTCAGGTCTTGCTGTTGCTAATCAGCTAAATCAGAAAGGACATGAAGTAACAGTGTATGAGAAGAGCTCTCATATCGGAGGTTTGCTTCGTTTCGGTATTCCTGACTTTAAGCTGAATAAAAATATTATCGATCGCCGATTGAAGCTAATGGAGGCTGAGGGGGTTAAGTTTGTAGTAAATACAGAGATTGGTAAAGAAGTGAAAGGTAAAGACATCTTGAAAGATTATGATGCTGTATGTGTGGCTATAGGCTCGCAAGTGCCTCGTAATCTTCCTGTCGAAGGACGTGAGTTGAAAGGTGTTTACTATGCTATGGAATACCTTACAGCGCAGAATAAGCTGATCGCAAAAGAGTCTGTTCCGGCCGATCAGGTGATTGATGCCAAAGGTAAGAATGTGCTTGTTATTGGTGGTGGTGATACGGGTTCAGACTGTATCGGGACCGCAAATCGTCAGGGCGCAGCGAATATATTGCAAATAGAAATATTACCTAAACCGGCAAAGCTGGAAGAAATAGAAAATCCTTGGCCTAATCCATTTCCGGTAGTACTGAAGACTTCTTCCTCTCACATGGAGGGTTGCGAGCGTCGCTGGGCGTTAAATACTAAACGCTTTATTGGAGAGGATGGTAAATTGACAGCCGTAGAACTTGTAGAAGTGGCTTGGGGGAAAGACGAGAATGGTCGCCATGTTATGAAAGAAGTTGGGCAGTCAGAGATTCATAAAGTAGATCTTGTGTTTCTTGCCCTTGGATTTGTTCATCCTATACAAGAAGGCTTACTGCAAGAATTGGATATAAAAACCGATGATGTTCGCCGTAATGTAATGACAGATAAGAATCGGGCTACAAATGTATCAAAGGTCTTTGGAGCAGGAGATTGCGTAAGCGGTCAATCATTAGTGGTAACAAGCATCGCATCGGGACGTAAGACAGCTCAACATATTGATGAGTTCTTGAGTTCAAAATAGGCATTGTTAATAATCGTTTAAAGTTAGGGGCGCATGTCT
Source organism: Dysgonomonas sp. (assembly GCF_035323175.1). NCBI lineage: Bacteria > Pseudomonadati > Bacteroidota > Bacteroidia > Bacteroidales > Dysgonomonadaceae > Dysgonomonas > Dysgonomonas sp. Next base: position 329,410 of record NZ_DAOKYH010000002.1, on the reverse strand, counting down.
TTTTTTGTTAAAAATGAGGGTAGGACTCTATAAGTAATCTTACCTTTATGTCAACAAAATATAGACATGACACAAATTAACTCTATTATTAATTAAAATTCCTAATTATGAACAAAAAACTTATTTGCTTATTGATGTTTGTTTTTTCATTAAGTCTTGCTTTTACAGCTTGTAGCGATGATGACGATGATAAAGTAGATTATGCTAAGGAAGTAGCTGGTACTTATACTGGCTCATTAACATTGAAAATACCTGTGATGGAGATTGATGAAACTATTGCAGATAAAAAAATAGAATTGACGAGAATTTCCGACAATAAGGTAAATCTTAAACTTAAGGAATTTTCATATGGTACATTAACTTTAGGAGATATTCCTGTTGATGAAATTACTGTAACAAAGGATGGAAGTACTTATAAACTCGCAGATACATCAAAAAACATTGATTTGTTAGGAGGTCTTATGACCGCAACTGTTGCGATTTCTTCATCTACAGTAAAAGATGGTAAGCTAAATATGACCATTAAAGTAAACAATGTTAAGCAGGGTGGAAATGACATGCAATTAGGTGATATGAATATTGCATATTCAGGTTCAAAATAAAATAGAATCTTGTTAATTAATCTTTTTATTATATTTAGAAGGCGGTTTCTGGAGACAGAAATCGCTTTTGTTTTTAATAATTTTCTATCTTTATGTCAAGAACTTATTAATGTTATGTTTAGAGTAGTTGGCAGATGTGTTCCTGTCTTTATATTACTGGTTATCTTATTATCTTCCTGTGGTACACAAAAACCACAAGGCAAACTTTTATACGATCCTCGTGAGGTGGCTGAGCTTTCCTCTAAACTGGGTATTGGATTAAGTAATATTGATAAAGATGATGATCGTAATATGCCTCTTTATGCCGAAGTTTCGCAGTGGCTGGGCGTTCCTTATCGTTATGCAGGGTTGTCGAGAAGAGGGCTAGACTGTTCCGGTTTTGCTTATCTTATTTATCAGAAAGTATATCGGAAATCAATACCTCGTTCTACGACAGATCAGTCGAAAATGAAAATGCATAATGTATCTAAAGGAGGTTTAGAGGCGGGCGACTTCGTTTTCTTTGCCACCTCGGGTAGAAATAAAATAAGCCATGTCGGTATTTATTTAAAAGATGGACGTTTTGTTCATGCCTCTACGTCCAATGGTGTAATAGTAAGCCATCTGGATGAGGAATATTATAAACGCACATGGAAGAAAGGCGGCAGATTAAAAAAATAGCTCACTAGAACTTAAAATTCTATAAAACTTTTGCAAAGTTCCTGTTTTATTAGACTGATTTTCCTATTTTTATTCGGCTAAAAAATAAAACAGCATGTCAATTTCGAAACGGATACTAGGAATATCAACATTTTTGTTAATGTGCTCCATGGCTTTTACGCCGGTTTCTGCTGTTACACCAAAGAAATCAAAAGCAGGGAAAAAGAAATCAAAAACGAGTGTATCTCATACTCCCAAATCGGTGAAAGTGGTACAGTCTTCACAAAATATGTCTGTAACAACAAATACTGGGGATAAGGTTTCCTTACCGGTATTTGATAAAATATTTGAGAATTCTAAATATAATGTGCCAAGCTCAGACGCTTTGTTAGCTGATGCAGGTGCTAGTGCTGCAGTCTCTATGGAAGTAATGAGACGCAGAATGATAGAACAAAAAGAAATGCAAGAGCTTTCTTCTCAATTGGGAATATCGATTAAAAATCCTGACAATTTAGATTTGTATCGTGAGGTAGCAGATTGGCTCGGTACACGTTATCGTAGAGGCGGCATGAGCCGCAAAGCTGTAGACTGTTCCGGTTTTACAAATATTATATATAAAACTGTATTTGGACAGCAGTTGGATAGAGTTAGTACAACAATAGCAAAGAATGTAAAAGAAACAATCACCAATAAAGAGGATTTAGAACCGGGCGATATGGTGTTTTTTTCTACTTTCAAAAAGAAATATATTAATCATGTAGGAGTATATATCGGCGATGGTAAATTCATTCATGCGTCGATAAAAAAAGGAGTAATAGTAAGCTCTTTGCGCGAAGGATATTATAGTACTGCATGGCGTAAAGGTGGAAGAAACTGATAGAAATAACAATAAAGAATAATATAGAGGGGATACGCAAGTATCCCCTTTTGTTGTTTTTATAAGTTTAATTGTATCGTTATAGAAATGCAACATAAATATTGTATCTTTGAAATAATGATTACATATAACTATCGACAAATATGAGAAAGAGACTAACAATAGCCCTGGTGGCACATGATCACCGCAAAGCGGATATGGTAGAATGGTGTTATTATAATTCTGATTTCTTGTCAAAACATCAATTGGTTTGCACCGGAACAACAGGAACTCTTATTAAAGAGGCTTTTGAAGAAAAAGGAATAAAAGCAGATATCACACGTATGAACTCGGGTCCATTGGGTGGTGATGCTGAGATTGCTGCCATGGTAGTGCGCCATGAAGTGGATTTGGCTATTTTCTTGATAGATGATTTAAATCCTCAACCCCATGAAGCCGATATAATGATGTTGCTTCGCCAATGCCGTGTTCATAATGTGCCAATTGCTTGTAATCGCTATAGTGCAGATCTAATGATCACAAGTACATTGTGGGACGATGATGATTATACACCTACTTTGCCTCGATACGAAATTTTTGATCGAAGTAAATTTGATGCAAGTTTCAGAAGGAAAAAAGACTAAAAATAGAAAAAGGTAAGCTTATAAAGACTTACCTTATTTTTTATCTGCGAATCGGAGGGTTTCCACTTTTTCTAGTCTGCTTACTAATTCGTCGTATTGAGCTTTTCTTATCTGTAGTATCATGCTACAGTTCATATCGAAATCTTGATGTAAAATTTTAGGTTCCATATCTTTTACCAGTCGCATCACATCATTCATATATGGATACTCGAAAGTGAATGCTATTTCCAAGTCTACTGTTTTTTCTATAATCTCTGCCTCGGCAATAGCTTCTGCCGCTGCTTCTCTGTAGGCGACAATGAGCCCGCTTGTACCTAGTTTTATTCCGCCAAAGTAACGGACTACAGCAATTAAGATATTTGTAAGATCATTCGAGTTTATCTGCCCTAGTATTGGCTTACCTGCTGTTCCGGATGGTTCTCCGTCGTCATTCGATCTGAATTCCTTCCGATCGGCTCCTAGCATATATGCCCAGCAAACATGTCGAGCGTCATAATATTCTTTACGAAGCTTATCTATTTCATTTTTGGCTTCTTCTGCAGATTGCACAGGAATGGCATAAGCAATAAATTTACTCCTTTTGTCAGTGTATATTGCTTTCGATAATTCCGTTATTGTTCTGAAAGTATCTTCCATAGACTACAAAGATACAAATTATGAAATAAAGCATTCTTTAGACAAAGTAATAATTAATGACAGAATTTCCGAGCAGAATGATATCTGATGCTCTAAAGATTTCAGATTGTATAAAATGAGGTGAAAGATAGGTAATGCTTAAAAGTGGGACATTTTGATTGATAATCAAGGATAAATATTTTAGAAACCGGTATAAAATAGGAATGGTTGTCTCACGACAACCAATCTTCACTCCTAACCATAAATCTAATACCATGAAAAATACTTTACAAAAGTATGTATAATTTTTCATAAAACAAACTTAATGATATGAAAAATATAATTTTAACATTAATATAATTTTATTGTTTCGTTTTTAGAATCAAAATGTAATATATTTGTTTCCGTAAATAGTTAGTCTAAATTATAACTATCTGAGTCTTTGGCTCGAAGAATCGCATAAGAGATATTAACTATTTATATGGAATTTAAACATCGGGTTTTTATGAGTAAAACCTTACAAATATTTATATTTGTTATTAGTATGCTTGATTGATAAATAGATCTTATTATTCATTAGATACTTAATTAGCTCTCTAATTCTATAGTATAAATTTAGATTGTAATTGTTACAAAGCTGACACAGAGAGGTTAAGTTGTAATTAAAAGATTGTCCGCTTCAAGATTTTTTTTATCATTTAAAGAATAAATTTAGCAAGTATCTAAAAAACATTATGGCATAGTTTTTGTTTCAATATTATAAATAGGTATTTTATTTTAATCTAAAAGGCTATTAGAAATAAAGCTTATATTTGCAACATACGCAAAGAACATCAAATAAGACGGTTATGGAAAATAATTTTTCACAGAGAGTTCGCAAAATCATGGGGTATAGCCGTGAGGAGGCCGGACGTCTTCAAACCAATTATCTGGCACCCGAACATTTGATGCTTGGTATACTTCGTAATGCAGAAGGATTGGCCATACAGGCATTAAAGGATTTTGGAATAGATTTGGTTGAATTAAAAGATAGTATTGATAATAATATATTAAAGCAGCAGGAAGATGCATATCCAAACAGTGAAGTCGTATTAAGTAAAAGTACTGAAAAGATTTTAAAGATGAGTATACTTGAAGCCAGGCTTACAAAAAGTCAGGAAACTGACTCCGAGCACTTACTTCTTGCCATTCTTAAAGATCATGACAATATAGCGGCGATGCTGTTGGAAGAATATCATATGGATTATAACGGAGCTTTCACTTATATAAAAAGTATGGGTGATATAATGCATGAAAATAAAAAGCAGTCGCCTCGTATGGGCGCCGACTTTACAGATGATGACGATGAGGATGATGAACCAATAAGCAGTGGAAACTCGAACGTTGGCACACAACAACCTCGTCAGGCTACAGATACACCTGTACTCGATAATTTCGGTATAGACATGACGAAGTCGGCTTTGGAAAATAAGCTAGACCCAATTGTAGGCCGTGAAAAAGAAATTGAACGTTTAGCTCAGATTCTCAGCCGTCGTAAGAAAAACAATCCTATATTAATAGGAGAACCGGGGGTTGGTAAGTCTGCCATCGTTGAAGGTTTGGCATTACGAATCGTACAGAAAAAAGTATCTCGAGTATTGTTCGATAAGCGTGTTATTGCCCTTGATATGGCTTCGGTTGTAGCCGGGACCAAATATCGTGGACAATTTGAAGAACGAATAAAAGCTATTTTGAACGAGCTATCAAAGAATCCTAATATTATATTGTTTATTGATGAGATACATACTATAGTCGGAGCGGGTGGAGCTACAGGCTCACTGGATGCTGCTAATATGTTGAAACCGGCTTTGGCCAGAGGCGAAATACAATGTATTGGTGCAACTACTCTCGATGAATATCGTAAGAATATAGAAAAAGATGGAGCTTTAGAACGTCGTTTCCAAAAGGTGATGGTAGATCCTACTACAGCAGAAGAAACACTACAGATATTGCATAATATCAAAGAGCGTTACGAAGAGCATCACAATGTGAAATATACTGAAGGTGCACTTGAGGCTTGTGTAAAACTCACCGATAGATATATTACAGATCGTAATTTCCCCGATAAAGCTATCGATGCTTTGGATGAAGCGGGTTCACGTATGCATATTGCAAATATACAGGTGCCTGTAGAAATTGAAGAAATCGAGAGCGAACTCAAAAATGTGATAGAGCAAAAAGGGGAAGCAGTAAAAGCCCAGAAATATGAGTTAGCTGCGAGTTTCCGAGATACACAACGTCAATTGATGGCTAAGCTTGACAAGGCTGAAGTAGACTGGAAAGCATCGTTGAAAGAGAAACCCGAAACAGTAGACGCCGAAATGGTGGCTGAGGTGGTTTCTATGATGTCGGGAGTTCCTGTTCAACGTATTGGTGAATCGGAAGGCTTGAAGCTTGTAGGTATGAAAGATAGCCTCAAAGCTGCTGTAATTGGGCAAGATGAGGCTGTAAGTAAAATCGTAAAAGCTATTCAGCGTAACCGTATAGGTCTTAAAGACCCTAACCGTCCGATTGGTTCATTTATGTTCCTTGGGCCTACTGGTGTAGGTAAGACTCACTTAGCTAAGAAGATTGCAGAACAATTGTTTGACTCTGCTGATGCCCTTATCCGTATAGACATGAGTGAATACATGGAGAAATTCAATGTATCGCGTTTGGTCGGAGCACCTCCGGGATATGTGGGATACGAAGAAGGCGGATTGTTGAGCGAGAAAGTACGTCGCAAACCTTATTCTGTAGTACTGCTTGATGAGATAGAAAAGGCACATCCAGATGTGTATAATATCTTGTTACAGGTGATGGACGAAGGTCACTTGACAGACAGTATGGGACGTAAGATAGACTTCAAGAATACGATACTGATTATGACCTCCAATGTAGGTACACGCCAGTTGAAAGATTTTGGAGGAGGTATCGGTTTTAATAAGCAATCTGCGGCCAACAAAGAATTCTCCAGAGGTGTGCTTCAAAAGGCATTGAATAAGTCTTTTTCTCCCGAGTTCTTGAATCGTGTAGATGATATAATAACATTCGATCAGTTAGATAAGTCTTCTATCGAGAAGATCATCGATATAGAACTAAAAGGTTTCTATAAACGTATGTCGGAGCTAGGATATACTATCGATCTAAGTCAGGAAGCGAAGGATTTCCTTACAGACAAGGGGTATGATGTGCAATTTGGCGCTCGTCCGTTGAAACGTGCTATTCAGAACTACGTGGAAGATGAGATTGCTGAGTTAATCCTTTCGGGTGGAGTAGCAGAATACGGGACTATAACTTTTGAAGTAGATAAAGAAAAAGATAAATTGAAAGCAATAGCAAAATAAATTTTCTTAAATATTTTTTGAAAGGGGAGTGGATATATCCACTCCTCTTCTTTTATACAATATATAATCTTATATTTGGATATATTAAAGAATTACTATAATGAATCGGATAAATATTATTACACTGGGAGTAAAAGATGTAAAAGCCTCTTGTGCGTTTTATAAGAAGCTTGGTTTTGCAACTCCCAATACAGAAGACAATCCTGCAATTGTCTTTTTTAATAACGGCGGGACAAAATTAGCGCTTTACCCTTTGAAAATGTTAGCTGAGGATATCGACAGTTCAGCTACACCTCAGCTAAATACAGGGTTTTCGGGATTTACATTGGCATATAATGCAAAATCGAAGGAAGAAGTAGATACTATCTTTGCCGATGTAGAGAGTTTTGGCGGTAAGGTAATAAAAAATCCCCAAGCTGTTTTTTGGGGAGGTTATAGCGGATATTTCCGAGACTTAGACGGATATTATTGGGAGGTTGCTTATGCTGAATCTTGGCAGTTCGATGAAAATGATATGCTCCTTATAACAGAGTAACTTATTATAAGTTTCGAGCATGTCGCATCAACTCTTCTCTTATAATAGTGAGCTTTAAGTTTACTATACGATCCGCTTTTTGAAATTCTTCGCTGTCGTCAAGCTTTTTGTAGCGGCGAACAAACTCGTCCAGGCTATCGGTGTCTGAATATCCTTCGAAAATGATATCCTTAGCATCTTTTGCCTTTCGGATTGTTTCTGCGGTCTCTTTCAATGGAGGGATCAACAGCAATGTATCCAATACTATATTGAGATAAGAGAAGTCTAATGACAGCCCGAAGTCTTTATCTTCAATAAGTCTTAGCCATTGATATATCAAACTGATATTCTCTTTAGTTACTCCCTCTATAAGTGTATAGTTCTTGTCGAAAAGATCTTCCCTAATAGCCGATACTGTTCTGTTGAAATCGTACTTTTCTGCTTCATAATACTTATTAGCCATTTCTTCGTCACAGCCGGTAAGAGATTGGATTTCCTTTATCGATTTAGCTTTGAATAGGTAGACACATTTTTCTACATCATTATCATTATCTTTCAGCATTTGTATGGCTTCACCCATTGGTATGGGAAGTATTTTTCTAAGCTCTATGATCTTTTCTTTCATCTGTTTGTTTTTTACCCAACAAAGATAAAAAGCTATTGTTATCTTTACAAATAATAAAAAAGTAAGGATATGAACACGCGATTTGATATGCTGTCAGCAATATACAACGACACGAAGAATGAAAAGTACGATTATGCAGTGCAGCCATGGGGTGCTACCGAACCTCATAATTATCATTTACCTTATATGACAGATTGCTATCTGGCTCACGATTTGTCAGTAGATGCGGTCATTAAGGCATACGAAAAACAAAACGTGAAAGGCATGGTATTACCTGTAATACATCTTGGCTCGCAGAATCCGGGGCAAAGAGAACTACCTTTTTGTTTGCATGCCGGTTATGACACGCAAAAAGCCATACTATCAGATATCGTCTCTTCGCTGAACTATCAAGGCATACATAAGCTCATTATTGTAAACGGACATGGTGGAAATAGCTTTAAGAATATGATACGAGATCTGGCTGTTCAATATCCTGATTTTTTGATTGTGATAAGTAATCTGTTCGCCATTGTTCCTCAGACCGGATATTTTGAAGAAAAAGACGACCATGCCGGCGAAATGGAAACCTCAATGATGATGCATTACCATCCGGAGTTGGTGAACCTATCTGTTGCAGGAGACGGAGCGTCTAAGACTTTTAGTGCTGAATCTCTTAGAGACGGTACTGGCTGGACACCAAGAAATTGGGCGAAGGTATCTCATGATACAGGGATTGGAAACCCTAAAAAGTCAACAGCAGAGAAAGGTAGGAAATATGCCGATGCTGTCAGCTGGAAACTGTCTGAACTGTTTATCGATGTAGCTAAAGAGAGTATTTATTGATACAGTAAAGAGGTAGGAATAATTGCTGTTGTTTTCTTTGTCATGTTGAACGAAGTGAAACTTCTCGTGTATTGAAGGTGGAGATTCTTCGTTACACTCAGAATGACAAAAATAGAACAATAACAATTATCCCACCTTCATCTTATGTTATCTTTTTGCATCGTAATCGAACCAATCAAAATAGGCTTTGGCTTTACTTGGCTTCCCATTCGAAGAGGTGTAGAGCCCTATCATTACCCCTGTAAAACCACCTGCAACCTCAGTACTTAGGTATCGGGTATCTAGCCTTCCCAATTCATTGAAGTTGTCGCTATCGGCTTCTGCGCAATAAAAAGCGTATTGTGAAGGTGTACCTTCAATCTTCAACTTCAGTTTATTACTTTTAACTTGTTTTTCTCCTGCAATGTAAGAAAGTGATCCCACTTTTACACGTAATTGCATTATATACTGACTGCCCGACTTTTTCAATAACAAGTCGTAGTGATGCGTATTATTTTGTATCAAAGTCATTCCCGCTTCCTCGTTATTAGCAGATGAATTGAACTCTAAAAGAGTCTCAGCCCTGAAATCATGCTCTGTTTGTCGGCGGCAGATCATTGATATTGCCTCAGTTTCGTCTAATGTATATGGAGATGTACTGATTCTTATCCATCCTTTCTTTTCTGTCAACGAATAGTTTTCTCTGACAGGATTACGTATATATTGCCACTCGAATCCTAGTTTATCAGTATCAAAGTCTGTACGTATAGCTGCTTTTTCTACCGGATGGAGTGGGAGTGTAGGAACGTCCATATTTAGCGATACAGTTCCGTTTCCGTTCACTTGTGGCCAGCCACCTTTAGGCCAGTCTACAGGAGCTAAGAATGTTTCACGTCCCAGTACATGATAATATGCCCATTGATGCGTTACTCTGAATCCTAGAAATACCATCCACCAAGAACCGTCTTTTGCCTGTACAAGATCTGCATGTCCTACACCCTGTATAGTATTGCTTTGCCCTTTTCTGTTGGCATGAGTCAGTATCGGATTTAAAAGACATGATTCGTAAGGGCCGAATATATTCTTGCTGCGTCCTATCGTGGCGCTGTGCATATATTCTGTTCCTCCTTCACCCAGCAAAAGGTAATAGAAACCATCTTTTTTGTAAATGTGGGGAGCTTCAGGGAAACGACCTCCTATGCCGCCCCAAACGAGACGTTCGGGAGATAATACCTTACCTGTCTTAATATCGATTTCTGTAATTCGGATACCTTCGTCACCTTGAGTTACAAAATATGTTTTACCATCTTCATCCCAGAAGATATCAGGATCTATGCTTTTTATATCTACCCAGATAGGGTCGCTCCAAGGTCCTGCCGGATCGGTAGCCGTACAATAAAAATTACCTTTATCCGATACGTTTGTACAAATGACATAAAATAATCCATCGTGGTAACGTATAGACGGAGCATATAGTCCTCCGGATGCTGAAACTTTGTGTAATGACAATTGCGAATCTCTCGTTAGGCAATGTCCTATCTGTTTCCAGTTTATAAGATCCTTGCTATGATAGATAGGTAGCCCCGGAAAATATTCGAATGATGAAGTTACAAGATAGAAATCGTCTCCTACTCTGCAAACACTCGGATCGGGATTGAACCCCGGTATTATAGGATTTTTGTATCCCGTTTGCGAAAAAGCCTGACTGATCAACAAAGTAGTGAGGCAAAAGAGAAAGAATGCTCTAAAAATGCTTTTCATGGTCTTCTGTTATATGATTGTTTTTCAATTTAATATAATAAAAAGGTGACAAGAGTGACACTTTTTTTAAAGATTCTGTTTGTCACCTTTCCATTTCTGTCAGGTTCCTATATAAAGATAATTTTACTTCACATTTATTGTTACAGAGCTTTTTACATCGGCAGATGATGCAGCACAATGCAATGTGAACTTATCCGATTCTACGACCCATTCGTGTGCTTTGTCATTGAAGAAAGCAAGGTCTTTGACCGGTATTGACAGTTCTACATTTTTAGTCTCTCCGGCTTTTAGGAAAACTTTTTTGAATGCTTTCAATTCTTTAGCAGGGCGTTCCATCGAAGGTTTTTGCTGTGATGCATATATCTGTACCGATTCTGCACCGTCAACGTTTCCTTTGTTAGTAAGAGTTAGGCTTATTTTAATTTCGTCATTTTTAGTGTACTCTTTCTTGTCTGTAGAAGCTTTACCATACTCGAATGTGGTATATGACAATCCATAACCGAAAGGAAATAATGCCGGAATTTTCTTTGTATCGTGCCAACGGTAACCAACCAAGATATCTTCTTTGTATATCTGTTTGATGCTATCTCCCGGATAGGAAATTGTACCGAAAGACATGGCACCGTTATCTTCTAACTTCTTCGGAATACTGAATGGTAACTTTCCGGAAGGATTGATGTCACCTGCAATTACATTCGCTGTAGCATTACCTGCTTCCGAACCAAGGTACCATGATTGCATCAAAGCTGGTACTTTATCCAACCACGGCATAGCTACGGCATTTCCACTCACGATAACGATTCCCATGTTCTTATTTACTTTCAACAAGTCTTCGATCAGTTCGTTCTGACCAAATGGCAGGTCGTAAGAAGTACGGTCTCCGCCTTCGCAGTCTTGTTGATAGTTCTTGTTTAACCCGCCGAAGAATAAAACAACGTCTGCATCTTTAACCAAAGCCAAAGCTTCTCGCTTCAATGAATCCGCATTGTATGGAGACGGAATAAAATGATCGTATACGCTAGGTCCTGAACCGTACCCCATCGTATAGAATACTTTATCAGCACCATATTTAATTTTTAATCCTTCGAGAGGAGAAACTTCTTTCTTTACTTTCAGTTCAGACGATCCTCCACCTACGGTTAAAGAACGGGTTGCATTTTCTCCGATTACAACAATTCTCTTGTAGCGGTCTTTAGCTATCGGGAAAAAGTTATTTGTATTTTTCATCAATACAATACCTTGCTCAGCCACTTCACGGCTTACAGTTGCATGTTCGGGTGTCGCAAAACTTCCGTATGGACGGTTTCTGTCCATATTGGTTCTAAAGTTTAGACGTAATACTCTACGAACCTTATCATCGAGGGTAGACATCGGTAATTCGCCCTTTTCCAACATCTTCAGATATGGTTTTGCCAGATAGTAATTGTCGTAAGCAAAACTTTGGCCCCATGTGAGCCCGTTAGTCCAAGTACCCATTTCTATATCAAGACCGTACAACGCTGCTTCACGTGTGTTGTGGGCACTTCCCCAATCTGTAACTACCACACCGTCATATTTCCATTCTCCTTTTAGTATCTGATTGATAAGTCTTTCGTGATGGCTGCAATACTGGCCTCTGTATTTGTTATAAGAACCCATTATCGCCCATACCTTGCCTTCTTCTACTCCGGCTTTGAATGCCGGTAGGTATATTTCATATAACGCTCTGTCGCTCACTTCCACATCGATATGTCCGCGCCATAGTTCTTGGTTATTTAGGGCAAAGTGTTTCATCGTTGCAGCTACTCCGTTTTGTTGTACCCCTTTAACGAAAGGAACAACCATCTTAGAGGCTAAGTAAGGGTCTTCACCCATATATTCAAAGTTACGGCCATTCATCGGCGTGCGATAAATATTGACACCGGGCCCAAGAATCATTTCTTTTTTTCTGAAACGAGCTTCTTCTCCCAGTGCATTTCCGTATTTCAGAGAAAGCTCGGGGTTGAATGTCGCAGCTAAACATGTTAATGCAGGGAAAGCAGTACATGAGTCGTTTGTCCATCCTGCATGGTTCCATGTATCCCAGTCTATTTCCATGCGTACCCCATGAGGGCCGTCGCTCATCCATATTTCAGGAATACCCAGACGAGGAACTCCGGGGGTACTAAATTTAGATTGAGCATGTATCATCGCAATCTTTTCTTCCAAAGTCATTCTTGATAGAGCATCTTCTATTCTGACTTCCATAGGTTTACTATCGTCAAGGTAGACCGGAATCTGTTTTGTTTGTCCGTTTGCTTGCAATAAGAGTAAGCCGAATAATACATAAAAAAATAGTTTCTTCATGTTTTCTGTAATTGTTTAATATTTATTTGTTTAACGTAATTTCAATTTTATTCCCCTTATTCAATGTCAGGTATAATCTATTACCTTCTATTTTATAGTTCTTTGTTCCTGCAATCAAAGGCCTTCCGCTAGGTAGTTTAATCACAAACTGATTGTTTGCAGTTGCCGTGATATGTATATATTGGATCTTGTTATCTTTCCATTTAAAGGAAATTTCTGCACCCCCTCTTACTTTCATGCCTCTCACTTCTCCGTTCTTCCACCCGTCGGGTATAGCAGGCAGTAGTTCTATAAAACCTTCATGGCTTTGTAGAAGCATTTCCCCTATTCCGGCTGATCCGCCAAAGTTGCCATCTATTTGCATCGGAGGGTGTGCACTGAACAGATTTGGATAGGTGCCCCAGTTATTTTCAGCCGGTTTCAACAGGTCTCCAATCAGTTTATAAGCTTTGTTTCCGTCTTTGAGCCGTGCCCAGAAATTAATTTTCCATGCCATAGACCATCCTGTAGACTGATCTCCTCGTCTTGTCAAAGTGACTTTAGCGGCTTCCATCAGTTCGGGAGTTTTTTCATACGTAAGTTCATTTCCCGGATGTAGTCCATATAGTTGTGATACATGGCGATGGTGGATTTCACTCTCTTCATAATCTTCGAGCCATTCCATTACCTGTCCGTATTTTCCGATTGAAGTAGGTGCTAGTCGATCTTTTTTCGCTGAAATATCTTGGATCCACTCATTATCTACCTCTAATATTTTTGCAGCGTTCGCCACGTTTGTAAATAATTCGCGAATAATCTGATTGTCCATCGCTGAGCCTGCACAGATACTTACCACGTCTCCCGATGGTGTTATGTAAGCGTTCTCAGGAGAAGTAGTCGGAGCAGTAACCAAATAACCGTTGTTAGGGTCTTCGATCAGCATGTCCTCAAAGAATAAAGCCGCACCTTTCATTGTCGGATATACAGATTTTAGATATTCTTTGTCCTGAGTGTATAAGTAGTGTTCCCAGAGATGCTGGCACATCCATGCGCCGGCCGTGTTGGTTGCTCCCCATGAAGGGTGTTCTCCGGGAGAAGTGAAGCCCCATACATTACTCAAAATATGAACGACCCATCCACGGCTGTTATAATATATTTTTGCTGTTTTTTCTCCCGGCTCTACCAACGATTTCACAAACTCGATAGTAGGTTTGTGGAGCTCAGAAAGATTAAACATTTCAGCTCCCCAAAGATTCATCTGTAGATTGATATTCAAATGATAATCAGCATTCCAAGGAGTGTTTATTTGTGGAGCCCACAGCCCTTGCAGGTTAGGAGGGAGGCTTCCCTCTCGGGTAGATGATATCAATAGATAACGACCGTACTGCATATATAAGGCAGCCAGATCGTAATCTGTTTTGTCTGTTGCAAATGCTTCCAGTCGCTTATCTATTGCTAGTGAGGAATTCTTATTTTTTTCTAAAGTGAGATCTATACGATTAAAAAGAGCCTGATATTTTGTAATATGTTTCTTTTTTAGTTTCTCGTAATTGACTCCGGCATTGTTCAATAGCTCAGAAGCTACTTTTTCATGATTTGTACCGTTGTAGTTGGTCGCTAATGAAACATATAGGGTGATTTCATTCGCATTCTTGATATCTATCACCTTGTCTGTCGCGGATAATTCTCCACCCTTGTTTATCACCTTCACCATTCCCAGATATTTCATCCCCGAATGGTTTTCTCCTGCTTCCAATTGTCCAAAAATATAAAGAGTGTTGCCGCTCGCATAAGTTTTAAAACTCTCATCACGTTGCAATGATATTTTTAGGCTTAATGCTCCCGGCTTACTTGCCCTATATTTTACTAATCCGATATCATCAGAAAAAGACGTAAAGTATTCTCGTTTGTATTCTACATCATTTTTAGAGAAAGAAACAGTAGATAGAGCATTATTCATGTCCAGCACTCTTTTATACTGTGTCGCTTCAGATTTGTCAGGGTATATAAAGTCTACATACAGGTTCGCAAAAATCTGAAATTTACCATATTCCAAACCTGCACTTCCTTTGCCTTTGCAGGTGAAGGTTTTGTACATTAATTCCTGAGCCTCTTTATTCTTTTTCTCAAATAGAAGTCTTCTTATTTCACCCAGATATTTATAAGCTTCGGGATTATCAGCATCCTGCTTGTTGCCCGACCATAGAGAAATTTCATTTAATACGACTCGTTCCTTTTCTATTCCACCCCAAGGCATCATCCCGATTCTGCCATTTCCTAATGGGATTGATTCTTCCCATATGGATGCCGGCTTATCGAAATAGTATTGCCATTCGTTTTGTTTATTTTGAGCAGAAAGTCCACTCCATGAAAAAATAAATAATAATAAAAATAGTTTGTAGAACTTCATTTTTTACTTGTTTATCCTATAATGCACACCTTGTATTTGTCCTTTTTCCAGCTGATAATTACTACCCGATTTTGTAAGAATAATATCTGTTAGTTTATTGTCAGACGGAAGACAAACGAATCCGGTCGCTTTTTCTTTGTCTCCATAAACTTTGAGTTCTATATCAGACCAATTGATTTTATCTGTAGATTGAGCAAGTTGGGCGTGCGGGATAACAGCACCCTCGCGCACCAGAATGATAGCAGGAATTTTGCCTGCTTCTATCACATTCCATCCTTGTTGATATGTTTTTCCACTTTGATAATCGATCCAGTTGTCTTTCGGTAGATATACATTTCGTTCCGTTCCGGCTTCCATCATCGGAGCTACTAATATGTCAGCCCCAAAGAGATACTGATCTTCTACAAGCCATGCTCCGGGATCGTCGGGATATTCCACAAACAAAGCCCGAACCATAGGCAACCCTTTTTCGGTACATAATTTAGCTTGTGCATAAATATACGGCATTAATTTGTATTTCATTTCGGCCGATTCTCGAAAAGCTTTTACAAAGTTATCGTTATATAACCAAGGCTCTTTTGGTGGTGCTCCATGTGCACGGCTATGCGATGTCAAAAATCCGAAAGGTAACCAACGTCGGTACAGATTCTCGGGAGCAGCAACCACAAATCCTCCTATGTCGTGACTCCAGAAAGAGAAGCCGCTTAGCCCGAATGAGAGACCTCCGCGTAATGTCGCATCCATACCGATATCTGTATTCGCAGCATCGCCACCCCAATGGAGAGGATAGCGTTGGCTTCCTGCCCAAGCACTGCGAGCCCAGATAATATTTTCATTGTTGACTTCTTTGGTGATGTCTGCAACAGCTTTGTTGTAACGCAGCGGATACAGATTGTGTTCGTACCATCCACCGCGCCCTGACGCATAAAATCCTTCCATTGGTGCGGCTTCCCCGAAATCTACTTTTATTGCACCAACTCCCATTTTTAGTAATCCTGCAAGTTTGTCCTGATACCATTTTACAGTCTCAAGGTTGGAAAAGTCTAAAACTGCATCTTCATAAGGCATTTCTCCTTTTGAGTTTTTTACATGCAAGTTTTTCTCTATTATTTCATTGAAAAATTTATTTTTAGGTGTAAAATAAGTCAGTTGCCACAGCGAGATATGGAATCCATCTTTCTTCAGATCGTCAATCATTTTCTGAGGATTGAAAAACCTCGATGGCGCAAATTTATAGTCGCATTGCCAGTCTGTTTCGAACCATCCTGTATCGAAGTGAATAACATCGGACGGGATTTTATATGAGCGTAGTTTGGCTGCGACATCATAACCCTCGCTTTGCTCAAAGTAAGTGATTCGGCTCATCCATGTGCCAAACGACCAGAGTGGAGGCATAGATGGCTTCCCTACTATTTCGGTATATTCATTCAGTATGTCTTTCGGTTCGCCGATAAATATGAACAGGTCGAGTGCTTCATCTCCCATGAACAGCTTGTTTGCACCTACATAGGTATTCCCGAAATCGCAAGTGACAGGGGCTGATGTGTGCATGAACATACCGTAACCTCGATTACTCATAAAGAAAGGAACAGGTTTGTACATTTGATCTGTTTCGGGGCCTTGCGGATCGGTAACAAAAAGATTAACCTTTTGACCTCTCTTGTCTAACTTGGTTACAGATTCGCCGCAACCAAATATTTTTTCTCCCGGAGACAATGAAAATACTGGGTTTATTGCTCGGCTATTATCCAATCCCCGTTTGATGAAGTTGAAAGGAATAACCTTTACTTGCGAAGAATCATTGTCGCACCAACGCCATGTATCGGTCAATCGTTTTCCTTTTTCGTCTTTCAACGTGATACGGAATGGATTTTCTTCAATTTCTATACTGCCGTAATTGCTTTTGTAAGTATGGGTATTTCCTGTTTTAGAATATTTCCACGAACTGTTTTTGCCCGGTTCTTTGACTAACATAGGAGAGTCGAACGGTTTAGGTTGGACAGGGGTTGTCAACATTCTTATTCGCAATGTGCGTGGTGTCACAAAATCTACCGAGAAGTCTAATTCAGGGTTTTGTTCATAGGCTTCGCCCGGAAAATCTAACATTTTCAAATCTTGTGGCAAGATTGTATTTACATTAAAAGCCTGGCGAGTGTACAACGATGTGCGTTTCCATGAGATTTTCCCTTTCCCTTCTGCTCCGTTAAATGAAGCCACTTTGTCGGCAAAGAAAAATGTATTGTGAAAATCTTTAAAGTCGATACTCATGTCGACAGGTTCGCCTAATATGCGTTTTTGTTGGGCCGCAAGCTGCGTGCTGAAGCAAATGATGAGGCAAAGAATAATTCGTATTTTCATAGGTCTTAGGTTGGTTATTTTAGTTGTATTTCTTTTGTCAGCCTGATATCTTCCGAAGATGATCCTATCAAGATATTCACTGTTCCGGGTTCTATTACAAACGAGTCTTTATCGTTGTCCCAATATGCAAGATCTTCGGCACTTAGGGTGAATTCAAAAGTTTTATTTTTTCCTTTTTTGACCATCGAGCGATCGAAGCCTTTTAGCTGTTTGATTGGTCGTACAACTTTTGACTGAGGAAATGATACATATAGCTGAGCGACTTCTTCTCCATCCACATCTCCTGTATTTTTTACATTTATGGATAATTTTAGATCTTTTCCTTTAGAAAGAGTAGAAGAAGATAAAGCCATATCGGAGTAGGTGAAATTTGTGTAGCTAAGACCATATCCGAAAGGGTATAGCGGCTTTTCTTTTGCATACATGTATGTGCGGCCGTTCCGTATATCATAATCCATCATCGGGGGTAGGTCGGCAATGGATTTTACCCAAGTCTGATTTGTTCTGCCCGCAGGATTATAATCGCCGAAGATTACGTCAGCCAGACCGTTTCCGAGTTCCTGACTGTTGTTTGTGATATGCAGTATCGCCGGTATATTTTCTTGCGACCAGTTTATAGCAAAAGGGAAGCTGCTGACCACTACCATTAGGGTATTTGGGTTCGCTTTGTGTACAATCTTTACTAAGTCTTCTTGTTCGAGTGATAAAGCTTTACGATCCACAGCCTCACGTCCGTCGCTCGGCACGGGTGAATATTTCCATTTAGGATCAGTACCATATACATGATTTCCAACGCATACTATGGCTATATCTGCTTTCTGTGCGGCAAGATAGGCTTTGTCCATTTCATTGGAAGGCTCGTATATAACTTCGACATTGTTACCGGCTGCATTTTTTATACCTTGTAGTATGGAAACTGTATAAGGCGGAGTGCCGCTATACCAGTCTAGTAATACTTCGTTGGCTCGTGGACCAATAACTGCAATCCTCTTGATGTTTCCCTTATTTAAAGGCAATAGTTTTTTCTCATTTTTTAGTAGCACGACAGATTTTGCAGTAACCAGACGTACAAAATCTTGTATCTCTTTATTTCTCCATACCGAAACTGTATCGGTAACTCCTATATGAGCATAAGGTAGTTTTGTCTGATCTCCATCTAGTAGGCCTAGCTTCAATGCGATATAGAAATTTCCCCGTATAGCCTTGTCTATATCTGCTTCTGTCAGCATCCCTTTTTCTAAGGCTTCGTATATGTATGGACGAAAATTATCAAGGAATTGTCCTACACCGGCTTTTACGATGGCGGCACTACCTTCTGTGTGAGTTGGGAATGTCTTATGTGCTTTTATCAACAGATCAAGAGCTCCTCCGTCGGTACAGATTATTCCTTTAAAGTTCCAGTCTTTACGGATGTCTTTCAAAATAGGGTGGATTGTCATGGGTATTCCGTTCCAGCTATTATAAGCTGCCATGAAAGCCTGAGAGCCGCCCTTTTCTATACCTTTTCGGAAAGGATATGAATAATACTCGTGAAACAGTCGATTATCAAAATTAGAGGATGTCGAATCGCGCCCATCTTCATTACTGTTTGCAAGGAAATGTTTCATTAAGGATGCCGATTTCCAGTATCGGGGATTGTCTCCTTGTAGTCCTTTTATAAAGGCTACCGCCATCTCCGATACCAGAAAAGGGTCTTCTCCAAAACTCTCCTCCGTGCGTCCCCAACGTGCGTCCCGGGCTAAGTCTGCATTGGGGGCACGCATCACCAAACCTCCTTTTGTATATCTTTCGTTTTGTGTGTAATATCTTATTTCTGTGGCTTCTATGTCAGCTACTTTTTTTATCAGTTCTGTATCCCATGTCTCACCTAGCCCATAGGCCTGAGGAAATGTAGTTGTAGGATATACATCCGGCACACGCTGATAATTTACCATTGTGAAACCACCCCAGTTACCCGGGCCTCCCAGTGCCATCCCGTGCAATCCTTCAGAATGTCCTGTGTTTCTAATTCCTAAGCGAGGAACGCCTAAGTTTGTGGATAGTGCATTCATTTTCTCGTCAATTGTCATTATAGACAGTAGATTGTCGAGGCGTTTTTCGTCGCTTAAGCTTGTGTTTTGGAACGGATAGACATATTGTGCAAATACCTCGGTATTCGCAAACAAAATAGATAGCAGAATAAGTAATAGTTTTTTCATGGAATAGATTTTAACCGTACAATACAAAAATATTACATCTTTAGCTTTAAATCTATTCCGTATGTTTCATAAAGGGGGGTAATATGTTTACTGGATCATTTCGATACGTTTTTTTTATACTCATTGGGGGTTACACCAAATTCCTCTTTAAAATACTTGCGGAAATATTTGGGATCATTAAATCCTACCTGAAAGGCAATTTCATTGACAAACATCTGGCTTTTTTCCAATAAATCAGCTGCTCTCTTTAAACGAATAAAGCGGATAAACTCAGAAGGGGTCTTGTCTGTCAGAGCCAATATTTTTTTGTAAAAATAGACCCGGCTCATACCCATCTCTTTGCAAAGATCTTCTACAAGAAATTCAGGATTTCCAATGTTTTCTTCCACAATAGAGATTGTTTTTTGTACAAATTTTTCGTCCATAGATGTTATCTCTATTTCGCTCAGGGAGATATCTATTTTCTTCTTGAAGTTGCTATGTATTTTTTTCTGCCTCTCGATGATCTTGGCTATTTTTAGTTTCAGCATGTCAATGTTGAAAGGCTTGGATATATAATCGTCTGCTCCTGCCTCAATACCCGAATATTTGCTTTCTTCCGACGATTTGGCCGTAAGTAGTATGATCGGAATATGTGAGGTTCGTATATCACCTTTTACATGCCTGCAAAACTCATAGCCATCCATTTTAGGCATCATAACATCGCATAATATAATATCTGGTAGTTGATCGAGTACAATGCTGTATCCTTCTTCTCCATCATTTGCTATAACGGTGCGATAATCGTCTATAAACAAGCTGGTGATAAATTCACAAAAGTCTTCATTGTCGTCAACTATTAGTAGAAGCGGAAGATGTGCCCGTTGCGCCGACTTTAAATCGAGCTCGGCTCCTTCTTTTATTTCGCTAATAGAAATATCTCCCGAATGTATAATGTCTTGGTTGCTTAACTCCTTATATGTCGAATTTTGTATAGGCAGTAATATTGTGAAAGTAGAACCCTTTCCTTCTGTACTTTCCACTTGTATTTCGCCTCCATGTAATTTTACATATTCACTGGCTAAATGGAGTCCAACGCCGGTTCCCGATTGATTGTTTTTTCCTGCTTTTTCTATTCTGAAGAAGCGTTCAAATATTTTCTCGAGGTATTCTTTCTCTATGCCGACGCCTGTATCAGAAACTTTTAGGCATAGCTGTTTGGTTGGTGTATCTGTTTGTAGCAGTTCGGAAATGCCAATACTGACATCTATCTGTCCATCTTCTGTATATTTGAATGCATTGGAAATCAGATTGGATATGATTTTATGCATCTTTTCTTTATCAAACTCCATCTGCAGTTCTTGCAGATACGTTGTGAATGTAAGTTTTATTGATTTCTCTCCTGCCAATGCCGAGAACGACTGACATATTTCTTTTGTAAATTCTATAATATTCCCTCGTGAAATATTCAGAGTCATCTTGTTTTGGTCAAACTTCCTGAAATCAAGTATTTCGTTCACCATGTTCAGCAAGTTTTTAGCATTCTTGTGCATGATGCTCATCGTTGCTTTTTGCTCGTCCGATACAGATGATTTCATAAGTTTCTCCAACGGTGTAAGAATGAGCGTGAGCGGAGTTTTGAATTCATGGCTTATATTGGTAAAGAATTTAAATTTTAATTCGTCTACTTCATGTATTTTCTGGGCTTCCAGTATTTTTTGAGCCTGTTCGTATTCTTCTTTTTGTTTATTCAACTTATATTTTATGAAAAACCTTAAGACCGTGATCGTGATGAGTATGTATATAATGGTTGCCCACCATGATAGCCAAAATGGGGGTTTTACTACGATTGTCAAAACAATAGGCTCACTGCTCCATACATTATCGTCATTGCTGGCGTAAACAATAAGTTTGTATGTGCCGGCATTAAGGTTGGAATATGATGCCGAGCCGATTCCGGTGCTTGTTTCAGTCCATTTGTTATCCAATCCTTCCAACATGTATTTATATCGATTCTTCTCGGGATGGATGTAATTTAGGGATGAAAATTGTATTGTAAAATTGGTTTCACCGTAATGTAAAACAATCTCATCCAGATCTGTTATTGACTTTTCGAGAATAACACGTCCATTGTATTTTGTATTCGGTTTAATCACCTGATTGGTAATAAGAAGATCTGTGAAGTGCGGTTTAGGTACATTTTTATTAAACACTATTTTTCTTGGATCGAAAGATGTATATCCTTTAGTGCTGCCTATGTAGATAATTCCGTCTTTGTCTTTAAATATAGCATTCGTATTAAATACCGAACCCGGCAGTCCGTCGTTAACATCGAAAGATGCGATTGTATACGTCAGTTTCTGATTGTCATACTTACAGTAGAAACATACCAATCCATTTCGGGTTCCTGCCCATATATTGCCATCATTATCTTCTATGAGTGATACAACTTCATCACCCGGTAGCCCTTCGTTGGTTGTAATGTATTCAAATCGTTGTTTTGTAGGATAATATACATTGATCCCTTTGTCCGTAGCAATCCATAAAAGACCTCTTGAATCTACAATCAGATTGTTTATGACAATACTGGTAAGGGAATCGAGAAATGTATTGTCCGGAAAGTATTTTCTTACTTCTTTTTTACTTTCGTCTAATACGCATATTCCTCTGTCGGTACTTAGAAATATATTCTTCTGAGTATCTACAAACATAGATACAATATAATTGGATAAAAGATTTTTACTGTTACTCATATTGTGATGAGTAAACGTATCCCTTGCTGGATTTAATTGATCTATACCGCCCCCAAGAGTTGCTATCCATAAATTATGGTCGTTGTCTTCGGTAAGGCTATACACACTTTTGCTCGAAAGAGAGTTTAAGTTAGTCTCATTCAATTGGAATTTCTTGAAACTTTTACCGTCAAAGGAGTTCAGCCCTCCCATGAAAGTTCCAATCCAAAGTGTTTGTGTGTGATCTTCGTATATTGATGTGATAATATCAGACGAGATGCTTCCCGCATCGTTAGGATTGTTACGAAAACGTTCTACTTTCTCCGTGCTTTGATCGTATTTGATAAGACCGGTTCCATTTGTTCCTATCCAAAGATTATTACTCTTGTCTTTGTATAAACTATTGCAGTCGAATATCTCTGCATTTTTGTTGAACATATAAAAGAGAGGTGATTTCCTAAATTTGAAAAGATTTGGATGATAATAAGATGCACCACTTTTGTATGTCCCTACCCATACTGTTCCGTTAGGTTCACTATAGAAACTGATGATAGAGTTCTGACTGATAGAATTATGATTGTATATATCATTTTTAAGAACCGTTATCTTTTGATTCTTTTTGTCCAGAATGCTTATTCCACCGTGATCTGTTCCTATCCATATCAGTCCGTTAATATCCTGTCCCACACATCTGACAAAGCTACTCGATAATGCAACCTTACTATTGGTGTCCAGTAAAGTCCATTGCCCTTTTTTTGTATTTAGATATATCACGCCTTTATCCGCTATACTTGGATAAACCCAAATGTCATTATCAGAATCTATAAATAAGGATTTCTGTATTGTAGAGTTTTGGTTGTTGTCTTTAAAGAACGTATTTCGCATGTCCACTCTGTTTGTCTGCATGTTTACACGTTCCAAAAGTCCGTCGTTGTGAAGAACCCAAATGTAGCTATCTTTTATTTTTATATCGGAGATATCAGACAGAGCCAGATCGTTTGTATTCTTCGATTGCTTGTAGATTGTTATTTTGTTAGTAGTTGCATCGTATTTGTGAATACCCTTTCCCGGATATGAAATGTATAAATCTTTCTTCTTGTCAATTTCTATAATAGCTGGTGCTGGAGGCAACCCTATATCGCTTAGCAGTGAATCTATATTGTTTATAAAAGATTCCGATTTCCAGTCATATAGCATATAAACCCCTGCACTCGACTGCAACCATAGGTTTCCCTTTATATCTTCTTGTATTCCTGTAAAACGGTCGTAAGATGGACTTTTGCTGTCATTCTTTATATTCTTATATGTTTTAAAGTTTATCCCGTCGTACCTGTTGAGCCCCATATTTGTACCAAACCATATAAAACCACGGCTGTCTTTCAAGATTGCTTCAACCTGATTGTTTGATAAGCCGTTTGTATTATTCAAATGAGAGAATTCAAATTGCTGGGCTTTTATGATAAAAGAGAATAAGAAGAATAGAAGGGTGTATAATGGTTTTTTCATTGCTAGGTATTCAGGTTCGATGGATACAAATTTATATAAATAAAGCGATTCCTAATGTTTTGTTAGCATTTTAATCCCTAAATGGAAACATTTAAACCCCTGTAGAGAATCTTTAACGGTCGCATTAAAAACATTTAAGAATGCCTCTCTGCATATTCAGGGATATTTTTGTATCAATGAAACTTAAACCATAATAACCATGAAAAAAAATCAACTGCTTTTGGTCGGTTTGTTGTCGATGGCTCTATTCATCGGCTGTAAAAGCGGACCATATCAGAGAACGAGTGACGGAATAATTGTAAACCTGAAAACGGACAATGCTTTAGCTACAAAGAACATCAGATTGCAAGTTGTCAATGATGATGTAATTCATGTTTCGGCTACTCCCGGCTATAAGTTTTCTGACAAAAAAAGTCTTATCACCATATATGATAAAACACAAACAACAGGATGGGATGCTAAAGAGGAAAACGGAAATGTTGTTCTTAAAACAGCATCTACCATTGCTACGGTATCTTTGACTACAGGAGAGGTTACTTTCTCTGATATAAATGGTAATGTGCTTCTAGCTGAAAATAAAGGAGGAGGTAAATCATTTTCTGATATTGAAGTCGAAGGAACAAAAGCATATACTATGCAGCAAGTGTTTGAATCTCCTGCCGATGAGGCTTTTTATGGACTTGGACAACATCAGGCTGATGAGTTTAACTACAAGGGAAAGAATGAGGTTCTTTTCCAATATAATACAAAAGTGTCTGTTCCGTTTGTTTTATCGAGCAAAAACTATGGGATACTTTGGGATAACTACTCACTGACTAAATTCGGTGATTCTCGTGATTATCTCGACTTGGATCAATTTAAGCTATATGACAAAACAGGAAAAGAAGGTGGGCTGACCGCTACTTATATGGTAAATGCGGATCCAAATAAAGTTTTTGTAGAAAGAGCCGAATCACAGATTGATTACGAAAATCTGGAAACAATAAAGAAGTTTCCTCAAGACTTTCCGTTCTTTAATTCTCGCATCACATGGGAAGGAGATATAGAAGCAAAGGAAACAGGTAAATATCATTTTATACTTTATTATGCAGGTTATACAACTATATCATTAGATAATGAGGTAATAGTGCCTGAAAGATGGCGTACGGCATGGAATCCGAATAGCTATAAATTCACAGTGGATATGAAAGCCGGAGAAAAACGTAAAATAAAACTCGATTGGAAACCTGATGGTGGTATTTCATATATAGGACTTAAAGCTTTGAGCCCGAAATCTCAGGAAGAACAAAACAAGTTGGCTCTTTGGTCAGAGATGGGCGATCAGATCGACTATTATTTTATTCGTGGAAACAGTGCCGATGATGTGATCAAAGGATATAGGACTGTTACAGGAAAATCGCAAATTATGCCTAAATGGGCAATGGGATTCTGGCAAAGCCGCGAAAGATACAAAACTCAGACAGAATTGCTTGGCGTTGTAGATGAATACCGCAAGAGAAATATACCACTAGATAACATAATATTAGATTGGTCGTATTGGCCAAAAGATGCATGGGGAAGCCATGATTTTGATACCGAGCGTTTCCCTGATGCAAAAGGAATGATGGATAGCGTACATGCAAAAGATGCGCATATTATGATTTCTGTATGGCCTAAGTTTTATTATACGACAGATAATTACAAGGCTTTTGACGAAAAAGGATGGATGTTTAACCGTGCTGTGAAAGATAGTATTCGCGATTGGATTAGCCCGGGTTACATTGGAGGATTTTATGATGCTTACAGCGAAGGTGCTCGCAAACTATTTTGGGATCAGTTGAACGAAAAGCTATATTCTAAAGGTATTGATGCTTGGTGGATGGATGCTTCCGAGCCGGATATTTTATCAAATGCAAGTATGCAGTACCGTAAAGAGCTAATGACTCCTACAGCTTTAGGCCCATCAGTTGAGTACTTTAACGCTTACGCCCTTGTTAATGCACAGGGTATTTATGAAGGTCAGCGTTCTACTAATCCTAACAACCGTGTCTTCTTGCTTACCCGTTCTGGTTTTGCCGGACTACAACGTTACTCTACAGCTACATGGAGTGGCGATATCGGTACTCGTTGGGAAGATATGAAAGCTCAGATTTCAGCCGGACTTAACTTTGCTATGTCGGGTATTCCTTATTGGACAATGGATATCGGTGGTTTCTGTGTCGAAAAACGTTATGAAAATGCGAAAGAAGGCTCAGAAGATATGAAAGAATGGAGAGAGCTGAATGCTCGTTGGTTCCAGTTTGGTGCATTCTGTCCGCTATTCCGTAGTCATGGACAATATCCTTATCGTGAGATCTACAATATTGCTCCTGAAGGTCATCCTGCATATAATAGCATGGTTCATTACACCAAACTTCGTTATCAGATGATGCCATACATCTATTCATTGGCCGGAATGACATACTTCAATGATTATACTATTATGCGTGCTTTGGTAATGGATTTCGGAAAAGATGCAGCTACTCATAATATAAGCGATCAATATATGTTTGGGCCGAACCTGATGGTTTGTCCGGTATATCAATACAAAGCAATATCCCGTGATGTATATTTCCCTGCCGGTACAAATTGGTACAACTATGATACAGGAGAATATGTTACCGGAGGAAAAAGCATAAAAGTATCTGCACCCTACGAACGTATGCCTCTCTTTGTACAAGAAGGTTCGATTTTGCCTATGGGGAATGATATTCAGACTACCAAAGAAGCTCAAACAGATCTCACCATAAAAGTATATACAGGTAAAAACGGAGAGTTTACTTTATACGAAGACGAAGGGGTAAACTACAACTATGAGAATGGGGCATATTCGACTATTAAGTTCAGTTATGATGAAGCCTCTCAGCAGCTTACTGTCGATGATATTAAAGGCGAATATGCGGGTATGGCTAAGGATAGAATATTGAAAGTAGAATGGATTACCAAAGGAAAGAAAAACACAATATCTGAAGTGAAATACTCAGGAAAGAAGATCTCTGTAAAAAGGGCAGAATAAAGCAGAATTATTGTTATTACATAAATCACTTTTAGTTCAGATTCACTAATACTATTAAAAAACCATGAATGAGAAAATGACTAGATTTTTTCGGCAAACAAGTTGTATTTGTTTGCGGAGGGTATATCTGATGCTTATTATCAGCTTACTCTCAGTTGCTGGGCTTTATGCACAGTCAGTACGTGGAATATCGGGAACCGTAACCTCAGATGGCGAACCTCTTATTGGAGCCTCTGTTGTAGAAAAAGGTACAACAAATGGTACCTTGACTGATGTTGACGGAAAGTTTACCTTAAGTGTGAAAGAAAATGCAACGATCGAAGTGTCCTATATTGGATTCACTTCTAAAACGTTTGCAGTTGGGCAACAAACAGTATTCAACGTAGAGTTGAAAGAAGAAGCCAATGTGTTGAATGAAGTTGTAGCCATAGGTTATGGAGTTCAGAAGAAAAAGCTGAATACAGGTGCTACGTTACAAGTAAAAGGCGATGAGGTAGCTAAATTAAACACTACCAATCCCCTTCAGGCTCTTCAGGGGCAAGCCCCGGGAGTACAGATTTCTTCTACGTCCGGACAACCGGGTGCAGATATGAAAGTTACTATACGTGGACTTGGTACAATAGCGAATTCAGGGCCACTTTATATTATCGATGGAATTGAAGGAGATATCAGTGTATTGAATGCCGCAGATATTCAATCTATCGATGTTTTGAAAGATGCTGCTTCTGCTGCCATATATGGTGCTCAGGCTGCAAATGGTGTTATTTTAGTAACTACAAAACAAGGATCGAAAGGAAAAGGACAAGTTTCTTTTGATGCATATTATGGGGTGCAGAAAGTTGCACGTAAAGCCAAAATGCTCAACGCCAATGAATATATGGCAATAATGAATGAGCAAGCATTAAATTCGGGATCGGCTTTATTTGACTTTGATTCGATGGGCACTCTTGCCAATACAAACTGGATTAACCAAATGTTTAAAGATGATGCTAAAACTGAAAACTATTCGTTGAATGTGAATGGTGGTTCAGAGGCTTCTCGATATGCCCTTTCATTGAATTATACGTCTCAAGAAGGTGTCGTTGGAGGTAAAGATGTCTCTAATTATGAACGTTATGGTTTCCGTATCAATACAGAGCATAAGTTATATAAGGAGATATTGACGGTGGGGCAGCACTTAAACTTTAACTATATCAAAAATAGAGGTATAAATGTTGGAAACCAATATAATAATACTTTGCGTGGAGCTTTTATTACATCTCCTTTGTCACCTGTATATAGTGATAATAATATCTATGACAGCCCTTATAATGATACGAGCAACTCGCCATGGTATAAAGGTGATAGTAATCCATACGGTCTAATGATGACTAACTCTAACAATAAGAATGATTCTCAACGATTGATGGCTGATGTATATGCAGAATTAGAGCCAGTTAAAAACCTTAAGTTAAGATCAGTATTCGGTATTAATTATTATGCATCCGAATATCGCAGTTTCGAGCCATTCTACCAGTTCTCTATATATACTTATAATAAAGATCATACGACTACATTACAGAATATGAGTAAAGGTCATACACTGACTTGGACTAATACCGCAGGTTATGATTTTACTTTGGCCGATGACCATGCCATCAATGCTTTAGTAGGTATGGAGGCAACACGTTATCAGGGAACATTCCTTTCTGGATCTAACAGGGATTTGTTATCTCAGTTTAATGATTTCTCCCATGCATACTTGGATAATACAACAGGACAGGCCCATTTAGATAGTGATGGCAATGTTGTAGAAACAAGAAGTGTAGGTGGTAGGCCTGAACACGATTATCGTCGTGTGTCTTATTTCGGACGTGTTGGCTACAACTATAAAGAGAAGTACATGTTCAATGCAACTTTGCGAGCTGATGGTTCATCCAAGTTTGCAAAAGGTAACAGATGGGGATACTTCCCTTCGTTCTCTGCGGGATGGGTGATTACAAATGAAGACTTTATGCAAAGTGTTGTGGAGAGCAGAACCCTAGATTTTTTGAAACTTCGTTTAAGTTGGGGACAGGTTGGTAACCAAAATATAGATGATGATCAATATCTTGCACCAATAAATACTTCTACAGCTTATACAAGTAGCGATCCCGCTGCATATTATAACTTCGGAACAAACAAAACAAACGTTGCCGGTGCTTATCAAAGTCGTTTATCTAACCAAAGTGTTAAGTGGGAGACTTCAGAACAGCTCAATATTGGGTTTGATGCCTATATGCTAAGAAATAGATTAGGGATCAATGCTGATTTTTACACAAAGAAAACAAAAGATTGGCTGGTTGTGGCTCCTATATTGGCTACAGCGGGAGCCGGAGCACCATATATAAATGGTGGTGATGTAAAAAATACAGGGATTGAACTTGGCTTAACATGGAGAGACAATATTGGTCAAGTAAACTATAATATAGGTGTAAATGGATCTTACGATAAGAATAAAGTAGGTAATATCCCTACGGATGATGGCATAATTCATGGTCTCACAGGAATGCTTTATGATAACTCTGAGGAGTTTTACAGAGCTCAAAATGGTTATTCAATTGGCTACTTCTGGGGGTATAAAACCGCTGGGGTATTCCAAAGTGAGGAAGATATCGAGGCTTGGAAAGCTGCCGGTAATGGTATTTTACAGGCTGACGTAAAACCGGGAGATGTTAAGTATGTTGATCGCGATAAAAATGGGAAAATAGACGCTACAGACAAAACCGATTTGGGAAATGGTATGCCAGATTTCTCTTTTGGATTTAACCTCGGATTCGAATATAAAGGATTTGATTTTAATCTGAATGCGAATGGAGTAATGGGCAATAAGATTGTTCAATCGTATCGTAACCATACCAACAAACAGTCCAACTATACAACTGCAATCCTTAATCGTTGGACAGGTGAAGGTACTTCAAACAAAATTCCTCGTGTAACAGAGACAAATATAAACTGGCAATTCTCTGACCTGTATCTGCAAGATGGTGATTTCTTACGTATAAGCAATATAAGTATTGGTTATGATTTTGCGAAACTAATCAACCTGAAATGCATCAGCCAGTGTCGTCTGTATGCATCAGTACAAAATGCATTCACATTTACTAAATATGATGGAATGGATCCGGAGATCGGTTATGGTACATCAAACTGGGTGTCAGGGATAGACTTAGGTTATTATCCTCGCCCGAGGACTTATTTATTCGGTGTGAACCTTAAATTTTAACCATTAAACGAGAATAAACTATGAATAAGTTTAAACATATATTAGTAGCAGTAGCTGTAAGTATGGGACTATTCTCCTGTTCTGATAGTTATCTTGATACAGAATCTAAAACAAATCTGACTGATGGCAGTTTTTATAAGACTGTCGCAGATATGGAAATGGCCTTGATCGGTTGCTATGACGGATACCAGCGTACTACTTCTGATGGAGGGGTTGCGCATTATGTTACCTCAGAACTTCTATCTGATAATTGTTTTGGCGGAACCGGTAATACTGACGGACGTGCTTATCAGGCTTTAGACCGCTTCGATATTACACAATCGCCTTCTGATAATAATATATTCAACCAGACTTGGATAAGCTATTATGCAGGCATTTTTCGTTGCAATACGTTATTGACTAAGATGGAGGCTTCAGATTGGAGCGATCAGGCAGCAACAGTAAACCGCATCGCAGGCGAAGCTCGCTTCATTAGAGCTCTTTTGTATTTCGATCTTGTTCGTTTGTTTGAACGTGTTCCTCTTCTTACTGCACCAACAACCGATAATGTACCTCAGGCTGATCCTACCGATACATACAAGTTGATCGTTGAAGATCTGAAATTTGCTGCAGCTAATATTCCTGCCGATGCTTACCCTAAAGCTAAAGCTAGTGAGAATGATGGTCGTGTAACCAGTTTTGCTGCAAAAGCTTTATTGGCTCGTGTATATTTATTCTATACAGGTTATTATGCTAAAGATGATTTGGGTGTAACCAAGGCTGAGGTATTAGCCGGATTGGAAGATATTGTTGATAGTGGAGAGTTTGATCTATTGCCCACATATAAAGAAATGTGGCCTGCAGCAAGCTATATACCGAATGTTGACGATAATAAATTAGATAAATCGGGGTATGCAGGAGCAGGAAATGTAGAGGTAATTTTTGCAGAAAAATTCAATAATACATCCGACTATAACGGTATGGTAGATGGAAACCGTTGGTTGGTTATGTTGGGAATGCGTAATACAAACTGGTCGCCTTATGGCAAGGGCTGGGGAGCGTGTACTGTAAATCCTAAATTAGTGAATGCGTTTGCTGCTAACGACCAAAGAAAGACAGCATCAATAATTGACATAGCTAAAGAAGGAATTGAAGCTAAGTATGATAAGAAAGACCAACGCGAGTATACCGGATATTCAAATAAGAAATATACGCCAACAGCTTTGCCTGATGGTACTTCTGATACCGGAGGTGATAATGACTTTCAGATTTCTCAAGATCAGGATTATATTATTATACGCTATGCGGATGTGCTATTAATGGCTGCCGAATTGGGGTCAAGTAATGCACAAAATTATTATGACCAAGTGCGTAAGCGTGCAGGACTTACAACTAAGACAGTCTCTCAGGCTAACATTCTGGAAGAGCGTCGTTTCGAATTTGCATTCGAAGGCCTTCGTTATTGGGACTTACTTCGTCAGGGGCTTGATGTTGCTGCTTCTACTATCGCCCAGTCACAAAAAGTATTGAGTGGCAATGCAGAAGATGAAGTTGTAATCACTGCTGAGAATATTAAGAAAACAAGAGGTTTCATGCAGATACCGAATACTCAGATTACATTATCGAAGAATGTTCTTACTCAAAATGCAGGTTGGTAACAAACAAAAACTAATAATTATGAAGAAACTGATTAATATATTTACATTATTCGCTCTTTTCGCGATGATGTTTGTTTCTTGCTCTCCTGATGATTATAGTTTAGGAAGTAAGAATGTAAAAGCAGAAGATTTGGTTGAAGGTATAGCCTTCAAGATTGAACACGATGCTTCAAACCCCAATATTATTTATCTGACAAGTTTGATGGGAAATGGTTATACTCCACTATGGAATCATCCTCAGGGACGTAGCCAGAAACAAAAAGTGACATTGAAAATGCCTTTCCCAGGTACTTACAATGTAACATTCGGGGTAGAAACACCCGGAGGAATTGTATATGGAGAACCTGTTACTTTTACGGTTGATGATTTTTATGCAGACTTTGTAAATGACGATGTGTGGACTATGATCTCGGGAGGAGTAGGTAAATCCAAAACATGGTACCTTGATCTTGATGCTGAAGGTGTTAGTCGTCATTTCTTAGCTCCGATGTATTTCTTCACAGGTACATATAACTGGGATGCCCTTCACACAGCTTCAGGAGATAATTATCTTGATGCAGATGCATGGGATTGGAAAAAAGCTATCACACCTCTTGCCGGAGACGATGGTAATGCTTTATGGTATTGGCTTGCAGACTGGCCGGGTAATAAATGGATGTGTGATGCAGCTGACTTTGGAACAATGACATTCGACCTGATTGGCGGTGCAAATATCAAGGTAGATCAACAGACCTATGGCTTAGGGTCTTACAATGGTTCGTATATGGTTAATGTAGATGAACATACTATTGCCTTTACCGATGCTTATCCTGTAAATGTAACAGGTCGAAATGGAGAGGTATTGGCAGCTACCGAATTCAGGATATTATATTTGTCGGAAGACTTTATGCAGATTATGCTTGTTCCGTCGGGTACATGTTTCAACTATATTTCTAAGGAATATAAAGATAATTGGGTTGCAGGAGATCCGGAACCTCCATATAACGGAAATGCAAATGATGATTTAACATCGACATTTACAAAGAAATGGAAGTTGTCTGTTAATACTCCATATAACTGGACTGGTCTGGATGGTACATTCCTGAATAATTGGAGTTCGCCGGCTGACTATTCTGTTGCAGGCTATCCATACAATAAGAGTATGATTGATAATATTTCTTTATCGATGACAAAAACAGGAGAAAAAACCGGAAGCTATATACTTACCGATGGCACAGCTAAAGAAATGAAAGGTACATATAAGACTGATGCTAATAACAATATAATTTTTGATACAGACATAAGTTTTGCTATTTCTGGGTCACAGATGTTATCTACAACAGGGGATAAAGCTTTAAGAATTATTCGTTCAGAAAAAGATGAATCAGGAGAATTATCAGGCTTATGGTTAGGTAGACGTGACAATACCGATGCTAAATACATGGTATATCATTTTGAACTAATGAAAGCTGCATCTGAAGATGAGGGTACTAGTATGACTATTGATCAATCTAAGATAGTTCATGGGGATCTTGAGTCTAACGGGAATCTAAGGATTGAAATTTATAATGCATACGGAAGTACTGCAGCCAGTCCTCCTGTGAAGCCTTCGGATTTTATTTTTGATAAGAGTATTTCTGTTACTTTCACGCTTGGTGGAGTTACCTTAAAAGCAGGAGCAATTGGAAGTTACAAAGCTGCTTTGTCTTTTGCCGATGGTGATTGGTCTGCTCAATACTGGGGTGGGGGATCAGGTGATACGAATGTTTCTGGAAATGGGACGTATACTGTATGGTGTGCTCCCGGAGTATCTGATGGACTGATGGTTTTCACTGTTGATGTGAAAGATTTGGCTAACGATATTGTCGACTTAAGTGCTGTTACTGTTAAAGTTGATAAAATAACAATAAAATAAATATCTAAGGATCTGGATAATACAAAATATTGTCCAGATTCTTATTATTATTAAAACAGGGAATTAGGCTGATCATTATTGATAGCTTATTTTCTATTATAAAAAAAGTATGAAAAAGTATATTATTTTATTATTGTTATGTCTAGGTGTGAGTATAGCTAACTGGAGTTGTTCCGGCGACGAAGATAAACCCGATCCGGAGTTAATTGTTTCAACAGATAATCTGACTTTCACAAAAGATGGTGGAGATAATACCATACATATAAAGACAAACCAAAAATGGACTGTAGCTAGTTCTGAGTCTTGGTGTACTGTTTCGCCTGCATCCGGAGAAGAAACAGGGACCATAAAACTCACAGTATCAGCTCAGGCTAATACTACAACAGATATTCGTAATGCGACCTTGACAATAACTGCCGGGAATATAAAAAAAGAAGTAGCCGTTACACAGGCTCTGACAAATCTACTTGTTGTAAAGAAGAATATATATGATGTAAAATCAGAAGGAGAAAATATAACTGTCGAGCTACAAACATCAGGCTCTCACGAAATAGTAATAAATGGAGATTGGATTACAAAATCCTCAACGAAAGCAGTTTCGGACGTTTCCGAAGTTTTTGTTATTGCTCCTAACAAGAATATTTTTGAAAGAGAAGGTACTATTGTGTTTAAAGTAGGTAATTTGTCAGAGACAGTTACAATTGTTCAAGCAGCAACAAGTCTGAATATTGTGGCTGATAAGACAGGAATGAATAACGACGCTCCGGCTCTTGCTGCAAAAATGGGACTTGGGTGGAATTTAGGCAATACGCTCGAAGCGACAGATGGAACTACTGCCGGAGAAACAACATGGGGCAACCCAAAGGCGTCTAAAACTTTGATAGATGGAGTAAAAGCAGCCGGATTTAATACCGTGCGTATACCATGCGCATGGAATGCATATATCGAGGATCAGACTACATATAAAATATCGGATGCAAGACTTGCCCGTGTGAAAGAAGTTGTAGACTATTGTATTGATAACAATATGTATGCAATAATTAATATCCATTGGGATGGTGGCTGGCTTGAAGAAAATCCAACCTACGACAAACAGGTCGAAGTAAATAAAAAGCAAAAGGCATTGTGGGAACAAATTGCTGTTTATTTCCGTGACTATGACGAACACCTTCTTTTTGCAGGGACAAACGAAGTTCATGCCAATTATAATACCCCATCGGCAGAAAATATAGAAGTACAGCAGTCATACAACCAGACATTTATTAATGCAGTGCGTTCTACCGGAGGAAAAAATACTTGGCGTAACCTTATCGTTCAGTCATACAATACGAATATAGACTATGCAGTAAACTATATGAAAATGCCTACAGATCCTACAGCCAATCGTATCATGGCGGAAGTTCATTACTATGACCCTTACGATTTTACACTAGCTGAAGAAAATACAATTTTCCTCTGGGGTAAAGATTTTTCAGGAGCCGGAGTTTCCACATGGGGACAAGAAGATTGGGCTGATACGCAATTTGGAAAAATTAAAACAAATTTTGTAGATAAGGGAATCCCTGTAATCTTAGGTGAATATGCTGCAACATTAAGAGCATCGTTGAGTACTGCCGATTATGCAAATCATGTAAAGGCTCGTAATTACTATCTGAATTATATAACTAAAGTGGCAGTTCAGAATGGACTGGTTCCTGTTTACTGGGATAATGGTCCTACGGGTGATAAAGCATCAGGTCTGTTCAATAGAACTACCGGAGAGCAAGTACATATAGATGCTATTAATGCTATTATTAGCGCAGGGAAATAAAGTGTAGAAAAAGATTGTGAAATCTTTATTGGTTTTTATGGGTTTTTTAAGGTTGAAATTGATAGAGGTCGGATATGTATCTTCCGACCTTTATTTCTAAATTTAAGGATTATAATATCAGACATGAAAAAACATTATCTATTTCTTTTTATTTGTACAGTTCTCTTTTCGTGCTCTTCGTCAAAGAAAGTAAGAGAAAATGTAGACTTTACCGAAGGTTGGAAATTCTATCTGGGAGATGATTCTATAGCATATAATGCTCAATATGACGATGCAAAGTGGAGAATTCTTGATCTTCCTCACGACTGGAGTATAGAAGCAGATTTCTCACTAAAGAATCCGGCTACTCCCGGAGGTGGAGCATTACCGGGTGGTATAGGTTGGTATCGTAAAGACTTTGTAGTAGATAAATCCGATAAAGGAAAGAATATATATATCGATTTTGATGGTATCTATTGGAACAGTAAAGTATGGATAAACGGACATCTTTTGGGAGAGCGTCCCAATGGATATATTTCGTTTCGTTACGACCTGACTCCATATATTAAAGTCGGAGAAAGGAATGTTATTGCTGTTCGTGTAGACAACTCGAAACAGCCGAATTCACGGTGGTATTCGGGTTCGGGCATTTATCGTAATGTGAGGTTAGTAACTACAAATGCTTTACATGTTGATCTTTGGGGTACTTATGTAACTACACCTACAGTAACAAAAGATAATGCCGAGATTAAGATAGAAACGAATATAAAAAATTCATCAGATGTTAGTCGAACATTTGAACTATACTCTATCCTGATAGATAAAGATGGAAAAGAGATTGCTGGAATAAATAATTCAGAAAGTGTTGGTATTGGAGAAAATATTTCTATGGACCAAAGTTTGAAAGTCTCAAATCCAATCTTATGGTCGATAGACAATCCATATCTCTATAAAATAGTAACCCGTATAGAGCAAAATGGGAAAGTTGTAGATGAGTATGAAACTCCGTTAGGTATTCGCTATTTTTCTTTCGATCCGAATAAAGGATTCTTTCTTAATGGCGAATCTATAAAGATAAAAGGAGTGTGCAATCACCACGATTTAGGATTCTTAGGAGCAGCCGTTAATACCAGGGCTATTGAACGTCAGCTCGAAATACTGAAAGAGATGGGATGTAATGGTATTCGTACCTCTCATAATCCACCTGCCCCAGAATTGCTTGACTTGTGCGACAAAATGGGATTCATCGTTATGGATGAGGCTTTCGATATGTGGCGAAAGAAGAAATCACCGTACGATTATTCTCAATATTTCCCCGAATGGCACGAACGGGATTTGACCGATCTAATTCTTCGTGATCGCAATCATCCTTCTATCTTCATGTGGAGTATAGGAAATGAAATTCTCGAACAATGGTCTCATATAAATGCCGATACATTAGATTTGCAACAGGCTAACATGGTCTTAAATTTTGCCAATACATTAAACAAAAAAGATATTGACGCAAAAGAGCTTCACGTAAATTCTCTTTTGACTATAAAGCTGGCTGATATTGCCAAAAAGCTTGATCCTACACGACCGATTACAACAGGAAATAATGAAACAGAACCATCCAATCATATCTTCCGATCGGGTGCGATGGATATTATCGGTTTCAATTACCATAAAAATAATTGGGTGAATTTTCATGAGAAATTTCCGAATCAAAAGCTGATTATTACAGAGTCTACATCGGGACTAATGTCTCGTGGATATTACGAAATGCCTTCCGATAGTATGAACATTTGGCCCGAGAGATGGGATAAGCCTTTCGAACGTCCTGTGCATCATTGTTCATCATATGATAATTGTCATGTACCTTGGGGGAGCACTCACGAAGATACATGGAGACTCGTGAAAAACTATGATCATATTTCGGGTGTCTATCTGTGGACAGGTTTCGACTATTTGGGTGAGCCTACTCCATTCTGGTGGCCGTCTCGCAGTTCCTATTTCGGAGTAATTGACCTTGCTGGATTTCCTAAAGATATATATTATATGTATCAGAGTGAATGGACAAATAAGGATGTTCTTCATATCTTTCCGCATTGGAATTGGAAAGAGGGGCAAACTGTAGATATATGGGCATATTTCAATAATGCTGATGAGGTAGAATTGTTTTTGAACGGTTTGTCTCTCGGCAAGAAAGCCAAAGAAAAAGATGTATATCATGTCTTTTGGCGTGTTCCTTTCCAAAAAGGTACTCTGAAAGCTGTTTCTTATAAAGATGGAAAAGAGGTGCTGACAAGGGAAGTTAAAACAACAGGTGATCCTATTTCCATAAAGCTTACAGCAGATAGGCAGACAATAAAAGCTGATGGGAAAGATTTATCTTTTATTACGGTTGAGGCTTTGGATGCAGAAGGTAATTCTGTTCCTGTAGCTGATAATCTTATAAACTTTACGATAGAAGGAGATGGTTTTATAGCCGGAACTGATAATGGAGATCCTACTGATCCGAATTCTTTGAAAAGGCCTTCAAGAAAACTGTTTAGTGGAAAAGCTTTGGCTGTTGTGCAGTCTCATAAAAAGGCAGGGAAGATAATATTAAAAGCGACCTCTTCTAATTTGAAGCAAGCTTCTATAGAGATAAATAGCAAATAATATACTTTTTTATTTAAACATCTTATTGTGGTAATTAACATATAGGCTTTCGGGCTTATATGTTAATTTGTTTTTGTGTAACGTATTTATTAATAGGTGTTTATTAATGTGTAAATTACAATATCTACCTTATTCTTATTGTATTGTGTATGATATGTAATCAATTGTAATACAAATATTTAACTAAAAATTAGTGTGGTATTGTTGCTGTGTTTTAAAATGAAGTTATATATTTGTACTTAGTACAATAAGTTTTATAGCCGGATTACCATGAAAATAAACTTCATTCACACTTATGTCTCTGTCGATTGCGTTGTGTTCGGATTCGAGAACGACAAGTTGAATATATTATTGGTACAGCGTAACACTGATAAAAGAAGGAAAAAAGACCTGAAACTTCCCGGAAGCCTTATATATGACCAAGAAGATGTAGATGATGCTGCAAATCGTGTATTATTTGAGCTTACAGGGATAAAGAGGATGTCGTTAAAGCAATTTCGTTGTTTTGCTTCACCTGGCAGATCCAATAACCCGGACGATAGAAAGTGGCTCGACACAGCTTATCAGCCAAATATCAATCGCCTGATTACTGTTGCGTATTTATCTCTTTGTAAGGTGGATCGGAAATTGAATAATGTTTCGAAATATAAGCAAACAGAATGGTGTCCGATTGATAAAATACCACAAATGCCATTTGACCATAATCAGATCGTGAAAGAATCACTCGTAGAGATCTGCCGATGGATAGAATACAATCCTGTTATAGTTTTTGAGCTCTTACCTCAGAAGTTTACGATAAGTCAGTTGCATAAACTGTATGAAGCAATATATAATAAGAAAATTGATATACGCAATTTCCATAAGAAGGTAGCAGCTATGAGTTATGTTATTCCTTTGGAGGAGAAACAAAAAGATGTATCTCATCGTGCAGCCCGTTATTATAAATTTGACAAAAAGGCTTATAATAAGTTGAAAACAAGTATATAATCGATTTAAAAAACATAAAAACACTCATCTATCATGTATTTATTAGGATATGATATTGGTAGCTCTTCGGTAAAAGCTTGTCTGGTAAATGCCAGCACAGGTAAAATTGTTGCTTCAGACTTTTTTCCGAAAGAGGAAATGAAAATTACAGCTGTAAAATCGGGGTGGGCAGAACAAGAACCTGCCGACTGGTGGGCAAACCTGAAACTTGCACATCAATCTGTGATGCAAAAGTCGGGGGCAAAAGGAGACGATATACAAGCTATCGGTATTACCTGGCAAATGCATGGGTTGGTGCTCGTAGATAAAGATAAGAACGTACTCCGTCCCTCTATAATATGGTGCGACAGCCGTGCTGTACCTTATGGCGAAAAGGCATTTAAAGCCATCGGTGAGGAAAAATGTCTGAGTCATTTGCTCAACTCTCCGGGTAATTTTACTGCATCTAAACTAGCATGGGTAAAGGAAAATGAACCTCATATCTATGAAAAAATAGATAAACTGATGCTACCGGGTGATTATATCGGGATGAAATTAACAAATGATATTGTTGTTACTATCGAGGGAATGTCAGAAGGTATCTTCTGGGATTTTAAGACAAATACGTTATCCGAAGATGTACTGAATCACTATGGAATACCGAAGAGCTTTTTCCCTGAGATAAAACCTATTTTTGGTATACAAGGCTATGTTTCATCTTCGGCAGCCAAAGAGCTTGGATTAAAAGAAGGTATCCCGGTTTCTTATCGGGCAGGCGATCAGCCTAACAATGCTCTTTCTCTCAATGTATTTGAGCCGGGCGAAATAGCTTCTACAGCCGGAACATCGGGTGTTGTATATGGAGTGTTGGATCAGCTGAACTATGATAAACTATCGCGTGTAAATACTTTTGCGCATGTTAATTATACGCCGGAACAAATCAGGCTTGGAGTGCTGCTTTGTATCAACGGAACAGGTATTCTTAACTCATGGCTGAAACGAAATTTGGCTCTTGAAGGCTTATCGTACAGCGATATGAACGCTCTGGCTGCTCAATCACCTATTGGAGCGAAAGGTATTAGTATTATTCCTTTTGGAAATGGAGCTGAGCGTGTATTGGAAAATAAAGATGTTAATTGCTCGATACATGGAATCAATTTTAACATCCATGACAAGAAGGATATTCTTCGTGCAGCACAAGAAGGTATTGTGTTCTCTTACGAATATGGTATGGAAATTATGCGCGAGATGGGTATGAATATTTCTACAGTGAAAGCCGGATATGCGAACATGTTTCTAAGCCCGATTTTCTCGCAAACACTAGCCAGTGTGAGTGATGTGACTATCGAGTTGTATAATACAGATGGCGCTGCCGGAGCAGCAAAAGGAGCCGGTATTGGTATAGGGCTTTATGCCACACCTCAGGAAGCTTTTGCTTCTCTCGAAAAATTAGCAGTCATAGAACCTGAGAAAGATAAGAGAGATCAATATAGGGAGGCATATCAACAATGGCGTAATCTTGTAACTAAAAAATAAAATTATTAATCATTTAAAATAAAAACTATAATCATGGAAATTTTAAAAGGAACAAAAGAATTTTTTCCGGGTATTGGAAAAATCAAATTTGAAGGAAAAGAAAGTAAAAATCCGTTAGCATTTCGTTTTTATGACGAAAACAAAGTGGTAATGGGAAAGACAATGAAAGATTGGACTCGTTTTGCAATGGCATATTGGCATACACTATGTGCTAATGGTGGTGATCCATTTGGTGGAGCAACTATTCATCACCCGTGGAATATCGGAGACGATGCTATCAGCCGTGCAAAATATAAAATGGATGCAGCTTTCGAATTCATGACCAAAATGGGAATCAACTATTATTGCTTCCATGATGTAGACTTGGTAGATGCAGGGAATTCTTGGACAGAATATGAAAAGAACTTGCATACAATAGTAGACTATGCAAAAGAAAAACAAGCAGCTTCGGGAGTAAAACTTCTTTGGGGTACAGCAAATGTTTTCAGCCACGAACGTTATATGAATGGTGCTGCAACAAACCCTGATTTTAATGTAGTTGCAAGTGCGGGAACTCAAATAAAGAATGCTATTGATGCTACTATCGCTCTTGGCGGATCTAATTATGTGTTCTGGGGAGGTCGTGAAGGTTATATGAGCTTGTTGAATACCGACATGAAGCGTGAAAAGGATCACTTGGCTCAAATGTTGACAATGGCTCGTGACTATGCTCGCAAACAAGGCTTCAAAGGTACATTCCTTATCGAACCTAAACCAATGGAACCTACTAAACACCAATATGACTTCGATACAGAAACTGTTATCGGCTTCCTTCGTCACTATGGTTTAGACAAAGATTTCAAAGTGAATATTGAGGTTAACCACGCTACTCTTGCAGGTCACACATTCGAACACGAATTGCAGGCTGCTGCTGATGCGGGTCTATTGGGTAGTATCGATGCTAACCGCGGAGATTACCAGAATGGTTGGGATACAGACCAGTTCCCTCTCGATATCTATGATTTTGCTCATGCATGGTTGGTATTGTTACCGTACGGCGGATTAGGAAATGGTGGTGTGAACTTCGATGCTAAAATACGTCGTAATTCTACAGATATGGACGATTTGTTTATTGCTCATATCTCAGGTATGGATGTGTTTGCTCGTGGCTTATTGGTTGCTGCTGATATTCTTCAAAGCTCAGATTACAACAAATTACGTAAAGAGCGTTATGCTTCATTCGATGGTGGAGAAGGTAAAGCTTTTGAAGATGGCAAGTTAACTCTTGAAGATCTACGCACAATTGCACATAAAGTTGGCGAACCTAAGCAAATAAGCGGTAAGCAAGAGCTTTATGAGGCTATTGTAAATATGTATATCTAAACATATAACTAGGGATTGTTTTTAAAAGTAATAGCATTCTTATCAAAAGTTCCTCACTTTTGTCATTCTGAGTGTAACGAAGATTTTTCAATTCACTTCGTTCGATATGACAACTAGAAAATATAAATTGCTTTTAAAACAATCCCTTTGTTCCTTAAATAATTATTGACCAATGAAAAATGAAGCGAGTAAATCATATACGCTAAAACTGACACTGATTGCCACACTGGGTGGATTGCTGTTCGGTTACGACACGGCAGTTATCTCAGGTACGGTAGAGTCGCTCCGTCACTTTTTTATAGAGCCGATGGGATTATCATTGAACGAGGCCAATGCAATGGAAGGCTTCGTGATAAGTAGTGCTCTGATTGGCTGTATCTTTGGTGCGGCTATGGCAGGTTGGGTAAGTCAGACTTTTGGACGTAAAAAAGCATTGTTTGCTGCGGCTATTTTGTTTCTATTAGCAGCAATAGGGTCTGCATGGCCCGAAATAGGTTTCCAGATGCCTAGTGCAGGAGATCACTCTTTTGTATATCATTTTGTTTTTTATCGTATAATCGGTGGTGTAGGAGTTGGTATAGCTTCGATGGTCTCTCCTATGTACATCGCAGAAATAGCACCTCCCAGCAAGAGAGGTAGCCTTGTAGGACTCAATCAGTTTGCCATAATATTTGGTATGCTGGTCGTATATTTTGTAAATTATTTTATAGCAAAACAAGGAGATACAGAGTGGCTTCATACAACAGGA
The DNA here is from genome assembly GCF_035323175.1 of Dysgonomonas sp. Taxonomy (NCBI): domain Bacteria; kingdom Pseudomonadati; phylum Bacteroidota; class Bacteroidia; order Bacteroidales; family Dysgonomonadaceae; genus Dysgonomonas; species Dysgonomonas sp. The sequence goes on along the minus strand of NZ_DAOKYH010000002.1, from coordinate 286,645 downwards.
TGGAGATGGATGTTTGCTTCGCTAGCTATTCCATCAGTCATATTCTTCTTGTTATTGTTTATTGCACCCGAAACACCAAGATGGCTTGTGATGAAAGGGCACACCGCAAAGGCAGAAGGTATTCTTACCAAGCTTGTAGGTAGCACAATGGCTAAGCAGGAAATGGTAGAGATAAGACAAAGTTTTGATAATGAAGAAACAGCATCATTAAAACCATATTATCGTTTTATGATGACATGGCTTATCTTATTTGTTGTGGGTCTTATTTCGCTATCGTTGGTCGGAGTTTCAAGTGCATTGGAAATCTCTATGATAGCCAGTTTTGTAATAGCATTGTATGTTCCTGTTAAATCTTACGGATTCCTGATTATAATGACAGGTGTATTGTTATCTGCATTTCAGCAATTTGTGGGTATCAATGTTGTGTTATACTACGCTCCCGAAATATTTAAGAGTATGGGATCGGGTACAGATTCGGCTCTGTTACAAACTATCATAGTAGGTATTATCAATCTGTCGTTTACAGTATTGGCTATTATGACTGTTGATAAATTCGGACGTAAGCCGCTGTTGATTACAGGAGCTTTAGTGATGGCAGTATCTATGCTTGGCTTAGGAACATCTTTTTCTCAAGGATTACCCGGTACATTGAAACTTGTGTTTATGCTTACATATACAGCCGGTTTCGCTATGTCATGGGGACCTGTTTGTTGGGTTATGCTCGCAGAGATATTCCCTAACTCGGTGCGTTCGAGTGTGATGTCTATTGCTGTAGCTGCACAATGGGTATCAAACTTCTTAATCTCTTGGACATTCCCTATCATGGACAAGAACGATACATTAGTAAATATGTTCAATCACGGATTTGCATACTGGGTATATGGCTCACTTGCCGTTATTGCTGCACTATTTGTATGGAAACGTTTACCTGAAACAAAAGGTAAGACGTTAGAAGATATGGAAAAATTATGGAAAAAATAGAATAACATTTTGAATGTTAAAATAGGTTGATAAAGTAGGAGGTTTGTTGAGATAATAAGCCTCCTACTACTTTTTTAGTTTGTTTTTTTATAACTGATAATAGCCCAAGTATTGAAAAAAACTACAAATCCCAGCAATGCAAACATCTGTGTGGTTAAGTCCATAAATACACTACCCTTGAGATAAACCATTCGCATCACTTGTATGAAATACTTCAAAGGATTGAAGATCGTAACAATCTTCGCCCATTCGGGCATACTGCTTATTGGAGTAAACAGACCACTCATCAATATCAGAATCATTATAAAGAAGAACATCACGAACATAGCTTGCTGCATGGTATTTGAATAGTTGGAGATAACCAGTCCGAATCCGGATACCACCAGAATATAAATTCCCGAAAAAAGATAGATTGTCAACAGGCTGCCAACGGGTAATATATTATAGACAAATGCTGCAAACCCAAAACAGATAGTAAGTACCGTGAATCCGATAACCCAGTATGGAATAAGCTTTGCTAAAATGAATGTAAATTTATTTACGGGAGTTACGTTCATCTGCTCTATTGTACCCATTTCTTTTTCGCTTACAATGTTTAGTGCCGGTAGAAAGCCGGTTAGCAGTGTAAGTAGTATTACCATCAATGCCGGAACCATAAATACTTTATAATCCAAATTAGGATTGAATTTGTACTGAGGTACAACGTTGATAAGGGGTAATGCTGCACCCTCTCTTTTGGGAGACCATTCTTCTCTGATATCCGATGAAAAATCGGATAGTATAGCACCCATATATGAAGAGCTTAGTGAGCCTTTCACTCCATTGACCGTGTTTGCTGATATCATAACATTAGCCACTCCTGTTTTTACGAGGTTTTTCTCAAAATCGGGTTGTATTTCGAGTATAACATCTGCTTTACCCGACTCGATACTATGCAAAGCTTTATCACCCGATAGAGAGACATCCTTAAGATGAAAATATCCGGATGAGGTTGCCTTGCGGACTAATCTTTCGGAATAAGTGCTGTGATCATTATCAACAATACTTAGCTTAATATTTTTTATCTCCTGATTGGCAGCCCAAGGCATAATGAGCATCATCATAATTGGCATGCCTATGATTAATCTCGGAAGAAATGAGTTCCGCATAATCTGTTTAAACTCTTTTTCGATTAAAAACTTTATCATGATAATCAGCCTAATCTAACTTTAAACTTTTTCAAACTTATTGTAATCAGTAATATGAACATAGATATGAGAATAGCCATATCTTTTAATATAAATTCGACGCCTACGCCCTGTATCATCAGTTTTTTTATGGCATCGATATACCATTTAGCAGGAATAATATTTGATATCCACTGTAGTATTTCCGGCATACTTTCTATCGGATATATCATGCCCGATAACAACATGACGGGCATCATAAAACCCATTCCCGAAATCAGCATCGCTGTTACTTGCGTATTTGCAATAGTAGAAACAAACAGTCCCAGCGAAAGTGCTACCGCAATAAATATGAATGATATTGTAGCAAGCCAAAACAAGCTTCCGGCTACAGGTACTTTGAGGACGAAATATGATAATAACAATATCGAAGTGAGATTCACTACCGATAGTGTAAAATATGGTACTGCTTTAGCCAGAATGATATAAATAGGCTTTATCGGCGAAGCGAGCAAAACTTCCATTGTGCCCATTTCTTTTTCGCGTACAATGGCTATAGATGTCATCATGGCACATATCAACATGAGAATAAGTCCCATAACCCCCGGTACGAAATTGTATGCGCCTTTTAACTGAGGGTTATACAGCATTTTTACTTCGGGTACTATGCGGAAAGGAACGTTATACTCACGCATCAATTCTTGTTGATATGACGATATTATATTTGTAGCATACCCTGTTTGCATAAGCGATTGATTGGGGTCTGTAGCATCGGCTATGAGTTGTATAGAGGCATCTCCTGTATGTAATAAGTTGCTGTTGAAGTTTTCACTGAATACAACTACCATGTTTACTTTTCCTTGCCTGAAAACCTGTTCAATATCATCGGGGCTGTTCAAAACTTGCGAGACTGTAAAGTATTCGCTTGCTTCAAGCTGTTCGATGATGCGCTGTGTTGAAATATCCTTCGAGAGGTCGAATACTGCAATCTCTGTATTTTTGAGCTCTGTGGTTATAGCAAAGCCAAATATAATGATTTGCACAATGGGCATTCCCAGCAAGATCAGCATAGTGCGCTTATCGCGGAATATATGGTAGAATTCTTTTTTTACAAAAGAGAGAAATTGTTTCATAATATCAATTATCAGAGCGTTTTGCTTTTCGCGCTAGTTGTTGGAAAACGTCATCCATATTTTTGGCATTGAACTGGTCGCGCAGATTCTTTGGTGTATCCAACGCTTCTATTTTGCCATCTACCATAATTGAAATCCGATTGCAATACTCGGCTTCGTCCATATAGTGGGTTGTAACAAATACGGTAATTCCTCTGTCGGCAGCCTGATATATCAGTTCCCAAAATTGCCTGCGGGTAGCGGGATCTACTCCACCTGTGGGTTCGTCCAGAAATACAATTTTGGGTTCATGGAATATAGACACAGAGAAGGCAAGCTTTTGTTTCCAACCCAACGGTAATTCCTTTACCAGTGTATTCCGTTCTTTGGCAAAGCCCAGTTCGTCGAGCGTTTGGGCGGTTTTAGTTTCAATAGCTTTTTCTTTCATTCCGTATATTCCTCCAAATAGCCTGATGTTTTCCCATACTTTCAGGTCTTCGTACAAGGAAAATTTTTGACTCATATAGCCGATGCTCTTCTTTACAGCTTCTTGTTGCTTCGATATGTCGTATCCGGCAACGAAGCCTTTCCCCGAACTTGGATAGCTTAATCCGCAAAGCATACGCATGGCTGTGGTTTTGCCTGCACCATTAGCTCCTAAGAATCCAAATATTTCACCTTTTTCTACACTAAAAGATATATTATCTACAGCTGTGAAATTTCCGAATTTCTTTGTCAGTTTTTCTGTATGTATAACCGTTTCGTTCATTGTTTTTCGTTTTGAGCCAATAGCATATAACAATCTTCTATAGTTGGTTTTATCTCGTGTATGTCAATGCCTGTATGTCCGCTGTTTGCCAGATATTCATTCAGTTCATTTATCGAAAAATCTTTATTTACTGTGATATGGTGTACTTCTCCAAACGCAAAACATGTTTTTATCATACTATGATTTCTGAGGTCTTTTAGGAGTTTATACATATCATCAGACTGTACAGACCATAATATCTCGGGATATCGTTTTATTATATTCTGTGGTGTTTCTACATCGAGGAAAGACCCGTTTTGAATAAGAGCTATGCGATCACAGAGCTTAGCTTCGTCCATATATGGAGTGGATACAAGTATCGTAATATTTTGCTCCTTTAACATCTTAAGCATATCCCAAAATTCTTTCCGCGACACAGGGTCTACTCCTGTAGTGGGTTCGTCCAAAAATAGGACGGCAGGCTTATGTATCAATGCGCAGCACAATGCCAACTTTTGTTTCATACCGCCGGATAGTTTTCCTGCTTTTCGATCCTTAAAAGGCTCTATTTGTTGGTATATATCTTTTATCAGGTGATAATTTTCCTGTATGGTTGTATTAAATACCGTAGCAAAAAACTCTAAATTCTCTTCCACGCTTAAATCCTGATAGAGCGAGAATCTTCCCGGCATATAGCCTATTCTGTTCCGTATTTCTTTATAGTCTTTCACAATGTCCAAACCATCTACCTTTGCATTGCCACTATCTGCAAGCAGCAAGGTAGTAAGTATCCTGAAAAGGCTTGTTTTGCCCGCGCCATCGGGTCCTATAATGCCATATATCTCTCCTTGCTCTACATCGAAGCTTATGTCGTTGAGAGCCTGTACAGATTTATAGCTTTTTTTTATATTTTGAACTGAAACAGCTTTCATATTTTATGTATTCAATTCAATGTATAAGTCATCATCTTTCTCCACATAGTTGATCTTGTTTTCTTTAGATAACCATCCAAGAGCCAGATAAATATACATTTCTCTATAGCCTGTTATTACCTCGAGATCATGTATCGTAAGTATCCCTTTTTCGGCAAGCGCATCACAAATAAGTTTGGTGTCACTATTTATCAGCTCTTTCAACATAGCTTTGTGTTTTAATTCAATTTTAATTCTCCGTACATTCCATACTTTAGGTATCCATCGTTCTTTACAGCTACTTTTACGGCATATACCAAGTTGGCTCGTTCGTCACGAGTCTGTATTGTTTTAGGCGTAAACTCTGATTTATCCGATATCCAGGTTATAGTCCCTGAATATTCTTTCATTTCTTTCTCTCCAAAATCTGCATATACTTTTACGGCTTGTCCTATTTTCACTTGTGTCAACTGGCTTGCAGTAATGTATGCCCGAAGGAACATGTGTTCGATGTCTGCTACTTTAAATAAAGCTCTTCCCTGTGTTGCAAGTTCTCCTTGTTCTGCATATTTAGACAGGATAGTCCCATTGATAGGGCTACTGATAATAGATTTCTGTATCTGATCATTTATTTGAGCTACCTGCACTTCCAGCCCGGAGCTTTGTTCCGATATGTTTTTGTTCGAATTTTCTAATAATTCCGTTTGTGCAGTTAACTGCCTTTCAAGAACAAGTATCTGTGCATTTATATCATCTAATTGCTTTTGGTTTGCAGCGTTTGCCTTTACCAAGTTCTCGAATCGTTTCTGCTCGTTTTTCTGGGTTGCAATTTGTTGCTTTATAGCTGCTATCTGTCTGGGTATATCTACACGCCCGCTCTTTACTGCACTAGTATTAGTTAGTAATTGCATCTTTTTTAGATATAATTGTACGGTGTCTATATACCCGAGAGGCTTTCCTTGTTCTACTTGTTGCCCTTCAATGAAATTGAGCTGCATAATCTTTCCGTTTGCTTCGGCTGATACAATTACCTCAGTAGTCTCAAAAACGCCGGATGCATCATAGTCTCCATTTCCTTTTCCACAAGCTGTAAGCAAGAGTATGATGCTTGCATAAACTATATTTTTTGTTGTTTTCATATATTATTTTTCATTTGATGTAGAGAAAAGAGTATATCATTGTTTCTTACGCTTTTTGTTCAATTGTTTGTTGTATATTTTAAGTTGTAAATAGCTTGGAGCAATTCTATCTCATGTTGTATTCTGTCTTGCTTTGCAAGATCTTCTGCATTTACATCACGCATGAGGTCAATGATGGTTGATGTTCCGTTTGCAACCTTTGCTTCAGTTGCTCGCTTTACATTGTTGCGAAGGATGACTATATCGTCATCATATTTTAGCAAGTCTTTATTCTTGTTTATTTCGTTTTGTTCTTGAGAGCTTTCTAAACTTGTATTGAAAAGGAATGTTTCTCGTGAAGTTGTAATATTATCTTGATTCGTTTCTATTAGTTTTTTATCGTTTTTTTGTGTGTACAAGCTTCCAAAGTTCCAAGACAAACGTATTCCTCCGATGTAATATGCCGAGAAATCATTATTGAGCATATTCAGTGCGGGTTTTCCATACCCACCTGTGAGAAATAGTCCCAATTTGGGCATGTAACCGGCTTTTATTGCTTTCTTCTGCGTTTCTAGATTTACTAATTGTGCGTCGAACAACTCCAGCTCAGGTCGTTTTACTTGCGATGATATGGTCAAATTGTCCGCATTCGGTTTTGGCAAGATGATGTTTTCGTTTAGCTTTTGCCCGATAAGAATACCTAGCATGTCCAAGTATGCTTTTTTATTGGAAACGATCTGCGCCTTATTTTGTACAGTTTTCAGTTGCTCCACTTTTATCGCATCCAAGTCTGATTGATTCGCTATTCCGTTGGTTATATAGCTTGATATCAAGTCAAAATTTCGTTGTAACTCTTCTTGCAAAAGAGCGTTCTGCTTCAACCTTGCATCGAGGAGTAAGATGCCAAAGTACATTTGATTTACCTGATAGACTATCTTATACATATCAACGTCCAGCTGTTTTTGTTCAGCATAGGATGATGCTTTTGTGATATCTTTTTTGCTGCTTATTACGCCTCCGTCCCATATCGTTTGGGTAACATCTATTGTAGCAGAATACTGATCTTTGCTCAGCCCTTTGATATCTATGCCCTGAATATCAATAGGAATTTTTGTCACTTCCGATTGATAAGAGGCTTTACCCGATAATGAGAATTGAGGTAAATAGCCTTTTCCGGCATTTGAGAGATTATACTCTTTCGACCGCTCAATCAACCCGTACCGTTTTATAAGCGGATAATTTTCTTTTGCCATTTGCTGACATTGCTCTATGGTAAGTGTGCTTTGAGCAAAAGCCATAGCAGAAAAGAAAAGCGAATATGTGATGATGATTAATGATTTTTTCATAGTGATTCTATTATTCATCTATTTGAAGCATCATTTTTATCCATTGTGGAATTAATGCTTTTCGTTCTTCTATAAATATTTCATACTCTTTTTCTCCGAAAGGAGCATGCAGGTTCATTAATAAAGGCTTTCCTACGATAGGAAAAATGGACATGGATACTATATTTATAAAAATCTGAAGCGGGGTTACTCCTTTTATCTCTTTTTTGTCTATTTGTTCTTGTATCTGTTTAAATAGGAAATTATTTGCGATAGATTTTCCTTTAAGTCCCACATTTTCTATTATTTTGTGAGGATTGGCTTGTATTTCACTTAGTACAAATAGGGGTAAATTCGGATTCTTTGAGATAGAGTCTATATAGCGTGCGACAATCATGTCTATCTTATCAGAAAGATTAATATCTTCTGCATTTACAAGATTTACTATTAGTCCAAACATTTCTTGTAAGCTTTCTTTCATAATTATATCAAAGAGCTTTTCCTTACTCCTGAAATAATAATTGAGCAGGGCAAGGTTTATTCCCGCTTCTTCTGCTATGTCGCGTGTTCGGGCTTGCCCATATCCTTTTTCATGAAATACTTTTCGGGCTGCATTTTTTATTTTTTCTTCTGTCGAAATATCTTTTTCCATTTTGTGATGTATTCCTTTTACTTCTTAATCGAGCTGCAAACATAAATTAAAATATTGATTTAATCAAATGATTAAATATTATTTTTAAATGCTCTAATCAAATTCTTTTAATTCGTCGGTTGTAATGTTTTTATAAATAAATTTGTCTTATATAAGTAAGTCGCTTATAAAAAAGTAACAGAAAAGTGACAAGTAAAAAGAGTGAAATATGTGTCACTTTTGTCACCTTTTTATTTTTAATTTCTTTGTATGCTATTGTATATGTGTTTGTTATGTTGATTTTTTGGCAAGGTGATAATTGAGGCGTTTTTGGTGATATAATTAAAATGTTACTTTTTATGTTACAAATTTCAGTGTGGTTCGTTATCTAGATACATGGAGTTAGAAAAGTTCAAATCGGATGTTGTACCTCTACGCAACAAGCTGCAGAATGTTGCAAAGAATATGCTGGCTAATGAGGTAGATGCTGAGGATGCTGTTCAGGAAACCTTTTTGAGGTTATGGAATCAGCGATCTCAGTTGAGCAATCATCCTAATGTTGGTGGATTTGCAATGCAGACGTTGAAAAATATATGTATTGATAAGTTGAGGGCGGAGAGGCATAATGTTTCGCTCGATGGTATATCCATTGCCGGAAATTCGATAACTCCATATACATTTACTGAACAACAAGACAGTGTGTTGATCATCAGGAATATTATCGACTCTTTGCCCGAAACTCAACGCCAAATTATAACATTGCGAGATGTAGATGGATATGAATTGGGCGAAATCGCAGCAATTATAGGCTCTGAGGAAAGTACAGTAAGGGTAAACCTTTCGAGGGCACGTAAGGCTGTTAGAGACAAATTTTTGAGTATGAATAATGTAATACGAAAATAGGATGAGTGATATAGATTTGCTTTTAGAAAAATACTTTGAGGGGCAAACTACCCTGGAAGAGGAAAGTATCTTACGAAATTATTTTCGTCAGTCCGAGATCGAAGATCGGCATAAGGTATATGCACCTATGTTCAACTATTTTTCAGCAGAAAGAAAAGAGGTTGCCGTAGAAAAGAAAAAGAAGAAAATACCTTTTTATCTATGGATAAGTGTTGCCGCAAGTATATTATTGATAATCGGCATCAGATCATTCAATTCAGTATCGGTTGGCAATGATATGGGCGGAACATTTGTATATGTTGATGGTAAGAAAGTTACGGATGAGGCAGAGGTCAGTGTTGCTGCACTCAATTCTATTCGCGTTGTATCAGAAGTCGATAATGATGTAGTGAGCAGCCAAATCGGGATTTTGGATTCTTTTACTGAATAAATTAGAAAATTATGAAATATAAAGTGTTGATGTTATATTGTTTATTGCAGATTGTATCCATGTCTGCTTTAGCACAAGATCACCTGAATATAAAAAGCATATTTGACAAATATGGCAAACAAGAGGGATCAGTGCTCGTACAACTATCGTCCGACATACTTTCACAGGGCAGTAATATTACTTTTTACAAAAGCCTCATTATGAATAATGATGTAGCCAAAGAAAGAGATGTTCTCAATCTCCTGAAACTTGATATCGATAAAAATGTGATAGTATCGGAGGTTAAGAAAAATGGAAAAGTGGAGTCGGGGACATATTATGTCGGCAAAGACAAATTGGGCAAAACAGGTGAATATATTTTGTATAAGAATAAACCTGATAAGATAACAATCGTTTATCTGAAAGGGAACTTCCCACCCGCAAGGCTCGATTTGGAGCTAAAAAAATTGAAAGATCTTTTTATTTATGTGAATGATAAACGTTTAAAAATACAATAGTAATATGAAAAAAATAGTTGCGTTCTTAGCTTTTTGTTTTGTTGTAATATCCGCAAATGCCGATGAGATTGTATTGCAGGATACGATAGTAAAAACAGTACAGATCATAAAGGAGATAAATAGGAATACAGGGGATACCGTTATTGTTTCTACGACAGAAACTCAGGAGTTAATACCGAAGGAAGATAACGAGAGCAGTGTTCTTTACAATGGATCGACCTACAATTTTATCTTTTCGTGGAATAAACGAAAAAGCTTGAGTTCTCACTGGACAGGATTTGGTATGGGATTTATGAACTATAGTGACAAAGATATTCCTTTCGGAAAATTAAAAATGAGTAGCTCTCATAATTTCACAGTCAACCTTTTCGACTTTCATAAGCAGATAGGGAAAACCAATTGGTTATTTGTCAGTGGAATAGGAACAGAATGGTCTCGTTATCATTTTGATGATAATGCAGCATTGACTCAAGTGAATGGCGTTACGTCTTTTGTTCCTGCTCCGGAGGGTGTTAATTATAAATCGACAAAGCTATTGGCATATTACATAACTATTCCTCTCTTGTTGGAATATCAGGTATCAGATTTTCATATATCCGGTGGGGTAGTGGGCTTCTTCAAATACTATTCCAAATCGCAAGTTAAATATTATGAAAACGATAAGAAGCAAGTCGTGAATATGGGGCGCGATCTGAATATACGTCCTATAGATATGAGATTGAGGTTGCAAGTTGGGATAAGAGATGTTAGTGTATATGGTTACTATGCTCCATTCTCGATGTTTGAGAAAGATAAAGGGCCTGATCTGAATACTTACACTATTGGCGTTATGCTAGGTATATAATAGAGATTGATTGTTTAGTCATTCCTAATGAAAAAAGAGCCCTTTAACCTAATAACCTAGGTCGGGGGCTCTTCTCTTCATTCAAAAAAATTGGACTTATTTATTATCTTCACCAAAGATGCTGCCGTAACGATGGTATTCGTAAGCAATACTTTGTTCTTTCAGATAGTGCAACAGTTCGATACGCCCTTCAATTAATGGCTTGTCGGATGCAATATGCTTTCCTAATTTTGCCACTTTCCGATAGATTGCATCAGAAAGGTCTGGAGTACAAGTGCGGACACGTTCGTACGAATCCATTTCTTCTACAAACTTTTCTTCGTCTTGTATCTTGATGTGGACACCGGACAGCATGCTTGAAGCTTTTTCTATAGCCTCTAATTTTTCGTCGCTACCCGAAATGCTAACTACAACAGGAGTTCCCGATCTGTTGGAAGCTAACAAGATTAACAGGATATCGCACAAAGAGTCAGATTCTTGTATGCGCAAACCTATACTCTTGAGAGGTAAATAGCGGAAGAAGTTTTCTTCACCATAAAGATTATTAACATCTCTAGCTTTCGAAAATTCATTTAGCCACGCTTTTGAATAACTGTCGTAAGCAAAGTTTAGGCGAGCCTTTTCTTTTATGTCTGCCAGAAGATCACCTATATTGTATTTATATTCAGATCCACCCGTTACATCTTTCTCTGTGAATTCGACAAAGCATGATACATAATTAGGACCTCCTGCTTTGATACCTCCGCCAAAGGCAGAACGTTTCATTCCTCCAAATGGTTGACGGTTTACGATGGCTCCAGTTATGCCTCTGTTGATGTATAGATTTCCGGCTTCAATGCTATTTTTCCAGAGATCGTGCTCTGCTTCATCCAGACTTTGCAATCCGGCAGTAAGACCATACTCTGATGAATTGGCATAATCTATTCCTTCTTTCAATCCGTCTATGCATACAACAGATAATAGAGGGGCAAACAACTCATTCTTAAACGTAAAGCTACCCGGTTTAACACCCCATTTTACAGTAGGCTTGAGTATATATTTCTTATCATCCAAAAACTCCGGAGCAACGAGCCACGATTCGCCCGGTTCGAGATTGTTGATGGCATGCATTAACTTATCGTTGTCGTTAGTTATCATTGGGCCTACCATATTCATCGTATCCCATACACTACCTGTACGCAGGCTTGTTACAGCATCTCGAAGTTTCGATTTGAAGTTCTCGTCATTGTATATTGTTTTGTCTACCAGGAATAGAGAACATGCGGAGCATTTTTGTCCTGCATTTCCGAAGGCCGATGACACCACATTTTGTATGGCATGATCCTGATCACCATTCGCCGTGAGTATGATTGCGTTCTTACCGCCTGTTTCTGCCGATAATGGAGTCTTAGGGCTGTTTTCCAATAGTCGGAATGCTGTATCAGTACCTCCGGTAAGTATTATATGTTTTACAGAAGGGTGAGCGGTCAGATAGTCTAACGAAGAGCGATCTGCACTGCATACAACTTGTAGTGCATCTTTAGGTACACCCGCATCCCAGAAGCATTTTGCAAACTCCCATGCTATTGGTAGTGCTACTGTAGCAGGCTTTAGGATGACTGTATTTCCTCCGGCTAAAGCAGCCGCAACGCCACCTACAGGGATTGCAAGGGGGAAGTTCCAAGGTGGAATCACCAAGATGATACCCTTCGGTTTGTACTCAACAGTACTTAGTACTGCAAAATGCTTCATCGTAATCGGATAAAAACGGCAGAAGTCGATAGCTTCAGATACTTCTACGTCTCCCTCGCCGAATGTCTTTCCGGTGATAGCTGCCATACATCCGATAAGGTCTCCTCGCTTCGCACTTAAATTTTCGGCTACTTGGTGGAGTATCTCATTTCTTTTGTTTACATCCGTCTTTCTCCAGTCCGATTTGTCTTCTTCGGCAATACTTATTATTTCTTTTATCTGATCGAGTGACGATAGATTTGCTTCGCAGAAACAAACCTGATCATTTCGGCTGCGATCATAGTACTTCTTTTTGTGTTCGGTAATAACTTCTTTATCTCCTATCTGAACAGGTACAACAAAGTTTTTGTCGTCTACAAGCGTACCCCATTTGCACAGTGCTTCTAATGCCCATTCTCTATTTGCACCTAAGTCAAGATCGGTGTCGGATTCGTTATGGAATACATTTATATCTACAGGGATAGGTTTTTCTTTCCTATTCTGTGTCCTGAATGATTTTGGAACTATACTATCTTTCAACTTATATGCTTCGAGGAACTGATTGGTTAGGAAGTTCCATTGAGGACTATCAAGCTTCAAGTTGAATGAATAGCTAAGGAAGTTGTCTTTTCCTGTATTTTCATCCAGACGCCGAACGAGATAGGAAATAGCGTTAAGGAAGTGTGCCTTTTTAACTACAGGTGTGTACAGAATGATTTGTTTATTCAAACCTCTTATTACTCGCGGAAGATTGTTTGCCATTCCCTCTAGCATCTCGAATGTGACACAATCGCCAACGCCATTCTTTTCACTGAGCAGATAGGCATAAGCAATACTAAAGAAATTGTGCGATGCCACACCTACATGTAATGCTTTTGCATTTTCGGGCTCTAAAGCGATGTCGAGAATGTGCATATAGTTGGCATCTACTTCTACCTTTGTGGGTAGTATTGGGTTAGGCCAGCCTTTTAGTGAAGATACAATACTTTCCATCTGAAGGTTTGCTCCTTTTACCAAGCGCATTTTTAATGGAGAGCCTCCTTCGGCCACACGCTTTTTCGCAAACTTCAATAAGCGTTCCTGAAATAATCCCGCATCGGGTAAATAGGCTTGTATTACAATACCTGCCATGTAATTCTTGAATTGAGGCATGCTCAATACTTCTTCGAATACATCGAGCGTAAGGTGTGTATCTTTATATTCTTCCATATCCAGATTCACAAATTTAGGTCGGGTTACTCCGTCCTGATCTGTATATGGATAATCTATTGCCTGCTGGTAAATTGTTGCGACTAATTCGCAAAGCTCTTTTTTGTTTTGCTCGTAGCTCAGCGAATGTATTTGAGCATATATGCCTGATAGCTTGATTGAAATATAATTTATATCCGGTTCTTTCAACGCTTCCAGGTAATGTTCGTATCTGTTCCTTGCTTCGCCATCGCCAAGAACAACTTCACCTAATAAATTAACATTCTGTCCTATTTTGGAATTCCATCTGCCTGATAAATGACCTGTAAGTGTAGGGCGTTCTTCCGCTATGATTATTTTATTAGTCTCCTCACGCAATCTTCTATTAAATAAAGGAACTGCTATTCCCGGAGCCAGAGAGCCAAAGTTCATAAAAAGTTTTAGCTGGAGCCGATCGAATGAGCTAAAGAAATCAGGAACGCCATATTCGTTGATAAGCTCTTTCATTCGCTTAACAACAAGTTTTTTATCTCTTATCTGTGACGATTCGTCGAGCATTTTAGATAAGACAGTTTTATTAGAAGGGGTTTGAATGAGTGAAGCAAACTTTTTTTGTTCTTTGACTTCCTCGGGGGTTAACTCTTTTTCTGCTCTTACGAGAAAGTCTTTTGCCCATTCAAGGACTTCTTTAGTCGTGATTTTTTCCATAGGTGTATATGCTGTTAACAAGGTTTTATTTAGAAACCTAAAGTTATATCAAAAGCTTGATAAAATGACTCTGATAAGTGAAAAAATATCACAATTTTAAGAGTGGTGGCTATAAAACAATAGAAGGCTCTTAATTAAATAATTAAGAGCCTTCTGCGCGGTTGTGTAGATAAATTATTTACTCCATATTCTGTATCCTATCCTGAGCACGGGTGAGATATCCATATTGGGGATATTGTATTGTACCTGATCAAAATCAAGACTTTTATCTTTTCTCAAATATATATGTATGGCCGGTTGTATATAAAGGTTGCGCCATATAAAAAATTGGTAACCAATCCCGCCTCCAAAATCAAAGCTTCTCATATCCTTTTTAACACCTGTACCTTTTTGCTCAATTTCAAACTTATGAGCCTCTATAAATGTATATATATCGAGGTTCTTCCATATATTATATCCTAAGAATAAACCCGGAGCGGTTTTGTAATATCTTTTAAAGTCGTCGGCTGAATTGTTTATCCCCGCTCTCTCAGCATTGTACGATCCACCATTAATAACGCTAACTCTTACTCTCCATCTTTCATATCTATACCCTAAGGCAAAATGATAACCTCCGGTAAGAAACATGGGAAATAAACTTTCTGCTTCAAAAGCTTGTTTTACTTCATGGCTTTGCTTGTTTTTCTGGGGTATTGTTTCTTGTGCAGATATACTAACTGCCAATCCAAAAAGAATGAATACTATTAATTGCTTTTTCATATTCTGATATTTTAATAATTATGACAAATATCCGGATAGAAAAGCAATTGATTACTCCGCATTTGTTACCAAATTACTCTTTCTTGAAATTCGTATTTCTTATACGGCTTAATGACTTAGGTGCAATTCCGAGGTAATTAGCAATATAGTGCAGGGGAATTCTTTGAAATATTTCAGGATAATTACGGAATAGCTTTAAATATCTTTCTTTTGCAGATAGAGTTTGTAGATCGATACTCATTTGAGTCATTTTTATAAAAGCTTGTTCTGTAAGTATTCTCCCAAAACGTTCGAGAGAAGGTATTTTTTGATAAAGATAAGGCAGATCTTTTTCTTTTATTATCCAGAGATCACAATCTTCAATAGCTTTTATATTAAGATGAGAAGGGAGTCTTTTGAGGCGGCTATAATTATCAGTTACCCACTCTCCTTCAAAAGCCATATCTGTGGTCATCCCATTTCCATTCTCCAGTTCTTTGCAGTATATCAATACACCTTTATTAATGAAGGCTATAAAATTGCAGATCACACCCTCATACAAGAGATATTCATTCTTTTTCAGAATTTTATATTCAATATGGGTACTCAATATTTCCCATTCTTCTTCTGAGAGGGAAATGATAGTTTCGATATAGTTTTTTATTTTTTCGGTATCCATCGATTCATCTATCTCAATATGAGCAAAGGTAAGCAATCGTAGATAATTTATTTTGAATCTTTTGGTTGAAATTCATTATATGCTAACTTTTATAACTAAATAACATACGTTTTTTTGCTATTTCATCAGAACATTTCATTAATTTTGGAAAACATCGCCTCAAAATGGAGGCAATTTGGTAAAAGGAATAATATTAACCATGTAAAAAACATTTAGCCATGAGAACTTACCAAACACAAGAAATCAAGAACATCGCAATTCTTGGTAGTTCGGGAGCGGGCAAAACCACTCTCGCCGAAGCCATGCTCTTTGAAGCCGGCGTCATTAAACGCAGAGGAAGTGTTAAAGATGGAAATACTGTCTCGGACTATTTCCCTGTGGAAAAAGAATATGGATATTCCGTTTTTTCCAGCATTTTCTCTGTGGAATGGATGAACCGAAAATTGAATTTTATTGATTGTCCGGGATCTGATGATTTTGTCGGAAATGTTGTTACATCACTCAATGTAACAGACACTGCACTTATGGTACTTAATGCACAGTATGGCATGGAAGTGGGTACTATAAATCAATTGAGATATACTCAAAAACTTCAAAAGCCTGTTATTTTCATCGTTAATCAACTTGATCATCCTAAGGCTGACTTTGATAACGTTGTCGCTCAACTCAAAGCTGAGTATGGCGAAAAGGCAGTACAAATACAATACCCTATCAATTGTGGCGAAGGTTTTAATGCTGTGATTGATATATTAAAATATAAAATGCTCAGATGGAAACCCGAAGGTGGAGCTCCTGAGGTGCTTGATATTCCGGATGAAGAACTGGAAAAAGCAAGAGAATTAAAACAGAAATTAGTAGAAGCCGCAGCAGAAAATGAAGAGTCTCTGATGGAAAAATTCTTTGATCAGGGAACACTCACCGAAGATGAGATGCGTATGGGAATCCGTTGGGGATTAGTGCATCGTGATTTATATCCGATTTTCTGTGTGTCGGCCGAAAAAGATATGTGTGTGCGTCGTACAATGGAGTTTTTAGGAAATGTAGTTCCTTACGTACGCGATTTACCGGCTCCGGTAAATACAGAAGGAGAAGAAATAAAACCGGATTCGGAAGCTCCAACCAGCTTGTTCTTCTTTAAAACAACCGTTGAGCCTCATGTAGGTGAAGTGTCATACTTTAAAGTAATGAGCGGAAAGGTACATGAAGGCGATGATCTTATCAATACAAATAGGGGCTCTAAAGAACGTATGGGGCAAATATTCGCTCCTGCAGGACAACAACGTACAAAAATAGAAGAGCTTGTTGCGGGCGACATCGGTGCGGCAGTTAAGCTCAAAGATGTTCGTACGGGGAATACACTGAATGCAAAAGGCGTTGATAATAAATTCGACTTTATAAAATATCCTGATCCTAAATATCGTCGTGCAATAAAAGCTGAAAACGAAAAAGATACTGAAAAAATGAATGAAGTATTGCAGCGTATGCGCGAAGAAGATCCTACATGGTTGATAGAAAATTCGAAAGAGCTAAAACAGTTGATCGTATCAGGACAAGGAGAGTTCCATCTTAAAACGTTGAAATGGAGAATTGAAAATAATGATAAGATTCCAATTGTTTTCTCTGAACCTAGGATTCCTTATCGTGAAACAATTACCAAAGCAGCTCGTGCAGACTACCGTCATAAAAAACAATCGGGGGGAGCCGGACAATTTGGAGAGGTGCATCTGGTTGTAGAGCCATATACAGAAGGTATGCCTGCACCTGATGTATATAGATTTAATGGTCAGGAATTTAAAGTGCAGGCACGTGATACCCAAACGTATAATTTGGATTGGGGGGGCAAACTTGTATTTGTGAATAGTATTGTAGGAGGTGCAATTGATGCTCGCTTCCTTCCTGCCATCCTCAAAGGTATTATGTCTCGCTTAGAACAAGGACCGCTAACAGGTTCTTATGCACGTGACGTTCGTGTAGTTGTATATGATGGTAAAATGCACCCGGTAGATTCGAATGAAATATCGTTTATGCTTGCGGGGCGCAATGCCTTTAGTGAAGCATTTAAAAATGCAGGACCTAAAATTCTTGAACCTATATATGATATATCTGTATTTGTCCCTTCGGACAAAATGGGGGATGTGATGAGTGACCTGCAAGGGCGTCGAGCTATGATTATGGGCATGGAAAGCGAACGAGGAATAGAAGTTTTGAAGGCAAAAGTTCCTTTGAAAGAAATGTCTAATTATTCTATTTCACTCAGCTCCTTAACAGGAGGCCGTGCTTCATTTACGATGAAGTTTGCCAGCTATGAACTCGTACCTTCAGATGTTCAGGATAAGCTGTTGAAAGAATATGCAGAAAGCCAGAAAGACGAAGATTAATAGAAAGAAGTTTTTTGTCGAAATAAGAAAAGGAGTGAAAAAACATTTTCACTCCTTTTCCATTTTCTAAAGGGAGGTGTTATTTCACACCCGTCATATTTTCCGGATTTAATATTCTATCCAAATCATCTTTAGATAATATATTCTTCTTCAGTACGAGATTATACACATTCGCTCCTGTTTCCAAAGCTTCTTTTGCTATAGCCGTGCTATTCTCATAGCCTATATACGGATTCAATGCAGTGACGAGTCCGATACTGTTCATAACAAGACTTTTGCAATGTTCTTCATTAGCAGTAATACCCTCAATACAGTTTTTCCTGAGGCAAACCATCGCATTATTAAGCAGGTTTTGCGATTCTAATAAAGTATACGTTATAATAGGTTCCATAACATTCAGTTGTAGCTGACCTGCTTCAGCAGCCATTGTAACCGCAAAATCATTTGCCAATACTCTAAAGCATGTTTGAGAAACAACTTCAGGAATAACCGGATTTACTTTCCCTGGCATAATAGAAGAACCTGCTTGCATCGGCGGAAGATTTATTTCGTGTACTCCGCAGCGTGGCCCTGATGCCAGTATTCTAAGATCGTTACATATTTTGGAGAGCTTTGTCGCTAGCTTTTTCAATGCAGAAGAATAGGCTACAAAACTACCTGTATTTGATGTGGCTTCTACCAGATTCTTTGCAGAGGTAAAATTGAATCGAGTGAGACGTGTCAGGTTTTTAGCACATAATGCGTCATAACCCGGAATAGCATTCAGTCCTGTACCTACAGCTGTTGCTCCCATATTTATTTCGAGGCACAAATTTACGCTTTGTCTCAGAGAAGTCTTCTCCTTCTCTAGAGTCGCAGCGTATGCGTCAAATTGTTGTCCCAATGTCATTGGTATGGCATCTTGCAGATGAGTACGCCCCATTGTTATCACATGCTTCAATTCCTGTCCTTTTTGCTTGAGGGCTGTTATTAGCTCAATCAAGGTGTCTTCTATCATTTCATTGTAAAAGAGAATTCCTAGCTTTACGCCTGTCGGATAAGCATCGTTTGTCGACTGAGAAAGATTTACGTGGTCGTAAGGAGAACAGTATTGATATTCACCTTTTTTGTGCCCCATAATCTCTAAGGCAATATTTGCTACTACCTCGTTGATATTCATGTTGGTTGAGGTTCCTGCACCTCCTTGTAGCATATCACTCGGAAACTGGCCGTTGTAATCTCCTTCTATAACTTTTTTACAGGCTTCTATTATTGCATCGTGAATGTCTTTATCCAAGACCCCAAGTTCATAATTCGCTTCGGCTGCTGCCCATTTTACATAAGCTAAAGCTTTAATGAACTGAGGATAATGTGACAACTTTATTCCTGAAATGTTAAAATTGTTGATTGCCCTTTGAGTGTGTATTCCATAATAAGCATTATCAGGAACAGGCAGGCTGCTAATAAGGTCATTTTCTATTCTACTCATGATGTGATATTTTGAAAGTTATTAAATGGGTATTCGGTTAACAATCGCTCACTAAGTTATATATTTATTCTTAATTAAAATATTTATTCTATTAAAATGTCATATTTTATTAGTTCTAAAGTTATTCGTTATTTTTTTGTGTAAAGAAACGAGAGCTTCTTTACTTAAGTTTTGTATCTTTGTCGTATGAGACATATGAGATTGATCGCTTTGACTCTAACTCTGATGGCTAGCATGTTTATGTTAGCTCATGCTATTATGCCTCATTCGCATCATGATGGTGTTATCTGTTTTTCTCTTGAGGAAATTATGCATCGACATCATTGCTCCGATCAGCAAGACGATACCCATAACTGTTGTGAACAACACAAAAAAGGATGTCATCATCAGACGCATACAGAAGATTGTAATCTTCAGGAATTAATACTTCGTCAACAAGATAATACGCATGATGACATATTGCCATGTGCAAACTGTCTTTCTTTTGCCTATATATTATACTCACTCAATGAGTTTTATTTAGAAGCTCCACAATTTGGGGAACGCTTCAGGCAAAAGCCTTATTTAGTAAGCTATACGCCACCTTTTGTAGGCTCCATAAAAAGCCTGCGTGCACCTCCTGTATCTTATTTCTTAGCATAATTTCTCAAATAGAGAAGTTTGAATTTTTATAGTGACAGTTTCCAAAACTGCCTATAATTGTTTTTTGTTTATTCAAGTTTAAGAAATAAGAATATGAAAAAATATATAATATATATCGCTTGTTTGCTTGCGATGCTTTGGGGGTGCAACTCTAAACAAAAAGCAGACACTCATACAGAACAAAATAAAGAATCTCACGCAGGACATAATCATTCTGAAGAAGAAGGAGCTCACTCTCACGCAGAAGGCGAGGAGTGTGACCACGATCATGCCGAAGAAGAAGATTCTCATGATAAAGAAGCCCATGGAGAAGAAATCGTATTCTCTCCCGAGCAGGCTAAAAAGGCAGGATTGGAAATCGTGAATGTTCAACCTTCTGCATTTCATCAGGTAATAAAAACGAGTGGACAAATTTTATCTGCACAGGGTGACGAGGTTACAATCTCTGCAACTGCCAATGGGATAGTGTCATTTAATAAGGCTTCGTTGAATGAAGGACTAGCCGTACGTGGTGGAGAATCGCTTCTAAGTATTTCTTCTAAAAATATAGTGGATGGAGACCCTATAGCAAAAGCGAAGTCTGCATACGAGATTGCTCAGAAGGAATATCAGAGAGCTGAATCTTTGATCGGAAATAAGCTTATTGCCGAAAAAGAATATAACGAGATCAAGCTGAACTACGAAAATGCTAAGGTTGCTTATCATACTATCGGGCAGAAAACTACAGCTAAGGGCGTGGGAGTCTCAACACCAATAACTGGATTTATAAAGACTAAATTGGTTAACGAAGGTCAATACGTGGAAGTAGGTCAAGCCTTAATGACCGTTACGCAAAATAGACGACTGCAACTGAGAGCTGACGTTTCGGAACGTTATTTTAAAGATTTAGGAGCTGTAATATCCGCAAATTTCAAAACGCCTTACGATAAGACGGTTTATACCCTTTCCGCTCTAAATGGAAGGCTGGTATCGTACGGTAAGTCATCGTCGAATCAAGAATATTATGTGCCGGTCAATTTTGAATTTGATAATATTGGTCAAATAATTTCCGGTTCTTATGTCGAGGTTTATCTCTTAGGACAACCGCGTAGCAATGTTATTTCTATACCTGTATCTTCTTTAATCGAAGAACAAGGCCTGTATTTCGTTTATTTGCAATCTCACGATGATGCTTATAGCAAACAAGAAGTTACTTTGGGAGCAAATGACGGCAATCATGTTGAAATCTTGTCGGGTCTGAAGAAAGGTGACAAAGTAGTAAGTAAAGGAGCATATCATGTCAAGTTAGCTTCTACAGCATCAGCAATCCCTCATGTTCATGAACATTAAATTGAGGAGGAATAGATATGCTGAATAAAATAATACAATTTTCGTTGAACAATCGTTTGATTGTTCTTATCAGTGCTGTTCTCCTATTGGTTGGCGGGCTTTATACTGCTAAGAATATGGAGATAGATGTATTTCCTGATCTCAATGCCCCTACCGTAGTGATAATGACAGAGGCGAATGGAATGGCTTCGGAAGAGGTGGAACGCTTAGTCTCTTTTCCTATCGAAACAGCAGTGAATGGTGCTACAGATGTGCGGCGGGTACGTTCGTCATCTACCACAGGTTTCTCTGTTGTATGGGTCGAGTTCGATTGGGGTACAGATATTTATAAAGCTCGGCAGATAGTAACCGAAAAACTGGCTACTCTAGGTGATGCTTTACCCGAGAATATCGGGCAACCCACATTGGGACCACAATCTTCGATATTGGGAGAAGTGATGATTATCGGACTGACTGCTGACTCTACATCTTTATTAGATCTTCGCACTATTGCCGATTGGACGATTCGCCCACGCTTACTATCTACAGGAGGAGTGGCTCAGGTGACAGTTATAGGTGGTGATATCAAAGAATATCAGATATTACTCGATCCGGGGCGTATGAAACATTACGGTGTTACACTGGATGAAGTGTTGCAAGTGACCCGTAATATGAATCAGAATGCATCGGGAGGTGTGTTGTATGAGTACGGTAATGAATATATAGTAAGAGGTGTTCTGCAAAGTGCCGATGTAAAAGAAATAGGCAAAGCTGTTATAAAGAAAGTCGGCGAAAGCCCTATTCTGATCAGCGATGTTGCAGATGTAAAGATAGGAGCAAAAACACCGAAATTAGGTGTCGCTTCCGAAAAAACAAAATCTGCCGTATTGCTTACTATAACCAAGCAACCGAATACGAATACAATCGAGCTGAGTGAAAAGCTGGATGCTTCTATCGCTGACTTGAAAAAGGGACTTCCTGCGGATGTGAAAATATCAACAGATATTTTCCGGCAGGAACGTTTTATTAATAACTCTATTAATAATGTGCAGAAATCCCTTTATGAAGGTTCTATTTTTGTGGTCATCGTGCTGTTCTTGTTTTTAATGAATGGTCGTACGACTTTCATTTCTTTAATGGCTTTACCACTTTCTTTATTAACCTCTATTCTTGCTCTAAAGCTGATGGGCTTAACGATCAATACGATGAGTTTAGGGGGGATGGCTATTGCTATCGGTTCGCTGGTAGACGATGCTATCATAGATGTTGAAAATGTATTTAAGCACTTGAGAGAGAATCGGAAAAAGCCAAAGGAGGAACAACAAAGCGTGCTTACTATTGTATTCGAAGCATCAAAAGAAGTCCGTATGCCGATTTTGAATTCAACATTAATTATTGTCGCAAGTTTTACTCCTTTATTTTTCCTTAGCGGTATGGAAGGGCGTATGCTTGTTCCTCTGGGGATAGCTTTTATCGTTGCTCTTTTTGCATCTACAATTATAGCTCTTACAGTAACTCCTGTTTTGTGTAGCTATTTGCTTGCAAATAATAAGAAAGATAAGGGAGAAAAAGAATCTGTATTTGTAGTAAAGCTTAAAGCTATCTATGAAAAAAGCTTGCATTGGGCATTAGAGAAACAGAAGATAGTATTGGGAATAACAGGCTTATTGTTGATTTCGGCTATAGCTATTTCTTTCTCGTTTGGGCGTAATTTTTTACCGCCATTTAATGAAGGGTCTTTTACTGTAACTGTAAATACCTTACCGGGAATATCATTAGAGGAATCAGATAAGGTAGGAGCAATGGCAGAACAGGCCATTCTTAGCGTTCCTGAAATACAAACGGTAGGACGTAAAACGGGGCGTGCCGAATTGGATGAGCATTCTTTTGGTGTGAATACTTCTGAGATTGAAGCACCTTTTGTATTGAGAGATCGTCCTCAAAAAGAGGTGTTAGCCGATCTCAGAAATAAGCTGAATGCCATACCGGGAATTAGTGTGGAAATAGGTCAACCGATATCGCATCGTATCGATCATATGCTTTCGGGCACCAAAGCCAATATTGCCATAAAGATTTTTGGAACAGACCTGAATAAATTATTCTCTCTCGGAAATGAGATCAAGTCGAAGATAGAGGGCATAGACGGTGTTGCCGACTTGAATGTAGAGCAGCAGGTAGAGCGTCCCCAATTAAAGATTGTCCCTAAGCGCGAACTGTTGTCAAAATATGGTATCACCTTACCCGAATTTACTGAGTTTGTAACTACAATGCTTTCAGGTGAAGTTGTTTCTCAGGTTTATGATGCAGGTAAAAGTTTTGACTTGACACTAAAAGTTGACGAGAACTATAAAGATCAAGCCGAGAAGATCAGAAATCTGATGATAGATGCTAACGGGCTTAAAGTCCCATTTGCTTATATTGCAGATATATCATCCTCTACGGGTCCTAATACAATCAACAGGGAGAATGCTCAACGTAAGATTGTCGTGTCGGCAAACGTTGCCGGACGAGATTTGCGAAGTGTTGTAAATGAGATTCAGGATAACTTGGATAACAATATTCAGTTGCCTGAAGGATATCATATTGAATATGGAGGACAGTTTGAAAGTGAACAGGCAGCATCGCAGATATTGCTGATCGCTTCTGTTTTTGCGATTCTTATTATCTTTCTATTGCTTTTCAATCAGTTTAGAAGTGTTACACAATCGGCTGTAATTCTTCTTAATCTTCCTCTGGCTCTTATTGGTGGAGTGTATGCTATTCTGTTTACATCCGGAGAGATCAGTATTCCGGCCATTATCGGATTTATATCCTTGTTTGGTATTGCTACGCGAAACGGAATTTTGCTGATGGCTCATTATAACGATTTGGGAAACAAAGGATATTCTGTTAATAAGAGTATATTGCAAGGATCGCTCGATCGTTTGAATCCTATTTTGATGACAGCTTTGTCTTCGGGACTGGCTTTGATACCTCTGGCTGTACAAGGAAGTTTGCCTGGTAATGAAATTCAAAGTCCTATGGCTAAGGTTATTTTGGGCGGACTGCTAACTTCAACCATGTTGAATATGTACATTGTGCCGATTATATACAGAATGCTGAAAAATAGAAAGGCTGTAAAAGAAGAGATTATTTAATAAAAGAGTTATAATTTATGAAACCAATAATATATATTCTTTTGTCGGTGCTGGCTCTCAGTGTACAGGCGCAAGGCTCGTTCGATAATGTATTGAAAGAGATAGAAATGAATAATACAACGCTGAAAGCGTATCGCGAGAAAGCTAATGCCGATAAGATAGGGAACAAAACAGGCATAAATATGGCTAATCCCGAAGTGGAATTCGGTTATCTGTGGGGAAGTCCCTCCGGAGAAGGTAACCGTGTAGACCTTAATGTAACCCAGTCGTTTGATTTTCCTACAGCATATCGCTATAAGACAC
The DNA here is from genome assembly GCF_035323175.1 of Dysgonomonas sp. Taxonomy (NCBI): domain Bacteria; kingdom Pseudomonadati; phylum Bacteroidota; class Bacteroidia; order Bacteroidales; family Dysgonomonadaceae; genus Dysgonomonas; species Dysgonomonas sp. The sequence continues at coordinate 261,720 of NZ_DAOKYH010000002.1, read as the reverse complement.
AATTGTCTGATGGAAAAAACCAACAGGTAGATATGATTTATGATCAACAGAAAGTGGAGATCTTGCAACAGGCTCGCTTAATCTGTGTAGAACTGGTTTATCAAACGAAGATGAACAAGATATTATCGGATCGACTGAAACAAGCCAGAGAACTTTCTGATGCGTATCAGAAGAGTTTTGATCAGGGAAATATCGATGTTTTGGAGCGTAATAAAACGAAGTTGAACTTACTAAATGCTGAGAAAGCGTTGCAGATCAATGAAGTTGATTTGAATTTATCCAAATCTGAGTTGCAACGATTGAACGGAGGGTTGGATATCACAGAATTTAATCGTTATCCAGATTTTACTTTCCCTCTCAATTTTATAGAATGGTTTGCAATAGTAAAGGCTAATAATCCTTCTTTGCGAGTAGCGGAACAAGAAGTTGCCTTAAGTAGAAAGCAGGAACAGCTTACAAGGGCTTTGAATCTGCCTAAGATAACAGCCGGATATGCTAGCGAAAGAGTATCGGGTACAATATTTCAGGGTGTTTCGGTTGGCGTATCCATTCCTTTGTGGGAAGGTAAAAATACAGTGAAGCATCAGAAAGCCCAAACGGTAGCATTGCAGATGCAGCATGAGGATTCTGAGTTACAGTTCAGGAATACCTTGAAGAATCAGTATGATAAAGCAAAGAAATTATCTCTGTTGTTAAAAGAGTATGAAGATGCTTTGAGTGTTACCAGTAGTCAGGATTTGCTTAAAATGGCATTGGATAAGGGACAATTATCCCTTATTAATTACCTATTAGAGTTGTCAGTGTATTATGAAACAGTGGATAAGTATCTGGAAACAGAACGAGATTATCAGCTTGCTGTAGCTGAGTTACAGCAGTGGGAGAGATAAGATATCATTCTTTTTATTTTTGACGGAGTGAAGAATCTATAATTTATTATTCTTCACTTCGTTCTGTATAATGGCTATTAATTTAGCTTAGGGTTGATGCTCCCAGTATAGCAACATCGTCTACTTTAGATGTATATATCTTCAAATTCTTTACTGTTTCGGGATAAGGAAAGCTATCAAGGCTATCCATCATGGCAGGAGCAAAATATTCGTAAGCGTTGGCTATACTTCCGCCTAAAATAATCACTCGAGGGTCGTAAGCAAAAAGAATAACTTTCATCAGGTCGCCTACATGGTGTCCAAATTGGTTCCATAGAATAATGGAGTCAACGTCTTCATTGGCTTTAGCCTTTTCAAAAGCGTCCTTGCCGGAGATGCCATGTACACGAGTGAAATAAGAACTACTGCAATAAGATTCATAGTCATATTCCAGATAAGGAATACATCCGACCTCGCCGGCTCCTGTATTTCCTCCATTGTATAATTTGCCATCGATAATAATCCCTGAGCCTACACCTGTTCCTAAAGCAACAGCTACTAAATCTTTAGATCCGGCTCCTTCTCCAAAATGATATTCACCCAGAGCAAAACAATTACAGTCATTATTAACAAAGACCGGGATATTGAATTCTTTTTCTAGTATTTCTTTCAGATGTACTTCTTTCCAAGAGGGGATATTCATTACATTATATACGATGCCTTTTTCTGCATCAACCACCGAAGGTACACCTATACCTATACTTTCTATTTCAGGCGATATGATTTGATGAAGCATGTCTGTCAATTGCTTTATAACGATGTCTTCAGGCTGGTCTGCTTTGCATCGCTCCGATATTTTTTTTACAATGACACCATTATTAACAACACCCATTCTAACATTGGTTCCTCCTAGGTCTATCCCGATTTTCATGATTTTCTGATATTAATTTTTTATTGCATACAAATATAACTTATGAACTTCTAAAGGCAAAACGATTGAAGACATTATATTGACATCCATCTGAAAACAAAATCCATAAAAAAGTAGTATTTTTGATGTCTTAAATAAGAAAGCTCTTTGTAAATTCAACCTGAATGAATAATTTAATGAAATATATCTTTTTATTATTCCTAACCTTCCTTCCTTTCATTTCAATTTCGGCAAATAAACCACATGTTATCAACCTCTCCAAGAACATGTATAGAGCCGATAATAAAAACTGGTCGATAGCGCAAGACGAAAAAGGAATAATGTATTTTGGTAACGACATAGGCTTGTTGGAGTTCGACGGTGTCGAATGGAAGCTAAACCGTATACCTAATTCTCTAATAGCACGTTCGGTGGCAGTTCTTTCGCATCAAACAATTTTTACGGGAAGCTATGAGGAGTTTGGTAGATGGGATAGGGATATCTCAGGGAAATTAGTCTACACTTCTTTAAGTGATCAACTGGATAAAGCTCTTTTTAAAAATGATGATTTCTGGAAGATATGGATTGCCGAAGATTGCGTTTATTTCCAATCTTTTTCGTCCATCTATATGTACGACTATAAAACAGTGAAACATGTACCTTTCAATGGAGGCTTCTTATTATTATCTAAGGTGAGAAATGAATTCTTGGTGCAGCAAATGTTTGGAGCATTGTATCGCCTGAAAGGTGCTACATTAACAAAGATAGAAGGGAGTGAAATCTTTACGAATACAGATGTTAGGGTTATATTGCCATATTCAACAGATAAATATCTCATAGGTACATCCACAAAAGGAATGTATATTTATGATGGGAGCACATTTAAACAATGGAACTCTGCCATATCGTCTGTATTAAGTTCTGCAGAGCTTAATTGCGGTATATTGTCTTCGAAGGGTGTTTATTTTTTCGGAACTATATTAGATGGTATTTATCAGGTTGACGAAGCTGGTAATATATTAGATCATCTATCTACTATAAATACCCTCCAGAATAATACGGTGCTATCCCTCTATGAAGATAATATAGGCAATGTCTGGGCTGCTCTGGATAAAGGTATCTCTTATATACAGCATATAGAGAATATGGACTGCTATATAGATAAAGGAGGGAAAACTGGTGCTGTATATGGTGGTGCTCTGTGGAATGATAAATTGTTTGTTGCTACCAATCAGGGTGTGTTTTACATAGCTGCTGAAGACCTTAAAAAGCCGGAAGCTCTGTCTAACATGAAACTGATAAATGGAACACAAGGACAAGTCTGGACATTAAAAGTTGTGAATGGAAAGCTATACTGTTGCCACAACAAAGGTCTAAAAATGATAAACAGTAACCTTTCGGTTTCAGATGTGTTTGATATACATACGGGTGTCTACAACATCATGGAAGCAAAATATAAAGAGAAAGACTTGCTTTTTCTTTCTACCTATCAGTCTCTAAAAATTGTAGATCCCGCTACAAATAAAGTCTATGTGCCGAAACAGATATCAGAGCCGATAATTAATGCTGATATTGATCATATCGGTAATATTTGGTTAGAACATGCTAATAGAGGGATTTATAGATGTAAACTCGGAGACGATCTCTCGGGCTTTGAAACATTCTCATATTACGGAGGAAGTAATAAAGATGGCTTCCCATACAAAATGAAAATGTTTAAGGTGGGGGGACGTATTGTTTTGCTTGGGAATAATGAGTTTTATACCTACGATGATATTTCAAATAAAATAGTGCCGAATACAATACTGAATGATTGCTTTAAAAATGTAAAGAACCTAAAGCAAATTGTACATATTCGTGGAAATCTATTTTGGGCACTTACAGATGCTTCGATTTATAAATTCTCGTATGATGGCTATGAGGCATCTATTCTCGAAAGCTACAACCTAGGAATGAACTTATCATTGGTAAACGCATACGAAAATGTGTCTATCCTGAATGATTCATTGAGCCTTGTCTGCTTGGATAATGGGTTTATGATATACAATAAAGAACATGTTGTAAAAAAAGACCTTCAAAATAAATTACCTCTTCCATATTTAAGGATGTTGGGAACAACAAATGGTTATGGTGATTACGAATATAAGAATCTTGCTCAATTAGCTAAGATATCATATAACTATAATACTGTAACCTTTGGCTTTTCGGCAGAAAATGCATTTTCATCTAATTTCTCATTTCAGTATATGTTGCAGGGGGTAGATAATGACTGGTCTCTACCTCAAAAGGTGAATGGTGCTCAGTATGCTCGTCTACCTGAGGGTAAGTATGTCTTTATGGTACGTACGGTAGATAATCTCGGACATTATTCCGAATCTATATCTTATGAGTTTGAAATATTGCCGCCTTGGTATCAGACTATTTGGGCGTATATGTTTTATATTCTTGCTTTTTTCTTTGTTATGTATATCATCTGGATGCTTATATTAAGACGATATAGAAACTTGCATCTTCAAAAGATCAGACATAGAGAAACCCGACGCTTGAAAATGTTGGCCGGGGAGTTGCAGCAAGAAGTGGAACAAAAGAGTGCCGAACTTCTTACTCAAACATCTTTTATTATTCAGAAAAATGAACTCATTTTGAAAGTAAAAGATATCATAGATGATTTTTATTCAAAGAATAGAAACAATGCATTGATTCCGTTATCTCAAAAAATAAATGCCTTGCTCAATAGCAATATGAATACGGAAGATGATTGGAAAACATTTTTATTAAAATTTGAAGAAAAACATACAGGCTTTTTCAGAAAGATGAAAACTCTATACCCTCAGTTAACCAATAATGATCTTAGGCTTTGTGCTTGTTTAAAACTAAATTTGGAAACAAAGGAGATTGCTTCTTTAATGAATTTATCTATTAGAGCCGTTGAAAATAGTCGTTATAGACTAAGAAAAAAGTTAAATATTCTTCCTTCCCAGAACTTAAATGAGTTTTTTCTGAATATAGATTAACTATTGTAATTTATTGTTTGTTATATTATTATGATTGTTTGAGAGGTAAAAGTGAGGTGGTGGTATTGTTAAAAGAGGAGAGGGTGTATTCACGGTGTATTAACTTTTAGAAACACTCTGTCTATAAACTCTAATTTTGACACAAATCTAATATCATACGCACAGAAAGAACAATCATAACTTAGCCGTTACTGGAAAATACGATCACTTTTTAGTTCTTCTTTTCTGTCGTTCATAGTAGATTTTATTTGAAAATATGTGTTTAAATAAAAAGTAAGACTATGAAAATTAAACCTAAAAAAATGAAAAGTTCAGCTGCTCTCATGCGGAGAATTTTTTTCTTCACTTGTTTTCTTTTGGCAAGCGTGACGACTATTTATGCGCAGACCAAAACAATCTCGGGTAAGGTTGTGGATCAAGCGAATGAGCCTCTAATCGGAGTTAGTGTTCTGGTACAAGGTACAACAAACGGAACAATAACAGATATAGATGGTATGTATTCTCTTTCTGCAAAACAAGGAGATGTTCTTGTGTTTTCTTATTTGGGAATGAAATCTCAATCAGTTACTGTAGGTGCCCAGAATGCGATAAACGTAGTATTGGAAGATGACGCCAAAATGCTAACGGAAACAGTCGTGATTGGTTATGGTACAGCAAAGAAAAGAGACTTGACCGGGTCCATAGCTAGTATTAAAGCTGAGGATATAGCAAACCGTCCATCTGCAAACCCATTAGCTTCTTTGCAAGGAAAAGTAGCAGGGGTACAGGTCGTAAATACAGGTATTGCCGGACAAGATCCCGAAATTCGTATTCGTGGAACAAATTCAATTAACGGATATAAGCCGCTATATGTAGTTGATGGATTATTCAACGATAACATTAGCTTCTTGAATGCTGCCGACATTGAATCAATGGAAATCTTAAAAGATCCTTCATCATTGGCTATCTTTGGTGTACGTGGTGCAAATGGTGTTATTATTGTTACTACTAAAAAAGCGAAAGAAGGTCAGACATTGGTAAATATCAATACTTCTTTTGGTTTTAAATCAGTAGTAGATAAAGTCAAAATGGTGAATGCTGCACAGTTTAAAGAACTTTATTCAGAGCAGTTAGCAAACCAAGGAGCAAGTCCTTTCGATTATACAAATTGGACTGCTGATACAGATTGGCAAGATGAAATATTCCAAACAGGATTTATTACCAATAACAATATTAGTATAACATCTTCTAGCGAAAGGAATAAGTTCTATATGGGTGTTGGGTATACTTCAGAAGAAGGAACTTTGAAACACGAACAATTCAGTAAGGTAACTATCAATCTGAGCAGTGATTACACTATCACTAAAGCATTTAAAGTTGGATTCCAATTTAATGGTGCCCGTTCAACGCCTCTTAATACTTCTACCAGCTTATATACAGATGTTGTGAAAAGAGCTTTATATGCAGCACCTATCGGATCTCCTTATAATGAAAAAGAAGGGTTGTATAATACATTACCTAGTTTCCAAAAAAATGAAGTGTCAAATCCGATGACTATTGTAGAATTGCAAAAGGATATGAACAAAGTAATAGACTATAGAGCATCCGGTAATGTATATGGAGATCTTACTTTCTTGAAGAACTTCAATTTCCGTGTAATGTATTCATTAGATTACAAATCTTATGATAGCAGATTGTATACTCCTAAGAGAACTATATTCGATGTTGATACTCAACAGCCTGTAGTTATGGGCGATGGGAAAACTGCTGTACAACAACAAAAAACAAATGAAACAAAGGTTCAAAGCGATTATTTGTTGACTTATACAAATAGCTTTAATAATCATAATATTACAGCTACAGCCGGTTTTACAACATACTATAACAATTTATCCAGCCTTACCGGAAGACGTGGCGAAGGAAACGGACTGCCTATTGCAAATGATCCTGATAAATGGTTTGTAAGCATCGGTGATGCAAATGCAGCATCTGCTGAAAGTACACAATGGGAACGCTCAACCGTTTCATTCTTGGCAAGGGGATTGTATAATTATAAAAACAAATATTTGTTCAACGGATCTTTCCGTCGTGATGGATCTTCAGGATTTTTCTATACTGGGAACGAATGGCAAAATTTCTACTCTTTAGGAGCTGGTTGGGTAATAACAGAAGAGGATTTTATGAAAGATTTCACTTTTCTTGATTACTTGAAGCTTAAAGGATCATGGGGTACTCTAGGAAACCAAAATATGGATAGAGTTTATCCTGCAGAACCAGTACTTCTAAACACTTCTAATGCGGTTTTTGCTGATAATATAATACCGGGATATGAAATAGCATATCTTCCAAATCCAAACTTGAGATGGGAAAAAATTGAGGCTTGGGAAGCTGGACTTGAAGCTTATTTCTTGAAAAACAGATTGAATTTCGAAGGTGTTTATTATAAGAAGAAAACTAAAGATCTTTTAGCTGAAATTCCTGGTATTGCAGGTACAAGACCAGGTCTTGGTAATCTAGGTTCAATGGAAAATAAAGGGGTTGAATTAACTTTATCATGGAATGATAAAATCGGTTCAGAATGGAGATATGGAGTTAGTGGTAATTTAACTACAATCAAGAATAAAGTCTTGTATTTATATCAAGAAGGATACAACATTACTACCGGAACTTCTGGTCTTCCTGAAATGTCTTATACACAGGCAGGATATCCTATCGGATATTTCTATGGATATAAAGTGGAGGGTATATATCAAAATCAAGCAGAAATTGATGCCGCTAAGAATACACTAGGAGCTAAACCCGGAGATTTGAAATTCAAAGATGTGAACGGAGACGGTCAAATAACCACTGCCGATAGAACAATGATAGGTAACCCTACTCCTGATTTTACATATGGACTTTCAGTAAATGTAGGATACAAAAATTTTGACCTGTCTGTTGACATGATGGGTGTATATGGTAATGAAATTTATCGCACATGGAATCTTTATGCTTGGTCTCAATTTAACTACCTAGAGGCTAGAATGGATAGATGGCACGGCGAAGGAACTTCTAATACAGAGCCAATAATGGCTAACAATAGAAATATTAATAGAGGTTCTACTCCATCAGATTACTTTATCGAAGATGGCAGCTTCTTCCGTATCAGAAATATTCAATTAGGTTATACTTTCGGTGCAGATATGTTGAAAAAATTAAGAATGAGATCTTTGAGAGTATATATAAATGCTCAAAATCCTAAAACATGGAAAAATAATACAGGCTATTCTCCAGAAATAGGAGGTTCAGCTATAGCCTTCGGTATTGATGCTAATCCGTATCCAATACCTGCGGTTTATACATTTGGTTTAAATCTTACATTTTAATAGATAAAAACAATATATTATGAAACGAATATTTAATAAATATATATATGCCGCTATAATTGCTGCTTTAGCATTATCGGTTATCAGCTGTAATGATTTTCTTGACAAAAGTCCTCAAGGAAGTTTTACTGAGGATGACGATACTAGTGGTGGTGTAGAAGCAAAAATTTTTGGTGTTTACTCAAAAATGAGAAGTTATAATATAACTGCCGGGATTCCTGCATTTGCAGTCCATATGTTCCGTTCCGAAGATTCTGAAAAAGGAAGTACTGAGAATGATGGACCGGATAACGCCAGATTTTGGGATGATTTTGAATACACAGCTTCTAATGGTATATTAGGAACTTACTGGAATCATAATTATTCGATAATTCATGACTGTAACTCTACTATAGATACTATACAGAAATTAAATAACAGTGACCTTAGAAGTTTGGAAGCAGAAGCTAAATTCTTTAGAGCTTATTGTTATTTCAACTTGGTGAGAGCATGGGGTGAAGTTCCCAAAATAGACTTTAAAATAAAAGATGCATCACAGGCGAATATCCCGAAAAGCTCTGCTGCTGAGATTTATGCATTAATTGATGCGGACCTTACTTTTGCTGAAGCAAATTTACCTCAATCTTGGCAAGCTAAATATACAGGACGTTTAACATGGGGTGCTGCCAAATCGTTACATGCCAGAACGTATATGATGCGTAACGACTGGGGAAATATGCTTGCTGCATCTAAAGAAGTTATCAATTCAGGAATCTATAATCTGAATACATCTGTTGATCAGGTGTTTACCGATGCTGGAGAAAACTGTGGCGAATCAATTTTTGAACTGCAATGTACAGCTACTGCGGCAATGCCAGCAAGTACAGCTATCGGTAGCCAATTTTGTCAGGTGCAAGGCGTGAGAGGTTCCGCACAATGGAATCTTGGCTGGGGTTGGCATATGGCAACAAAAGAGTTAGGTACAGCTTTCGAGCCGGGAGATCCACGTAAAGATGCTACTCTTCTGTATTTCAGAAAACCGGGTGCAGCTATCACTCCTGAAAATACAAACAAGCCATATGGCGAGTCTCCTGAATCATCTGCAATGGGTGCATACTTTAATAAAAAAGCATACACAAATCCTGCGATGAGAGCTAAATATACGAGAGAAGGATTCTGGGTTAATATACGCATTATCCGTTATCCGGATGTTATTCTTATGGCTGCAGAAGCCGCAAATGAATTAGATCAGACTGAAGATGCTTTGAAATATTTGGAAATGGTAAGATCTCATGCGAGAGGAGCTAGTACCAGTATATTGCCAAAGGTTACTACAGAAGATAAAGTGGAATTGAGAAAAGCTATTCAGCGTGAAAGAAGAGTAGAATTAGCTTTAGAACCAGACCGTTTTTATGACTTAGTACGTTGGGGTACTGCTAAAGAAGTGTTACATGCAGCAGGTAAAACAAATTATCAAGATAAGCATGCATTACTTCCGGTTCCTCAATCGGAAATCGATAAATCAAATGGCGTTTTGAAACAAAACCCCAACTATCAATAAGGTTTATTAGGTTATCACATTTTTAATAGTAAGGGCTAGACAATTAGCCCTTACTAGTTTTAGGCAAGAAATAATTAGAGTTAAGGTATAACTGAAATTTAAGGTAAAATGACTGTAAGACAATTATTATTGGTCTTCTTGGCCTTCTTTGCTATCTCGGGCAATATATTGGCACAAGGGAAAGATCCAAAGATGGATAAGTTTATCAATGATTTAATGAGTAAGATGACGCTGGAAGAGAAAATCGGACAGCTTAATCTGCCTAGTTCCGGAGATATAACTACCGGACAGGCTAAAAGCAGTAATATAGCTGAAAAAATTAAGAAAGGACAAGTTGGTGGGTTATTCAATATAAAAGGTGTTGAAAAAATAAAAGAAGTTCAACGCATTGCAGTAGAACAGAGTCGTCTGAAAATTCCATTAATATTTGGAATGGACGTAATTCACGGATACGAAACTGTATTTCCAATTCCTTTGGGGATGGCTGCTACATGGAATATGGCTGCTGTAGAGCAATCTGCACGTATCGCTGCAATAGAAGCAAGTGCCGATGGTATTTGCTGGACATTCAGTCCAATGGTTGATATTTCAAGAGATCCTCGTTGGGGACGTTTTTCGGAAGGAAATGGAGAAGATCCTTTTCTTGGAGGACAAATCGCAAAAGCGATGGTTCGCGGATATCAGGGAGTAGGAGAGAACATGTATAAGTCTAACTCCAATATTATGGCTTGTGTTAAGCACTATGCACTGTATGGTGCAGGTGAAGCAGGTCGCGACTATAATACTGTAGACATGAGCCGTATACGTATGTTTAATGAATATATGTACCCTTATCAGGCTGCAGTAGAGGCAGGTGTGGGGAGCGTAATGGCTTCGTTTAATGAAGTGGACGGAGTTCCGGCTACAGCTAACAAATGGTTGATGACAGATGTATTGCGTAAGCAATGGGGGTTTAACGGGTTTGTAGTTACAGACTATACCGGAATAAGTGAAATGATAGATCACGGAATTGGTGATTTGCAAACCGTTTCGGCTCGTGCCTTAAAGGCCGGAATCGATATGGATATGGTAAGTGAAGGCTTGGCTACAGTTGGCAAGTCTCTGAAAGAAGGAAAAGTTACGCAAGCCGAAATAGATCAGGCTTGTCGCCGTGTGTTGGAAGCTAAATATAAATTGGGATTATTTGCAGATCCATATAAATATTGCGATGTAAATCGTGCAAAAAAAGAAATATACACAGCCGAAAATCGTGCTGTTGCTCGTAAGATAGCTTCAGAAAGTTTTGTTTTACTTAAAAATGCAAATAATACATTGCCTTTGAAAAAAGGTGGAACTATAGCAGTGGTTGGCCCTTTGGCAAACACACGCTCTAATATGCCCGGAACATGGAGTGTTGCTGTAGACCTGACTAAACCCGCAACCGTAGTTGAAGGTATCCAGGAGGTAGCCGGAAGCAATGCTAAGGTTGTGTATGCAAAGGGTAGCCATCTGATAAATGATGCAAAATATGAACAAAATGCAACTATGTTTGGTCGTACATTACATAGAGATCAGGAAACTCGCAGTAATGAAGAAATGCTACAAGAAGCATTACAAATATCAAAGGATGCAGATGTAATCGTTGCAGCATTGGGAGAATCGTCTGAGATGAGTGGAGAATCTAGTTCTCGTACCGAAATTGGTATACCTGATGTACAGAAAGAATTGTTAAGAGAATTATTGAAAACCGGAAAACCTGTCGTCTTGGTGTTGTTTACAGGTCGTCCATTGACTTTGACTTGGGAAAATGAAAACGTACCAGCCATTCTTAATGTTTGGTTTGGTGGTTCAGAGGCTGCACACGCTATTGGAGATGTTTTGTTTGGAGACGTTAATCCAAGCGGAAAACTTGTTGCTACTTTCCCTCAGAATGTAGGACAGATACCGCTATTCTACAATCATAAAAATACAGGTCGTCCGTTGCACGAAGGACGATGGTTTGAGAAATTCCGTAGCAACTATTTAGATGTAAGTAACGATCCGTTATATCCGTTTGGATACGGATTAAGCTATACTACATTTAGTTATAGCGACGTTAAATTGAGCTCTACAACACTTGATGCAAAAGGAGAATTAACAGCTTCCGTCACTGTTACAAATACAGGAAAATATGATGGAGCTGAGGTTGTTCAACTTTATATTCGTGACTTGGTCGGTAGTGTGACACGTCCGGTGAAAGAATTGAAAGGCTTTGAAAAAACATTTATAAAAGCAGGGGAAAGTAAAAATGTTAGTTTTAAGATAACTCCTGAGTTATTGAAATTCTACAATTACAACCTCGAATATGTATTTGAAAAAGGTGATTTTGATGTGATGATAGGAGGTAATAATAGTGATGTTAAATCTGCGAGATTTACATTGAATTAAATGCTCTGAGTCTTGAAAAAGAGACTATGTAATCTTAGTCTCTTTTTCTTGTTTATTATTAAAACAGATAATATGAAAAAAATATATATACCATTCATTTCTATAATGCTTGTTCTAGTGGCTATTAGTTGTAAGGATAAATCCAATAAAGATACTGATGATAGCTCCACAGAGCCAATTGCTATTACAGATGAGGCTCTATTGGATAGTGTTCAGCGCAGGACATTCAATTATTTTTGGGATGGAGCTGAACCTACGAGTGGAATGGCTCGCGAACGCTTTCATGTAGATGGAGTATATCCTCAAAATGATAAAAATGTAGTGACCTCCGGAGGTAGTGGCTTTGGAATAATGGCTATTGTTGCCGGAATAGACAGAGGGTATATAACTCGTGAACAAGGTTTAGAACGGTTTGCAAAGATTCTAAACTTTCTCGAAAAAGCAGATTCTTTTCATGGTGTATTTCCACATTGGTGGAATGGTGAGACAGGTGAAGTAAAAGGATTTAGTGATAAGGATAATGGAGGAGACTTAGTTGAAACCTCATTCCTTCTACAAGGTTTATTGACCCTTCATCAGTATTATATAAATGGGTCTGATGCAGAAAAAGCTTTAGCTGTCCGTATTGACAACCTTTGGAAAAATGTGGACTGGAACTGGCATCGTAACGGTCAAAATGTATTGTATTGGCATTGGAGCCCTAACCATTCATGGGAAATGAATTTTCCTATTCGTGGATATAATGAATGTCTCATTACTTATGTACTGGCTGCATGTTCTCCTACTCATGGTACTCCGGCTGAGGTCTATCATGAAGGTTGGGCAGAAAACGGAAAAATTATTGCTCCTCATCAATTGGAAGGATATAACCTAAATATGCGTTATCAAAGCAATAGCGGAGCAGGCCCTTTATTCTGGGCTCACTACTCATTCTTAGGATTAAATCCTACCGGGCTAAAAGATAAGTATGCTGATTATTATCAGGAAATGAAAAATTATACACTGATAAATAGAGCGTATTGCTTGCGTAACCCAAAAGGTTTTAAAGGTTATGGAGAAGATTGCTGGGGCTTGACTGCTAGTTATTCAGTAAAAGGGTATAGCGCTCACGAGCCAACAGAAGAAGGAGACCTCGGTGTAATAACTCCTACGGCCGCTTTGTCTTCTATTGTGTATACTCCCGAGGAATCAATGAAAGTAATGCGCAAGCTATATCGCATGGGCGATAAGGTTTGGGGGCAATATGGTTTTTATGACGCATTTAGTGAAACAGATAACTGGTATCCACAGCGTTATTTAGCAATAGACCAAGGTACAATAGCTGTGATGATCGAGAACTATCGTTCGCAGTTGCTTTGGAATCTATTTATGAGTCACCCTGATGTTCAAAAGGGGCTTAAGAAACTAGGTTTTGAATCTCCTTCATTGAATTAAAGAGTAATAGAATCAAAAGCAAATAGCATGACAACTCACATGAAGTAAGATGTATTATCGTTATCTTTAATGTCAGTTATTTTAAAATTAAGGTTATGAAAAAAGGTGTTTTATCTTTCATTTTTCTAATTTGTTCTTTATTCAGTTTCGCTCAGTTCAAGAATGCCTCATTCATGTTTGACGGGCATACATTGCCATATCAGATAATGTATCCTGAAAACTATGATGAGTCGAAGCAATATCCATTGGTCGTATTTCTTCATGGAGCAGGAGAGCGAGGTAATGATAATCAGAAGCAATTGACTCATGGTAAGCAGTTCCTTATTGATAATTTTCAGTCTGTTTATCCAGCTATCGTTATAGCACCTCAATGCCCAGCCGATAGTTATTGGGCTAATGTCGTTCGTCACCAGATTGATGATAAAATGACATTGACATTCGGTCTTTCTGATGGAATTACAGAGCCAATGAGTACACTGATTGCTTTGGTGCAAAATTGGCTGACCTCAGGGAAAGTAGACTCCAACCAAGTATATGTAGGTGGTTTGTCAATGGGGGGTATGGGTACATTGGAATTGTTGTGGCGATTGCCTGATACTTTCTCCGCGGCGTTCCCTATTTGTGGAGGCGCAGATTTGAGTAAGCTGCCTTTGTATGCCCACAATACAGCTGTTTGGGTTTTTCATGGGAGTGCCGACTCTGTCGTTCCTGTAGAAAATTCGAGAAATATATATAAGCGTCTCAAAGAATTGGGGTGTGATGCGGAATATACCGAATATGAAGGAGTTAATCATAATAGCTGGGACAATGCCTTTAAAGAAGAAGGACTTGCCTCATGGCTGTTTAAACATAAAAAATAAAAGCTGAATTCAAGGTCTGTTTGGTGTTAGGCTAACTATGGTTGGTAATTGGTGTTATAAGGAGTAGAGACTGCATTAGTATTGTATGACTTTTGCAGTCTCTTTTTATATTCTATTTGTCAGCTATATTCGCTCTTACTTTTGTAAGGAAACTTAGCATTGCTGCACTGTCTTTTTTCTCGATGATCTCTAAAAGATGCTTTAATTCACCTCGTATACTCTCCACCTGAGCAGGAGTATAAGGGTTGAAGAGAATCTCGGTCAACAAATAATCATCTTCTGACAGAAGCCCTTTTGCAATATTCATGTGACGCTTAAATGTTGTTCCCGGAGCATCTTGATGCTTCATTACCGAAGCAAATACAAGTGTAGACGCAAATGGAATAGAAAGGGAATATGCAATCGTTTCGTCATGCTTTTCGAATGTATACTCGAAAACGTTCAACTTAAGACTGTTATACAAGTCTTTGAAAAATATTTTTCCCCAATGGTTCGATTCCGAAATTACAATTGCACTCTGTGTACTAAGATCTGTTAAGTTGGCAAATGTAGGGCCAAACATAGGATGGGTAGATGCAAACGGTCTGCCTGTTTTTTTATAAAACTCTTTTAGTCCCGTCTTTACAGATGCAATATCCGACAATATACAATCTTCATCCAGATATGGCAGTACCATTTCAAATGCCTGAATCGTATATTTCACTGTTGCTGCATTAATAACAATTTCAGGTTTGAAGTCCCTTATCTCTTCCGGATTGCTCATTCTGACTACATTATAAACAAATCGTAGCCGTTTGGGATCAATGTCAAATATAGCAACTTCGTGATCGAAACTTAATACATCAGTAAAGAAGGAGCCCATTTTTCCGGCTCCTAATATTAATATCTTCATATACGGTTACTTGTTTAATATCTCAACCTGTTGTCTTACAGATTCTTCGTGTATTGCTTCCAGAACCACACGCATAAAGTCAGGATTCATACTCATAGATGTAGCCTGAGCAATTCGTTTCTGTAGAATTTCGTCATAACGGTCTGTTTGAACAACGGTTAGGTTGTGCTCTTTCTTGAATGTACCTATTTCGCATGATATTCGCATACGTTTTGCAAGTAATTCCAGCAACTGATCGTCCAGTTCGTCTATTTGTCTGCGAAGGTCAGAAAGGTCTTCTGTCGATTGCTTACCATCACGAATAATAAGTGTTGTCAGTATTTCTTTTAGTCTTACCGGCGTTACCTGTTGAGAAGCATCGCTCCAAGCATTTTCAGGGTCGCAATGAGTTTCTATAATCAATCCGTCATAGTTTAAGTCCATTGCTTGCTGGCATAGCGGCTGTATAAGGTCACGTTTTCCTCCGATATGACTTGGGTCACAAATAACAGGCAGATCAGGAAAACGACGTTTCAGTTCGATCGGTATATGCCATTGAGGCAGGTTTCTGTATATTTTCTTGTCGTATGAACTAAATCCACGGTGTATTGCTCCTATCTTGGTCAGACCTACATTGCTGAGGCGTTCAAGAGCACCGATCCATAACTCTAAATCGGGATTAACAGGGTTCTTAACTAATACCGGGATATCAACACCCTGTAGCGCTTCTGCTATTTCCTGAACTGCGAACGGATTTGCTGTTGTACGGGCACCGATCCATAACATGTCTATCCCATATTTAAGGGCTTCATAAACGTGTTTCTGTGTTGCAACTTCAGTAGAAACGTACATTCCAGTTTCTTGTTTCACTTTTTTGAGCCAAGCAAGACCTTCGCTGCCAACTCCTTCAAATCCACCCGGTTTAGTGCGAGGTTTCCATATTCCGGCACGAAGGATTTTTATACCGTCTGCTGCTAGTTGCTTTGCAGTATTCATTACTTGTTCTTCGGTCTCGGCACTGCATGGACCGGCTATTACAAGAGGACGTTTCGGGTCAACTCCCGGAAGTAAAATTGAGTCTAGTTTCATATTTATTTTAATTTGTTTTTTAATTATTCTATATTTTAGCTAAAAAGTGACAAAGGTGACAACTTTTATTCTGTTTTTATCTGTTACCTTTTATTTACTGTCTATAATTTAATACTCTATAATAGATAAATTTAGGCTATCCTGATAAATGGTATTGTGGCAATCATTAATTTGTTACCTTCTTTATTCTTTCCAAGGCCTCTTTCAGCATGTCTTCATTGCAGCACAAAGAGATACGTATATATCCTTCTCCTTTGTTCCCGAAAATGAATCCCGGGGTTAAGAAAACATTCGCTTCGTATAAAATTTTGTCAGCCAATTCTTCGCTGCTTTTGTATTCTGCCGGAATCTTTCCCCAAAGAAACATTCCCGATTGTTTTTTATCAAAAGTGCAACCTAGCTCTTTCATAATAGCTTCTGCATATTGACGGCGATTAGCGTATAATTTGATATTGTTTTCTTTGTGCCATTCGTCCGAATTGTTCAGAGCGGCAATGGCTGCCAACTGTATAGGTTTTAGTATTCCACTCTCGATGTTGGTCAGAACCTTTAGCACCCATTGTATAAATTGTGCATTTGAAGCCAATGTCCCAATTCTCCATCCGGGCATATTGTGCGATTTACTCATCGAATTGAGTTCGATACATATATCTTTCGCTCCTTCTACTTGTAGTATGCTTAACGGCTTTTCGTTAAGAATAAGACTGTAAGGATTATCATGAGCTATGATTATGCCATGTTTCTTTCCAAAAGCAACTATTTTTTCAAATAATTCGACCGTAGCATTTGCTCCTGTAGGCATGTTAGGATAATTAATCCACATTAGCTTTACATTCGATAAGTCTAGCTTTTCCAAAGCATCGAAATCCGGTTGCCAATTGTTATTCTCATCCAAGTCGTAAGAGACAATATTTGCCCCAACAAGCTTGCTCACAGAGCTATATGTCGGATACCCCGGATTAGGTACTAATACTCCGTCTCCCGGATTGAGAAAAGCCAGAGAGATATGTAAGATCCCTTCTTTCGAGCCTATCAAAGGTTGTATCTCATTTGCAAAGTCCAGATTTACATTATAAGTTCTTTTATACCAATCAGCAAAAGCCTTACGCAGCTCGGCAATACCCACATGTGGTTGATAGCCATGTACATCTTTTTTTATTACAGATTCACACAGGGCTTTTGTGGTTTCTTCGGAAGGAGGGAGATCCGGGCTTCCCACTCCGAGACTAATCACATTTTTTCCCATTGCGTTCATTTCGGCTACTTCTCTTAGTTTTTTCGAAAAGTAGTATTCACTTACTGTATTAAGGCGGTCTGCCGGTACTATTGTTCTCATATTGTTATTAGCAGTTTGCTATTGTTAAATCGTGTTTTTTTATAATTCGCTTTGTTTTCCGTTTGGATATTCTCCCAAAAGCTTTAGTTCACTCGTTAAAGGGCGAATTGCCTGTAGCGATTGCTTGTATCGGGTAAGATCAGAAAATGTGAGGTCTACATAGAACTGATATTCCCATTCTCTGCCTATTATTGGTAGAGATTGTATCTTAGTCAAGTTGATGCCGTAGAAAGAAAATACGGATAAAACTTTCGATAAGCTGCCTTCGCTATGTGGAGTTGTGAATACAATAGACGATTTATTCAGCACTTCTCCTTTTTGAAGTTCGTCTACCACCCATGGATTCGCTATAATAAGAAAGCGAGTAAAATTGTGCTTATTTGTCTCAATTCCCCTCGCTAAGATGTTTAGTTCATAAATTTCGGCCGCTTTGGTGCTGCATATCGCAGCAGTGGTCGATAGATGTTTCTCTGCTACATCTTTTGCAGCCAAAGCCGTATCTTCATGCTCTATAATCCTAACACCCGGTAGCGTATCCAGGAATTCTGTACATTGCATGAGTGCAATCGGATGCGATTCCACTTCTTTTATATCATGAATTGTTTGTCCGGGCAATGCCGCCAGACAATGAGAGATGCGTTGTTTGTATTCTCCTGCTATAGGGAGTTTATTTTCTTTTAGCAGATCGTAGTTGCCCAGAAGGCTACCGGCGATAGTGTTCTCTATGGCTATAATCCCGATTGTATTCGGTTCTTTTTTGATTGTTGTGAAAATATCACGAAAAGTAATGCATGGAACAATTTCGACTTCTTCTCCGAAAAAATTCTCTGCGGCTATCCCATGATATGCACCTAATCCTCCTTGTATCGCAACTCTTTTCATAAAATGTTATCAAAAAAAAATCCCGTCATATTTGACAGGATTCCATATATTCTTGTTGTTTTAATTCACTCCAAATTTCTCATACAAAATCCTGTTCTACTTTCTAAAGTAAAAGTAAAAAAAGAAAAAGTATGTATAAGAAAAAATATTCATTCTAACGCTTGTTGTTTTAAATGTGATTACAAAAGTAATATTTTTTTGAATATTGCAAGCATTTCATTCTTTTTTTATTCAGAAAATTGTAAAAATGAGGATTTCTAGTTGTTATTACCACTTTCCGTTTACGATTGTTTCACTTTTAAGTAGTGACGGATCAACTTTTACATATTTAATTTTTTCTCTGCGCCACGTGTATACTATGTGTATCATACCGTCTTCCCCTTCTATAACCGATGGGTAGGAATATTCCTTTATTGGAGAGTCTTCGAGAATGAGTGATGCTTTCCAGCTAATTCCATCGTCAGATAGAGCGACATTCAGTGGAGTACGAGCTTTATCCTTATATGCACTCTCCGATGCTGCTACATGATTGTACACCATTAGTTGGCGTCCGTCTTTGAGTGTTACGGCATCCGTCCCCGAGTTGTTATTGGGTAAGTAGAGAGCTATAGGATCGCTCCATGTTTCTCCTTTATCTTTCGAAAAAGCGGATATGATATGTTCATTCTGAGAGCGACATACGATTTGCAATACATTATTGTTTAACGTTAATATACTTGGTTGAATAATATTCCAAGGCTTGCTGTTGATCGGAGATGTTTTTCTCCAAGTTTTTCCTCTGTCTTCGGTAAACTCCATGTGAACTTGCCATCCGTCGTTCTCGGTACTTGATGCGCAAATTAGTTTGTTGTCAATCAGGATCGGTTTATTCTTTATTGGGCCCAGAAATCCTTCTGGCAGTGCTTCGGGTTTTGTCCATGTTTGTCCGTCATCGTATGAGCGGATTAGGTAACCTGTCCAATCTTGCACATTCTTTCCTATTTTATAAAACAATAGCAATTCGCCATCGGGATATTGAAATAAGACCGGGTTATAGCAGGCCTTCCTCAAAGTATCGCTCACGATGCCATCCGCTACCTTCACAGGCGGAGTCCATCCTGTTGCAGTATGACGAGAAGTATATATATTGACTTCGGGGTGTCCCTCGTATTTTCCGCCAAAAAATGCAGTAATCAAACCCGACGGGGTTTCAGCAATTGTAGCTGCATGAACCGAGGGGAATTCAGCAGAATCATAAATGAATTCATCCACTAGGATACCTTCTTTCCATTTATGATTATCTGCACTTTGGGCTAAACAAGGGATACTGAGTATACTTATTGTTGCGATGAGTATATTATAAGCTCTGAGATAGAATTTGTCCATTTATATTTCTTGAAATGTTATTGTTTTTAGATTGTTATTACAATAATATACTTGCTATCTCAGACAGCTTACTTCTTTCTCCTTTTATCAGATTGACATGTGCGAAAATATCTTGTCCTGTCATTTTATCTATCATGTAAGCCAACCCATTCGACTGAGCATCAAGATAAGGAGAGTCGATCTGTTGTAAATCTCCAGCAAAAATCATTTTCGTTCCTTCACCTGCACGGGTTATAATGGTTTTTATTTCGTGAGGTGTCAGGTTTTGAGCTTCATCGATAATACAGATCATCTCTGATAAACTTCGTCCACGGATATAAGCCAATGCTTCTATCTCAAGCTTCTTACTTGCCTGCATCGCTTCTATATTCTTGTACTCAGCACCACCGTAAGGAATGTGATTTTTTATTACAGATAAATTGTCGAAAAGAGGCTGCATATAAGGTGTTATTTTTTGTTTTTCGTCACCGGGTAAGAATCCCAATTCTTTGTTCCCTAATGCAACGATCGGGCGGGCGAGGAGTATCTGGTCAAAGTTCTCACTTTGTTTCAAAGCTGAAGCTAAGGCGAGTAACGTTTTTCCTGTTCCCGCTTTTCCTGTAAGCGCTACTAATTTTATTTCGGGATCGGTCAGCACCTCCATTGCAAATGTTTGTTCCGCATTTCGAGGTTGTATGCCGTAACAAATCTGCTTGTCTATTTTCTTTATCTTTTTAGTAAACGGATTGTATCTGGAAAGCACACTTTTTTTACCATTCTTCATCACGAAACACTCATTCGCATTAACCGAAGTTTCCAGATTAAACTGATCGAGATCAACGCCGTTCGGATTTGCATATAGTTCATCGATAACCGAAGACTCCATATCCTTGAATGTTTTGTGCTGTCTTTCAAATAAAAAGATATCAGGAACTTTGTCATTTATATAATCTTCTGCCAGAAGCCCGATTGCGCGAGCCTTCATTCGCAGGTTTATATCTTTGGTTACCAGTATGGTTTTTGTTTTGCTGTCGCGCTCCGAGATGTCAAGAACAGATGATAATATACGATGGTCGGGTATTCTCTCCGGAAATATCTCAGTTATCCTTTCTTGAGATTTTATACTTGTATCAATAAAGAGATTGCCTAAACCGTTGCCTAAAGATATTCCTTTCGTAAATAAGTTGTCGTCTGTTATTGCATCGAGCTGGCGGAGAAATTCGCGGGCATTATAATTAATCTGATCATTCCCTTTTTTGAACTTGTCCAGTTCTTCCAAAACTACAATGGGAATATATATGTCATTTTCTTCAAAATTATCTAAGCACCTGAAATCATGTAGTATTACATTTGTATCCAATACAAAGTTTTTCTTTTTGGCTTTTCCCATAATTATCATGTTTTTTTATATAACAATAAAAATAGCTTAATTCCTTTAATATTGCTAATAAATAATATCAATGACAAACCTAAAATTTCTGAAAATGGCAGAATGTTTGTACCTTTGAAGACTATTTTATCTAGTAATCAAACAAATAAAAAATGAATATAGAGAACTTAAAAAATGATAATTTTTTCTTGCTGGCAGGACCATGTGTTATCGAGGGAGAAGAAATGGCATTTCGTATTGCAGAAAAAGTTAAAACTATAACAGATAGACTAAATATTCCCTATGTATTTAAGGGTTCCTATAAGAAAGCAAATCGATCTCGTGTAGATTCTTTCACCGGAATTGGAGACGAAAAGGCTTTAAAGATACTTCGTAAGGTAGGTGAGACTTTTGGTATTCCTACCGTAACGGATATTCACGAAACTCATGAGGCTGCAATGGCCGCAGAATATGTTGATGTTTTGCAGATTCCGGCATTTCTTTGCCGTCAGACTGACTTGCTCATCGCAGCTGCCAAGACAGGTAAAATAGTAAACATAAAGAAAGGTCAGTTTCTGGCTCCGAATGGAATGCAGTTTGCAGCGCAGAAAGTATTGGATTCGGGAAATAAGAATGTAATCCTTACCGATCGTGGTACATCTTTTGGCTATTCTGATCTTGTGGTAGACTTTCGAGGAATACCTGAAATGAAAGAATTTGGTTTTCCTGTCGTATTGGATGCAACACACTGCCTGCAAAAGCCGAATCAGGCTTCAGGTGTAACAGGGGGGCAACCAAAATTGATAGAAACAATGTGTAAAGCGGGTATTGCTACAGGGGTAGATGGATTATTTATAGAAACACACTTCGATACAGCAAATGCATTGTCGGACGGAGCTAATATGCTTCCGCTAGACCAGCTTGAAGGACTTATGGAGAAATTAGTAAGAATAAAAGCTGCGCTATAGATGAAAGTTGATGTTTGTTTTTCTCCTGCTTTGTATCCTTACTATGCCGACAGCAATAACTATATTGTAGTAGTGGTTGATATATTCAGGGCTACTACAACCATGTTTGCTGCCCTGAAAAATGGAGCTAAGTGTATTATTCCGGTAGCTTCTATCGAAGAAGCTCAACAATATAAAGCTAAAGGATACTTGGTTGGTGCAGAGCGGAATGTGAAACGTTGTGATTTTGCTGACTTTGGAAACTCACCGTTTGACTATACAGAGGACAAGGTAGAGGGTAAAGAAATTGTGTTTACAACGACAAACGGAACTCAGGCAATCGAAGCCGCTGCAAATGCAGATATTTTGACTATCGGAGCTTTTTCGAATATAAGTGCATTGACTGATTTTTGCATACAAAAGCAAAAATATGTAATGATACTCTGTGCGGGGTGGAACAATCGTTTTAATATTGAAGATACATTATTTGGCGGAGCTTTAGCCGATAGGTTGATGGCAAAAGGATATACGTCTGCTTCAGATGCCACGCAGGTTGCTTTATCGATGTGGCAAGAGGCAAAGTCTGATTTAAGAGGCTATATAAATCGTACCGAACATATCAAGCGGCTTGAAGCGAATAACTTGCAAGATTCTGTTGAATACTGCTTAACTGTGGATACGGCAAATCTCGTTCCTTTGTATGATAATGTAAATAAAGTTTTAAAGCTTTAAGTAGTCTATGGCTGAGCATAATGATCTTGGGAAAAAAGGTGAGGAGGCAGCAGTTAATCTTCTTAAACAAAAGGGGTACAAGATCATTGAGCAAAATTGGACTTATGAGAAATACGAAATAGATATTATTGCTCGAAACGAAGAGTTTATTATTTTTGTAGAAGTAAAGACAAGAAGTAGTAATTATTGGGGACATCCCGAAGACGCAGTATCGAAACGGAAAATAAAAAGGATTGTAGAGGCGGCAGATTTCTATTTGAAGGAGTTTAATATAGATTTACCGGCCCGCTTTGATGTTATTGCAGCAATTTGGACAGGACAAAAGTTCGAAATAGACCATATAGATGATGCATTTTTTGCGCCTATAAACTGATACCTCATTATTTGCGATCATCTGTATAAATTTAAGAAAATCTTATTTGAAGAACAAGATCTAATAAATCAGAAAATGAATATAGAAGAAGCGCGCGAAGCCTGTATTGCTATAAAAGGAGCGACAGAGACATTTCCTTTTGGGGAGGATGTCTTAGTTTACAAGATCATGGATAAGATGTATGCTTATATGGCGTTGGATAGTAAAGATGGAGAATTTTGGCTTAACCTCAAGTGTGATCCGGAGAAAGCTATCGAGCTGCGTGAACAGTATACGGGAATAAAACCCGGATTTCATTCTAATAAAAAATATTGGAATACAATTGTTCTTGATAGCGATGTGCCTGATAAACTTATTAAAGAATTGATTCTTCACTCAGTAGACGAAGTAATAAAGAAACTCCCCAAAGTAAAACAAACAGAATATAATAACTTACCAAATAGTTGAAGACTGTGCCTGAGATAATTCACATTAGTGAGACTAACTCGACTAATAATTATTTAAAAGAACTACTCCAGACACAGAATGTTGATGAAGGTACTGTCGTTTGGGCAGATTTTCAGTCGGCAGGGAAAGGTCAGCGAGGGAATGGCTGGGAGTCTGAAGCGGGAAAAAATATTCTTTTTAGTATTGTCTTGTTCCCTGGCTTTATAAAAGCGGGAGAGCAATTTATACTATCACAGATTGTATCTCTAGCCGTAGCAAATTGTCTGCAAGAATATACAGAGGGTATATCTATAAAATGGCCTAACGATATCTATTGGAATGAAAAGAAAATATGTGGTATCCTATTAGAAAACACTATTCTCGAAGATAATATAGGTCATTCTGTTGCGGGTATTGGCATTAATATCAATCAGGAAAATTTCAGAAGCGAAGCTCCGAATCCTGTATCTCTGAAACAGATAACTAACAGACACTATAATCTTGAGGAAATACTAAAGACTGTTGTTGATAATATCAATGCGTACTACCAGCAAATAAAAATTGGCAAGACCGATTCTCTGATAAAACAATATAAAGAATCTCTTTTCAGGAAAGATGGTTATCATCTATACAATGATGGACTATCGAATTTCCTTGCCCGAATACAAGATGTTGATTCTTCGGGAATCCTTATTTTAAAAACGAAAGAAGGTGAAGAAAGACATTTTGCCTTTAAAGAAGTTAAATATATCATATAAGAACACATATACTTATGAATTATTTTAAATTAAGCATTATTGCTCTCTTTCTATTTCAAACAATAAGTGCTCAACAAGCGTATAAGTACAAAAATCCAAAGCTGTCAAGCGAAGAGCGTACTGTCGATCTTATCAGTCACATGACTTTGGAGGAAAAAGTAGGTCAATTGCTTTGTCCTCTCGGGTGGGAGATGTATGAACGGAACGGAGATCAGGTGACACACTCTAAAAAGTTTGAAGAGTATGTTCAACAGCGTCATATAGGTATGCTCTGGGCTACTTTTAGGGCAGACCCATGGACTAAAAAAACATTAGAAAACGGATTGAGTCCGAAGTTGGCAGCTAAAGCGGGTAATGCTTTACAGCGCTATATAATGGAGAATACACGCTTGGGCATTCCTATTTTCCTAGCTGAAGAGTGTCCTCATGGGCATATGGCGATTGGTACTACTGTTTTCCCTACAGCAATAGGACAAGCGGCAACATGGAACCCTAGTCTTATCCAACAAATGAGTGCGGTAATATCCAAAGAAGCACGTTCTCAGGGTTCGCATATCGGATATGGTCCCGTGTTAGATTTGGCAAGAGAAGCCAGATGGTCTCGTGTGGAAGAAACGTATGGAGAAGATCCTGTATTGATCTCTAAAATGGGAGAAGCCTTTGTGACAGGTTTTGGTAGTGGAGATTTGAGCAAACCATACAGTTTAATCTCTACTTTAAAGCATTTTGTAGCTTATGGAATCCCCGATGGTGGACATAATGGTAATAGCAATAGTGTGGGAATGCGCGACTTGAAAGAAAACTATTTACCTCCATTCGAAAAAGCTGTCAAAGCAGGCGCTTTGTCTGTGATGACTGCTTACAACTCTGTAGATGGTATTCCTTGTACATCGAATGAATATTTGCTAAAGGATGTACTATGCAAAGATTGGGGTTTTAAAGGCTTTACTGTGTCAGATTTGGGTAGTATCGAAGGATTGAGAGGTAGTCATTATGTTGTATCAACGATACAGGAAGCTGCTATATTATCCTTAACGTCAGGACTTGATTGCGACTTGGGAGGTAATGCTTTCTTTACATTATCTGACGCCGTAAAAAAAGGCATGGTTAGTGAAACTCAGATTGACTTGGCTGTATATAAAATACTGAAATTGAAATTCGATATGGGACTTTTCGAAAATCCATATGTCGATGAAAACAATGCACAACAGGTTGTTAGAACACAAGAAAATATGGCATTGGCAAGGCAAGTAGCAAGAGAGTCGATTGTATTACTCGAAAACAAAAATAATGTCTTACCTCTTAATAAGAGTAAAATAAAGAAAATTGCTGTGATAGGTCCTAATGCTGATAATGTATACAATCAGTTAGGCGATTATACAGCACCACAGGATGATAGCAATGTTAAGACTGTTTTGGATGGCATCAGATCTAAACTCAAACAATCGCAAATAGAATATGTGAAAGGCTGTGCTATCAGAGATACACTGAATACTGAGATAGATAAGGCTGTGCAAGCCGCCCTAAGATCAGATGTGGCTGTAGTTGTGGTTGGAGGTTCTAGTGCACGTGATTTTAAAACAAAATATATAGAAACAGGTGCTGCTGTTGCTGATGAGCATAGTATAAGCGATATGGAGAGTGGCGAAGGCTTTGATAGAGTTAGTTTAGACCTTATGGGAAAACAATTAGAGCTATTAAAGGCTATAAAAGCCATCGGCAAACCTTTTGTCGTGGTGTATATTCAAGGGCGTCCGCTGAATATGAACTGGGCGTCAGAAAATGCAGATGCGTTACTATCTGCTTGGTATCCCGGACAAGAAGGCGGCAATGCGATAGCTGATGTTCTGTTTGGTGAATATAACCCTGCGGGACGCTTACCAATGTCGGTAGCCAAATCGGTAGGGCAATTGCCTGTATATTATAATCACAGGAATCCGACAAGCCATGATTATGTGGAGATGACTAGCAAGCCATTGTATAGTTTCGGTTATGGGCTTAGCTTTACCAGTTTCGAATACAGCAATTTGAAGATTAATAAGAGCAATTCAGGTGTTGAAGTTACGCTAGAACTTCGAAATTCCGGAAATTTTGACGGTGACGAAGTTGTTCAGCTATACCTCAGAAATAATAGGGCTTCTGTTGTGCAGCCCATTATGCAGTTGAAAGCCTTTGAAAGAGTCAATTTGAAGAAAGGTGAAACTAAAACGATTAAACTTATATTGACAAAGGACGACTTTTCTATTATAGATAAGAAAATGAATAGAGTTGTTGAGTCGAACGGAGACTTTACTTTTATGGTAGGTAGTTCTTCTGATAATATTAAATTACAAGAGAAAATATCATTATAAAGATAAGTTTCTAAGATATAAAGCATAGCAAATCAAATTTGATGAAGACTGTAGTATATTGCTACAGTCTTTTTTATTTATATATTTTATACATTAAAAATTTCAAATATGCAATATAATGTATATTTTTGCATCTTGTTTGTATATTTATACATGTATGACTAAAAGATTCAGACACAAAATAATAAAAGAAGTGCTTCAGACTAATGAAATAAATAGTCAGGATATGCTGCTTAAGATACTTACAGAAAAGGGCTTTGAGCTTACTCAGGCTACGCTATCGCGCGATATCAAAGAATTGAAAATAGTTAAAGCACCGACATCGAAAGGTAAATATACATATCAGTTATCAGAAGCGAAGGTTACGACTACGGAAGAATCTCCGCTTTCATCCTTTGGGTTTGTAGGGATAGAATTCTCAGGACAACTGGCTATAATCAAAACCCGCCCCGGATATGCAATGGCGATAGCAGGTGAAATAGACAATAAAGCTTCAAAATATATTTTGGGTACAGTGGCCGGTGATGATACCATCCTGATTATACCAAAAGAAAATGTGAGCCGAGAGGAAGTGATAGCTTCACTATCTACCTTTATTCCAAACATTGAATAGATCAACTAAAATGAACAATATAGAAGAACTTGTGTTAGACAAAAAAATGGAGGCGCAACAACAACTCACCATACAAATAGCCGGAGAAGAGCATCTTGGCTATGTGCAAACAATATTAGATACTATAGAAGCTGCTGCAAAAGTTCGTGGTACAGGAATTGCAAAACGCTCACCTGAATATTTGGAACTTAAAATAAAAGAAGGCAAAGCAATTATAGCCCTTATCGGGCAAGAATTTGCAGGTTTCTGTTATATCGAATCGTGGGGAAATAAACAATATGTTGCTAACTCGGGACTTATTGTTGTTGAGAAATTCAGACAACATGGCTTAGCTAAAAAAATCAAGCAACATGCTTTTTCGCTGGCCAGAGCGATGTTTCCTGATGCAAAGGTATTTGGTTTGACCTCGGGAGCAGCAGTAATGAAAATAAATACCGAACTTGGTTATGTGCCTGTGTCATTTGCTCAGCTGACGGATGATGACGCTTTCTGGCGTGGTTGTCAAGGTTGTGTAAATTACGATGTGCTTACTCGTACCGAGCGTAAATACTGTATTTGTACAGCGATGCTTTTCGATCCGGAGAAGCAAAAGGACAAGAAAGAAATAAAAACAATCATAAAAGACCTAAAAAAGCAATTGAAGAAATGAAAAAGAAAGTCGTTTTAGCATTCAGTGGGGGATTAGATACATCGTTTTGCGCTAAATATTTATCTGCTGATCTTGGATATGAGGTATATACAGCAATTGCAAACACGGGTGGATTTACTGCTGACGAACTTAAGGTTATAGAGCAAAAGGCTTATAAACTAGGTGCTGCAAAACATGTTAGTCTTGATATAACACAAGAGTATTATGAGAAGAGCATCAAATATATGATCTTTGGCAATGTGTTGCGTAATGGTACATACCCTATATCTGTTAGTTCGGAGCGTATTTTTCAGGCAATTGCTATTATTAACTATGCAAAAGAAATAGGTGCTGACGCTGTCGCTCATGGAAGTACTGGTGCCGGTAATGATCAGGTTCGTTTCGACTTGACTTTTGATGTGCTTGCACCGGGTATCGAAATAATTACTCCAACTCGTGACCTCTTATTGACCCGTGAATATGAAATCAATTATCTGAAAGAGCATGGGTATGAAGCTGACTTCACAAAAATGGAGTATTCTATCAACAAAGGTCTTTGGGGTACAAGTATCGGTGGGAAAGAAACATTGAAATCGAATCAAACTCTTCCAGAGGAAGCATATCCTTCTCAATTGAAAAAGCAAGACTCGGAAATGCTGACTATTGACTTTGAAGAAGGTGAAATAGCTGCTGTTAACGGTGAAAAATATACTGATAAAGTAAAGGCGATACAGAAAATTGAAGAAATTGCTTCCGCTTACGCTATAGGTCGCGATATGCATATAGGTGATACTATTATAGGTATTAAGGGACGTGTGGGTTTTGAAGCCGCTGCACCTATTGTTATCATCAATGCTCATAAAATGCTGGAAAAACATACGCTAACCAAGTGGCAACAATATTGGAAAGATCAGGTAGGTAATTGGTATGGAATGTTTTTACATGAAGCGCAATACCTAGAGCCTGTGATGCGAGATATAGAAGCTATGCTCGAAAGTTCGCAGCGCAATGTCTCAGGTCGTGTTATCATAGAACTGAAACCTTATCATTATACGCTTGTAGGGGTTGAAAGTGATTTTGACTTGATGAAGGCTGACTTTGGTGAATATGGCGAAATGAATAAAGCATGGACTTCCGACGATGCCAAAGGATTTACCAAAATATACGCTATGACAAATAAAATATATCATAGTGTGCAGAAGAAAAACGGAAAATAAATTAGTATTAAACACAGAGTAAAAAGAGTAGAAAAGAGTTTTATGTTTAAAGAGCAGGAATTAACAGGTAAAATATTGAAATGTGCATATAATGTGCACTCTACTTTAGGACCTGGATTGCTCGAAAGAGTATATGAAGAATGTCTCTTTTATGAAATGATAGAAAGCAATTTACTCGTAACACGTCAGGAAGAAATGCCAATAGAATATAAAGGCATTGAAATAGAGGCTGGATACAGAATAGATTTGCTTGTTGAAAATAAAATTATTATAGAATTGAAGGCTGTTGCAGAGTTACAGCCGATTCATACTGCTCAATTATTTACATATTTGAAACTATCAGGATGTAAAATCGGATATTTGATTAATTTTAATGTTAAATCTTTGAGAGACGGAATAAAACGATATTCAATATAAACTCTTTTCTACTCTTTTTACTCTGTGTTTCAATAAAAATAGAACAATGATAAAAGCAGGAATAATAGGTGGAGCAGGCTATACAGCCGGAGAACTGATAAGGATATTACTCAATCATCCACAGGTAGAACTTGTATTCGTAAATAGTACAAGTAATGCAGGGAATAAGCTGACAGATGTACATGGAGGTCTGTTGGGAGAAACAGATATGAGTTTCACCGATCAATTACCCTATAACAAGATTGATGTTTTATTCTTCTGCACAGCACATGGCGATACTAAGAAGTTCTTGGATGCGAATGATATCCCCGATCACCTGAAAATAATTGACCTTTCTACAGATTATCGACATAAAGCAGTAGGAAATAAGTTTATTTATGGTCTTCCTGAGTTGAATAAAGAAGAAATCAAGCAGTCTTCCTATGTGGCTAATCCGGGATGTTTTGCAACAGCTATACAGTTAGGATTGTTACCTTTGGCAAAAGCAAATAAGCTGACTGCTGAGATTCATGTGAATGCTATTACAGGATCTACCGGGGCAGGGGTGAAGCCTTCTGCTACATCTCATTTCAGTTGGCGTGAAAACAATATATCAGTTTATAAAGCTTTCGAACATCAGCATCTGACGGAAATCAAACAGTCGCTAAATCAGTTACAGGTAAATTTTGGTGAAGATATTAATTTTATCCCTGTGCGTGGAAACTTCACGAGAGGTATTTTTGTATCTACCTATATCAATTACGACGGTACAATAGAGGATGCAGAGAAATTGTATAAAGATTATTACAAGGATAGCCCGTTTACGATTATATCGGATAAGAATATCGATTTAAAACAAGTTGTAAATACAAATAAATGTGTTTTACATCTTGAGAAACATGGTAATAAACTGCTTATTCTTTCATGTATCGACAATTTAGTAAAAGGAGCTTCCGGTCAGGCAGTGCATAATATGAATCTGATTTTTGGTTTGGAAGAAACTATAGGGTTGAATTTGAAAGCATCTGCTTTTTAGTTAAGATTCTTTTCCTTGTCAAGCTTAGTTTTTAACGAAGCATATCCTATTATAACTAAAAAGAGATTCTTTTGAATAATATCTTTATCTTTACTTAAAAGAAAGAGTTATGAACATAACCTATGTAACAAACTTTCCATCCACAGACATAAAGCATTGGTCGGGCACTGTGCATTTTATGGCAACAAATCTAGCTAAATACTCCAATCTGGATTATATAACAGGTTTGCAGGAAGATTGGACATTCTCGCTGAAGGTGAAGAATAAGTTATATGGGCAAAACAAAATATATCGTGCAGACCGGTCACCCGAATTCGGAAGGAGTTATGCAAGGCAGATCTCAGAACAACTGAATCCGACTACAGATATATTATTTTCTCACAGCTCTACTCTTATGTCTTATCTGAAAACAAATAAGCATAAGGTTATATATACTGATGCTACGTTTGCTTCGATGATAAATTACTATGACTATTTTACAAATCTTAGTCAGCAGTATATTAAAGAAGGAAATCAGATGGAGCAATTATCATTAGACTCAAGTAGTTTGGCTATTTATAGTTCTCAGTGGGCTGCTGATAGTGCAATCAAAGATTATAATGCGGATAGGGATAAAGTAAGGATTGTACCCTTTGGTGCAAATATCTCTACTCAGAAAATATCTTTAGAGGAGATAAAAGATATACTTAAAAAAAGAAGTACAGATGTTTGTAAGATTCTTTTCCTAGGTGTTGACTGGTTTCGCAAAGGTGGTGATATTGCTATCGATGCTGTTAGGTATTTGAATGAAGAACTACTTCAATCAGCCGAATTACATATTGTAGGTATCGATGATTTGTCGGTAGAAAACTTACCACCTTATATAATCAATCATGGGCGTATAAGTAAAGCTACTCCCGAAGGGATGAAAAAGGTAGAAGATTTAATTTTACAAAGCCATTTTCTTTTTATCCCATCACGGGCAGATTGTACACCGATTGTTTTTTCTGAAGCGATGTCGTATGCTGTTCCGTGTGTATCGGCTGCAACAGGAGGAATTCCTTCTATCGTGAATGATACGAATGGGATAATCCTAAGCCCCCAAGTAGAACCTAAAGAGTATGCGCAACAGATATATAAAACATTCGAGGATAAAAGCTATTATAATGAGTTGGCTCTGTCGGCTTACCATGACTTCGAATCCCGATTAAATTGGGATACAGCAATGAAGACCATTGTAGGTTATATGAAAGAATTGTAAGGATTATATTCCGCTTATAAGATTATCTATTATAGAAGTTTTTTAAGGATAAAGTAACAATAAAGAGTATACTGATAAGTGTTACTTTTACGTACGTTTCGCTCCTGTGACCGTTGGTTGTCACCTTTTAATAGAAAGTCAGAGTTCTTAAAATAAAAAACTATAAGGTTTATGGAAAAAGGTTCTACTGTATATCTATTTTGTATAGAACCGATAAAACCTTATAATCATGAAATATATGAAATTTGAAGTAGATAGTCAGACAAAAAAAGATCTAGAAATCTTTGAAACAGTCAAAGAAGGATTGTCTGTTGTTGGTTTATTTAATCATACACAATGCATTGGAGGTAAGAAAAAGTTATACGAGTATCTTGCAAATCCTTTGGCTGACTATAAGCAGATCACGGAAAGAAAGGAGACGATTGCCTTTTTTCATAAGCATTTCCCGAATGGTCTGAACCTGGATAAGGATGCTTTGGATTTTACTGAATACTATCTACGGCAGCCCGATTATCCGACACGGATGCCTTCTTGGTTTACGGCTATAGAGAAAATGATTGCGGACAAAATAAGTACAAGCAGTAATGAATACTACCTTGCCGAAAAAGGAGTTACTTCGACTGTAGACCTCCTAAAGAATATATATGAGTTTTCTATTATCTTGTCAGACAAACTTAAAGAAGCTGATGCTCCTGTATTCTTAGTGAAGAATAACGAAATTGTTCTGGAACTTTTCCAAAAAGAGGCATATAAAGAGATAAAGGATATGAAGAAATACAAGTCTTATGATATAATGAGGCTCGATTATATGTTTCGCTACACCGATAAGAAACATATACATTTCTTCCTAGACCTTGTACATGAATATGATGCCTTGTTTGCGGTGGCAAAAGCGGCTGCTAAATATCATTTGCAATACCCTGAAATATTACCTGAAACAGAGACTGTACTTGACTTGGAAGGGCTATTTCATCCTTTTGTAGAGAATGCTATCTCGAATGATGTGCATTTCGACAACCAGTCGAATCTATTATTCATATCGGGACCTAATATGGCGGGTAAGTCAACATTCCTAAAAGCGCTAGGTGTGGCTGTATACTTGGCACACGCAGGTTTTCCTGTTCCTGCCGGTAAAATGAAAATCGGTATTTTGTCCGGATTAAGTACAACTATAAATATTTCGGATAATCTGAGTACAGGCTATAGCCATTTCTATGCCGAAGTAATGAGGATCAAGGATCTGGCTCATCGGCTGGAAGCAAATAACAGAATATTGGTTCTATTCGACGAGCTTTTTAGAGGAACAAATGTGAAGGATGCTTACGATGGAACAGTAGCCGTTGTTTCTGCCTTTGCTAAAATTAGAACCTCATTTTTTGTTATATCAACCCATATTGTAGAAGCGGCAAGAGAGTTGGAATCAAAAGCTAATATTCAGTTCAGTTACTTTGATATAAAGGAAGAGGACGGGCATCCGGTTTATACCTATAAATTGAAAGAGGGAGTATCGGATGTAAGACTTGGGATGTACATAATAAACAAAGAGGGTGTGATAGATTTGATAAATAATATAAATTGTACATAAAAATAGATTGAATGGAATTTAAAATTGATAGTCAGACATTAAAGGATCTTGAACTTTTTGAAACAGTAAAGGGAGGAAAGTCTGTATTCAATTTATTCAATCTTACCCGTTGTTTAGGTGGTAAAAATAAGCTTTATGATTTCCTGAGATATCCTCTTTGTGACTATCTTGAGATAAACGAAAGAAAAGAGGCAATATCTTTCTTTAGTTCGAATCAGGTAAAAGAAGAATTGGAAATAGATAAAAATTCTCTTGATTTCGTAGAGCATTATTTAATACAAGAGAATTATCCGACAACGCCACCATCCAAATTGGGTGCTATAGAGAAAAAGTTTATTAATAAATTAAACCCTAAGAATGAATATTATATAGTTGAAAGAGGTGTTGATTATACTATCGATATGATAAACATAATATATCGTTTTTCTAAAATCTTGACACAAAAAGAGTGTCCGACCTTAATAAAAAGAAATAATGATAAAGTTCTGGCTTTGTTCTCTGAGACAGAATATTCAGAGATACTAAAGATCAAAAGCCTCGAAAAGATTGATAGTTATAGTACTGCAAAGTATGATTACATATTTCGCTATACGCATAAAGAACGAATTCGTTTTTTACTTCATCTTATATATGAATATGATGCATTTATAGCAGTAGCAAAGGTCGCTAATAAGTATAAATTCTCTTATTCAAATATATTGCCATCGGGTCAAAATAGAATGCAAATAAGTGGATTATTTCATCCCTTTGTAGAGAATTCTGTAAAGAATGATGTAGGGTTTGAATCAGAAAAGAATATACTTTTTGTAACAGGACCTAATATGGCAGGTAAATCTACGTTCTTGAAATCTTTAGGCGTTGCTGTATATTTGGCTCATGCAGGTTTTCCTGTACCTGCTGAAAAAATGGATATTAGTGTTCTAACAGGGCTATATACAACTATAAATATAGCAGATAGTCTAAATTCGGGCTATAGTCATTTCTATTCAGAGGTGTTGAGGGTAAAATATGTGGCGAACGAATTGAAAGAAAACAGAGCATTGGTTATATTTGATGAGTTATTTAGAGGTACTAATGTAAAAGATGCTTATGATGGAACTTTGGCTGTTGTTGAAGCATTAACTGAGGTGAAGAATTCGTTCTTTGCGGTATCCTCTCATATTGTAGAAGCAGCTTATAAATTGAATGACATATCGAACATACAATTTGCTTATTTAGAAATTATAAAGCGAGATAATATTCCCGAATATACCTATAAACTAAAAGAAGGGATTTCTGAAAACAGACTTGGAATGTATATACTTCAGCAAGAGAAATTGATAGAGACAATAAAAGAAATAAATAACTAATTAATATATACAAAATGAAATTATTTGATGTGTTCCCATTGTTTGATATTAACATAGTGAAAGGTAATGGATGCTATGTATATGATGACAAGGGAAATGAATACTTGGATTTGTATGGCGGGCATGCTGTGATATCCGTAGGACATACTCATCCGTACTATGTAGAAAAGCTAACAGATCAATTGAATAAGCTTGGGTTTTATTCAAACTCTGTTATAAACAAATTACAACAGGAGGTTGCTCAAAAACTTGGAGAACAATGTGGTTATCCCGATTATTTTTTATTTCTGATAAATTCGGGTGCAGAAGCAAATGAAAATGCCATAAAGCTTGCTTCCTTCCATAATGGACGAAAAAAGGTGTTAGCTTTTGCGAAAGCGTTTCATGGGCGCACTTCAGCTACAGTTGCGGCTACAGATATTCCGGCATATTCAGCTCCTGTGAATATGAATCCGAACTATGTGTTTGCTCCATTTAATGATATTGAATTTATAAAGAAAGAGCTTGCTACTAAAGAATATTCATCTGTTTTGATTGAAGGTATTCAGGGTGTTGCAGGAATACAAGTTCCTGAGGACAGCTTTTTAAAGCAGCTTCGTGATGTTTGTACCGAGACAGGAACGATCCTTATATTGGACGAAATACAATCGGGATATGGGCGTAGTGGTAAGTTTTTCGCTCACCAGTATGCAGATATACAAGCTGATATTATAACTGTAGCTAAAGGTATCGGTAATGGTTTCCCTATGGCAGGCGTGCTCATCAATCCGATGTTTAAGGCTGTATATGGTCAGCTTGGTACTACCTTTGGTGGAAATCATTTGGCTTGTGCTGCTGCTATTGCAGTATTGGATATTATGAAAGAAGAGAGGCTGGTCGAGAATGCTTACAATGTTGGTGAATACCTGATGCAAGAGTTGAAAAAGATTCCTCAGATAAAAGAAGTTCGTGGACGAGGATTGATGATTGGGATGGAATTTAACGAACCTATTAAAGAGAAACGTTCGAAGCTTCTTTTCGAAGAGAAAGTATTTACAGGAGCTACAGGAACTCATGTGTTCCGCTTATTGCCTCCTCTTTGTTTGACTATCGATCAGGCAAATATATTCCTCGAAAGATTTAAGAAAGTAATATAATGAAAAGTGGCGAAAGCCACTTTTTTTCTTTTACCGAGGAGGAGATAAGTAAATAAAAGGAGATATGGGTATGTTTCGTAGAATAAAGAATATGACTAATACGGCGATAAAGATATATCCCAGCTTCCCCGAAAAGTTAAAGTATTTCAGATAGTTCTTATTCTTTAATATGTAAACCTGAGCTAAGAGGAAATATATATATAGCAAGAAGGGGAGTATAATTATTAATAGAGCATTATACCGTAATGCTTGCAATATATTTCCGTGTAGCAGATGATAAAAAGATCGTTGACCGCCACATCCGGGGCACTGAAGTCCTGTTAGCTCGTGAAAACTACACTGTTTGCTCCATATATTCCCTGTTGTTGCATAATAATTGTAATAGACAAATGCTATGATTAAAGGAATAGCTATGATAATGATATATCCTATATATTTTCTCATATAAAAAAGGAAAGGTAATTGCTACGATTACCTTTCCAAATATATTAATAATTTAGTATTTATTTATTCAGCATATTTTAGAACCTCTTTGTATTGTTCAAGTACAGCATCCATTCCGCCTGTGATAAACATAATAATACCATAGATTAAATTGAGAGCGAATAATCCGATGGCAATCAGAGCAAAAATCTTAGCCTTTTGTGCATTTCCCTGTGCTGCCTCATATTCTCCTGCATTATATTTTGAATCTACTTGTGTAGAAAATACGATTGCAATAACACCTAATATCAGTCCTATACAGCATGGAGAGCATAGTCCTAGTACTGTACCTACAATTGATAAGACCAAGTTATTATCGGGTTTAACAGGTTTAGCAAAATCATCTAAATTATTAGCCTGATAGGGAGAAGATTGGTAATCTTGATTTTCTGTATTAAATTCTGACATAACTATCTGATTTTTAAGATTAATAATTTTTATCAAAAATAAATATAATTTCTACATATTAAAAGAAAATAGTAATTATTATCTTCACTAAAAATAATATTATCGTGTTAACTTTAATATCTGTATGAAAAAGAAACTCATCATATATTCTTCCCTTGGTGCAATACTGATTATAGCTGTTGTTATAACCGGATTGTATTTTGCTTATACCAAAGGGTATATACGAATGAACTACCCTTCTTTTGAAGAGTATCCGGTACAAGGCATAGATGTTTCTCATCATCAACAAACAATTGATTGGGGAAAATTAGACAAGCAATCCGTTCAATTTGCTTTTATAAAAGCTACAGAAGGAGGTAATCATAAAGATTCTCTTTTTCAGGAAAACTGGAGACTAGCCATTCATCATAATGTACCGGTAGGTGCTTATCATTTTTTTACATTTTGTAAAGATGGAGATGCACAGGCCCGAAATTATATTCATTATGTACCTAAAGATAGTATAGACCTTCCGCCTATTATCGACTTGGAGTATGGCGGAAATTGTCAGCAGGAAAATCGTAAAGAAGATATTATCGCAGAAATTGCCAAGTTTATAGAGATTCTGGAAAATCATTATCAACGGAAGGTGCTTATCTACACTACAAATGAGTTCTATAAAAACTACATGATCGGACAGTTCGTTGATAATCCCATTTGGATAAGAGATATAGTTTCTAAGCCAAAGCTGCCTGATGGGCGTAAATGGTTGTTTTGGCAATATACGAATAAAGGGAAAATAGAAGGTATAAAAACGGATGTTGACCTGAACGCATTTGCTGGAACTAGAGAGGAATTTAATCAACTGATAAAGAAAGATTGACAATAAGCCTATAAAATAAAAATGGGTTCGTTTTCTACGAACCCATTTCTTTTAAAACCTATTTATATTACCAGATATCAGCTCTCTTTTCTTTTGGAATATATAGAGAATCTTTTTCTGTGATATTAAATGCTTTATACCATGCATCGATATGAGGTAATGTACCATTTACACGCCATTTTCCTAAAGAGTGTGGGTCTGTTTTTGTACGACGTAGGATTTCTGCATCACGAATATTACCTGCCCATACTCCTGCATAAGATAAGAAGAAACGTTGAGCCGGAGTAAAGCCGTCTATTTTATCACCTTTTTTAGCTTCATCTGTTTTTTCGAATGCATTGTATGAAATTTGAAGTCCACCAAAGTCTCCGATGTTTTCTCCCAGAGTAAATGTTCCATTTGCAAATACACCCGGAAGAACCTCTATCTTGTTGAAGTGTTGAACAAGCACCTGTGCTCTTTCGTTGAATTTCTTAGAGTCTTCTTTTGTCCACCAGTCCGACAGGTTACCTTCTTTGTCATATTTAGATCCTTGATCGTCAAATCCGTGAGACATTTCATGACCGATAACAACACCGATGGCTCCATAGTTAACCGCATCATCTTCGTTTAGATAGAAGAATGGAGGTTGTAGAATTCCCGCAGGGAAGCAAATTTCATTTGTTGTTGGATTATAGTATGCATTCACCATTTGTGGAGGCATATGCCATTCACTCTTATCTACAGGTTTGTTGATCTTTTTGATCATTTCGTTATGATCGAACTCACTTGCCCGTACTACATTTTCCCAATAAGAGTCTTTCTTTATATTAAGCGTTGAATAGTCTTTCCATTTGTCCGGATAACCAATCTTAACAGTGAAAGAGTTCAGTTTTTCCTGAGCTTTAGCTTTCGTTGCATCGCTCATCCATGTCAAGTTGTTGATGCGTTCGCCCAAAGTTACTTGCAGATTTTTCACCAACTTCAGCATTCTTTCTTTAGCTTCAGCAGGGAAGTATTTTTCTACATACATTTGTCCTACAGCTTCACTAAGAGCTCCATCCACAACTCCTACAGCACGCTTCCAACGAGGTTGTAATACTTTGCGACCGCTTAGTTGTTTTCCGTAGAAGTCAAAGTTTGCATTTACAAAATTGTCACTAAGATACCCGGCTGCAGAATTTATCAAGCACCATGAAAGATAAGCTTTCGATTCGTCGATAGGTAGTGTATGTATCAAATTTACGGCTGTTGCAATCGGTTTTACCTGAGCTACATTGATCTCTGTAAAATCTTTAGCATCGGCTGCATCGAAAAAGGCTTTCCAGTCAAAATTAGCTACTGATTTATTCAAATCGGTAACATTCATTTTGTGATAATTCAATTCAGGAATTCTAGTATCTTCTTTTTTGAAGTGATCTTTTGCTAAAGCTGTTTCTATTTTTAGAACTACGTCAGCTGATTTTTGTGCATCAGCTTCGCTGTAGCCCGCATTTACAAATTGAGTCTTTATCAAGTTGAGATATCCTTTACGGATAGCAACCGATGTAGAGTCTTGTGCTACGTAATAATCGCGTTCTCCTAATCCGAGACCTCCCTGGTATAGTTGAACGATATTCATAGAGCTATTCTTGTCGTCGGCACCTACATATAGACCAAAAAATGGAGAGTTCGCGTACTTTCTTAGTTCTCCCGTTAGTTTTACTATATCAGCTGCTGTAGAAGCTTTGTTTATATTATCCAACTGAGCTTTTATTGGTTTTGCTCCGTCGGCATTCAGCTTCGTACTATCCATTCCCAACGCAAACAGGTCTCCAATCTTCTGAGCGATAGATCCTTGATCATGTTTTGTTTTACCCAATTCTTCAATAAGACCTTTTACTTGCTCTTGATTTCGTTCAGCCAATTGATCGAACGAACCATAGCGTGCATATTCGTCTTTCATAGGGTTTGCCTTTGCCCAACCGCCTGTAGCGTATTGGTAAAAGTTATTGCCGGGGATAGCTGTAATATCCAAATTAGCAGTATCAAATTTCTGTGCGATATTCATAATATCAGCATCCGAGTCCTGTGCGCTTGCCTTTTGTTTACAGCTCACTTGCGTTAGAGCGAGAGCGGCAATCGGTAAATAGAAATAGATTTTGTTCATATAAATTAAATTAGTTACTCCTCTACATATTTTCGTATTTGGTCTACCCAAACTGTGTATCCGTTATCGTTCAGATGTAATCCGTCCGTTGTGTATCTGGTATCTAAGGTTCTGTCTTCGCTCAAAAATGCAGGATAAATATTGATAAAGGTTATATTCTCCTTTTCACAGAAAGCTTTTAACTCTTTATTCAACTGTTCTATCTGCCACTCTTTATTCAACATTCGTTGATACACATTTCTATTGTTGTTGATTGGCAATAGACTTTGAACATAGATTTTTGTATAAGGCGAGCCTGTTTCTATTTGGTAGATGATAGACTTGATGCCTATCATTATTTTTTCATTCGATCTGCTGAGAGATATATCATTGATTCCTGCCATGAGGAATACTTTCTTTGGCTTAGCAATTATAATTTCGTTTAACCGATTGAGCATACCCAATGTATTGTCACCAGATATACCTCTGTTTACAGGTTTTTGATTTGGGAAGTATTCATTCCATTTCCCGCCTTGTGTCAAACTATTCCCTAAAAATATTATTTGCCCATTAGTCAGAGGGTTTGCCTTGAAGTAAGCCATTCTTTCGAGATAGGTTTTATTTTCAAGGATATTTTCTTGTATTTCCTGTGCCGATAAAATCATAGTACAAAATAACATCAAAATTGACAATATAGTTCTCATAGAATGCAAATTTAGTCTTTCGAAATATTTTGAAGTTCAACAGTCAATTCTTCCCATTTGAGCATATCGTCTTCCAACTCTTTTGATAATAGTCCATGTCTTTCGAATAGAGAAGCGTCGGCCGCACCTTCCGGTGTTGTTAGTTTAAGTTCTATTTCGGCTATTTCGTTCTCTTTACTTTCTATACTTTTTTCTATATCCGAAATTTGTTTTTCTACTCTTTTTATTTGACGAGCTAATTCTTTTCGCTCTTCGTAAGATAACTTATTTACAGATTCTTGATCCGTAGTCTTATCAGATTCGTTAAGCGGAGATGTAGATACTTCAAGTTCTTTGAGGCTATCCATTTTTTTCTTTTCAAGAAATTCATAGATTCCGCCTAAGTGCTCTATTACTTGTTGGTTGCCAAATTCGTAAACTTTTTCTACAAGCCCGTTTAAGAAATCTCGATCATGGGATACTACGATAACTGTTCCGTCAAATTCTTTAATTGCCTTCTTCAAAACATCCTTCGAACGCATATCGAGGTGATTGGTCGGCTCATCGAGAATAAGCAGATTGACGGGTTCGAGCAGCAGTCGTATCATTGCCAAGCGGCTACGTTCTCCACCCGACAATACTTTTACTTTTTTGTCAGACGCTTCTCCCCCAAACATAAAGGCTCCCAGTATGTCTCTGATCTTAGTTCGTATATCACCTACAGCCACATAGTCTATTGTTTCGAACACGGTATGATCCCCGTTTAATAACTGAGCTTGATTCTGTGCGAAGTAGCCTATTTTTACATTATGTCCTAGTTCGAGTTTGCCTTTGAAATCAATCTCGTTCATAATGCATTTCACTAAGGTAGATTTCCCTTCTCCATTCTTTCCTACAAAGGCTACTTTATCTCCTCTATGTATTGTAAATGTCACATCTTTGAAGATCAGATGATCTCCATAGCTTTTTTCTACATTTTCTACAATTACAGGATAAGAACCTGAGCGTGGTGCAGGAGGAAATTTAAGATTCAGCATAGCATTATCTTCATCATCTACTTCCAGCCGTTCTAGCTTATCCAATTGCTTTATGCGAGATTGTACTTGTACCGATTTTGTCGCTTTGTAGCGGAAACGCTCTATAAACTCTTCGGTTTTCTGTATTTGCTTTTGCTGATTTTCAAAAGCACGTATTTGATGCTCGCGGTGCTCCTGCCTCAGTTCCACATATTTGGTATAGGGTACTTTATAATCGTAAATACGTCCGAGAGATATTTCTATTGTGCGTTGGGTTACAGCATCCAGAAAAGCACGGTCATGCGATACGAGTAAGACGGCATTGGCTCGGGTCGAGAGAAATGTTTCGAGCCACTGAATCGACTCTATATCAAGGTGGTTAGTCGGTTCGTCGAGTAAAAGTACGTCTGGACGTTGAAGAAGCAGTTTCGCTAATTCGATACGCATACGCCATCCTCCACTAAACTCACTGGTTGGACGTTCAAAGTCTGTACGTTTAAACCCCAGACCAGTCAGTGTTTTTTCTATTTCTGCCTGAAAGTTGCCGCCTCCGGACATCATAAACTCCTCGTTGAGATAAGATGATTTCTCAATCAGGTTGTGATAGGTTTCCGATTCATAGTCGGTTCTTTCAGCCAACTGTTTGTTTACATACTCTAATTCGGTTTCTATCTTCTGTATGTGAGAAAATGCTAAAGAAGCCTCTTCAAAAACAGTATTACCTTCTTTTAGGGTCATGTGCTGCGGCAGATAACCGATCGTTATGTCTTTGGGTACGGAAAGATTTCCTCGTGTAGGAGCTTGCAGCCCCGCAAATATTTTAAGCATGGTTGATTTACCTGCTCCATTTTTACCAACAAGGGCTATTCTCTCCTTCTTGTTGATAACAAAAGATATATCGTCAAAGAGGCTGAAACCTCCAAATTCTACCGTTAGTCCTTCTACTGAAATCACATCAATTAAGTTTATAAAACGTACAAAAATAGTCAATTTTACTGCATCTGACTATTTTTGATCTTTATTTTCAGCGTTCAAGCCTATTCCGACTCGAATTGTATATCAGATCTTTCGAGTTTTTTATATCTTATGTCTAAAACATTTAATATGACAGATAATACAATAAGCATTTCGAATGGAAAGCTAAATCGGGAATTTGTTCCGTATGTAACAAAAGCTTGTAGTATCGATGCTGTGAATACTATTATAGATATTGTAAGTTGAGGGGTAATCTTCTTTTGCTTTATACCTCTGAATATATTGTAAGGGATGAGGATTATAAACGCAATCTTTATTAATTGTAACAGAATCCTTTCTAAGTAGCATATATACAATAGTATTTCATTGGCATGAGGAATAGCAAATTTATCATATTCCCAATACAGTGATGTTTTCCAAAAGTCACGCCAGGAGATAAAAACCTGCTGCAAGTACGCTGTCGGGTTCTCTTTAATTGTAGCGATACTATAATCATAGAGCCTCTTGGATAAGTCGGGGAACGATAAACCTGTTTCCGATTCCAATTCAGGGTATGCTTCCCAGATAGTCATTGCTATTTCCTTGTCCGAAATTCTATTGTCTCTATACTTGGCATATATATTGCCTATTGGAGCATATTCAGGAGTCGTTTTTTCTGCAAAGTTGACACAGTTCTGAGCAAGATTGAATCCGTAAAAAGTTGTGGAGGTGAAATAGCCTGTATTCTTTTTGTTTACATAAGACCAACCTAGAAAAACAAAAAGAGGAATTATTAAGATAAAGGATAGTCTGGTTAATAGGTACTTAAATGAACTTCCATTTAATAATATAAAAAAGAGAATTACGGGTAAGAATATATAAAAAGGCTTTATCAAAACAAGGTATCCACACAATATACTTAGTCCTATATATTGATTCGACTGCCCCCTTCGAATTCTAAAAAACAGGTAAAATGTAAGCGTTATAACGAGTAATGTTAGTGTTTCGGTAAGAATAGTTACCTCGAAGAAAATAGTTGGTAAATAGCAACTTAATATAATAGTTAAGTAAAAGGATATCTTTTTGCTCAACCTCACCGATAGGCATGTTTTGTAGAAGTAAATAAGAGTAACTATTCCTATAATAAACTGTAGTGCACCTGTTGTAGAATAAGAGATATTACTCAACGCAAGTAAAATAGGATATCCCGGAGAACGTTGACCTTCATAGCCTGAAAAATCAAAGTTGAGTATTCTCTTAGCTAACTCTACATACCCTTCACTGTCAGGATAGAGGGTTATATACTGATATAAAAAGGCAACAGCTAAGCGAACTAAAGTACCTACAATAATGATGCTTTTTATCGGATTATCTGTTACCCATTTTCTTATTTTAGCGAATGTGTTCAATAAATTTTTTTTGATAAAATTAAGCTTTATATCGATTGGTGATGTGTATTGCAATAAATAATTATTTTTGTAATACCATTAGCGAACTTTTTATACTCCTTTTTGATTTTATATAATAAGAAAACAAACTTAAAAAATATAATCCAATGTATGATAATGAAAAAAGAGCTTTTATAGCTATTTCTCCCGAACAGGAAGTTTGTATGGTTCCTAAAATGGCTAATCGACACGGACTTATCACCGGAGCCACAGGCACAGGAAAAACAGTGACGTTACAGACCTTAGCTGAGACATTCAGTAAAATGGGAGTTCCTGTATTTGCAGCAGATGTGAAGGGAGATTTATCCGGTGTAGCCGCCGTTGGAGGAAATAAGGAGAGCGTTACCCAACGTGTAGAATCATACAAATTGGCAGACAAAGGATTTAAATTTCAAGATTTCCCTGTTCAGTTTTGGGATGTCTT
Organism: Dysgonomonas sp.; assembly: GCF_035323175.1. Lineage (NCBI taxonomy): Bacteria > Pseudomonadati > Bacteroidota > Bacteroidia > Bacteroidales > Dysgonomonadaceae > Dysgonomonas > Dysgonomonas sp. Next base: position 217,283 of record NZ_DAOKYH010000002.1, on the reverse strand, counting down.
TGGAGATCAAGGATCACCTATCAGAGCTACGGTTGCAGATATGGGGCCGCTTCTATTAAGCAGGCTTTTATCTCTCAATGATACTCAATCGGCAGTTCTCTCTATTATATTTAAATTGGCAAAAGATGAGTCTTTAGATATCATTGACTTGAAAGACTTACAAAAGCTATTGGAATATGTAGGAAATAATGCCAATCGTTTTACAACAAGCTATGGCAATATCTCTACGGCAAGTGTTGGAGCTATACAGCGTGGATTAATTGCGTTAGAGCAAGAAGGTGCTGATAAATTCTTCGGAGAGCCGAATCTGAATATCGACGATCTGATACAAACAGTAGGAGAGAAGGGCGTTATAAATATATTGGCAGCAGATAAGCTAATGAATTCTCCACGTGTATATACTACGTTTTTGATGTGGCTGATGACCAAGCTGTTTGATGTAATGCCCGAAGTCGGTGATCCGGACAAACCGAAACTGGTATTCTTTTTCGATGAAGCTCATTTACTGTTTAGTGATGCGCCGAAGGCGTTATTGGAAAAGATAGAGCAGGTGGTTCGTCTCATTCGTTCGAAAGGGATAGGCGTCTATTTTATATCACAGACTCCTGCAGACATTCCCGACTCTGTATTAGGTCAGTTAGGGAATCGTGTACAACATGCTTTGAGAGCCTATACGCCGAAAGATCAGAAAGCCGTCAAGGTTGCGGCGCAAACTTTCAGAGCGAATCCTAAATTTGATACAGAACAGGCAATCTCGGAACTGGCTACGGGAGAGGCCTTAGTTTCTCTTTTGGATGAAAAAGGACGTCCAAATATGGTCGAAAGAGCTTTTATTCTACCCCCTGAAGGGCAAATCGGCCCATTGGATACTGCTACCCGTAATCAGATGACGCAGGGTTCTATATTGTATCGCCATTATGCACAAGTAGTAGATCGAGAATCAGCTTACGAAATCTTAACGGAGCGCTTGCAAGGTACTTTGAGTGAGAAAGAACAAACGGCGCAGGATAAAGCAACCGCAAAAGCTCAGAAAGAAGCCGAAAGGGCACAGCGTGAACAGGCTAAGATTGACCAAAAGAATGCTGTAGAAAACAAACGATTTTGGAGTAGAATGGCAACGACAGTGTTTGTCCCTATTGCCAAACAGGTGTTGAATGCATTTTTCAAAAGCTCATCAAAGAAAAGATAGAGCCTGATATATAAATTATAGAAAGACAGTCGACTGGAATCATCCATTCGGCTGTTTTCTTTATAGATACAATCTTTGTTTATTTTTTTTCAAAATTTACTGTCGGATTAATTTATCGTCCTACCTTTGTAGTCTTGAACCCAGAAAACAATAAAATCTTCAAATACGAACATTTGTTGAGCATTGATTTCGCTTTCAAATTCAGACTGAATAAAAGGAAATAAAGATGCAATTACTCAGACCGCAGCATTGGAAAGATTATGAACTGATCGACTCGGGCGATTATGAAAAATTAGAACGTTTTGGTAAATACATTATCCGACGTCCCGAACCACAGGCAGTATGGCGTAAGTCTCTGCCCGAGAAAGAGTGGGAGGACGCAGCCGATGCCACTTTCAAGAAGGAGAAAGGGAAGACTTCTCAAGATGGCAACGACAAAGGTGTTTGGGTACAAAAAAATGGAATGCCCGACCAATGGTTCATCAACTATCAATATAAGGAAATGAAGCTTCGATTTCGTCTGGGGCTTACATCTTTCAAGCATGTAGGGGTGTTTCCTGAACAATCGGAGAATTGGGACTTCATATACGATACAGTTCGAAGCCTCAATGTTTCCGAACCAAAAGTATTGAATCTTTTTGCATATACAGGTGGGGCTTCAATTGCTGCTAAAAGTGCAGGAGCTGATGTGACGCATGTAGATTCTGTGAAGCAGGTAATCACGTGGTCACGTGAAAATATGGATGCTTCTGATCTGCATGATATACGCTGGATTGTAGAAGACGCACTTAAGTTTTGTCGCCGCGAAGTAAAAAGAGGTAAGAAATATAATGGGATAATACTAGACCCTCCTGCATATGGTCGTGGTCCTGATGGCGAGAAGTGGATATTGGAAGAGAATATAGCCGAAATAATGTCTCTTTGTGCGCAATTGCTGGAGGAATCAAACTCATTCCTTATACTAAATCTATACTCTATGGGCTTTTCGGCTGTGATAGCTGATAACCTTATAAAGGATTATTTTCCTGATGTCAAAGATCGCACTTACGGAGAACTGATTGTTCCTGAAAAATCCGGTAAAAATTTACCTCTGAGTATTTATATTCGTTTTATCAGAAAATAGTGTCACTTTCTGTATATTTTCGTTTCTTGTGTAAGTGTCTTGTATATATAGTGTTATGTGGGTTTTTTTGAGCAAAAGGTGACAAAAGTGACAGTTGTTCGTATGTTTTTATTTGTAACTTTTGAGATGTTTCTTTTTTTACATTTACTCATAATATATGATAACTTTCAAGAATAATCTTTCATGATATAACTATATACGAACATAATATATTTCATAACATGACTTATAACAAAATTGCGAATAAACCGTTAATAAAATAAACAAACACAAATACATAGTATAAAAATCGAAGAGAAAAGTATGAAAAAAGCTCTAACTATTGCGGGTGTTGTTGTCGTTGTGCTTATAGTGACTATGATAGCAATTCCTTTCTTGTTTAAAGATAAAATCAAAACTGCCGTATTGAATGCCGCAAACGAAAAACTAAACGCTACAGTGGATATTAAGGATTTTGGACTAAACTTGTTTTCCAATTTCCCTAATGCAACACTCTCCCTAAACGATGCTTCGGTAGTAGGTGTCGGAGACTTTCAGAAAGATACACTATTGAGTGCTAAATCGGCAAGTGTTACTATCGACTTGATGAGCCTTTTTGGAAGCGAATATAATATATCCAAAATCAATCTGGATAAGGCTTCTATATATACAAAAGTGCTTGAAGACGGACGTGCCAACTGGGATATAATGAAGGTTGACTCTACTGCATCTGCTTCAACCGAAAGTGAATCTGCTTTCAAACTCAATTTGAAAAAAATTACGGTCAACGATTGTAGTTTTGTTTATCAGAACGATTCTACAAAGATGAAAGTGACACTTAATAAATGGAATGGAGACCTGCATGGCGATTTTTCAGCTAGCGAAACAACATTAAATACGAATTCTACTATCGGCGAAGTTACATTTGTTATGGATGGCATTCCATATTTGAATAAAATACAAGGTGTGGCAGATGCTACCATCAATGCTAATCTTGATAAGATGCAATTCTCCTTTAAAGAAAGTAACCTACAACTAAATGACCTTAAAGCATCTATTGACGGTACTTTTGCTATGGTGGGCAAGGATTATGAAGATATGGAGTTCGATCTTAAGCTGAATGCGCCGGATACCCAATTTAAAGATATCTTATCTCTTGTTCCGGCTATGTATACAGCCGATTTTAAAGATGTGAAAACGTCAGGAACTGCAAAGTTGGAGGCATATATCAAAGGTCTTATGCATGGTGATAGTTATCCTGCATTTGATGTAAAGATAATGGTGAACGATGCGATGTTCCAATACCCTTCTTTACCCAAAGCTGTCAATAATATAAATGTTGCTATGGCGATAAACAGTAAAGGAGGCTCGTTAGATAATATGATTATTGATATCAGCAAGTTTAGCTTCAATTTGGGTGATAATCCTTTCTCGGGAAGCCTGAAAGTGTCCACTCCGATGAGCGATCCCAATCTGAAAGCTCAGGCAAATGGAACGATTGATTTAGGTATGATTAAAGATGTATATCCGTTAAAAAAAGGAACAGCTTTAAATGGTAAGATGATTGCTAATCTGAATGTTGCAGCTCGGATGTCTGTAATCGAAAAAGAACAATATGAGAATGTGTCGGCAGCAGGCAGTTTGAAATTGAGCAATATGACTTATAAGTCTCAAGACATGCAAGATGTGGTGATTAACGATGCCGGATTGGAATTTTCGCCACGCTATGTAAATCTATCGTCACTGAACCTGAAGATTGGCAAAAATGATCTGTCAGCTACAGGACGACTCGAAAATTTTATTGCTTATGCATTGAAAGATCAAACACTGAAAGGTCAGTTGAATATAAAATCAAACTATCTGAATGCGAATGATTTTATCAGTAGCGAAACTGCCGGAACAGAAGAAACAGCATCAACAACAACAGAAGACATTATTATTCCTAAAAATATAGATTTTGTATTGAACGCCGCCCTCAACCAAATTGTATATGGAAAAATGAACATTACAAATATGGTTGGCAATATGACTGTTAAAAATGGAGTGCTTACTCTTAATAATGTTGGAGCTAATGCTTTGGGTGGTTCTTGTAAGGTTAGCGGAACGTATGACACATCAAGCCCTAAAACTCCGAAGGTTAACTTTGATCTGGCTTTGTCGAAAGTATCCTTTGCTGAAACATTCAAGTCGGTCGAATCAGTGCAAAAATTTGCTCCTATATTCGAAAAATTAGGAGGAACATATTCTATGAACTTCAAATTTAATACATCTTTAGGTGAGACAATTATGCAGACTTTAGCAGGTCTTACAGGTAGTGGTGCGTTACAAACCAATGATGTGAAGATAGAAGGTGTTGAGGCTTTGACCGCTTTGTCTTCTTCATTGAAGACTGATGCTTTGAAATCATTCTCTACAAAAGATTTAAATCTGCCTTTTACTATAAATAATGGAAAACTGAATACGAAGCCTTTCAATGTAAACTTTGGCAATGGCGGTGTTATGAAATTAGAGGGGGCAACAGGTCTTGATCAAAGTATAGACTATAAAGGCACTGTTACGCTTCCTAAATCGTTGGCAAACCACTACGTGTCGTCTGTGCCGATTACAATAGGCGGTACATTTACAAATCCCAAAATTGGAATAGACACCAAGGCGTTGGTTGCCGGAGCTGCTTCGTCTGCCGTAAATGAGCTTTTGGGTGGAGAGAAAGGAGCTGATGTTTCAGCGAAGGTGTCTGAAGAAAAAGCGAAACAAATAGAAAGGATTAGATCGGAAGCGGATGCGACGGCAACAAAGTTGGTGGCTGAGGCTGAGAAACAATCACAGGCTTTGGAAGAAAAGGCAGGAAGTAATCCTCTTGCAAAAGCCGCAGCTAAGGCGGCAGGAAAGAAGCTTGTAGAAGAAGCTAAAAAGCAAGGTCAGAACTTGAGAGATAAAGCCGAAGAACAAATAAAGAAAGTAGAAGGCACGGGTAACTGATAAATAATATAATTAAAAGCTGTCTGAAAAGAAGACTCAGAATGACAATATACAATACAAATCTTCTTTTCAGACAGTTTTTTTTAGTCCCTATTAAGCCCTCCGCCCAATGCTTTGTAGAGAGCAACTAACGAATAGAGTTCGTTTAACGTAGCATTATTCAAAGCTATCTCGGCATCGAACAACTGACGTTGTGCATCCAGGACATCGATATACTTAACAGCTCCGTTTACATATTGTAACTTAGCCAGCTCGTGATAAGAGTTAGCTGAATTGTATAAAGCTTCTTGTGACAGATATACCTCTTTCATTTTATTGAACGTAATGATAGAGTTGTTTACTTCCTTAAATACATTCAATACAGATTTTTCGTAGCTATATACTTCTTGCTCGTATGCAGCCTTTGCCACATTATGTCTTGCTTTGTTTTTGCCCATATTGAATATAGGGCCGGTAAGTACTCCCGAGATAAACCATGTCGGACTTTTAAGAAAGTCTGTCAGTTCGGTATTTTCTCCACCTAAACGCCCTGTAAGTCTTAACGAAGGAAACATATCCGTGTAGGCCATCCCTACTTTAGCATTAGCCTCTATCAGCTTTTGCTCTGCCTGTATCATATCCGGACGGCGTTTCAGTAGCGACGACGGTAAGTCGATAGGTAGGCTGGCTGGAACTTGCAGGTGGCTAATGTCATCTTTCCCTCTGGGAATGTTTCCGATGGGAAATTCTCCAACGAGTACAAAAAGGTCATTCTCTTTCAGCTTTATCTCATTTTCGAGATTTGGAATCAGCGTTTCGGTACGGGCAAGTTCAACAAGGCTTTGCCTGTATGGTATTTCAGATGTCAAACCACCTTCGTAGCGCAATTTGGCAAAACGAACTCCTTCACGTCTGGCATCCAGAGTCTGTTTCACTATTGTAAGCTCTTTATCTAATGCTTTTAATTCAAAATATGCCTGAGCAACCTGTGCCACAATGGTTAAGTGCATAGCTTTTTGCGCTTCTACCGTTTGCAGATATGCAGCAACTCCGGCTTCGTTGGCCCATCTCAGTTTGCCCCATATATCCAACTCCCACGATACATTAAGATTGGCTCTAAGCTCAGGTGAATATTTCTTCGAATCGCCTCCATAGTTCAGATATTCCTTTTGTCCTGCGACTTCAGCCCCTACTTCAGGGAATAGGTTTGCAAATGATATCCGTTTGTTTGCAGCCATTTCTTTTATACGGGCAGCCGCTATGAGCATGTCTTTGTTGTGGTCGAGAGCTTTTGTGATGAGTCCTTGTAATACAGAATCCTTATATAGGGCGCTCCATCCGATGTCAGAAGCATTTCCCTCATTCGTTATTTTTGCATCAAATGCCTGAGGTATATTCATTTCCGGCTGTTCGTATTTCTGACCTATTTTACAAGATGAGAATAATACTGTGGAAATGAGTAGTATATATGTGAGTTTATTCATTGTTATCTCTTTTTATAAGTTTCTTTATTTTGGGGAATTTAGGAAACTTAAGCTCCGGAATCTTAAACTTATCCTTTACTTTATATACTATCACAAAGAAGAATGGCACAAGTATTATTCCTAATGTAATAGCTACAATCATACCGAAAAATACACCTGTTCCTATCGAATGCCTACTGGCTGATCCCGGTCCGGAAGCTATTACCATCGGTAACATACCGAGTACGAATGCTAAAGATGTCATCAATATCGGGCGGAAACGTAATTTGGCTGCCTGCATTGCCGCAAATATGGGTTGCATACCTGCATCGACCTGTATCTTGGCAAATTCTACGATAAGGATAGCATTTTTAGCGGCTAATCCAATTAAGGTTACGAGTCCGATCTGAAAATACACATCGTTATCCAGTCCTAATATCCAGATGCCGATAAATGCTCCTAGCGCAGCAATAGGTAAGGATAATATAACGGAAATTGGTACAGTCCAACTTTCGTATAATGCTGCCAAAAACAAGAATACAAATATTAGAACCAGTACTAAGACTGTACCTGTTTGCCCGCTGGCCTTTTGTTCCTGAAAAGAGAGACCGCTCCACGCTACCCCGATATTGGCGGGGAGGTGTTCTTTTGCGATGTTTACAATTTCGCTCATCGCTTGTCCCGAGCTATGTCCTGCCGAAGGGGTAACCTGCATAGATGCCGATGTGTACATATTGAAGCGTGAGATATTCCCCGGTCCTGTAGTATAGCTTGTTTTACCCAAAGCTGTAAGCGGAACCATGTCGCCGCTTTTCGTTTTTACGAAAAATAGATTAATATCGCTGGCTGTTGCCCTGTATGATTGATCAGCCTGAATGTATACTTTGTATATGCGGTTAAACATATTAAAGTCATTTACATATACTGACCCCAGATAGGCTTTCATCGTTGAAAAAATATCAGACATTGGCACTCCGAGCAGCATTGCCTGGTCTCGATCCACGTCAAAATATAGTTGAGGTATTTCTGATTGTAGAGAGGAAGAAACATTTGAAATGATCTTAGACTTATTGGCATAATACATAAACGTATCAGACGCAGCCACCAGATCATCCCACTGAGCATCGGAGCGGGCTTGAAGCTTCATCTCTACACCTCCAGCCGATCCGAGTCCCGGAATGACGGGAGGGCGACTCACAAATGCTCTTATTTCGGGGTAATTATAAAATTCTTTTTGTGCATCGCGCATTACCTGATCCACTCCCGTACTTCTTTCTTTCCACGGTTTAAGGATAACCGTCAACGTTGTGCGTCCCTGATTGGTTCCTACACGAGGGCTTGATCCTGTTACATTTTGCACATATTTTACCGCTTCATGATTGTCAAGATAAGCTACTGCTCTATCCGTAACTGTTCGCATACGCTCGAGTGTTGTTCCTTCGGGCATTTCAAGCTCTACGGTAAAATAACCTTGATCTTCTTGCGGAATGAAACTGGTAGGAACTATTTTATTCAATACGAAAATAAATACAAGCACCATACCAAATGCAGCCATCGTACGTCTAGGGTTGTTTATAACCTTTAGTAATATGTTTGCGTATTTCTTATTTCCATTCCCTAGCCAGATATTTATTTTGCGGAAGATGAAGTGCTTTTTCTTTTTTGATGGCTTTAATATTATTGCACACATGGCTGGACTGAGGGTCAGAGCTACTACTGCAGATATAAGTACCGATACTACAATCGTTACAGAAAATTGCCTGTAGAGTGCTCCTGTTATTCCATCAAGGAAGCTTACCGGAACGAATACAGCAGCAAGGACTAACGATGTGGCAATCAAAGCACCTGTCAGTTCTTTCATTGCCCTGTGTGTAGCTTCCCGTGCGTTTACCCCTTTCTGTTCCATAATGCGTTCTACGTTCTCGACGACGACAATCGCATCATCCACAACAATACCGATCGCCAAAACCAATCCTAGGAGAGTCAGCATATTGAGGGAGAATCCCATCATAAGCATAAATCCGAATGTGCCGATCAAGGAAATAGGCACGGCAACTATCGGGATAATAGCCGCACGCCAGTTTTGTAGTGAAAGGAATACTACTATAATAACAAGCGTCAGAGCTTCGAACAATGTTTTATAAACTTCATGAATAGATTCTCCGATGTATTCTGTCATGTCGAAAGGGATCAGATAATCTAAGCCTTCGGGAAAATCTTGTTTTATATTTCCCATGGCTGCCTTTATTTCATCCGCTACTTCCATCGCATTAGCACCGGGAAGAAGAAAGATGCTCAGCATGGTTGCATATTTACCGTTCAATCCACTCTCCGTACTATATGATGATGCCTCCAGAGACACTCTTGCTACGTCTCTCATACGGATAAAAGAGCCATCGTTATTGGCTTTTACTACAATATCTTCGAATTCACTCACTGTAGACAAACGTCCTTGTGCTGTGATAGGCATAGTCACATCTACGTGGACTATCGGTTGTTTACCGAGTTCACCCGCAGCAGACTCTCTATTCTGGTCTCTTAGAGCATCTTGCAAATCTTTGATTGTTAGTCCAAAACTGGCGAGCCTGTCGGGATATACCCATATTTGCATGCCATAATATCGGCTACCGACATTCGAAACACGTCCCACTCCGGGTATACGCCTGATAACGTCCAGTATATTTATAGTTGCATAGTTGCTTAAGTATATCTCGTCATATTTAGGGTCGTCAGATGTCAAAGCAATAGTCATTAATTGTCCGGGTGCTTGTTTTTCAACAGAAATTCCACCTTGTAGAACTTCAGCCGGTAAACGACTTTCGGCTAATTTTACCCGGTTTTGTATTTCTACTGCTGCGAGGTCTGCATTGGTATTTACATCAAACGTAACGGTGATGGATAGTCCTCCCGAGTTGGAACTGCTTGATTCCATATATATCATCCCGGGCGTACCGTTCAACTCTTGTTCGATGGGTGTTGCCACTGCTTGAGAAACTGTTGTGGCATTTGCTCCCGGGTAAGAAGCTCCTATTTTTACAACGGGAGGTGTTATTTGCGGATACTGTTCGATCGGCAATAATACGAGCCCAATGATACCTATAATAACAATCAGTAAGGATAAAACGGTAGAAAGTACAGGCCTGTCTATAAATAATCCCGGCTTCATTTTTTATCCTCCTTCTTTTTTTCATCCGCTTTCTCGAGAGCCTCTATTTTTGCTTCCTCTTTAGTACTCCTCGATATAACCTTTTGTCCGTGAGTAAGCTTTTGATATCCTTCTACAACAATGTGTTCATTCGGGCTCAATCCACGGATAACTACTATCTTATTATCATGTTCGGGGCCCGTCTCTACATAGCGTTTTTCCACTATATTGTCCGGACGTATAACGAATATATGAGCTCCTCCTTTTTCTATCGAAATAGCTTTGCGGGGGATAACAACAACATTCTCCAATACATTTAGTAATAGTTTTACACGCGTGAATTGTCCCGGTAGAAGAACCTGATTGGGATTAGGCAATACGGCACGAACGCCAAAAGTTCCTGTTTTAGGGTCAACAAGGGGGGATGCAAAGTCTACAATTCCTTTTTCGTTGTATACAGAGTTGTCGGCAAGCGTAACAGTAACAGTTGGCTGCCACGACCGGGTTGTATCCAGTTCGCCTAAATGCACATTCCTGCGTTGACTTCTTAGATAGTCGAGAGAAGTAAGTTTGAAATCGACCAATACGGTATCTCTTTTTACTACTGTAGCTAGTAACGACTTTGAATTTCCTACCAAAGTGCCTATGTCTACATACCGCTCACTAATATAGCCGGATAGGGGAGACCGTACCACTGTATAACTTAATTCCAATTCGGCTTGTTCCAAATCGGCTTTACTCATAGCCACATCAGCTTTCGACATATTCAGTGCAGCTACTGCATTGTCAAGGTCTAGCCTGCTGGCAGCATTTTGATTATATAAAGGTTCTATCCTTTTGAGATCACTTTCTGCTTTTAGAGCTTGCGCTTCATCTCTTTTGAGCTTTGCTTTTGCTTTTTCAACTTTAGCTTTGTAAGTTCTGTCGTTAATGTAAAATAAAGGCTCTCCCGCCTTCACTTCTTTTCCTTCATTAAAGGTCATCTTTTCGAGGAATCCCTCTACACGTGCATGAATTTCCACATTGCGTGATGCTTTAATAAGACCTACGTATTCTCCGTATATTTCGAAATTATCTGTTGTTACAGTTTCAACTTCAACAATTGGAGCCTCGACTTGAGTTTTTTTACATGCGCATAGTAGTAATGTACTAAGTAAGGTGATAGATAAAATACTTCTTATGTTATTCATAAATAATTAATTGTAGTCAAATCTTAAACAACCTATTAAGCTTTTTTGTTTAACATATATTGAGTTTATATTATTTCTTTTAGTGTACAGGGGACGGCAATTCAGAGTCTTCTATATTTGTGTATATATATCGTATAGAAATTGTCTTCGTTTCGAAATAAGTTTTGCTAATTGCAAATGTCCAGCATATAATCGCAAATGTACACATTCATTTAATATATTGTGTATAATGGTTATATTAAAGATTATAAAAGGTTGATAAACAAAATATATGTTACAATCCGATTGCAATCGTTTGCATAACAAAAAGCAGCTTTTTATAAAATCTTTTGATACAAAACAAAATAGGTCTTCTCATATTTGTACTATAATCCTAAAATGTCATGAAAATACAAGTGTTTCTAATGTTAAATCTAAACCAAGATTTATTTAAAAATATACAAAATATAACATTTGTCTCTTCTGTCCTCTATTCAAAATTCAGGGTTGATCAGAATTTTATTGAATACGAATAGTATGTTATGCACGATAGAATATATAAACCGATTATATAGAAATAAGTAATAAACTAATCAATATTAATGTTAATCTTAATATTATTTCGCATGAAAAGAAAGATTAAGAACAGATGTTTAAATGTATTCCTACTATTTATGTTAGGAATATTGGTGTCAACATCAAATATTTTTGCGCAAGGCGGAAATATCACAGTTAAAGGTAATGTGAAGGACAATAACGGAGAACCTATCATTAGTGGTAGTGTTGTTGTTAAGGGTACAACCATAGGTACTGTAACTGATGTTGATGGTAATTATGCAATCAATGTACCTTCTAACGGTACGTTAGTGTTCACTTACGTAGGATTCAAATCACAAGAAGTTTCTGTAGCCGGAAAATCTACAATTAATGTCACATTGGAGGAAGATACCGAAATGTTGAAAGAAGTTGTAGTAATCGGATATGGTAGTGTGAAGAAAGAAGACCTTAGTGGGTCAATCGTTGCAATCAAGGCAGAAGAGATAAACAAAGGAGCAATAACATCACCGCAGCAAATGCTACAAGGTAAGGTTTCCGGTTTGTTTGTGCAGCCGGGGAATGGTGCTCCAGGTTCGGGTTCTACAATTCGTATTCGTAGTGGTGCATCATTAAGTGCAAGTAATGATCCTTTGATCGTTATTGATGGTATTCCTACATCGAATGATGCTGCTCCAGGAACTCCAAATGCTTTAGCTACAATCAATCCGAATGATATTGAATCATTCACAGTGTTGAAAGATGCTTCTGCTACAGCGATCTTTGGTTCAAGGGCATCAAACGGTGTAATTATTATTACAACAAAAAAAGGAAGCCAATCTAAAGGAGTGAAAATCTCTTATAGTAGCACATATAGTTTTAATGACCCTTATAAGAAAATTAAAACGATGAATGCTCAAGAATTCCGTGATGTAATTTCTACTTATTATCCTAAAGGAACAGATGCAGGAGATAATGCTCAAGAACTGTTGAATAAATATCCAGATCAATCGACAAACTGGCAAGATGAAATCTTCCGTACAGCCTTTAGTACAGACCATAACTTGGGATTTAGCGGAAAAGCAGGAATATTGCCATACCGGGTGTCAGTGGGTTATACAAATGAAGATGGGACATTGCAAACCTCAAATTATGAGCGTTTTACGGGAAGTATTAGCTTGAGTCCGAAGTTTCTTAATGATCATTTGAGTGTAAATATTAATGTTAAAGGAACAATAAATAATAATAGATATGCAGATTCCGGAGCAGTAGGTGCTGCAGCTTTTTATGATCCGACAAAACCAATTTATGATGAAAATGGATATCATGGTTATTGGAATCACATGCAAGGAACTGAACCGAACAAGTTAGCTCCTGTCAATCCATTGGCATTGTTATATGATGTCGACAACTCCGGAAAAACTAAACGCAGTTTAGGAAATATTCAGTTTGATTATAAATTCCACTTCTTACCTGAACTACGTGCTAATTTAAATCTGGGTTATGATATTGCTACTTCTACAGGTAATAACGGACCTTCAGCAGGGTCATACCAAGCAGCGAAAGATTCGGACCTGCCGAATATAGGAAGATATACATCTTGGGATAATTTGCGCCGAAATCAATTGTTAGACTTTTATCTGAACTATAATAAGTATTTTGAGTCGATAAAGAGTAATGTTGATATAATGGGTGGTTATTCTTATCAACATTTTTATAAATCAGATTTTGATAAAACGTTCTCTAATTCAACAAAATCTATTGGAACTATAAATGGATTTGAATACAATGAATCTACTAGTCAATATGTTTGGACAGCTAGTCGAAAAATCCCTTCTGAAAACTATTTGATATCATTCTTCGGTAGGTTGAACTATAACTTCATGGATCGCTATTTATTGACAGCAACTTTGCGTGATGATGGTTCTTCTCGTTTCAGTAAAGATAATCGTTGGGGTTTATTCCCATCTGCAGCATTTGCTTGGACAATTTCTAAGGAACCATTTATGCACGGTAAAATTGATGCATTATCTAATTTGAAATTGCGTGTAGGATATGGGGTTACAGGTCAACAAGATATAGGTAAGGATTATGCTTATATTCCATCTTATATTTTTGGAACAAATCCGAATGGAACATATTTAGGGTCGGGTCTACTAAAACCTGATGGATATAATCCAAATCTAAAATGGGAGCAAACTGCTACGACAAACTTTGGTATTGATTTTGGATTTTTGAATAATCGTATTAATGGTAGCATCGAATATTATCAAAAGAAGACAAAAGATTTGCTTAATACAATAGATTCTCCTGCAGGAACTAACTTCTCTAATGTAATTGTGGCTAACGTTGGTACAATGAAAAATGATGGAGTTGAGTTTAATATCAATGCTGTAGCTATAGAAACTAACGATTTTTCATGGGATCTAGGTTATAATATTACGTGGAATAAGAGTGAGATTACTAAGTTGACCGCATCTTACAATCCTGATTATCCGGGTATACAAATCGGAGACCCTGGTTATGGAACAGGACTTCGCACACAAAAACATCAAACAGGATATGCTCCTAATACTTTCTGGTTATATCAGCAGGTTTATGGAGAAGATGGAAAGCCTCTTCAAAATGTATTTGTAGATCGTAATAAAGATGGACAAATTACAGAGGCCGATCGTTACCTGACAGGAAAGAGCCCTATGCCAAAGGTATTTATGGGATTTAGTTCAACATTCAGATATAAAGATTTTGATTTAGGATTTAATTTACGTGCTAATTTAGGTAATTATGTATATAATGCTTTTGCTGCACAAAATTCAACGCCATTGACTTTCAACAATCAAGGATTCCTTTCTAATATTTATACAGGAGTGTATGAAACCGGATTTACTCATAAGAATGGAACAGAGCAGCAGCTGTCTGATTACTTCCTAGAGAATGCATCGTTCCTAAAATTGGATAATCTGACATTTGGCTATAGTTTCAAAAATATATTGTTTAATAAACTATCCGGACGTGTGAGTTTTTCTGTTCAGAATGTATTTACTATCACCAATTATAGTGGAATTGATCCTGAAAGCTCTAATAATAAAGATTATCTTGGCATTGATAGGAATATATGGCCACGTCCAAGAACCTATACATTTGGTTTAAATCTTAACTTTTAATTGACATGAAAATGAAAGCAAAATATTTATTGACATTATTTAGCGGATTAGCGTTGACTTTAAGCTCTTGTTTGGGAGACTTAGATGTACAGCCGTTGGATGAGAATGTAGTGACTGGCGAAATAGCTTATTCTGATGCTGCCAGTTATACCAAAGGATTAATGAAAATATATTCAGTATGGGCTATTAGTGGACAAGATGGTGAAGGTAGTTCCGATATTGAAAATCTCGATCCGGGTAATGCTCAGTTATTGCGTTCATGGTGGAATCTGCAAGAAGTGTCTACCGATGAGTGTAAAGTAGCGTGGGCAAACGACTCATGGGTTCCAGAAATCAATAACATGACTTGGTCTAATTCTAAGAATGAATCTATAGAAGGCGTTTACCAAAGATGTATGTTTATTGTAGCATTGGCTAATGAATATCTGAAACAGGTAGGAAATGCCCCAACGGATGCTAATCCTACTCAATTGCGTGCAGAAGCTCGTTTTTGTAGAGCGTTGGCTTACTATGTGTTGATGGATCAATATGCTAGACCTCCTTTTATCACAGAGAGTAATTATTCAGTATCTCCGTCCCCATTAAGTAGAGAAGAACTCTTTGTCTGGATAGTAAAAGAATTAACAGAGATAGAAAAAGATCTTCCGGCTGCACGCCAGGGTATATATGGGCGTGCTGATCAAGGTGCTGTAAATGCTTTACTTGCACGTGCCTACCTGAATGCAGAAGTATATACAGGAAAAGCGATGTATACAGAATGTATAACAGCATGTAATAAAGTTATTGCCGGCGGATATGCATTGACTGCAGATTATTCAAACATATTTAAAGCCGATAATAACGTGGTTGCTAAAAATGAAATAATTTTCCCTATTTGTTTTGATGGGGCAGCAACTAAAACTTGGGGAGGTATGACATTCCTTATTTGTTCTTCTCGTGGTGGTGCTGAATATGTATTAGCTACTGACGGCGTTAGTTCAGGATGGGATGGAACTCGTTCAACACAAAACTTAGTGAATAAGTTTGCATTCTCAAGTAATAATAAAACTGCAGCAAATATTGTAGATAAGCGAGGCATATTCTACTCTGAGGGCCGTTCTGTGGAAATAAAAACTACACCTCTAGGAACATTTACCAGTGAGGGTTGGGCTGTATACAAATTTAAGAATGTAAAATCAAATGGAAGTTTGGCTTCTGATACTCAATTCCCTGATACAGATTTTCCTATGTTGCGTTTAGGTGATGTATATCTGATGTATGCTGAAGCGGTTCTTCGTGGAGGAGCAGGAGGTGATAAAAATACTGCTCTGGGATATGTAAACGAGCTTCGCAAACGTGGATATGGAGACGACTCAGGTGCTATTACATCTACTGAACTTACAACAGACTTTATATTGGATGAGCGTTCTCGTGAATTGTATTGGGAAGGAACTCGCCGTACAGACCTCATTCGCTATGGATTATATACATCTGGATCTTACCGCTGGCCATTCAAGGGAGGAGTATTGGAAGGTGTGGGAGTAGATAATACTCGTAACATTTTCCCAATTCCAGTAACAGATCTTTCTGTAAATGGAAATCTGACTCAAAATCCAGGATATTAAGTAATAATTGTCTTATAAATATAAAATAGATATGAAACTATTAAAATATATACCTGTTGTTTTTCTTTCTCTAATAACTTTTGCTTCGTGCGATAGTGATTTGGATAAAGTAACATATCATGAAGAAGATGCAAAAATAGGGGCTTTAAATCCAATTGCATCATCTTATGTCCTTGATGATAAAAAGGCTGATGAGGTAGTCGATACGTTTAAATGGACGAAAGCTTCATTTGGTTATGACGCTGCTATTATCTATAAATTGGAAGTTGATGTGGCTGGTAAAGATTTTGCTAATAAGAAAACTATTTCGTCTCTTATAGGAAAGACTCAAGCTGCTATAACTCATAAAGAATTGAATAATGTGTTATTAAGCCTTGATTCTATATATAATATTCCCCCAAGAACAGAAGCTACTTATGATATACGTATATCTGCAACTATTGGTGATGTTATAACTCCTTTGTATACAAATGTAGTAACCTCTAAAATTACTACCTATTTATCATATCCTAAGAATGTATATATGATAGGAGCTGATTTTGGCGGATGGAACTGGAGTGATGCCGGTATTGTAGATATGACTCCTGTTTGGGGACTTGACGGGACTTTCTGGGCGATACGATATTTTAAAGCAGCAAATGGCTTCAAATGGAATACTTCTAAAGCGTGGGATGGTTCAGACTTTTATGAATTGGATTCTAAGGAAGGATATACAACGAATGGAGGCAATGCATTTGTTCCTGCCGATGGCTTTTATATTGTTTATATGGATATGCCTAATAAAAAGATTACAATAAAAGCGGCAGAAGTCTATGGAATGGGAGACTGTTTTGGTGGATGGAGTACTGCTACATATCCATTTACCGCATCTGGCAACAAAATGTCTATAACAACTACAGGTGCAGGTGAATTAAGAATGTATGCTGGTTATCCTGCAGTTGGAGGTGATTGGTGGAAAATGGAATTTATTATTCTTAACGGAAAAATAGAATATAGAGGTAAAGGTGGTGACCAAGATAGAGTTTCTGTTGCTGCAGGCAAAAAAGTTACTCTTGATTTCAATGCCGGTACAGGTACAATAGAATAAATTAGATTGATAGAAATACTGATTAGAAGAGGTGGCTGATTTGGTCACCTTTTCTTTTTGCTATAATCTGCAAACGTTTGCAGATTATTTTGTTTGGTTTACGAGAAAAGGATTCTATCATTGAACTCTAAATGTAGTTTCTTTGTATATAGGAAAATATTTTTTTAAGAATCATGAAAAAAATCATTAGTATTTCTATTTTTATTGGCTTTTATTTAATCTTTGGAACAGTGAAAGCGCAAGAACTCAAATCACCAAATGGAAATCTTACATTAAAGTTTTATTTGCAAGGTAATGGTGTGCCAACTTATACTTTAACGTATAAGGGAAAAGATGTAATTAAGCCTAGTAAGCTGGGTTTGGAGTTGAAAGACAATAGTGACTCTCATACCGATTTCAATGACTTTTCTATAAAAGGAAATACAGACTCACAAAAAGAAGACAAGGTTTCTTTACTCGACGGATTTCAGCTTACAGATAGCAAGACCTCATCTTTTGATGAAACATGGCAGCCTGTATGGGGTGAAGTAAAAGAAATACGCAATCATTATAATGAATTAGCTGTGACGCTAAATCAGAAATCAACAGACAGGCATATCCTTATCCGTTTTCGCCTCTTTGATGATGGCTTAGGTTTTCGCTATGAATTTCCCGAGCAAAAGAATCTTATATACTTTGTTATAAAAGAAGAGCGAACTCAGTTTGCTATGGCCGGCGATCATAAAGCATTCTGGATTCCGGGCGATTATGATACACAAGAATACGATTATACGACATCGAAGTTATCAGAGATAAGAGGGCTGATGAGTAAGGCTATTACTCCTAACTCATCTCAGACGCCGTTTTCTCCAACAGGGGTACAAACTGCTTTGATGATGAAAACAAATGACGGGTTGTATATCAATTTGCATGAGGCTGCTTTGATAAACTATGCATGTATGCATCTAAATTTGGATGATAAGAACATGGTATTCGAATCTTGGTTGACACCTGATGCACAAGGCAACAAAGGATATATGCAAGCTCCATGTAACACGCCGTGGCGTACTGTAATAGTAAGTGATGATGCACGTGATGTATTGGCATCTCATATTACACTGAACTTGAATGATCCGTGTAAGATTGAAGATACATCGTGGATCAAACCTGTAAAGTATGTAGGTGTATGGTGGGAGATGATTACCGGTAAAAGCACATGGGCTTATACCGATGATGTGTACAGCGTACAGTTAGGAGTTACAGACTATTCTAAGACAAAGCCAAATGGTAAACATGGTGCAAATACAGCCCATGTGAAAGAATATATAGATTTTGCAGCAGAACATGGCTTTGATGCTGTATTGGTTGAAGGCTGGAATGTAGGCTGGGAAGATTGGTTTGGTAAATCTAAAGATTATGTTTTTGACTTTGTTACTCCATATCCAGACTTTGATGTGAAAGGATTGCATGATTATGCGAAGAACAAGGGTGTTAAAATGATGATGCATCACGAAACATCTGCTTCGGTTCGTAATTATGAGCGCCATATGGATCAGGCATATAAGTTTATGGTGGATAATGGTTATAACTCTGTAAAAAGCGGATATGTAGGAGATATTATTCCTCGTGGAGAATATCATTACGGACAATGGATGGTAAATCATTATCAATATGCACTGGAAAAAGCAGCCGATTATAAAATAATGTTGAATGCTCATGAAGCGGTTCGTCCTACAGGTTTATGTCGTACATATCCAAATCTAATAGGTAATGAGTCAGCCCGTGGTACAGAATATCAGGCATTTGGAGGTAGCAAACCGAATCATGTTACCATACTACCTTTTACCCGTTTGATTGGTGGTCCGATGGATTATACTCCGGGTATTTTCCAGATGGATGTGAGTAAAATTAATCCTGATAATCATTCGCATGTGAATAGTACATTAGCAAACCAATTGGCACTGTATGTGACGATGTATAGTCCGTTGCAAATGGCCGCCGACTTGATAGAAAATTATAAACAGCATCTTGATGCTTTCCAGTTTATAAAAGATGTAGCTATCGATTGGGACGAAAGTAAGATACTTGAAGCAGAGCCGGGAGAATATATCACAATAGTACGTAAGGCAAAAGGTTCAAATAATTGGTTTATAGGAAGTGTATGTGATGAAAACGGACGTACATCAACTATTACATTTGATTATCTCGATCCGGCAAAAACATATATTGCTACAATATATAGCGATGCAAAAGATGCTCATTATAAGACCAATCCGCAGGCATATACAATTCGAAAAGTAGTGATTTCTAATAAGTCCAAACTGTCTCAATTCTGTGCTCCGGCCGGAGGGTATGCGATAAGCATTGTTGAAGCAGGGAAGAACGATATAAAAGGTTTAAAGAAACTGTAAAAGGCAAGATACAGTTAGTTATAGGGTTTGGTTATCTAGGTTTGGGCCGCTCCATTTGGGGCGGCTCTTTTATTTCATTTATTTCAATTAATGAATCATGAGTGTTATTTGCTAGTCATTATTTTCAATACCAATTTATCTGTTTCTTGCATGCCTACGGCACCTATACTTGTCAGGTTCTCTATGGTTTTGTCCACGTCGTCATCAACAATACCCTCGAGTGAAGAAACTACTTTCTGCTCCATTGCCATAATTGCCGAAAGCACGGCTGTAGACACTCCGCTGGATATTTTCAAGGCACAGCTAGGCTTTGCTCCGTCACAGATCATTCCTGTTATATTACCAACCATGTTTTTTACGGCAAATGTTATTTGGTTGTAATCTCCTCCCATTAGATAAGTTATGCCACAACTAGCGCCCGTCGCAGCTGCAACACAGCCACATAGAGCCGATAAACGTCCTAGTTTCTGCTTTATATATACTACTGTAAGGTGGCTGAGAATTAACGCCCTTATCAGACTCTCTTCCGAGCAATTTGTATCTTCTGCATACGTCAGAACCGGCAGCGTTGCCGTAATTCCTTGATTCCCACTGCCCGAATTGCTCATTACCGGTATCATAGCACCATCCATACGTGCATCACATGCAGCGGCGGTATACGACATCATATGAGTGAGCATTGAATCTCCGAATATTTGCTTGCCCAATGCTCCTGTCATTGTTTTAGCGACATTGTGACCATAACTTCCTTGAGCCGACAGCTTCGAAGCAGTGCGGTTTAGTTCTGCCGCTTGAAGTATAAAACGAATATCTTCTATCGGAGTAGTAGTCGCAAACTCATATACTTTTGAAAAGGATAATTTTATCTCCTCTTTACTCTCTTCACAATGGTTGCTATCGCATTCGTTTATAATTACTTCGCCATTTTTAGATATATGAGAAAAGTGTGTATGTGTTCCTTTTATTATGGCTACAGCTTTTTTGTCGTTCTTAAGGCAGTGCACCTCAATATATAGATTATCGTCTATATCTTCTTTAAGCCCTATTTCTATCCGTTTTTCCTCAATATATTTTTTCCCTGTATCTACATCTTCAGGCTTCAAGTCTTTCAGCACCTGTAATCCATATTCACTTTTACCTATCAAAGCACCTAGTGCAATCGCTATGGGCAGTCCTACCATCTTTGTCCCCGGAATACCAACACCCATTGCATTTTTCAATATGTTGGCGCTCAGGTATACTTTTATCTTCTCCGGCACGGTTTCCAATACTTCAGTGGCTTTGGCTACACATAGTGAAACCGCTATAGGCTCTGTACATCCGATAGCCGGAACAACTTCTTTTTTGATTAAACTGATGATTAGACTACGTTCACATTCGTTTAGCATGCTCATTTAGCTGATTTAGGTTTTATTGAGACAAAGATACAGGTTCTTCTTTCTATTTATTGTTAAAGGCTTCATAAAAAAGGAAAAGCAAAGAAATAATTGACAATAAGTCAAACAATAGATCATGTTTTAGTTTATCAAAGATGTAACTAAAGTTATTTTTTGCAATCATCATATAAACAATTGCTTATACTCAAAAGGTGACAACCAATGGTCACAGGAGCGAAGCGTATGTAAAAGTGACAGTTTTTGATGTTATTTTATTGTGTTACTTTTTGTTTTGTATACCCAATACTATAGTAATCTATGAAAATCTTTCTTTATATATAAGATAAATTTAGAATATAACGTTATAGAGAGAACGATAATAGGATAGCATCAATAGCCATTTTAAGTGTCATATAATTCAATACTCATTTATTTTGACAGTGATAGTTAAAAGAGTATTTTTGTACGGCAAAACAGATTCATTTCATTATGGTTCAGAAGAAAAAAATATATGTAATAATCAACCCTAAATCGGGTACTTCAGCTAAGCAAAATATTCCGCATAAGATTGCTGAAGCATTTGACGCCCATAAGTTTGATGTGCATATTTTTGTTACCGGGTATCCCGGTCATGGATCAGAAATAGCCACTCAGGCAATAAAAGATAAGGCAGACTATGTGGTTGCTGTGGGGGGAGATGGTACCGTAAATGAAGTAGGGGGGGCTCTCGTAGGCTCAGATGTAGCTCTTGGTATTATACCAATGGGTTCGGGAAATGGTTTAGGTCGCGACCTGAACATCCCAACCGATCCGAAGAAAGCAATGGATATTATATTGGAAGAAAATATAATATCGATCGATTACGGAACAGTGAATGACCGCATATTCCTTTGCACTTGCGGAGTAGGGTTCGATGCTGAAGTGGCAGCTAAGGTCTCGGGCAGGAAAAATAGAGGCTCTTTGATGTATCTCAGAAATATGCTTGAAATATTTTTTCAACAAAAGCCGCAAGAGTATATAGTTACATGCCCCGAAGGAACAATAAAGGATAAAGCCTTCGTTGTTACTTGTGCTAATGCTTCGCAGTACGGATACAATGCTCATATTGCACCTCATGCCGATATACAGGACGGGTTGATGAATGTGGCGATATTGAAACCCCTTTCGATATTGGATGTGCCTCAAACTTCGGTACAATTGTTTACTAAAAAAATAGATGAGAATAGTAAGATGGTTGAGCTTTTGACCAATGAAGTTACTATTATCAGAGAGCAAGCCGGGGTGATGCACATTGACGGTGATCCGGTAGAGATGGGGAAAGAAATACATGTGAAAATAATTCCATTCGGATTGAAAGTCCTCGTTCCTAAAAAACCACAAAAGAAACACCCTCTTGATCCTCAAGAACTACTGTTGAGAGTTTTAGGTTCTATCTAACTTTAGAAGGTTAGCTCGAATGATATTCTGATTCCGTCTTTATCTACATTAGGATGGTAGAGATAGTTTACCCTTCTTACATAATCTACTCGGAAGAATTTAAAGACATTCTCAATACCAATGTTATATTCCATATAAGGGGTATTTGTGGTTGCAAACGTCTCTTGTGGAAATAACAATAAATTGTGATTAAACCGAGGGTTGTTGCGCTTACTCAAATCTCCATAGAACCCCCTGAACCCAAATACTTCTCGCCATTTCAACCATTTAAGTACAGGGACTCTATTAAATAACCAGCCTCCCAAATGGTAATATATTTCCCATGATACCTGAGCATCGTGCACAAACTCCAACGGCTCTATCAAATAATAGTTACCACGTTGGACTGTATATGAATTGTTAGCACTTGGTGTAATCAAGAATGGAAAAGGAGCTTCGCCCCACAGCTTTTCAGCCTGTGCCGATAAGGTCAGCTTTCCGTAGGGAGCTACCCACATTTGTTTGAAGAATGATAATGAAGTTCTGTTGTAATTGTATTGCCCCCCAAAAAGATTATTTACGGCCATCACATGCGATAAGGTATAAATGGTGCGTGGTGAAGTTAACGAACTTCTCTTTCGACGCATCTGGTAGAATTTTTCATTCGGTGCATAGCGTAAGGTAAGCATTGTTTCGGTGGTACGTATCCTATTTACATTGTACTTGTTCCCTTCTTCGTCCATCTTCTCAAAGAGAAGTTTTCCGGCTGCTTCTTCATCAAAAGTATGTCCGGTGAGCGTGAATGAGAATCCTCCGTAAAATTCCTTATCGTACGATATTTCAGTCTGGCGATTGTATGTCATCTTCACATTATTCGATCTGCGAAACGACATAAATATGTTATCTTTTTCGGCTTGTGTCTGTCGTTGACCAAGTGTGTTTACATCATATTTATAAGCTACCGTCAGGTTGTTTCTTGGGTATTCGTCTTTGGTATATTTTACATCGTTAAAAGCCCATGTTGCTTCGCCATAATATTTAAACTTTTCGTCTTTAGTACCATAAGCCGCATATCCGTATAAGAAGAGATGTTTATGCAGATTCTTCGTTGTATTGAGGGTCAACCTAAAACGATTCCCTTCAACAGGGTTGAAACTATACATTGTAGGGAGTCTTCCAATTTCCAGCTTTGTATCCTCCTTGTTTTTGGTGGTAGGAAAATAGCCTGTTGATAACACACTTCCGGCATTCAGTAAAACTTTAAAGAGAGCTACTTTGTTTACATCTTCCATCATCTGATCCATCCGGTAATCTTTCTTGAAATCCGGAGGGCGGTTGTTAGTCCAATATTTTTTATCTCTTTTCAGGTAGTCTTTTTCAAATGCTTCGGGAGCAGCCAAAGCAAAAACGGGATCCATCGGATTGTCTATTGCAAATCTCTCGTATGACTTTACTTTATCTACATAGAATTTTACCATGTTTATCATCGACAGGTCTATGGCCATGCGCTCTTTGTCCGGAATCCATTTGTTGTCTGCTGTTTTTTTGAAATCGAGTTGTATGATCAGTTCATCTACAAAATTAATATTCATCTTTTGGGGAGTTCTCAATATTGCTCTTTTTACAGCATACATACTATCCAGAGAAATAAATAAGTTCCCTGTAAAGCCAATATCCCGTGAATTGAACGGGGCAAAGTCGAGCTTCATATATCGGTTATGATCTATATTAACTGTGTCGGATATATACCAGCGATAGAAATTTACAGAGCTGTGATCACTTAGCGGGCTGACAAACTGTTGAAATAGTAAAGTGATTGAGTTATCTGTAATATTAATATCCTTAAAAACTTCTTTGATAATGGCATCGAGAGCTTCGGTCTCGAAAGTCTGGTCAAGACCTTCTATATGATAGCCTTTTACAATACGTTTGTTGCCTTTCGGATCTTTACGATAGAACACATCTGTTAGCTTCTCTCTTACCGATACAGGCAAAATAGGCTTTTTATCTATTAAAGATGTGTCTATATAATTAGGGAGAAATTTGTAACGTTTAAATTGCGATTGTTCAGGCTTGAACTCATTCAGAGCAATAAATGTACGCTCGTACTCTTCATACTGATAGTACTTTAATGCCAAAATACTATTGATATCTTTGTGGGCTATTACTTTCTTGATCAGTTCTACAGCTGGATTATTCTTTTTAGAATATTTTTCTTTTTGTGGCCGTACTATTACTTCTTTCAGTTGTTTGTCTTCGGGTTCTAATAGTATCTCTCTTGTGGTGGTTACACCGGGATGTATCGTGAATGATTGGCTTTTGTATCCTAACAGTGACGCCGAAACTGTCGTTCTATTTCCCCTATAGCTTAGTCTATATTCACCATCTTCGTCCGAAAATGTTACCGAAGATGTATTGTCGATCGTAACACTTACGAAAGGTAACTTTTCTTTTGTGACAGCATCTCTTACAACACCACGTACCACTGTGAGGGATTGGGCGTATGTCATGCCACAAAAACAACAGAATAAAAAGAGAAAAACTGTCTTCCTAAGTATTATATATTGTGGAGTTTTACTCATTCTTTTATTGGGGAATCACATTTGTTTTTTGTATTTAAAAATCAAGAGTAAATATCGATATTTACTCTTGATTATCAATACTAATTAGACTATGTAATTTCTGTAACGTTGCATAAACGTTACTTTTTTTAATTCATAAGCTTACGATAGCGGATACGTCTTGGTTCAACGTTGCCTAATCGTGCTTTTTTGTTCTCTTCGTATTCGCTATAGCTGCCTTCGAAGAAGAAAACTTCCGAGTTTCCTTCAAATGCCAGTATATGAGTACAAATACGGTCGAGGAACCAACGGTCGTGGGAAATAACCACTGCACAACCTGCAAAGTTTTCGAGCCCCTCTTCAAGTGCACGTAAAGTATTTACGTCAATATCGTTGGTTGGCTCATCCAGTAGCAATACATTCGCTTCCGATTTCAATGTAAGTGCTAAATGTAAGCGGTTGCGCTCACCACCCGACAATACACCTGTCAGCTTTTCCTGGTCGCCTCCCGAAAAATTGAAACGAGAAAGATAGGCACGTGCATTGATTTCTTTGCCTCCTACACGAACAAATTCACTCCCTCCGGATATTACCTGATATACACTTTTGTTAGGATCTATATCAGCATGCGATTGATCTACATATCCTATTTTTACTGTCTCACCCACTTCGAATGTGCCTTTATCTGCTTGTTCGAGTCCTTGTATCAGTCTGAAGAGCGTGGTTTTTCCTGCACCATTCGGTCCTATGATACCCACAATGCCTGATGGTGGAAGCATAAACTCGAGATTGTCGAATAATAGTTTATCTCCAAATGCTTTGCCTACACCGTGTGCTTCTATCACTTTGTTTCCTAAACGAGGACCATTCGGAATAAATATTTCTAGTTTTTCTTCACGTTCTTTCTGGTCGGCATTCAAGAGTTTCTCGTAATCGTTCAAACGGGCTTTACCTTTTGCCTGACGAGCTTTAGGAGCCATTCTCACCCATTCCAACTCGCGTTCGAGGGTCTTGCGGCGTTTGCTTGCTTGTTTTTCCTCTTGTTCCATACGTTTGGTCTTTTGTTCGAGCCATGAGGTATAATTTCCTTTCCAAGGAATACCTTCACCGCGGTCGAGCTCAAGAATCCATCCGGCTACATGGTCTAGGAAGTAGCGGTCGTGGGTAATACAAATTACAGTACCCTTGTATTGTTGGAGATGTTGTTCCAGCCAGTCAATTGATTCTGCATCAAGGTGGTTGGTTGGCTCATCCAGCAATAATACGTCCGGTTCTTGTAATAGCAAACGGCACAATGCTACACGGCGGGCCTCTCCTCCCGACAGATTGGCTGCCAATTGGTCTTCAGGCGGACAACGAAGAGCATCCATTGCACGCTCTAGTTTATTATCTATATTCCAAGCGTCACTTGCATCTATCTTGTCTTGCAATTCTGCCTGACGTGCAAAAAGGGCATCCATTTTGTCCGGGTCTTCGTAATATTCAGGCAGACCGAATTTTTCGTTTATGCCTTCGTATTCCTTTAGTACATCCATTATCGGTTGTACTCCTTCTTGCACAAGTTCTTTAACGGTTTTTGCAGGGTCAAGTTTTGGATCTTGTTCCAAGTACCCAACCGAGTATCCTTTATCTGATACAATTTCTCCCTGATACTCTTTGTCTATACCGGCTATGATCTTTAGTAATGTTGACTTACCCGAACCGTTGAGCCCGATGATGCCAATTTTAGCCCCATAGAAAAAAGAGAGGTAGATATTCTTTAATACTTGTTTTTGTGGCGGGTACGTTTTACCTACGCCAATCATTGAAAAGATGATTTTTTTATCGTCTACTGACATGTCTGTTATATAAAATTATTTGTACCTAATTCTACTAATTTATTTATTGTTTTTATATTTCGAGAAGTGCAATATTCATCTGCTTTCTGCAAAGCATTGGCTAATTTCGAATTTCTGATAGTTTTATCAAATAAAACATATACATCCCGATTGATTATTTCAAGCCTGTCATTTCCTTGTTTTCGTGCTGATATACGTTCTTTGCTACTTTCAGATAAAGCTTCTTTATACAGAAACAAATAGAACACTTCACCTTCTGCATTTTGCTCTATATATCGAATATCATTCTCCGAAAATGGAATACAATTCAAAAGTTGCTTTAATTCTGTTAGAGTTCTTAATATAACCGCAATATTTAGTCCGAATGTTTCAAAAATAGATGCTTCTATTTTTGTCTCTAAAGCTTCCTCCGTATCATCTGATGTGAAAAGAATATTGCCGCTTTGGATATATGTTATAGCATCCGATATTCCCATGTTAGCAAACATGAGTTTCAGGTCGGACATCTTTATGATATTTTTCCCTCCAACATTAATTCCCTTGAGGAACGCAATATATACCACCTTGGAATATTATTTATCGTTGATACAAGAATCGTTTTATACTCCGTTTTGGCGTTTTTTCGAATTCTTGCTCCTGTATTCTGAAGTTTGCAACTTGACTATAGCTTGGCAGTCGCTTGTTGATAGATTTTCGTTCAGTAAGGAAAATGTCGGAATACTCGCTTTCCTTTATATCATGCTTCTTCATATAGTCCTTGTCCGGGTATATGAGAGCGATCAGTTTCCCATTTTCTTCTATGATGAGCGATTCGGATACAAATGGAGAATTATTATAAAAGCCTTCTATCTCTTCCGGATAAATATTTTGTCCTGAAGCTCCGAGTATCATCGTTTTGCTACGACCTTTGATAAATATAAAACCATCCCTGTCCATTACGCCTAAATCACCTGTACGTAACCATCCGGCTTCGTCTATGACATGCTTTGTCGCTTCTTCATTCTTGTAGTATCCAAGCATTACATTCTGCCCTTTGACCATGATTTCTCCTGTCTCGGTTTCCATATTCGATGATTCGATACGTACACTCATTCTGTCTACAGGACGTCCGCAAGATCCGGGTTTGTACGTTTCCCAATACTCGTAAGAAATCAGTGGCCCGCATTCTGTCATACCATATCCAACAGTGTATGGGAATTTTATGTCTGTAAGGAACTGTCCTACTTCTTTGTTGAGAGCAGCACCGCCAATCACAACTTCGACCAGCTTACTACCAAACATCGGTATTAGTTTGTCTGCAATCTTTTGATATACTTTTTTTCTGAAGAAAGGAATTTTTATCAGCGTTTTCACCGGCTGCTTCTTTAACTCAGGAAACACACGCATCTGTATGATTTTCTCAATAATCAGCGGCACAGCCAGTACTAAAGTCGGATTTACCTTCGCAAAGGCATCCATTATAATTTGAGGAGACGGAACGCGTGTCAGATAATGAATATGACAGCCTTTGGCGATGGATAATAAAACTTCAAAGGCTAATCCGTACATGTGAGCCATCGGTAGCATGCATACAATACCGTCACCGGCTTTTACAAATTCGATATTATCTATAGCAAACCGTGTATTAGACCATAGGCTACGATAAGGAACCATAACGCCTTTCGGGTTGCTTGTTGTACCTGATGTATAATTTAGTACGGCTAATTCGTCGGGCGACTCGTCGTGTACTACTACATCTTCTTTCGTAAAGCCATTGGGGAATTTTTTCAGTAAAGCCTGATCTAAATTGGCACAGGATGCTAATAATTTGGCAGACCGTGATTTCTGTACAGAAAAGTCATCTATCAAAAGGATAGTTTCCACAGTAGGGATTTGTATCGGGTCTATTTTCGACCATACAAACTCATCGGCAAAGAATACTTTCGATTCCGAGTGATTTACTAGGGAATGTATACTTTCTCCACTAAAGTCGTGCAGTATTGTTGTTATCACAGCACCATAGGTGAGGGATGCAAAAAAGGCAACTGCCCAGTTTGCTGAATTTCGTCCGCAAATAGCTATTTTATCACCTTTTTGGACGTCCATATCTTCGAATAGAATATGCAATTGAGCCATCTTTGTGGCGAAGTCCTTATATAGATATGTTTCGCCATTATAATCTGTGAGAGCCGGTCGCTCCCAGTTGTTACATATTCCGTCTTTTATGAGGGTTAGAAATTTTCCGCTTTCCATATTTTAAATTGTACTAGGTAATGTATACAAATATACACAAAAAACTAACTTTTTTGTGAATTAGGTAGAATCATAACTTAATTTTGTTTTTTAGGTTGCTATACAGTTGTTAAATCTTCCATATTCGTATCAACATGTTTTAATATGAAAGATTTGATTTTTTCTACATACTGTGGCTGTATCTTATTCTTATTGTAAGCTAAATAGAGTGTATTCGTTGCCGTAATTGTTCCTTTCCATAATGTCTTTACCCATTTGTTTTCTAAAGCCTTTCCTGCTATTATGTCAGATGATACAGCAAGACCACTATTGTTTTTTATGGCTTTTAGGATAGATACGTTATCCGGAATTACAGCATGTAATTTCAGTATAGGGCGTTTTTTGAAGCTCTCTCGCCAGAAGCGCCTGATAAGAGGCAGATTATTGTCGTAGGCATACCACTTATGAGCTTTAAGCCATTTCTCGGCTTCGCTCAAATTGTTTTTTGCTATTAGGTCATCAAATACTGTTGTGTCCATACTCGAATTGCATACAATCATAAATGACTCGGTGAATAGAGGCTCATAGGTGAGCGTATCATCTGATTTGCTCTGCCTGGTGATGATTGCAATATCCAGATCATTGTTGATAAGCTTGCCTGTGAGTTCGTCTGCCAATCCGTATTCAACGGTTAGGTGCAGATCATCTTGACTACCTATATGTTCGGCCAGATAATCCGAAAAGAGTTCTGCCGGAGTACCAAAGCGTATGCTTGGAGCTTTGTTGAGTACCGTTCTTTTAAATTCGGTTTCAACTCGTTCGAGGTTGTCTATTGATTCTACTATCTGCGTGTAAAGCTGTTTTCCATACTCCGTCGGAACCATTTTGCGAGGCATTCGTATAAATAGAGGCTGACCGATATAGCTTTCTAGGGATGCCAATTGAATGCTGACATTGGGTTGAGATACCATAAGTTCCTGTGAAGCCTTTGTGAGCGTACCATATTGATAAATGGCTTTAAATGTCCTGTACCATTCTAAGTTTACCATTACTATTTGATTGCAAATTATAAATTCATGAATTGAAATTGAACAATCTTCAGGGTTACAGAGTTCTATATTTATTAGAAACTATTAGCAACCAAAGACTAATGAAATACAAATCTATAATTTTTTTTATGATAATGTATAAATATTGCTATTTTGTAAATAGAAAATGATAATTTAACTTTGCATCATATTTAATAGAACAAATCGATTAGTATTTAAAAATTATAAATAATATGAAAACATATTTATTAGCTATTGCGGTAGTATTGTTTGCCGTGTCTTGCAATACAACAACCAAGAACAAGGTAGAAGGAACAGATGCTCAGTCGGCAGCAACAGGAACAGGTGAACAATTGGTAGTAGATACAACAGCGTCTACCATTAAATGGAAAGGGTCTAAGGTTGGAGGAGACCATGTAGGAACAATCGCATTGAAGAGTGGACAGTTAGCTGTAAATGGAGAAGAGGTAGCTTCAGGTAGTTTTGTGATTGATATGAATAATATTGTAGATGAAGACCTTCCTACTCAGATATTAAAAGATAAACTCACAGGTCACCTTAAAAGTGGAGATTTTTTTGATGTCGCTGCTTATCCCGAAAGTACATTTACTATTACTAAAATAGCAAAGGCTGCTCATCCTACCGATAGTGTAAACTATGAAGTGAGTGGCAACCTGAAACTGAAAGATGTAGAGAAAAATATTACATTTGGAGCTAAGATAACAAAAGAAGGAGATGTATATAAAGCTGTTACAGTTCCATTCTCTATAGATCGTACGCAATGGAATGTAAAATATGGATCTAAAACTCTTTTTGCAGACTTGAAAGAGAATATCGTAAACGATAATATTGAACTACAGATAACTATAGTAGCAAAGGCAGCTCAGCAACAATAAATATATTTATAAATAGGTAGATGAGATTCAGCTCTGATCGTAGGTCAGGGCTGTTTTTGTATATAAGATTAGAATTATGACTCTGAAAGAATTACATAAAAAGGTTATGTCTTTTGATGATACTCCTTTGATGCCTGTTGTTTTTGTGGGACATGGAACCCCAATGAATGCAATAGAAGATAATGAGTTTGTGCATGAGTGGAATCGGCTGGGAAGTGAGCTGCCAAAGCCTCGTGCTATTCTTTGTATCTCAGCGCACTGGGAAACAAGGGGGACATTTGTGACAGCAATGGATATGCCTAAAACAATTCATGATTTCTACGGTTTTCCAAGAGAATTATATAATCAGCACTATGCTGCGCCCGGTTCACAAGACTTGTCAACTATTGTGAAAGATCATGTAAAAGCAGTAGAACTTGATTACGAATGGGGCTTAGATCATGGTAGCTGGAGTGTGTTGAAGCATATCTATCCTTTGGCTGATATACCTGTTGTACAACTTAGTATAGACCACTTTAAAGGACCAGAGTATCACTATGAACTGGCTCGCGAACTGTTTTTTCTGCGTTCTAAAGGCGTTTTGGTAATCGGTAGTGGCAATATGATCCATAATCTCAGAATGGTGAAAGTAGAAAATGGAGATTTCAATACGGAATATGGTTATGATTGGGCGTTTGAACTGAATGATATTTTCAAAAATAAAATCCAAGAAGAGAATCACAATGCTTTGATTGACTTTAGCCATCTGCACGATTCTGCACGACTAGCTATTCCTACTCCGGAGCATTATATTCCGCTACTCTATATCTTAGCCTTGCAAAAGAAAGGAGAGGAAGTCCGATTTTTTAATGATAAGGTTATAGCCGGATCTTTGAGTATGACGTCTTTGATTATATCTTAGAGTGGAGAGAAATCTACTATTTTGTGCTTACTATTTTATCGCCTCTGAAGTTTAATTGTCCTGCCGGATAAAACCATTGTTCAGTATTGCCATTTTTAACGACTTCTGTAGGCTCACCCCATGCCAGGCGAGTCATATCTTTGGTCATACCAACCCTGATTTTGTTTTGCAATATACGGCGGAAATTGTTTATATTATATTTCTTTGTCAACTCGTTAGCTTCAGTTGCAGTGTATACTTTTTTTATACCTTCGTTGTTATTCAAAAGAGAGTAGGGGATTGCGGTTTTTAATCCACCTTTGCTTTCTAATATCAGAGATAATTCATTGTTTGTGTTATCTATTGTCAGATCGGTACATTTCCACGTTTGACCTGTTGTAAACGATAGCGCTTTTCCGGTAGAAAGATTACGTGACATTTTCAGGATGTCGTCGGGTAGAACATATTCTTTTCCCGTTTGTATTGTTTTCTGTTTTAGAAAAAATCCTGTAACGATAAATGGAAATGTATATTCGGAATCGACATTGTATTTATAAAACAATACGTCTCCACTCGATTTTTCTTGAAGTTTCAGATAATAATCATCTGCATAGTCTTGTTTGCTCGATTTTGCTTTTGGGTGATTCAAAACTTCTAAAATCTGGAAATATTTTCCAGCCAGATCTTCATAGCGAGAATTGTAATTATCATTCGGTTTATAGATGTTCTTTTCGTCGTTTAGTATGTCGTCATCCTTTTTATACTTGAGGATAAATCCACTGTATCCATATTTTTGTGAAGGCTTATCAAGGCCTTTAAGAAATAATTCTTGTCCTGTATATTGTAGAACATCTTTTCCTAGAAAGTTTCTAGTGCTGTCGTATGGGTGAATATCTATCTCTTGCTTTTTGTTCTTTTGAGCAAATATTGAATAACTCAGTAAAGCCAAGACGGCTATTAGTAATGTTTTTCTCATTCTTTATCTTTTAAAGGGCATAAAAGTAAATATATTCGATAGAATATTCGGCTTGATGTTTGTTGTAAGTGAATTAGATTTAGTTTTTTTTGTATTTAATAAAAATCTTTCTAAAATATTTTATTGCCTCATTCGTCATAAATAATAGAGATATTTTTGAGATAAAATAAATAATGGAAAAGAAAGATATAAGTAAAACGGCTGTCCCTATAGCAATTATAGTTGCTTCATTACTGATGGCAACGATTAGTATACTTCATTTGTATTTCAGTGTGATAGAATAAGAGTTTGAGAAATAAAAGGATAAACAATATGAAAAATTTTAAAAGAAAAAAGATCGCGTACTTTTTTATATTTATTGCTGTTTTTGCAGCATCCATAGCTGTTGTAATGCTTCTGTGGAATGCTCTGATACCTTCAATAATCGGGTGGACGTCTATTAATTATTGGCAGGCGGCCGGGCTTATGATACTGTCGAGGTTACTGTTGGGCGGATTTGGACGTTTTGGTAAATTTGGAAGACATCCTCGCCATGATAAGCGAAATGAAGATTTCTACTATTGGCATGCATTAAGAGCAAAAATGAAAGATATGCCTCTTAGTGAGCGACGCGAATATATTCGGAAGCACATGAGAGAAAGATGTGAAAGAAGAGGTTTTGAATCAGATATGGCCAACGACAATAAAGAATGACAAACGATTTAGCTAAAGGACAACAGAATGTTACCGATATTTTCTATAAATATCGCGTGCAGCTGAAAAATTATATAGCTAAACGAGTCTTTTCGAAGGAGGATAGGGAAGATATTTTGCAGAATGTTTTTTATCAATTATCAAAAATAGATATGATAGAAAAACCAATTGAGCAAATGTCTGCGTGGTTGTATTCAGTGGCCAATAATCAGATCATAGACCGTAGTCGCAAACATAGGGAGGTGGATATGCCTTATGTGACAGCTAAAGATGATGAAGATACATTCTTGGCGGAGGTCTCTAGCCTTATGTTTGATAAAGATGCATCTCCCGAGACTACATATTTGCGGGCTTTGGTTTGGGAAGAATTAGACGCTGCTTTGTCCGAACTTCCGATTGAAAAACGGGAGGCATTTGAGCTGACAGAGCTTGATGGCTTTTCCTTTAAGGAAATATCAGAAGCTACCGGAGTAAGTGTAAATACACTGATCTCTCGCAAACGTTATGCCGTGCTTCATTTGCGAGAGAGGCTAGGTAATTTATATAAAGAGTTGTTAGAGGGGTGAAGACTGTTTGAGTGTTTCTTTATAGAATACTTCAATAGCTTCATCTTCTAAAAAGACTAAGAGTGGATCGCTTTTAGTCTTTTTTTGTTTTTTATAAAGGTTATAAAGGAGAATAATATCATATTTTATGTTAAAAGAGTAACTTCTTTATACTTTATGCGTTATTTATAATAAGAAGTATAACATTATTATTTCTAGAAATAATTATAATATCACTTTTTTATTTAAACACTACCATGAAGCACTTAACTGAGACAGATAAGTGCTTCTTTTTTATATAAATCAATTGAGTTTGAGTATCCGTTTTTTTTATACCTTTGCCAACATATATATCAATACAATTTATGCGCAAGACAAAGAAGATTTCACAAACACACAGTAGGTTATACTTTCTGATTCTTATTATATTCCCTTTGGTTTTTGGCTCGTGTAGATTGTTTGATAAAGATATCAGGCAAGATAAACATATTGTCTCTTTTAAGCATCAGATGGGACGGGTTGCAGATAGCTTAGATACACCGGCCGAAAGAATTAATGCATTGAAGACAATATTGGAGAACATAGAAGCCGATGAGGATTTGATAACTCCTCGAAAAAAAAATAAGTTGCTGATAGAGGCAAATTTTTATCTGAGCAATGAATATTTTAATGTCAAGAATTATAAAAAGGCAATAGAATGTACCGATATCGCCATAGGGCTTGATACTACTGATGCTACCGGGTATTATAATCGGGGAAGTATTTACCAATCGATAGGAGATGATAGCCTTGCCATGAGGGATTATACGCAGGCTATCAGACTAAATAATAATTATGCCGATGCATATTACAATAGAGGTAT
Source organism: Dysgonomonas sp. (assembly GCF_035323175.1). Classification (NCBI taxonomy): domain Bacteria; kingdom Pseudomonadati; phylum Bacteroidota; class Bacteroidia; order Bacteroidales; family Dysgonomonadaceae; genus Dysgonomonas; species Dysgonomonas sp. The sequence goes on along the minus strand of NZ_DAOKYH010000002.1, from coordinate 182,175 downwards.
AATCTATGAAGTAGGTGGAGAATGTGAGAAAGCACTTGAAGACTACAATCGGGCGATAAAAGAAGAACCAAAAAATGTTGCAGATATCTATAATAATAGAGGAAATATATATTTGTCTATGAAAGATACCAGCAAAGCATTAAGCGACTATTCGAGAGTATTGGAAATAGACACTGCGAATATAAATGCATATACCAACCGAGCCGAAATATATATACTCCGCCAGGAATTTGATAAAGCTTTAGACGATTGTAATAAAGGACTTATTCTCGATCCTGAGAATATACGCCTGTATTACAAACGTGCTGCAATTTATGAGCGAAAAAATGAATATGATGAAGCTATAGCTGATTATGAAAAAGTTCTGGACTTGGATAGGCATGATTTGTATAAAGCACGAATTAAGACCAAGGAGTCTATAAGGAAATTAAAAATATTGGCTCGAAAAAGATGATATGACTATTTGATATAGTCTTCTTTTCAGAAGGGAGCTTAATAATATCTAATCTCTTTAAATAATATATAAAACGTATAGCAGCAAATAGGGAAAATCTATTTGTTGCTCTTTTATTATGCGGATTTGTTGTAGAAGTTTGCATTATGATATGCATATTTCAATATGTTTTTGGTGTGTGTTCCTCTTTTTGTAACCCTATGAGTGAGGCAAGATGTTATACTTTTCTACCGTATTTTTGGGCTCTAGAAAATGTGATAAAAATACAATTAGGATTCCTTGTAATTGTTTCCAGGCCTACTTTTACATATTTATGTGATTTTGTAAAACTAAACATATTATTCTCTTGTTTTTATATGATGAATATTCAATATAATTAAGGCTTTAATATTATTATTAATCAAGATTTATTTCTAATCTTTTCTCTCTACAACATAAATGTCATGAAAAACGAATTAAACAGTAAATTAATTATATCTATCAAAGAAGCCCTTCCTCCTCAGATAAAGGTTGCAACCTACTTAATGGATTTGCTTTCTATCGGGCGTGAAGCTGTTTATCGTAGGATAAGAGGGGATGTGTCTTTTGACTTAGAGGAGCTCTCTGTAATATCTAAAGCGTTAAGCATATCAATTGATGATGTTTTGGGTAAGAATGATACTACAGCGTTATTTAGCATAAATATGATTCAAGAAGAATCATTTTTTGAGCAATATTGTAATTCTTTGATTTTTTATACAGATATTTTTAGTAGAATGAAAATGTACTCTGGTTCTCAGGTACAAGGTGCTAATAATGAGTTACCTTTTTCATTTTACCTTTCTTATGAAAAAATAGCTAAGTTCTATTTATACAAATGGGTATATCAGCTTCAGACTTCCAAGCCTACTGTTCCGTTTTCTGAGTTCTACTTGCCTCAGAGAGTTATCGACCTGAATAAAAAGTATATTTCAGAATCTAACTCTTCTTGTCATACAACGTCTATCCTATCTCAAAATGTTTTGTCTTCATTTCTGAATACAGTAAAATACTTTTATAGACTTAATTTGTTGAACAATCAGGATCTAGAAGAAATTAAGAACGAGTTGTTGTGCATGTTGGAGAGATTGGAGTCGATGTCTATATCAGGAGTTTGGATGGATGACTTTGAATTTAACTTTTATATATCCAATATCGATTTTGATACCACTTATAGTTATATGCAGTGTCCTGAATTCGAATTGTCTACGATACGTGTATTTTCTATTAACGTAGTAAGGTCGTTTACTCCTGAAATATGTCAAGCTAACAAGAAATGGATTGAATCATTGAAGCGCTATTCTACATTGATCTCTAAAAGTGGAGATTTATACAGAACAGAATTTTTTAATAATCAGAGAAAGATTCTACGAGATATATTTATCGACTGATTTTTTTAATATAATAAGATAATTCTCAATATCTAGTTATGTTGTATTTAAGTACACTGAGTTTTTTGCGGAGGCGAATATTCTATTTATTTGCTTCTGTATGTATAATGTCCTGTCACTTTATAGCTGAATAAGCAATCTTGCAAGACTTGTCCTTGCCCTATATTATGTACTATTAGCGGCCGTTTCTTATCCGCAGACATGCGGTCTGTAACTATGCCTATATGTGTAATCCCTCCGCCTAGATCCCATGTAACAATATCTCCGACAATATAGTCCTCTGCTTTATCTGAAATTTTCTTTACAGAGCCAAACCTACTAAAAAAAGTGGCTTGATTAGGTACTCTTCGATGATCGATATTCTTATCCGTTGATTTCATACCCCATTTCTTAGGATACTTGCTAAAGTTGGCTTTCATATCTTCATGTATCTTTTGCTGCAAGTCTATACCTAGTTTGCGATATGCTCTTATTATCACATCAGTACAGACACCTTTGTCTGCCGGCACATCTCCATTCGGATAAGGGATTGTGTAATAGCCGGGATCATAAACAACTTTATCCTTAGTCAGTTCTATAGCTGCATTTGATAACCTTTTATAGAAATCGCTTTTCTGAGCAGAAATAAAGACGGATATAATGAATGTAAAGAGTATTGTTAGGCTAAGTCTCATTCTTTATTTCGGGATTTGTGATAAAGATACTAAAATATACAAATAAGATAAATGTATTTTCATTACTGACTATATACATCCAGAGAGTTTATTTCTTGTAGAATACCGGGGCAAAGTATGGCCTGTTCACCCATTTCCCGTTGAATGGATTAAGCTCACGGATTACACCGCCTTCGATTCCAAATTTTTCAGTGATTTTGACCTCTAGCGTGCCTCCGTAATATGTTTGAGGATACATACCCATCATCGGGCCTTCTACTCCGTTATGTTTTCCTCTCACGGAATATTGTCCGCGGGCATTTATTCTTATTCTGTCGCTTAAGATGAATTTCATATTTCCTCCTGCACCCACATCGTTGTAGTTTCCTCCATATAATGCATATTTTGAGGCGTAGGGACCAGCCGAAATTACTAGCCAATCTGTTGGTTGATAGTTAAAGTACATACTTACAGACCTTACTGCGCCTATGGATGGATATGTATTCTGTATAGAAGACGAACTCAGCCAAGCTTCGTTATCCAGATTCATTCCTGAATAATAGCTGTAATCATTGGCGAAAGGATACCGTGTAATCGTATTGCTTTCTACAGGAGGTCCGAGATATACATCAAGCGGAGGAAGTATTAAGTCTATAGTTGCATCATCTCCTTTTTCTAAAGGTTTATACAAATCATATTTGCTTGCAGATGATTTGTTGTTGCCCGATACATCCAGGTTCAAATAATTCTCCAACCTTTCATCAAACTTGAAAGATCCTTTCTTTAGAGGAGGAAAGCTATCTTTAGGAATCTCAGTTTGGGAATAAGAGGTAACTGAGACGAGTAAAAGTAGTATAAAGACTAGATTTTTCATGATTTCTTGTTTTTAATTACTACAACAGTAAAGTTAATAAATAATTGTGAAATAAACACATATTTCTTTGTAAAAAGAAGTTGTAAATAGCTGATAGATTTATGATTTATAGCTCATCTAGGAAATGTTTCCCTACCAAAAGGTGACAAAAGTAACAGTTTTTATCTGTTTTTGTGCTGTCACTTTTACTCATTCTTATTTACCCATATTCTTTTTTGTTATTTATATAATAAGATAAAATTAGAATAAATAAATTTATATAAATCCTTGTTCTATTGCATTGCCTTTCTGATCTATGTATTGCAATATTGTATAAATATATTTATATATATGTATGATTTATCTTATTTTGATAATAGATGGATAGTGCTTATCTTTGTAATATAAAAATAAGGTGTATTGCTATGATATACTTTATATTATAAATAGTTACTCATCAGATATAACAGAAAGGGTAGTTTTATGAAAACAACATTAATTAGAGCATCTTCAAGAGGATCAGCAAACCATGGATGGTTGAACACACACCATACATTCAGTTTTGCAAACTACTATGATCCCAACCGTATACATTTTGGCGCATTAAGGGTTATAAACGACGATATAATTGCCGGAGGAGAAGGCTTTGGGACTCATCCTCACGACAATATGGAAATAATTACTATTCCCTTGTATGGTGATTTGGAACACAAGGATAGCATGGGGCATACAGAAGTGATAAAGGCCGGAGAAGTGCAGGTAATGAGTGCCGGATCGGGTATAACACATAGTGAATACAATGCTAATGAGTATAAACCGGTAAGTCTTTTCCAGATATGGGTTTTTCCATCTCAAAAGAATGTAGAACCTCGTTACGACCAACGTGAATTTGATTTTATAGATAATAAAAATCAATTCATCCAAATTGTTGGACCGAAGAGTGATCCTTCAAATACAGCACTTTGGATACATCAGGATGCTTGGTTTAATATGGGTACTTTCGATAAAGGTGTCAACACAAGCTATCAGGTGAAGAAAAAAGGGAACGGTGTATTTGCTATGGTTGTTGAAGGAGAGTTTTCTGTCGAAGGGCAAAAACTATATCACAGAGATGCACTTGGAGTATGGGATACAGATGGTATAAATATCACTGCAGAATCTGACAATGCACGCATACTGCTGATAGATGTGCCGATGGTATTTTAATAGAAGAGGTTGAATTATATACATTAGTAAAAGGATCTCAAAGCCGAGCTTTGAGATCCTTTTTTATAATAAAAGTCAGTAGGCTTTATAATTATCATTCAGACGTTTTACTTTACTTGTCTTTACCTTTACATCGTGGCAATAAATAAGGGTATAGTTTTCTTTTTCTGCTTCAACGAGAAATCGCTGTTTCTCTTCGGCCGATTTTAATGCATTAATGTCGTAAGCTGAAATCCATTCTAACGGGACATGAGCACTTGTTGGTATCAGATCCCCGGGAAATGTATATACACCCGCATCTGTCTTGATATATACAACTAACTGCCCTATACTATGTCCGTCAAACAATCTCACACTTACCTCTTTAGATATCTGCATGCCTTCGTCAACAAAGCGTAAGAGTGCGGCATCGTGTATCGGCTGTATGTTTTCAGCTAAGATAGAGTCTGCTTCCAGTATGTTAGGAGTTAAATAATTGTCCCATTGTTTGCGGCTTAACCAATAAGTAGCTTTAGCGAAAGAAGGGATTATTTTACCGTTTTTATCTCTTTTAGTTGCATATCCGCAATGGTCGAAATGCAAGTGGGTCAATATCACATCGGTGACATCTTCACCCGAGAAGCCATATTTCTTTATTTCTTCTTCAATGTTAATCAGAGAGTGTGGTTGGTAGTAAGACATTCTCTCGGTATGCTTATCTCCCATACCGGTGTCTATCAATATGACCCTGTTTTCGGATATGACGAGTGCACACCGCATAGCTAATGTGCACAAGTTGTCGGCATTGCTTGTGTATTTTCTTTGCCAGGCACGCTTCGGTATAGCTCCAAACATAGCTCCTCCATCTGCCAGGATATAACCGCTTTCTATTATTTTTATGTCAACCATTTTTTTCTAAATATTCAGCTAATATACAAAAAAGAAGAGATGATTATCACAATCATCCCTTCCCCTCTTAACACTAATATAAAACTAACATATACTATGATAAAACAGGTAAAAAATCAACTAAACAATCTATCTAACACACTATGAAAAAAGTAAATCATACCTGTTTTACATTAGAACATCAAAGACAACATGTTTGTTCAGAATACTTTGTATTTGTTTTATTTATGTAGCGATAGATAAGGTTTATATAATAGTGTATAAATCCATCTTAAACTTTATATATAAAAAAATACTATTTTTGTACTCTGTTTTGTATATAAACAAAGCATAATCTATTATTGTTTATCATTTATTCTTAAAAATAATAATTTTGACAACTATGGAAAATAAGAAAGTTTTAGTGTTTCTGGCAAAGGCATTTGAGACTATGGAGTTTTCTGTTTTCATAGATGTTATTGGTTGGGCAAGAGTTTGTTATGGTCATGGTTTGTTTGTCGAAACTTGTGCTTTTACTAAAGAAGTTATAAGCACATTTAATGTGCCTGTAAGAGTAGATAAAACAATTGAAGAGATAAATGTTGACGAGTATGCTGCATTGGCAATACCTGGTGGATTTGGCGAATTTGGCTTTTATGAAGAAGCCTATGACGAAAGATTCTTAGACTTAATTAAGGAATTTAATACAAAAGGTAAAATCATTGCTACAGTTTGTACTGGAGCTCTCCCCTTAGGAAAAAGTGGAATTCTTAAAGATCGGAAGGCTACAACTTATCACTTAAATAACGGTTATAGGCAAAAAGAGTTGAAAGAATTTGGGGTGAATGTTGTGAATGAACCAATAGTAGTTGATGGTAAAATTATAACGTCTTATTGTCCTGAAACAGCTCCAACTGTTGCATTTGAATTATTAAAGATGCTGACCTCGGAAGAAGAAATGACAGTAGTAAAAAAAGCGATGGGATTTTAAGAAGGAGTTTGTTTTATTCCTTTCTATAAGAGAGTTATTGATTAGATAAGGGGAAAACATATACTTGAGATTTCCATGAAATTATTTACTTTTATCTCCCAATTATTTGAATGTATTTTATTGTAAAAGCTCAATATGTATAGTTTGTAAATCATTGTTTCAGGAATTAAAAACATAAAAGGCTTATTCTCTAATGGGTTAAGTCAAACTGATGGAAATCTAAAATAAATTATGCTGATAGCTAAAAAACTAAAAGAAGAAAATATCGCCGAATATCTATTGTATATGTGGCAGATAGAGGATATTATAAGAGCCAACAAATTAAACATCGATATAATTGATAAGCAAATAATATCAGGGTTCGAACAGCCTCAAAATGTGAAAAATGAAATAAGGGAATGGTACGAAAACCTTATTGACATGATGAGGAGAGAAGACGTGATGGAAAAAGGGCATCTGATTATAAATAAGAATGTAATATCGGAGTTGACCGAACTACATAATAGACTGCTGAAGTCGCCGCAAGAAAACGAATATACTGAAGCCTATTATAAAACCTTGCCTTTTATTGTTGAATTACGTTCCAAGACGCAAGATAAAAATACTCCGGAGCTCGAGACCTGTCTTGCCGCTCTATATGGTTTCTTGTTAATGCGCTTGCAAAAGAAAGAAATTTCGGGCGAAACTCAATCTGCACTATCGCAAATAAGCTCATTCTTGAGGTTACTCTCTCTTAAATATCAGGAGTATAAAGCCGGGAAGTTAGATATTTGATAGTTTGCTTATATTTAAATTCTACCGTAAGCTTCTGTTAATCTTTGTGCTTCTTTTCTTTAATCCGTCTGCGGATCAGCGAGTCACTTATAAGGAGTAGTACTCCGACACAAGCTACAGATACCACGAAAGGATTAAATCCTACCGATGGGACATTGAATGTGATATTTGATCCCATGCCTTGAATATCTTCCTTGAGAGGTAATCCCAAAAGCCAAAATATAAGCGTTGGAATTCCAAGCATTCCTACAATGCCGAACGTAATAGAAAGAATTGAAATAATGCTTCTCTTCCGATTTTGTTTTGCCGCAACAATATGTACTCGTTGCATCAACCGACTCTCGAAGTCTGTCGATGGTTCGTCTAGTTTTATTTCCTGAAATAAACTCTTTAGCCTATCTGTATTTTCTGTATTCATGATTGTATGAGCTTATTTATTTCAAAGTTTATAATTTTTCTGATTCTGTACAACTTTACTTTTACATTTGCTTCACTATTTCCTGTGATGATGCTTATATTTTTTACGCTTTGGTCGTTTATATAGAACATACTGATCAGCAAGGCATCGTCTGGGGGCAGTTTTTTTAGTACTGTATCTAAAAGCTGCAACTTATCCTCGGTTGTAATCTCATCCAGTGTTTCTGATATTTCGTCATCAGGAATATTTGAGAAATTATCGTCAATGGCAGTAAATTCATGTTTACGCTTTCGCAATTCTGATATAGTTGTGTTGTATGCGATTCTGTACAACCATGTTGCAAAGTTCGATTCTTCACGAAACTGTTTTAATGACTGAAATACCTTTATAAATATCTCCTGAACAATATCTTCGGCTTCTACCCGACGAGAAACTATTTTATTGACAATGGTAAATGCCATTCTCTCATATCGACGTACAATGTGTATAAAAGCATCGGTATGTCCGTCCTTTATTCGGCGTATAAAATAGATATCATCAAATTCAGCCATACCCGTATGACGCAAGAATATTTGATAGGTTACAAATGTAATGTAAAATCTTTTCAAAAAAATATTTTTTTATTTTGTTGTAACCTTTTAAAAATGCTTGCGTCAAAATGAGCAAACGGATGAAACAAAAATGTTTAATTAATAAAAATAGAAAATTATGGATCAAATTATGGCAATGGTTATTGTGGCTACAATAGCATATGCAATCTACCGCTTGTTTGAGTTGTTTGCTCGTCGTAGAGAACGCTTAGCTTTTATCGAAAAAATTTCAGAAGGGATAGACCCGAATCTACTGAAAGGGCAATTGGATATGTCTCCGAATAAAAGCAATGTAAACAACTATGTAACCTCATGGGCTATTCGTGTTGGGCTCTTATTAGTAGGTGTTGGGTTAGGGGTGGCTATCGTCGCTGTTATAGACTTGTTGGCTGTGGCTCCTCCAAGTGCGGACGAAAGAGCTTTCTATGAGTTTCGCAATACTATATCTATTTTATATCCGGCATGCGCTGCTATATTTGGTGGTATAGGGCTTGTTATTGCTTACTTTATAGAGAGGAAAGATTCTAAGAAAGAACAGGATAAAGAGGTCGAATAATTGGTGTCGGATATGAACAAAGAATTACATTCAATTCTGTTTACTCTAATTATTGTGGCCGTAGTTATAGGTGGTTGGCTGATTGGGCGTAATCAAGGGTGGTTTGTTCGTAGCTCGGCAAATGATATCAATATATGCCGAAATGTAACAGGAGATACCTTGTACTTTAATTCTAAAAATCCAATCTATACGGTTTCGGGCTGGAGTGCTTCTCGTCATGATGATGACATTCTACACGTAGATCTGAAACTAAAAAGAAATAGGCAGAACACTAGGATAGAGATGTATTTAGATACAGCAAATGTTCGCTATGTAGAAATCTATGGTAAGGTGATGCCGATAAACGATATTCCATTTAGTAAATAAAATTTATCTGTAGATGAGTTGGCAAGAGACATCAGGTAAGCAGAGCCTGGTGTCTTTTTTTTGTGAAAAAAGTGTCGTTCTGTTAAAAATGATAAAATATTTATTGCTTTAGTGATAAATGTATAATTATGGCGACTAGTAAGCATATCTCAGTTAAACAGATTAAATCTATGTATATCTTAGTCAGCTGAAAAACAACTAAAAAAACGAAATATATTTATAATTATACTAAACTTATGAATGTCCGCATTTTATTAACTTTTCTATCATTGCTAATTTCATCATTAGCATTCTCTCAATCCAGCCCACTAATAAATGTCCAGATTAAAGGTGTAGTAACAGATTCATTAACAAATGAAACAGTTCCCTACGCTACAGTAAAATTGTTAGGTAAGGCAAATCCGAGAAGCCCGTTAAAGGCTGTAGCAGCCGATGATAATGGAAACTTTCAGTTTTCGATGAATAAAAAGGGAGAATATCTGCTCACGGTAGAATATATCGGTAAAAAGACCCTTGTTAAGCCTGTTGTTGTAGGTGACGCAAAGATAGTAGACCTAGGTACAATATATATGAGTGACAATGAAAATGCCTTATCGGAGGTTGTTGTTTCGGCACAGAAGCCACTGGTAAAAGTTGATCTCGATAAAATTGTATATAGTATGGAGAGTGATCCTGAATCAACTACGAATAATCTATTGGAAATGTTGAAAAAAGTTCCGATGGTAACTGTTGATGGCGAAGATAATGTACAGCTGAAAGGATCTACTAATTTTAAAATATATCTGAACGGAAAACCGTCTAACATGATTTCTAACAATCCGAAGGAAGTTCTCCGCAGCATGCCTGCCAATACGGTGAAAGATATACAGGTGATTACCGATCCCGGAGCAAAATATGATGCTGAGGGTGTAGCAGGTATTATCAATATTATAACCAATACTTCTATGGGTGGATATACTGCCACTTTGAATGGTAGGGTAGACTCGCAAGGTGGATATGGTTTAGGTGCTTACTGGACCATGAAATATGGTAAAGTTGGCTTCACAGGGAATTATAACTATTACGAATGGAAACGTCCGGAAGGAACCACCTCTTCTTTTAAAGAAAATAATTTAAGTAATAACCCAAAGTATCTAACAGGAGTAGGCCCTTCAAAGAATAATGGGCTCGGACAGTTTGGTTCAGGAGAGTTAAGTTACGAGATAGATACCTTAAACCTTATTAATATCGGATTCAATAGGTTCGAAGGTAATTATAAATCCAGAAGTAACATTTTGAATGAGGGGCTCGGAATAAATAAGGAGAGCCAATATAGATATGATCAAAGAGGCTATATGAAACAAACGTATGGCGGTACAGATCTGAATGTAGATTATCAGCGCACTTTCCATAAAAAAGAACAATTGCTGACCGCTTCTTATAAGTTCAGTATGAATCCTAATGACTCGGAATCAAATTCGGATATTACGGAACTATTTGGTGAACTACCTAAGTATGTATATACTAACAAACAATATTCTGATGCGGATATGAAAGAACATACCTTTCAGGTAGATTTTGTAACTCCTTTGAATAAGTCTGATGTCCTATCTCATAGTGTCGAAACAGGAGTAAAGTATATCATCCGTATAAATAATAGCAATAGTGGTTTAGATAGCCTTAATGCTACAGGTAATTGGGTAGCCATAGAACGTCCGACTGATAGATTTAGGCATACACAAGATATATTGGCTGCGTATGGCGGTTACAATGCCAAGTTTAGAAATGTTTGGGGGTTCAAAGCCGGATTGCGTTATGAAGCAACATGGTTGAATGCTGAATTCCCAAAGGATAAAGCTCAAGATTTTAAAGTAGACTACTCTAACATCGTACCCTCTGCAACAGTTACATATCAGATAAATCCAATGCAAAACTTGCGTTTTGGGTACAATATGCGTATATCACGTCCGGGTATCTGGCAATTAAATCCTTATGAGAATACCTCCGACCCGAATAATATACAAAAGGGGAATCCGGCATTAGATGCTGTGAAAAATCATACGATAAGTACCAACTATGGGCTTTTCAACCGTAATCTGACTTTGAATGTGAATTTGGCTTATAGCTTCGAGAATAATGGAATTGAACAAATTACGACAGAGCAAAATAAAGTAGTGACCTCTACCTACGAAAATATAGGAAAAAGAAAAGATATTGGTTTATCTTTAAACCTGCGATGGACTCCTAAAATGGGTGGAGATAAATATAAATGGCTGGAACAACTGAGTATATTCTCTAATATGGGGGCACGGTATGTGGATATAAAAGCAAATAATGGGTCAGGATTAAAGAAAGATGGAGTATCCGCGAATGTCTTTGGAGGTGCGCAATATTCATTTCCTAAATCGTGGAAAGCTTTTGTTAATGTAGGCTATTTCTCTCAATCTATAAATTTACAAAGTGAAAACTCTTCGTTTTTCTTTCACCGATTTAATGTAAGCAAAGGCTTTAATAATGACAAATTGAATATATCTGCTTATGCTCAGAATCCATTTAAACGCATTCATGATTTCAGAAGCACAATGAATAACCAAGCGTTTTATTCAGAAACAATCATGTCTAATAAAATTCAAAATTTTGGAATCTCTGTATCTTTCCGTTTTGGAGAGATGAAATCTCAAATACAAAAAGCAAGACGTGGTATCAAGAATGATGATGTTATGTCTGGAGGACAAGGAGAACAAAGTGGAGGAAGTGCTGGAGGTCAAAACTAAACGGCTTGATTTATAATATATGCCCCAAAGAGAATGAATCTTTGGGGCTTTTTTTGATTAAAAGGGTATCTTTACAGAATATTTATCAACGATGAAACAAGCATTTGTTAAGTTGCACTTATCTATTCTAATTGCCGGATTTACGGGTATATTCGGCAAGCTTATAACCCTGAACGAAGGTATGCTCGTTTGGTACCGCTTATTGATTACCTCTGTGTTACTATTAATAATGCTATCGGTGACAAAACGGTTTGTCCGATTGCCGATCAAAGATTTCTATAGGATTGGTTTTGTTGGGCTATTATTAACACTGCATTGGCTGTTTTTCTATGCGAGTATTAAATATTCGAATGTTTCTATCGGTGTAGTCTGTTTCTCGATGACAGGCTTTTTTACGGCTGTTTTAGAACCTGTCGTGAGCCGTCGGCGAATCTCTCTCAGAGAATTGTCTTTTAGCATTATTGCTCTCTTGGGGATTGCGCTGATTTTTCATTTCGATACTCGTTACAGAACAGGTATAATCTGTGGGGCTATTTCGTCAGCTTTGGCAGCTAGTTTTGTGATTGCGAATAAAAGAGTTGCAACAAATACTAATTATTCATGGGATGTTACTTTGTTTTATGAAATGATTGGAGGTTTCCTTAGTTTAAGTATTATACTTCCTTTTTATTTGCAATTATTTCCTGTCATGTCTTTTTTTCCGAGTAATACAGATTTAATCTATTTGTTAATATTCTCAGTGGTTTGTACAATCGGTCTGTATATGTTGCAAATACAAGCATTGAAGAGCATATCTGCTTTTACTCTTAATCTCAGCTATAACTTAGAGCCTATATATAGTATTGTATTGGCTATGATTATTTTTGGAGAGGCTAAAGAGTTAAACTTTTCATTTTATACCGGTTTGCTGTTAATCATACTTTCCGTATTACTTCAAATGTATACTGTAATGAAAGAGCGCAAAAGGATTGATTTGGCCGAGCAGCGAAGTGGGTTTTGACCCTATCGTCCTTTATTTCTGAAATAAGCATAAATTTTATTGTTTAAAAAGGTTCTTGTCGAAAATTTTTGGGAAGAGCCTTCTTGTATTCTAACTACATTGAAATCTTTTATAAAATGCAAAAAGCCCGCAAATTCACTTCGCAGACTTTCCAACCTTAACACAAACTTTACAAAACTACACAATAATAGAGTTAAATTCTAAATCTAGTCAGGTTTAGAATTATAAATATACTCCTCATATATTTACGCTACGAAGATATGAAGATTGGAAGGGTTGTTTATTACAGATATCTGCCTGCTTTTTCAGAATTCGTGCCTTTTCTTAATGGCTAGGGTTCATAGTCGCTTTTTGTTGGCGAATTTTGCCCGGAGTATTGCCGAAATTGGTTTTGCAGAAGTCATTAAAATGTGATGGGGACGAGAATCCGTACTCGTCACTTATTTCTTTAAATGACTTATCGGTACTGTTTATTTGATAAAAAATTGATTTTGATCGCTCTTCTTTCATCCAGTGATAAGCAGGCACTCCAAATACTTTTTTGAAACGTTTTTGAAATCCTGAAAGGCTATAGTGCATCATGTCGGCTAACTCTTGTACTGTTTTTGCCTTGTGATGGTTTTTAAGGACAAACTCGGAGAAAGAAAGGTCGTGGCTAATGAGAGGGAAAAAGAATGCCAGTAAATCTCTTTTTGTATAATATGCTCTTAGTAAAAAGTAAAATTCTTTTGCTTTCAGTGCGAAATAATATGTGCACTTTAAGCCTTCTGACATGCACGTGTTTAAGAATGTGAGGTATGAGTCTACTCTTTCATTTATAGCCAGATAATGTAGACCTGGTTCAAATTCTTCATTTTTTTCTTTTAGTAGTAAATCAAGCGAGAAGCAATCGCATAGCATCTTAGTGTTATGCAACCTCATAATAATTACTGTGGTATCTTTATTTGCTTTACTGTTTAGGTGACAACCTGCTGGTATCATCATCATTTTTTTTTCAGAAATGACTTGGTTAGTTAGTTCATCCAAAGAAAAAGATAAAGACCCTTCTATGATAAATATAACTTTGTTCTCAACTGAAAATATATTCCAAGATTGTCCATCTTGTAAAGATATTTTCTCAATTGTTGGCCGGTTACCTTTTTCATAATTGTAGCAAGTGAGATGCTCTTGTTTGTATAATAACTCCATACCGGATATTATGATGTATACTCTATTATTGTTATTTATTCTTTACGTTTAAGTAAGAATAATGTGTTTCTGGCTTTAATACTATAAGTGTTGAATACGCTTTTTACCAACGTCACAAATATAATAAAAAATAATAATAACAGGAGTAGTTAAATAAATAATTGTTATTAAATTCTTGATAGGATAAATTTATAAATATCAATATCTTATAAAGCGAAAGGACATAAATAATATTATTTATGCCCTTCTTTCTTATAGTGTAAACTCTATGATAGATCCTGATACTATTGAGCTTTAGGATCCGAACCATACTGGTTGTCCCCTTTATTCCCTTCTGTAATCGCTAAAATGAGATTGTAGATAGGGATTAATATAAACCATCCACTTTTGCCAACATCATGCATTCTTCTTACATAAACAGCGATTGAAGGGATCAGGATTGCAAGGTACGCCAATCCTACTAATCCTAAGACGATTGATCCAATAGTTGTGGAAACTGATGCTAGGATAATACCTACTATGTATAGGGCAAAATATCCTATCATCACAAAAAGGTTGTACATCCAAAATTCTTTTCGTCTAGCTCTTCCGTTAAAGTCTGCGTAATGTTCTTTCACTACTTTTAAAAACCACTCCATTATAATATTAGTTTTGTAAAAAATTATCCTACTCTTTTGGCTTTTCGGTTCCGCCTCGTTTTTTTGTATGGTTTCAGATCTCCATGTCGTTTATGTTATTCGGCAGCAAAAGTATATAAAAAACCACTACTTCCTAAATATATTTACTGATAATGCTTATTTGTGCATAAGGCTTCTCTCTATTGTAAAAGAGAAAATCTATTTCTTTTCTTCATAATTACTTTTTTGTCTTTATTTGGTTTTTTATCATGGCTTATTGTAATATTCAATAGTGTTAAGCTGTCTTTTATCTTTTTGTGAAAAAGGGGGTAATTTGTGAGACAAATTTTGTTGATTTAAAAATATTTTCCCTGTTTTTACAATTATAGTAATTATGCATCGCTTCTAAGTTTTTTTAATCAGCATAAAAAATATTCAAATATTTTGGTGTAATCAAAATATATAATATATTTGCAGTGTATTAATAAACTAGTACACTGTTATGGTAGAAATAAATAATCTTACTTTTTATTACAGGGAGCGTAAGCCTATTTTTGAGAATGTTTCATTTGAAATGAAAAATGGTATTTATGGTTTGCTCGGAGAAAATGGTGTTGGAAAGACCACATTGTTGCGCATTATTAGTGGGTTGTGTTTTCCTAAAAAAGGAAGTTGTCAAGTATTAGGTACTGAAACGGCATTTAGAAATCCCGATATGCTGAAGCAATTGTACTATCTGCCTGAAGAGTTCATTGTGCCATCGCAGACAGTTAAAAGCTTTGTAAAGTTGAATTCGGTATTTTATCCCAACTTTAGCAATGAACAGTTTAATTCATATTTAGATGATTTTCATTTGGATATTGATTCTCGGATGAAAGAATTGTCTTTTGGACAGAAGAAGAAAGTTCTTATTGCTTTTGCTATTTCTCTGAATACACCGGTTACCTTGTTGGATGAGCCAACCAATGGGCTGGATATCCCTTCTAAATCTCAATTTAGAAAAGTAATAGCTTCTGCATTTGACGAAAACAAATGTATCTTGATTTCCACTCATCAAGTTCGTGATTTGGAAAGTTTGATAGATCCTATCATCATTCTTGATCGCAATCAGGTGTTACTTAATAATACGGTTGAGGAGATATCTAAAAAACTACTGTTTACTTATTCTACAACAAGGCCTCAAGACGCTTTATTCACAGAGCAAACTATGTTGGGATACACTTCGGTCTTGGAGAACAAGTACAATGAAGAAAGTACATTAAATATTGAAGCTTTGTTTAATGCGGTGGTTACGAATAAGGAAAAAATAAGAAATATATTTAACGCTTAACGAAATGGATATGACTGCTGTAATTAATATAGAACGTTTTTGGAATTTGCAGAAAAGGGAGTTTGCAATGTATTGGAAGCAATACCTTTTTATTGTATGTGGTATAGCTGCGTATTATACAATTGCGACTGTTTGGGGATCTATCGATACCGGATGGTTATGGAATATGCTTCCTCCCGTTTATGTTGCGATTATCATTTGCAGTATTTCTTTTGATAAGAATTTAAGCGATGCTAATAGTACTTTTTATTTTACGTTGCCGGTATCTACTTTTGAACGATTTTTGGGCCTGTGGATCAAATATATTGTTATTATACCTTTGCTGGTTTTTGGCGTGTCAGTGTGCTTAGATTTTATATCCTCTCTATTTGTATCCACTACACATCCTGTCGTTAAGTTTAGCGATTGGTGGGATTATCATATGCTGTATGCTGCTCAATCAGTTTTTTTGTTTGGATACGCATGTTTGAAGAAAAGGTCTTTTGTGAAGACATTGTCATTAATCGCTGTGTTTTTTATTTTTATAATAATTGTTTCTAAGATTATTATAAGTCAATTCTATCCGGAGGTATCCTATATAAGAAGTTCTATGGATCCGATTTCTATTCTAAGCTTTAATGGCTATTGGATTCCCGAAGGCGATTCATCGCGTTTTGTAGCAACACAGGCAACATTGCTGTATGATGTAGCTAAATATATACTGGCAACGATATTCCCTGTTGGAATGTGGGTGTTGACGTATTTCAAATTAAGAGAAACAGAAGTATAGTATTATGGATTTCAAAGCAAATAAACCAATATATCTTCAAATAGTAGATTTCTGCTTTCAGCATATCCTTACAGAAGAATGGCCCGAAAATGATCGGATTCCGTCTGTGAGGGAGCTGGCTATGACATTGCAGGTGAATCCTAACACGGCTATGAGAGCATTTGAATATATGCAGTCTGAGGAAATTATATATTCGAAACGTGGGATGGGATATTACGTCGCAGAAAATGCTAGAGGACAGATATCGAAGCTTCAGAAAAAAGAATTTTTTGAAGAAGTACTACCCGAAACTTTTCGTTCTATGAATTTACTCGATATAAGTATCGATGATATCGTAAAGCAGTACGAACAATTTAAAAAGGAAGTAAAATGAAAAAATATACAAACAAAATTTTAAATATTATGATTGCAGTCGTTATTATTTGTTTTATTCTAATGATATTTCAAATAATGGAGATGATAGTATCTTCTCTATAATACTTAATTTATAAATCTCATTCCTGCTTAATAGAATTCAATTCGTAAAAGGCAAGGGTGTAATAGGGGGTAGAACATCCAATCTATTATGTCACACCGAATGGAGTGAAACATCTCGCTTTTCTTATTCGAGATACTTCGCTTTAATCAGGACGAAATAGCGGAAAATATAACCAGGGTTAAAAAAAATCTAACCCCTATTACATTTCTTGCCTTTATTTTCCTTTTGTATATAATATTTTTTTTACAACTGCATTTGTGACACGCACAGACGAAATTAGTTTTCCTGTTGTCTCCGAGAAGACGTCAACATTCCAGACGTGAGTAGATCTTCCTTTGTGTTGTAGGGTGCCTATGGCTCTTACCACATCGCCTAGTCTTGCACTAGATATATGACTGGCACTTATTTGCATGCCAAAGCATTGCTCATCGTGTGCACATAGTGTGTTAGAACCTACGCCGGCAACAGATTCTGCCAGAGATATTGTTGCTCCTCCGTGTAATACGCCCATCGTTTGACTCAAATGTTTTTCTACAGGCATAATAGCTTCAAGAGACGTTTGATCATCCGATTCTATGAATGTGATGTTCAACGTCTCTATCAATGTATCTTTAATACGTTCTTGAATGTTATTGGTGTTCAGCTTCATTTAATTTTATTAATCAACGCCTATGATAAATCCGTTGGCAATAATAGAGCCCCCTTCTTCGAGCTGTATATTATAGCCCATGATTGGTTCGAGTATGCCTTCTATAATAGCAATTCTATCCGAACCAGTACTCAGTATATCATAGAATTTTAAATAATCGCCCACATTGCATGATTTTACTGATGCATATTTGGGATTTTGAATTGTCATTTCCGGATCGATAGAAACCCAGCCTCTTTCGCTCCAGAAGGGATATTGAGAAGTAACAAGTACCTGCATCTTGTTTTCTAAGACGATACGTGCTAATCTGTTGAACATGATTTTGTCCACTCCTGTTACTTTTTTCTTTTCATATAAGTCTTTTGTGTAGTCATAAGATAAAATAACGTCGCCCACAGTAACATCTTCCACTCCTTTTCTTAGATCGTCTCCCATTGTTATTTGAGTTCCTGTTGCAAGATAGTTTTGGGCATTAATACTCAGATTCAGTGCAAACAAAGAAAGAAACGTGAGTATCAAAATGTTTGTTTTCATAATTTTATGTTTTTGTGTAAAGTTTATGCAAAGATAGAAATATTTTGAATATCGGATTCAAAACTTGATATATATTGTGAAAACAAGCTGTCTATTCAACCGTTACAGATTTTGCCAGATTGCGCGGCATATCTACATCTCTGTTTTTATTTACAGCAATATGATAGGCAAGTAGTTGTAGGGGTATGACGGTTAGTAAAGGGTCGAGGCATTCTATTGTCGTAGGTATTTCAATATAATGGTCGGCTATTGACTTCATCGTTTCATCGCCTTCGTTTATTATGGCTATCACTTTGCCTCTTCTGGCCTTTATTTCTTGTATGTTGCTGACTACTTTGTCGTATATGGCACTATGAGTTGCAATCGTTACCACCGGCATTTCATTGTCTATAAGTGCTATTGGTCCGTGTTTCATTTCGGCTGCCGGATAACCCTCGGCATGTATGTACGATATCTCTTTTAGCTTGAGGGCCCCTTCCAAAGCTATAGGATAATTGTATCCACGACCGAGGTAAATAAAGTTTTGTGCATAAGTAAAGATATTGGATAGTTCCTTAATCTTTTCATTGCTTGATAAAACTTTTTTTATTTTTGACGGAATAGACAGAAGCTCTTTGGTGATTTCTATATATTTTTCGTCCTCTATCACCTTTTTTTCTTTCGCAATAGTCAAGGCCATTAATATGAGGGTTGTAACCTGTGCTGTGAACGCTTTGGTCGATGCTACTCCTATTTCGTGTCCACAATGCGTGTATGAGCCCGAATTGGTGTTGCGAGGAATTGATGATCCTACAACATTGCATACGCCATATACAAAAGCTCCGGCTTTGCGTGCCAACTCGATTGCTGCAAGCGAATCGGCAGTTTCTCCCGATTGAGAAATAGCGATTACGATGTCGTCGGCATAGATAACTGGATTTCTATATCTAAATTCTGAGGCATACTCTACTTCAACGGGAATGCGGCAAAACTCCTCGAATAAGTATTCTCCTATCAGTCCGGCGTGCCATGAAGTTCCACATGCGATTATAATGATACGTCGTGCATTTATGAATTTTTCTTTATGGTCTATTATCCCCGATAGAGTTATGTTCGTGCCTTCTATATTAATGCGCCCGCTCATACAGTTTTTGAGCGTATCAGGCTGTTCGAATATTTCTTTTAGCATAAAGTGCGGATAGCCGCCACGTTCGAGTTGGCTGAGATTCATTTCTAATTGTTTGATCTCCGGAGTTTTCTGTATGTTGGAGATCGTAATTATCTTAGGCTCTTTATCTCTTTTGAGTATAGCTATTTCTTCATCATCCAGATAAATAACCTTGTTGGTATACTCTATAATAGGAGAAGCATCCGATCCGATGAAAAACTCGCCATCACCAATTCCGATAACTAACGGGCTGCTTTTGCGTGCTGCAATTATCTGGTCGGGCTTTCCTTTTTCTATAACGGCTATGGCGTATGCACCTACTACCTGATTGAGTGCAATTTGAACTGCTGTAAACAGATCGCAATTATTTAAGCTTTTGATATATTCAATTAGCTGTACCAGTACTTCCGTGTCGGTACTACTTTGAAAACTGTACCCGTTTTGTGTTAGCTGAGCCTTAAGTACTGCATAGTTTTCTATGATTCCATTGTGTATGAGGGCTAAAGATTCCGATTGAGAGTAGTGGGGGTGTGCATTGCAGTTGCTCGGTTCGCCATGTGTGGCCCATCTGGTATGTGCTATGCCGATTGTGCCGGTTGTGTCTTTTCCTTTCGTATATTCCTCAAGGTGCTGTACTTTGCCTTTTGTTTTGTATACCGAAAGGTTGTCTTCGCTATTTATTATTGCTACTCCGGCACTGTCGTATCCTCTATACTCTAGTCTATGTAACCCTTTTATCAAAATGGGGTAGGCTTCTCTAAAGCCAATATATCCTACAATTCCACACATATTGTTTTTTTCTATTTGGCTGTAAAGATATATATAGTATTGTTAAAAATATTGTTTCCAAATATTAAAAACGTTAATATTAACATAAATGTATTTTACGGATTTAATAAAATATAAATACATACTAGACTTGAGTAATTTGTATATATTTGTTTGTAAAAAAGAGCCAAAAATGAAATTTGTACATACTGCCTTATTTATATTCTTGTTTTGTATATTAACCCCTGTTTATTCACAGAAAGCTATTACTGCAAAGCTCTTGACAAAAGAAACATCGTCATTGAATGGTGTTCCTCCTCACTATAAGGATGGCGAGAAGGCGTTATACGAATTTCTAGAGACTAATATAAAATATCCTCCTATTTTGATAAAGATAAAGATGGAAGGGGATCTGGAGTTGAAGTTCAACGTTGCTAAAGATGGTAGTGTAAAAGATATAGAAATAGTAAGAGGATTTGATCCTGATGCAGATGACGAGGTTATACGTGTTTTACAAGCGATGCCCAAATGGTCGCCTGCGTTACTTGATGGTAATCCTATAGATTTTGCTCAGCATCTTTCTGTCACTTTCAAGTTGACCGATACGTTAATAGCACAAGCAAAGGAGCAGCCTAAAAGCGAAGAGCAGAAATTAACAAATGAGTCTTCTTTGGTAATGATTCCGACAGATACTTTGACTCGGATACAAGAAAAACAGATTGTTCAAGAGCCTGATTCTTTAAACACTGATCCTCAATATCCGGGAGGGCAGGAGGCACTAGATACTTACTTGAAGACTAATATGAAATATCCGAAGCGTGCCATTAAATATGGAATAGAAGGTCGGGTTATATTTAATATAGAGGTGTCGGCAGAAGGTGAGATATCAAAGATATGGTTGTTTAAAGGCGTGTTTCCGGATTGTAATGAAGAAGCCTATTATTTGATAAAGAAAATGCCTAAATGGATTCCCGGATTGAAAGATGGATTGCCTGTCGCAAAGCAGCTGATGTTGCCTATTTCATTTGAATTACCTAAATAGAAAATAACTCTCATGTGAACTAATTTAACTTTTCATTGTTTTATATCTGTAACGTAAATAGTAACAGTATATATTAATGAAAACATTAGAACGTAATACAGATTTAGGACTACTTATTCTAAGATTAAGTGTTGGTATATTAATGCTTTTGCATGGGATAGCTAAATTATCACATGGGGCAGGAATGATAGAACAAATGGTGGAGGGTGCAGGACTACCTTCTTTTATCGCTTATGGAGTGTATGTTGGAGAGATTATAGCACCTTTGTTTATAATTTTCGGATACGGTACACGTGTTGCTGCAGCGATATTTGTATTTAATATGTTGGTTGCAGTTTCGCTCGCTCATAGCGGTGATGTATTCTCTCTAAATGAGACCGGAGGCTGGATGGTGGAATTGCAAGGATTGTACTTCTTCGGGGCTTTGGCTTTAGTGTTTACCGGTGGTGGCAAATATGCTCTTAGTAAAAAGCATATCTGGGATTAAAAAAGAAAGATATTTTTTGTAAAGCATGAGGCTAGTCTATAGTCTCATGCTTTTTCTTTTTATATAAAATACTATCTTTGTCGCATCATGCAGAGAGTGCAATTTTGTATTTCGAATTTTAATACCAAAAAACATATTTTAGAAAAATGACAAAAAGTGTCCACCGTATTGATGTTGCCGATGCCCTGAGAGGTCTTTCGGTACTAGGCATAGTGTTAGTACATAGCCTCGAAAACTATAATCTTTTCAATTTTACTCCGATAGATACTCCATTTATGAAGTTTTTGGATTCGGCTCTGTTTGATTCTACCTTTTTTATTTTTGCAGGAAAAGCTTATGGTATATTTGCCTTATTATTTGGCTTTAGTTTCTTTATTCAAGATAATAATCAGTTGAAAAGAGGTAACGATTTTCGTCCTCGTTTTTTATGGCGTTTAGTTTTACTTTTTGTTTGGGGAATGATCAATTCTCTTTTCTATACAGGCGATGTTCTGGTGATGTTTTCACTCATTGGTATTGTGCTTATATTAACAGCGCGTTTGTCTACCAAGACTGTATTGATTATAGCTACAATCTTTATTCTTCAGCCTATAGAGTGGGGGCGGGTGATATATGCTTTGGTTAATCCGGACTATGTAATGGGCGAAAGTATGGTAGGATACCATTATGGTAAGTTAAATCCTATCTTGATAGATAAATCGGCAAGTTTGAGTGAGATATTTAATGTAATGTTGCATCATGGAGAATGGGGCAGCTTTATGTGGGCATGGGAAAATGGACGTTTTTGTCAGGTTGCCGGACTTTTCTTGTTCGGAATGCTTATAGGGCGTACAGAATTTTTCCTTCATCCCGAAACCAATATTCGCAAATGGGTTCGTATGCTAATTCTTGGAGTTGTTTGCTTTTTCCCTCTCAAGGGGCTGACTCTTATGCTGCCCGGATTTATTGAAAATAAAGCAGTTTTAGAGCCTTTGGGAATAATAGTTCAATCTTTTGCCAATGTTTCATTTCTGTTTTTCCTTGTATCATTAGTCCTTATTGTCTATTATTCTACTGAAAAAGGACAATCCTTATTAAGAAAGTTGATACCTTATGGTAAAATGAGCCTTACCAATTATATAACTCAATCTTTGCTCGGCGGAGCTATATTTTACAGCTGGGGACTTGGTTTATCTGTGAGTATAACAATGTCTTTTCTGATCGGAGTAGGGATATTTATCGTACAATATATATTCTCTTGTTGGTGGATGAAAAATTACAAGCATGGGCCTCTGGAATATATCTGGAAAAAGGCAACGTGGATTGGATCAAAGAAAGATTAAAACGTTTGTATTGATATAAAAAATAAAACCTCAAAAGCAGAATGAAGCTTTTGAGGTTTTATTTTAGGTTTGTATGATATTCTCTAATTCGAGGGTTTCAACCCTTTTTCGAAAACTTCTGTAATTGTAGCCTCTATGATCTTGCTTTCACTGATTTTTAAATCTTTTGCAATTTGGCTTTTCAAATCAGATTGAACGTAAATCAAAGGATCTTCGCAAATTACTTTCTTTAATCCCCTTGAGTCATCCAGTGTTGCATAATCTTTATCCTGCATTTTATATTTACCTTTTAGAGGGTCTGCGAAATTAAGATAATAATAATAGGTCTTATCATTCTTAAATTCATAGCTTGTATGCTCGGATATTACATTTTGTTTGATGTATTCTTCAACTTTTGTTTTTAACGCCGGATCTGTAACGGAGATATCAACTTTTGTTGCTGTATATATCCAATGCCCTTCTATGGTGCTTGTGGGTGGGTTTTCGTCCCCATCACAAGACAGCATAAAGAGACCTATAGAAAAGGCCATCAGTATATATGTTAAAAATTTCGCTTTCACAGCTTTAATATTAATAATAATTTACAAATGTACATATATTAAACGTAAAAATAGCTAAAATGTTGCATCTTTTTCGATAAAAAATCGGACAAAAAGATTTATCCGATTTCTTAACACCAAACTTATTATCTATTATCATTCAGTAGGTAATGCATCTTTTATATAAGATGTTCTATTATGACTTCAATCAATAGTAAAATTGTAAAAACAACGATTATAACCATATCTGTTTATATTTATATTGAAATCTTTATAAGATCTGTTTAAGGGATATTCTTTTATAACTTTCTTATCACGTGGCGTTTTTATCACAATCTCAAACGTTTCCAAACTCCATGGGTTTGAATTTGTATGCCATGTAGGATTAATTGTTAATAAAGAATCAGTCAGGGTGTAATCTAAGTGTAAATCTTCAACTTTTCTTTTAGCCGTCATTTCGTTGTCAGCGAAATTCTTCTTATGTATTTCAATTACATAATTGGTTAATGTTGTATCCACACTGGTTTGTATCGAAGGTAACACACACAGCTTTTTGTTGTCCGAAGATCCGGTATATAAAACAAATGGATTGTTCGGTTGTGATTCTGCGCTTAAATATTCGCTACCCAATTTTACGTATAGGGAATCTGAGGTTGTATTTGCATCTACACTCTCAACAGCTTCCGCAGTGTGGCGATGATTTAATCCGAATTTAAATCCGGTATTTCCCAAATAAAAAGAAGCCCCTAACCATAATACAAATCCTATAACAAAACTTATTAATGTCTGAGTTGTAAATGGAGATCTTTTCAAGATTTTAATCATTAGAGATAGCAGCCCCATTAGTGGAATTAAAGATGCTAATAAGAATGCAATCTTTAAATTAATCGAACTTAAACCTAATAGTATAAGATAATTATTCAGACCTAGGATTGTTGTGTCGAAATACAACCAAATAAAGGAAGCAATCATCGCAATGATGATGAGAAACAAAATAACAGCTAAAATACCAATGAATACATTCACAAGAATACCTATTGCCGAAGCCAAGGAGCTACCTTTATATTTTCGGGCTGATTGAGTCCGGTCTTCTTCAATATTTGAAATAGAAGGATCCGATCCGGTCATTGATAGTTTTTGCTTGAAAGAGTGAGCCGCAGGCATTACTGCCCATAGTATACCATATATCAACACTATCACCATGCATGACGGGCCTTTGTGCATGAAGAATAATAAGAAAAGGAATATTCCCGAGAATATCAGACGCATGATAGTTGTGTCTATTCTGAAATAGTGCCCCAATCCGCTACACACTCCACCAATAAATTTGTTGTCAGTGTCTCTGTATAGCTTTTTCTTGAACAAATCTTGTGTGTCGTCGGTTGCATAGTCTGATTTACCAAAAGATTTCTTTTCAGAATCTTCTTCAGTGTATTCTTCTTGAGGAGCATCGTCAAAATCTTTTGGGCTTCCCATAATTTTTATAATATCCAACGCATCCGCCATAGATACGACCCCATCAGCCGAGCTTACACGCATTTGTAATAATTCGCTCAAACGAAGTTCGATGTCAGATATGATTTCTCCCGATTCTGAATTCTTTTCAAAATGCCTTCTTAAGGCTTTCAGGTAATCGTCGAGGACACGGAATGCATCTTCTTCGAGATTGAAAGCTAAACCTCCTATGCTAACTCTAATTGTTGGTTTCATTGTTATCAGATTTTATTTATTTCTAATATTGTCTATTACTCTTACCAGATCAGTCCAAGCACCATCCAGTTCTCCTAATACAGCATTTCCTTTTTCTGTTATTGCATAATATTTGCGGGGTGGCCCTTGTGTCGATTCTTCCCATCTGTAAGAGAGTAATCCTTGATTTTTTTGTCGTGTAAGCAACGGATATAATGTTCCTTCAACCACGATCATCTCCGAATCTTTCAGTTCATTTATTATATCTGATACGTATGCGTCTCCTTTAGATAGAATACTGAGGATACAATATTCTAATATGCCCTTACGCATCTGAGCCTTTATATTGTCTACATTTATAGTTTCCATATTGTTCAATTATTTGTGTTGTGATGTAAATTTTCTAATATTTTCGGCTGTCGGAGCATAACCTCTCAACTCCAGCTTCTGAGCTACACTTATAGCTCTAGGCATTACAATCCAAAGAACACAGTATACAAGGATGGCGGTACCATACAAGAAAGAAGTAGCAGCAAAAATCACCCTGATGATAGTTACGTCGATACCAAGGTATAGTGCTAAACCACTACATACACCTGATACCATTTTTTCGTCAATATCTCTATACATGCGTTTATCTCCTCTTGTATATTCTTTATCTGAGCTTTTATAATTTTTATATTCAGTTTCCTGTTCTGACGATTTAGAGTCTACTTCGCCTAAATGGTCTATTACTGTTTGTACTTGTTTCATGTCTACAACTTGATTTGAATATTTCATTTCTTTTTGTAATATCTCAGCTACACGAGCTTCAACATCTTCCATTACTTCACGAGCTTCCTGTTTGTCAGGAATAGTTTCTTCGAATCGTTTCAGATAATCTTTTAATCTGAAATATGCATCGTCTTCCATTGTGAAATTGATGCCTCCTATACTTACTTCAATAACCTTTTTCATATTTTAGACTATTTGTTTTTTGTATTCTATTACCTAATATTATCCTATACAATGTTGTTTGTAATGCAAATATATAAATAAATATAAGTACTATGCAATACATAGTACCTATGGGTAAATTGTGTTTTTTGTTTATGTTGTTGATATATAGTTTTTTATGTGTTTTATATTATTGGATAATTAACTTTAATTAACTGTTTTGTTTGTTCATTATTGAAAAAATGATATATGAATAATAAAAAAAGCCGTGTGAGTAAGATATATAATATCTAACTAACACGGCTTAAAGAATTGTGTATGTCACCGAAAATAGGAGACAGGCCTAGATTTATTTTAAACTTAATTTATACTACTATTTTCATCTTTTAATTATGATTAGAATCCTCGTCTGCTATTTGGTCTGATTTATTATCATCATTGTACCAATTTACTCTTCTCAATACAAACATTACGATAGCTAATGCTATAAATAGGCCAATAGCTCCGAATAGCAAAGAGAGGTTTTCCAATTGTAATACTATATACAGATAGGTATATAGTCCCGCAAGGAATAGCCCCATCATACCTGCCTGTTTGGTGCTCCGAAACATTGTTATTGAATATAAGGAAATGAGGATAGTGGTTGCAGAACTCGAAATCAGATATGATAAACCAAAACTGAGGTGCTCTGATATCGCAAGTAATAGTACATAGAATATAATGAGCCCACTGCTTACCAATAAATATTGTACAGGGTGAATCCTTTTTCGACTAAGCAGTTCAACTAAGAAAAACACAACAAAAGTGAATACTATAAACATAATTGCATATTTTACCGAACGCATTGTCATCTGGTATTTGTCAACCGGGAATTTCATATCTACACCTAAGGCAGATGATTTTAATACGTCGTTATCTCCAACCCACATTTGTACATAATTACGGTTGTAATCGAATATATTCCACTTAGCATCAAAGCCGTCTTTATTCACGGTGCGTTCTGTCGGTAAGAAGTTGCCATCAAAAGATACGGTATTCCATGACGATTTAAGGTGTATGGTACTTTCTTTTCCCACAGGGTTGATGTATAATCCTTCGCTTCCATTAAGAGCCAGTTCGAAATTGAAATCGTAACTGTTGATAGCGGCATCTAAAGGTGTTTCAACTGTCACTCCCGAACTTACACAAGAATTATTCTTAATCCCCGGTTGGACGATCTGTGGCTTTCCATTTACATTAAAAACAATTTTATTCTTAATCCCTTGCAGATACGTGATACCAATCAGGACGAAAGCTTTATCCCACATTACTTGCTCGGGTTTTATGTTTAACTTAGCATAGTCTGGTAGAGAGAAAGTTCCACTTACATGCAAATTAGACTGATATAGTAATGTCTTGAAGAGTGTGCGAGAGCGTTCTTCTGTTTTTATATTTCCTTCAACATTGAAGCTGTCGGGAAGGAAATAAGCATAATTTGTAATTACATTTTGATTTTTATCAGTCTCACTCAGTACAGGTAGTACCAATACAGGACCAGATATAGTTTGAATCCCACTCCATTTCTGGCTTATTTCGTCTTGAACTGCTTTCTGATTCCCTTCGCGTTCTTCAACGAGTGATCTTACCAGATTGATCGGTAATAGCATAACGGCAATTAAAACTGCAACAACAATGACTTTTACAAAAATCATGTTCACTCCGATATCGAATTTTGTTTTCATAAATAATTAAATTAATAATATGTATAAAAGTTCTTTGAAATTCAAAGTATATAAGTAAAAAAAATTACGACAGAGGATTAAGCAATCTCTCGAGAGCGTCTATATGTTCTTTAAATAGTTTCTGCCCCAGAGGAGTTACCTTGTAAGATGTATTGGGTTTTCTTCCCAGAAATTGTTTTCTGACCTCAATTACTTCCTCTTTTTCTAAAGCCTTCAAGTGGCTGGCCAGATTTCCGTCGGTAACGTCAAGCAGCTCTTTCATTGTATTGAAGTCTACACTGTCATTTACCATTAGTACCGACATTATACCTAATCGGATGCGGCTGTCGAAGATTTTATTCAATCCTGATATAATATCTTTCATAATCAACCGTTTTTCTCTGATTTTACATCATATTTGTAATGAATGAGTATGCCATATACAATGTGTAAGATACCAAAACCTATTCCCCAAAATATAAGATCATAGCCTACAGTTATAGCTGCAGCCAATCCCAATATTATTTCGCATGCTCCTAATACCTTTACATCACGGAATGTGCGAGAACCGGCAGCTATGAGCCCTAGTCCGTAAAAGATGAGCATGCACGGTGCTACCATAAAGTAAACATCTTTGTAAATAAGGATAATGGATAATAGACCTCCTGATACTAATGACACGCTAAAATCTTTAGCTATCTCTAACGTTACAGGCATCCAAAGTTTTGAATTGCTTTTTTTAGCCTTGCGGGCTGAGAAATATAATCCCACTGCAACAGCACTAATGAGTACAACCGTGGCAATCAAAATAAGATCATATAGAAGATTCCCTGTAAAAGTAAATTTGCCTATCAATACAAAATAAGCCAATATAGCACCCAATATTGCAAATGTACCTGCCATAACACCAGACATACCGCTGATCGATAAGAATTTGCTCGAACGTTCCATCATGGAACGTATGTGTTTTATATCATCTAAATTTGTATCCATAATATTTACTTTGAAATACAAAGTAATATGATATATTTTGATTGTGCAACAAAATAACCGAAATTTTTTATAGAGACCGAGAATGAAAAACTCCCTGCTTAACATCTTGTATAAGCAGGGAGTTTTTAAGTTTTAATTATCTCTAAACGAGTTCTCTATGTTAGGCGTTTAAAAACACTTCTCTTTCCTTCAAAACTTTTATCATGTCAGCAGTCATTTTCTCCAGATCATATTCAGGACGCCATCCCCATTCGTGACGGGCGCAAGTATCGTCAAGTGAGTTTGGCCATGAATCTGCTATAGCTTGTTTTAGAGGGTCTACTTCGTATTCCATTACGAAGCTAGGATAATGTTTCTTTATTGCTGTATAGATCATTTCCGGGTCGAAGCTCATAGATGCAATATTAAACGAGTTTCGATGGATAAGTTTTGTCGGGTCGGCTTCCATTATATTTATTGCAGCATTTAGAGCATCGGGCATATACATCATATCCATGAATGTTCCCGGCTTCAGAGGACATATAAATTTTTCCTCTCTTACTGCATTATAATATATCTCAACGGCATAGTCTGTCGTACCTCCACCGGGATGAGTAAGGTTGGATATAATACCCGGAAAACGTACCGAGCGAGTGTCTACTCCCCATCTGGTATAATAATAGTCGCTAAGCAGTTCACCCATTACTTTTGTAATTCCATACACTGTATTCGGACGTTGGATAGTGTCTTGAGGCGTCTTGTCTTTTGGTGTGTTAGGACCGAAAGCACCTATAGAACTTGGAGTAAAAACAGCACAACCAAGTTCGCGTGCAACATCGAGGCAATTCATCAGGCTATTTACTCCGACATCCCACCCTAACTTAGGATTTTTTTCGGCTGTAGCTGATAATATTGCTGCCAGATTGTAAATAGTATCAATTTTGTATTTTTTTACTGCGTCAGCTATTTGCTGTATGTCTGTAGCATCTATTTCTACAGTAGGGCCCGATTCGAAAAAGTTTTCAGGAAAAGGAGGTTTGTAATATCCGCAGATAACATTACTCTCTCCATAAATAGAGCGTAATTTAATACTTAATTCCGAGCCTATCTGGCCCGTACTGCCTACGATAAGAATGTTTTTCATAAAAGAAAAATCTGATTGTAAAAGGGTGATTGTTTAGTTGTATCTTGTTTCAATATTCCACTTACTTAATAACGCCCAGTTCTTTTCCTACCTTCGTAAATGCGGCGATACATTTATCGAGATGTTCTTTTTCGTGTCCTGCTGATATTTGCACACGGATACGAGCTAAATCTTTAGGTACTACAGGATAGTAGAAGCCTGTAACATAAATACCTTCGTCTAATAATTTTGCAGCCATATCCTGCGATAGTTTTGCATCATAGAGCATTACGGCACAGATAGAAGACTGAGTAGGTTTGATATCAAACCCTGCTGCTTTCATTTTTTCTACAAAATAATCGGTGTTAGCATGCAACTTGTCTTGCAACTCATTTGTGCGATCCATCATTTCAAACATTTTAATACCTGCTGCAGCTATAGCCGGAGGAATAGAGTTTGAAAATAAATAAGGGCGTGAACGTTGGCGCAACATGTCGATGATTTCTTTCTTCCCTGTCGTAAAGCCGCCAATAGCCCCACCGAAGGATTTGCCAAGCGTGCCCGTAATGATTTCTACCTTTCCACGAAGATTAAACAGTTCGGTTGTTCCGCGTCCTGTTTCACCAACCACTCCCGCAGAGTGCGATTCGTCGATCATAATCATGGCATCATATTTTTGTGCCAGTTCATATATTTTATCCATCGGAGCCACATTGCCATCCATAGAGAAAACTCCATCGGTCACTATTATTCGGAAACGTTGGGCTTGGGCTGCTTGCAATTGTTTTTCCAGATCAGCCATATCTGCGTTTGCATAACGATATCGTACAGCCTTACATAAACGTACACCATCTATTATTGAAGCATGATTTAAAGAATCGGATATAATAGCATCTTGTTCGTTCAAAAGCGGTTCGAACACTCCGCCGTTGGCATCGAAGCAAGCTGCATATAAAATTGAATCTTCTGTGCCGAAGAATTTAGCAATAGCTGCTTCCAATTGTTTGTGCAGATCTTGTGTTCCACAAATAAAACGCACGGAAGAAACGCCAAATCCACGTTCATCCATAGCATCTTTGGCTGCTTGTATAAGTTCCTTATTGTTAGATAATCCCAGATAATTATTTGCGCAGAAATTAAGGACTTCTTGTCCGGTATTTACTTTGATTGCAGCACCCTGAGGTGATACAATAATACGTTCGTTCTTATATAATCCTGCTGACTGAATGTCAGCTAATTCGTTTTGCAGGTACTTTTGAAAACCAGAATAAGTGCTCATGATAATTATATTTTTGAAACAAAGGTAATAAAATGCTACTAACTAAAAGAGTCAACATGTTTAAAAATAGTGTCCTCGATGTCATTATTAGTATCTCTATCTTATCCTTTAACTCAGTATAGCGCACTTCTGTTTGAGATTGTAGGCGTGATAAGCAAAAAGAGGGCTTATTGTACAATATATCCAATTTAAACTTTCAGCGAAAAAAAGATTATTGGTATCTTTACAAGTCAATATAAAAGATGAGATTTTTATTATGAAAAAAGTTATTTTGTTATTCGTGTTGCTAAGTGTTTGTTTTATCCATACATACTCTCAGAACCAATTTCTTGTATTGGATAGTTATACTATCCCGGTAAATAAAAAGGGTGCTCTGGTAGGAAAAGTCATTTCAGAGCGAAGTGAAAAGATTACATTAAAAGATCCTTCCGGGCTATTTGAAATCGATAAAGAAAAAAATATAAGGCTAAAGAAAGGAAAACTGCTAACTGCAAATTCGCCTATTTCTTATAACATAATATTGAAAGATGGAAACGCCGAAAAATCATTCGAGCTGGTAAAAGATGAGTTTTTACAAAATAGGGTGATTGCTCACAGAGGAGCTTGGAAAGATCGTGATTTTAGCCATAATTCGATGAGCTCATTGAAGCATGCAGTAGAGATAGGTTGTGAAGGCTCAGAACTGGATGTATGGATGTCATCAGACGATGTTGTTGTGCTTTCACACGATCCTTCGATAGGCGGGAAGGATGTTGAATCAACTACAGCAGCAGAATTGTCTGCTGTAGCATTGAAGAATGGAGATTTTGTACCAACTCTAGAAGAGTATATCAACTATATAAAAACACAAAATAAAACAAAACTAATCATAGAAATAAAAGGAACAAATAAAGGAAAGGCTATCGCTGACTCTGTTGTGCATTTGGTACATCGTATGAAAGCTCAGGCGTGGGTAGATTATATATCTTTCGGTATGCAATACCTTACTCGAGTTAAAGAATTAGACCCTGCAGCAAAGGTACTTTATTTAGGATCCGATAAAAGTTTGGAGGAATTAAAAGCAGCAAATATAGATGGTATTGATTTTCATTATTCATTATTTCAGAAAGATCCGGAATTAGCTGATAAGGCGAAGTCAATGGATTTGCTTACTAATGCTTGGACGGTGAATAAAGAAGAGGATATGCAATCAATGCTCAAATTAAAACTGGATTTTATAACAACAGATGAGCCCGAATTGCTTCTTAGGTTATTAGAAAAATAGAGGAGAAAGACATATTGATTAGAAACGCTGAAAATACTTTCAGCGTTTTTTTATTCTTTTATGGAAAATCAAATGAATAAATCTCTACTAAATAAAAGGTATTGAGTATTAACCGCTAATAGTATAAATTATGAGTAACCGATCGTCTGTGTTCGCCGTATGTCTAATCGGGCTTATTGTGTCCATTCCCCTATATCACTTCAAAAGTAGATCTCTTAGAAGTATTCCTTTTGAAGAAGCTTCTGTTAAGCCTAATCCGTTAACCATTGATACATCTGCCTATCCCACTATAGAAAGCGTTTTACAAAGAGCGGAATCTGAATTAAAGATTATGTATGGAGCAAAAATAGTCGATTCTGAAAAACCTTTATTGGTAAGTCTTGAAAATAATATATGGACTGTTGTCGGGTCATCAAAAGATGGAGGAAAAGGTGGCGTTTCAGAAATTAAGATAGATAAAATAACAGGAAAGATAGTCCACCTTTCTCATGGAAAGTAACTTTCTGTATATGGCTATTTTCCTTAGCCTTGCCCTAATTGGGTGATGAAAATAGAATGTCTTCTCTGTCCTCATTACTTGCAATCAGGGGACATTTGTATATTTTTTTAATTTTTCTTTTTCTCTTTTTGAATGTATGAGAATGAAGTTATATAATTCTCAAATGTTTTATTGTACTTTGTTGTTCCAGACATCACGATTTGAGAAACAAGGTTGTTTTCGTCAAAAGTATAATTGTATTTTATATCAGCATACTTTCTTTCCCCTTCCATTTGGATAATTTCTGCTTGGATAATATTGTTTTTATTTTTTGTACCCATATGCTCCGACAGAAACGGAAGACTTGCCATTAGCCAACATGTACTTGCCATATTGAATGTATTGCGTGGCATCTCATAGCAATAGTCCGATGGTGCTGCGTATTCCTTATCATCGTATGTATACACAAACCTGTATCCTTTAGATGTTGTGATCTCTGTTATATTTCCATCCTTAATAGTGTAGTTTTCAGTATAATTCAAAGATGAGGTAACACCAGTTTTGTCATAATGATCAAGCTGTTTGATATATCCCGCATCATCATAAATAAATGTGGTAGAGTCGTTGATAGTCACCTGTTTGGAGATCTTTCCGTTTGATGTTCTTTCTGTGTGTCTTACATGTAAAGCATATTCAGCTTGCTTTTTATCATTACGAAAGACTAACAAGCTATCATAATATATTGTAGACTCGCTTTGTTTTATTAATCTGGAATATGATACTTTTTTGTCGCTTATATAGTCTACTACTATTGCAGAATCTTTGATGTTAGAACTTTGTATCGTTTTCATCAAATCATTATCTGTATATGTAAATTCCTGACTATAACGAAAAGAAAACCCGGGATTATCTTCCGGATAAGTAACCGTTTTTAATAACCAATAGTATTCAGGTATTTCGGGCTCAGGTTCAGGATCTTCTTGCGGAGGATGATATAATCTTATTGATTCATCCGAGCAGGATAAGCATGTGATAATAAGTATTATACTAGATATTACATAAGAGGAGAATTTCATTTTCTTAGTTTTGTTTAGGCTTTACTATTAGACACACAAAGATAATAAATATAATATTAAAAAGTAATCTAATTTGTTAAAGGTATGATATGAAATATTTCAAAAATCAGATTTATGAAGAGACACAAACTCATTCTATAATTTGTACATTTGTAGTATATAAAAACACTAAAAATAAAGATATGAAGTTCAGGTCAGTTATTCTATTGCTCAATTTGATTGTCGCAGTCACTTTGTTTGGGCAGAAAAAAGAGAGCTTATTACAGGCATATACCACCCCTCCGGTAACAATCGTAAACCCACTAAAGATTGATAGTGTAAACCTGAAAGGAGAAAAGTTTTCTGAATCAGATTTGCTAAAAATGTCGATTTCAATACCAGAGCAGTCTGCTTTTGTAAGGCCACTGAAAGCCGATAGTGATGGTTTTTTATATCCTGAAAAACCGCAGGATGGAGCCTTCTCTTTGCAATTGATATCATTTTATATTACTTCAGATAGATATGCGAAGGGAACATTGAGGGTGACTAGTCCTAATATGTTGGAGATATACATTGATGGAAAGCTGGCTGCTTCAAAAATAACAAAAGAAAAAACTTTTCGGTCTGACAAAAAAGATATAACGGCTTCGATAAATCCTTATCCTCTACAAAATCGCGTCGTAATAAAACTTTTGGCTTCGGCTAAAGATGAAGTACCCCCTACTTTGAAAATTGAAATAGAAAACGAAAAAACTGATTCTGTCTCTAATTTTACAATGTCAAATACTGTAAACCGAAATGTAAACTTCTCAGACATGCTTCTGGGGAAACGAGTGACAAATGTAAGTTTATCAGCAGGAGGACAATATGCCTTACTATCTTATAGAGAAACATTTGGAGAAAAAAGTGTTACAACCACTGAGTTATATAACCTGAAGACTCGTAGTAGTCTCTTGATTGATACCGACGGTCGTAAAAGCCAGCTCGCCTGGATGCCCAAGAGCGAGAAAATGTTTTATGTTTCTAAAGATGACTCAGGCTCAGAGCTAAGGGCAATAGATCCTGCAACATTGCAGGAAGCTGTTCTCGCAAAGAACATACCGGATGAAAGCATCATGTTTTCGCCTGATGAGAAAACTCTATTCTATAGCAAGCTTGAAAAAGAAGCTGAAAATAAAAATGATCTGAGGCTTTTAAGGTCACCGGAAGATCGTCAATCCGGTTATGGAAACAGGTCTTTTATATATAAATATGATTTAGCTACAGGGTTAAGTCAACAATTGACATTTGGCTCTCATTCTACAGCACTGAATGATATAAGTGCAGATTCGAAACAATTATTGATTTCAATATCAGAAGAGACTATTACCAGTAGGCCCTTCAGTACAAATTCTATGTATAAACTGGACTTATCAACTATGACCGTTGATACTCTTTGGACAAAAGAAGATTTTGCATATAGTGCATCATTTTCTCCCGATGGGAAGAAAATCCTTGTTGCCGGAGCCGGTGAAGCATTTGATGGTATAGGATTGAATATTGATGAAGGGCAGGTTGCGAATAGTTATAATACTTTGGCTTTCATAATGGATTTAGAAACGAAAAAGATAGATCCGATAACTAAAGATTTTAATCCCAGTATTGATACCTATTTTTGGAATAAAAAAGATAACCTTATATACTTTCGCACAACAGACAAAGATTGTGTGAATATGTATACTTATAACCTTTCGACTAAAGCATTTTCTAAACTCCCTTTAGACGAAGAAGTTATTCGTACATTTAGTACTGCTGGGAATGCCTTTTTAGGTATTTACGCCGGTGTTAGCGTATCTAACTCTACCAGAGCTTATATCTATGATCTTAAGACCCAGAAGTCGATTCGGATAGCTGACCCTTATGAAGAAAGATTATCTCAAATGACATTAGGTAAGGTTGAGGGTTGGAATTTTACAAATTCAGCCGGAACAGAGATTACCGGAATGTTCTACTTACCGCCGAATTTTGATCCTACGAAAAAATATCCAATGATTGTTTATTATTATGGTGGCACCATGCCTACATCCCGTACATTCGAAGGACCATATCCCGGTCATGTGTTTGCTTCGCAGGGATATGTTGTTTATGTTGTGCAGCCAAGTGGAGCTACCGGCTTTGGACAGAAGTTTTCGGCTCTTCATGTTAATGCTTGGGGAAAGCGTACTGCTGAAGATATAATAGAAGGAACGAAGCAGTTTGTGAAAGAACATCCGTATGTGAATGATAAGAAGATTGGTTGTATCGGAGCTTCGTATGGCGGCTTTATGACGATGTATCTTCAAACCCAGACTGATATGTTTGCTGCTGCTGTTTCCCATGCCGGAATCAGCTCTATCAGTAGTTATTGGGGTGAAGGATATTGGGGTTATACATATAGTTCGGGGGCTAGTGCCAATAGTTATCCTTGGAATAATCCGGACTTATATGTTAAACAGAGCCCTTTGTTTAGTGCAGATAAAATAAAAACACCTCTTTTGTTGACACACGGAACTGTTGACACGAATGTTCCTATTGGAGAAAGCATTCAAATGTACACGGCTCTCAAAATACTCGGAAAACCGGTTGAATTTATTCAGGTGAAAGATGAAAACCATGGAGTCGTAAATTATAAAAGACGTGTGGAATGGAATAATTCTATAATGGCTTGGTTTAGTAAATGGCTAAAGGAGGATACTGCTTGGTGGAATAGTTTATATCCTGAAAAATAAAAATTCTCAGACAATTTTAATAAATAGATAATGATTTATAAGAAAAGGATGAACTGTTCATCCTTTTCTTATAAATACATTTGTAAAAGTCTACTAAATGTCTTAATTTCGCATCCGATACAAAACAACATAATATAGAGAAGACAAATATATAGCACAGTAATTAACTTATCCTATTAGAAATATAATCTATTTATTTCAACTTTTTGTTCGAAAAGTTGTAGTTGCTACTGTACTAATTTAATTAACTTATGAAAACAAAACTATCAATTTTGTTATTCTTTCTGTTGTATATTACAGGAGGGATGACGGAGATTTATTCTCAGGTAACTATAGGAGCAGGTGAACCTGCTGAAAAGTATGCAACTTTGCAAATTAGAGATAAGACATCTCAAAGCTTAAATGATTTGGGTGGGGTAACGTCCGAGAAGGGTGGCTTGTTGTTGCCTCGAGTCGAATTGAAAAAAAAGGATCAACTACTTCCTTTTGCTACACAAGATGAAGTGGATTTGAATAACCAAGCTTATAAAGATGCTAAGATTGCGCATATCGGGCTTATTGTTTATAATTTGACAGAAGATGCAAGTCAAGATCTGTGCCGAGGCCTTAATCAATGGGATGGTAATCAGTGGAATTGTTTCCAATATAAAATGGGAAATGCCATTGCAGTTTTAGGTAACTGTGATTCTTTACTCTTTCTAGGTCAATATCAGAATGGAGTATCCCTAAAAAGTGAAAACTATATGAATATTCCTCTACATGTGACTAAGCCGGGTGGGTATACGATTTCTGCAAAATCAGATAAAGATAATGGCTATTATTTTACAACCAGCGGAATCTTTTTGACAACCGGATATTATTATGTCTCAGTTCCCGGTGCAGGTACTCCAAACAAGCATACGACAGGTACTTCAGGGGATTTAATGAAAGTAAATATTAATGGTAAAGAAATAACCGGATGCGAAAAATATATAGATGTTATTGATTCTTCAAAAAAAGCTTCATTCTTAATGAACTGCTTAGATATTAAAGTGGGGGGAGTGTATAAGGTTAATTATTCTCTAGTAGCTAGTCAACATTACATAGATATACCATTAAGGGTTGATAGCGAGGCTCTTGGTTCAACTTATGTCATCAGAACGAATGAAGTTGATGGAATTTCGTTTAGTGGAGAAGGGTTATTGACATCTGTTAATCAGACAGTCAGGTTGATAGGCACAGGGATACCGACCAATACAAAAAAAAAGTTGATGACTATTACTTCCAATAGTACGAAGTCGGCGGCAATATGTGAAACTACTATTGCAACATCGATCCCTAAAAAGAGAATATTAGCTTTAGGGCAAGGGATCAACAACGTCGCTAATTACCAATCAGGAGGGAACGTTTTAATGAATAATCCTCGGGCATTTGGAACCCTTACCAGCAGTATTGTAGCTTCAGAAGGATTTGAAATTACATCTATTTCAGATTCAATTCCCCCGGCTGCAACTTTAAAGGCACTATTAGATGCTAAACCGGATATTGTTATTATTGGCAGGGTAACTCATATTCGCGCAGAACAAGCAGGATATCTCTCTGATTATATAAACAAAAAAGGAGTAGTGTTACTCTTTAGCGATGGTGATGGTGGTGAGGATGCAGGATCTGTTGGCAATATAATGAGAGCTGTATTTGGTAAAACGACTATTTACCAAAGGAGGATGCATAATGGTGGAGTTATTTATAAATTTGGAATGGTAAATGATGAAATATTAAATGGTCCATTTGGTGATGTGAGAACACGATACTGGGGTAAGGATTTGTCTCCAACTTGTGCATTAGAGGGAATCCCTTCCGATAAAATAGACGTGTATAGTTATGGTTTTACTCCAACTAGAGTGTTGACTGTAAATGAAACTGAGTATGTAACAGCATTTAAGCACAAAAAACTAAATTATATATATGTAGGAGATGGTGGCTTCTTTTCTTATGCTGCAGGAATACCTGTCAGTACTGATAAAATGCCATTCAGACTTGAAGTAGGTACATTGCTTCCTATTGAAAGATTTAGATTTGGTATAAATGAATTCGATTCTAGGATGAGTATGAGGTATTCTGTTTGTAATTCAATTTTCTTTGCAAATGCACTGGCGTGGGCAATAAAACAAGCTGAATTAAACGGTATTAATACACCATAATAAAGATATAAGATATAGGATGAAATAGCAGCAAGTAAATTTACTTGCTGCTATTTTTATTGAAAAATATGTTCTATTTTAATCATTAGAATGGGGGGATGTCCTAAGCTTTTGAAAAATAATCTACTTTTGTAGAATAAAGAAATCAAAGCTATCGTAGATTATGAAAAACGGAGTGATGATGCAATACTTCGAATGGAACTTACCAAATGACGGTAAACTGTGGAAGCAACTTTGTGCAGATGCCGGGCATCTACATGAAATTGGTATTACTGCTGTTTGGATACCTCCTGCCTACAAAGCTGATGAACAACAAGATGAGGGGTATGCGACGTATGATCTCTTTGATTTGGGAGAGTTCTATCAAAATAATACGGTAAGGACAAAATACGGAACGAAGGAAGAGTTGAAGTCTATGATTGCCGAGCTGCATAAATATAATATTTCTGTATACCTTGATGCTGTGATGAATCATAAGGCGGAGGGAGATTATACTGAAAAGTTTACAGTTAGAGAAGTAGACCCTGAAGAAAGAAATCGTGACATTTCTGATGATTTTGAGATACAAGCTTGGACTGGGTATGATTTTTTGGGACGCGCAGATAAATATTCTAGTTTCAAGTGGCATTGGTATCACTTTTCGGGTGTCGGGTTCGATGATATAAAAAGGAGAAGCGGTATTTTTCGAATTATAGGTGAAAATAAGAATTGGAGTAGGGGGGTAGATTTAGAACATGGTAATTATGATTTCTTGATGTACAACGATCTGGATTTGAATCATCCCGCGGTCATTACCGAACTCAATCGTTGGGGAGTCTGGGTAGCTAACGAACTGAATCTTGATGGGATGCGTTTGGATGCCATTAAACATATGGATGATAAGTTTATCAAACAGTTTATCCAGTGGGTTAGAATGAACAGAGGCGAAGATTTCTATGCGGTAGGCGAATATTGGAGTGGTAATGTAGATACTTTAAATAACTATTTGGAAGCAGTGGATAAGAGCATCGATCTTTTCGATGTGCCTTTACACTATAGTTTCTACGATGCTTCCAGAAAGAAAAAAGAGTATGATATGAGAAATCTATTGAAAGACTCTTTGTCGGTTATGCATCCTGAGTTAGGTGTGACTTTTGTTGATAATCACGATTCGCAGAAAGGAAGTTCGTTAGAGTCTGAGGTTGAAGATTGGTTCAAGCCATCGGCATACGCCTTGATATTATTAATGAAAGACGGATATCCATGTATTTTTTATGGAGACTATTATGGTGTGAATGGTAAAATATCCAATCATCGAAAAACGATAGATACACTACTAAAAACGAGACATAAATATGCATACGGTCATCAGGTTGATTATTTCGATCATGCAGCTATTGTTGGTTTTGTGAGACTCGGTGATACAGATCATTTAGATTCAGGTCTGGCTTTACTCATATCCAATGGTGAAGATGGGAGTAAAATGATGAATGTTGGCACTCACCGAAGTGGCGAAGTTTGGTGTGATTTAACCCGGAATGTAGAATATGATATACTTATAGATAAGTATGGTTATGGAGAATTTGCAGTTAAAGAGGATCGTTTTTCCGTGTGGGTAAAAAAGTCGAACGGCTGCAAAAAATATTAATATCTCATCTTTTACAGCCGTCACTTATATTATATTTTAATTACTTAAATAGTAATGGCAAAAATTCTGATAAGTATACACGCCAGTTGCTCCAAGTGTGTCCACCCTCAGATTCTACATAAGTGTATTTAGCACCCATATTATCAAGTTTGGCTCTGAATGCTTCTACATCTTTATATAAAAAGTCTGTCTTTCCTATTCCTATCCAATAAAGTTTATAGCCATTATTTATTTGTCCTGATAGTGTTCCATCAATATCTTCATAAACTTTTGAATTCTTATTTGGCGGATTTATCGCAGGAGAAAACAAACCAATGTAGTCGAATGTATTCGGATAATATCTTGAGATATGCAGCGAATGATATCCTCCCATTGATAAACCGGCTATAGCACGTTCCGAACGGTCTGTGTAGACGCGATAATTGCTTTCTATGAATTTTATTATATCAGGAAATGTTTCTTCCATCTTTCCATCCATGGTTTGAGGTAACTGGAATACAGGTTTGTAAAACCCTAAACTCGATTCTCCGGGAGCAGCCTCTTGAGATACATTCCCGTTCGACATCACGATAAGCATTGGTTTAGCTTTGCCTTGAGCAATAAGATTATCTACGATCTGTGAAGTTCGCCCCAGAGCCATCCATGCTTCTTCATCTCCACCCATTCCATGTAGTAAATATAAAACAGGGTATTTATCTTTACCTGTTTCATATCCCGGAGGAGTATAGATTGTAATACGGCGTGTTTTATTATTTCCGGGAGAGTCGTACCAACGACGAGTAACCGAACCATGAGGTACGTTTTGCACTTTATATAGATCTCCGTTGCCGTTACCTACTATAAATATATTAGATACAGTAGCTACATCTCTGTTGAGATATACATTATTAGGGTCTTTTGTTTCTACTCCGTTTATAAAGAATGAATAGCTATAAAGATCAGAAGGTAAAGCTTCTGTCGTGTAAGACCAAAGTCCTTTTGCGTCTTTAGTAAGGCTTACCATTCCCGGCTTCCAATTATCTCGAGGAATCCAGTCTCCTGTGATTTCTACCGTGTTTGCATTCGGAGCATATAGACGGAATGTAACAGTATTATTACTGTGCACTTCCGGAGACGTAATGTCCGAACCCTCACCCAATGCCTGTTGTGCATGGATATATACCATTGATATGATTAAAGTAATGGTAAATAAAAAAGTTCTTTTCATGTTTATAAATTTAGGTTTTCATCATCTTTATAGTCGTCAATAGTCATTGCAGTGTCTTTTTCATCTAAATACTCTCTCTTGAATATATCAATGCAAAGGATAAATACGGAAAGCAGTAAAGGACCGAATATTACACCCCAAAAACCAAATAATGTAAGACCGATTATAACTCCGAATACAGTTATTAACGGATGCGTATCGGCCATTTTCTTTTGCAATATAAAACGGATCAGATTGTCGGAGTTGGATATTACGATCAGAGCATATATAGCTAAGCCAATGGCATTAAACCAATCGCCGGTTAGTGCTAAATAGACAGCCAACGGGAACCATATCAGCGATGTACCGATTAATGGTATAATTGTGGCAAAACATGTAAGGAATCCGAAAAGAATAGGGCTGGGCGCATCAAATATAATGTATCCGATTGTGGCAACAACACCTTGTATTATAGCTAATAGAGGTATTCCGATAGCATTTGATGTTACCATCATTTTTACAGAATGTATAACGCTCTTTTTATTATCATCATCGAACGGAAGGAGTGAGAAAAGATATTTCTCCATTCGTTCACCACCGATTAGCATAAAATAAAGCACAAAGACAAGTACCAGAGAATTGATGATAAAACTGCTGACACTATCTAGTAATATCTGACC
Source organism: Dysgonomonas sp. (assembly GCF_035323175.1). Classification (NCBI taxonomy): domain Bacteria; kingdom Pseudomonadati; phylum Bacteroidota; class Bacteroidia; order Bacteroidales; family Dysgonomonadaceae; genus Dysgonomonas; species Dysgonomonas sp. Next base: position 139,499 of record NZ_DAOKYH010000002.1, on the reverse strand, counting down.
TATTTTAGGTAAATAAGATGCTGCACTTATCAAATTTTCTGAACTGAGTACATTATACCCTGTCTTTTGTTGAATTAACTCATTGAAATGTTGTATTCCTGATATGTAAGACGACGGGTCAAGATTTATATTGTTCAGTTCTCCTACTAATAACCATACTGCCACAGAAATGGGGATAAGAAAACATAATATGGCCTCGATAACAATAAGAATAGCAGACAAAGCCCGTCCCAAATTCTTTTTCTGCGTAAGATATCTCATTTGCCCTCTTACCATAACATAGATGGTAGATGCTCCCAGTACCCCACTCATAAATGGTGCAAGTTCTCGGAACAGGACAACGGCTATGAAAAGAATAAGTATTATAAGGGAATACTTCCAGTACTGAGCTTTAATGTTTTCCATCTGTTCTGGTGTAATTATTAATCTACAAATCTATAAAATAATTATACAGCATTGAATCTTATAAATCAAAAAATATTTTTAACCAAATCCTAGTCTTGTATTATTTCTGAATTCAAAATATCCGATAACCTAAAGTTAAAAACAAAGCACTGTTATATGATGAAGCACTCCCTCTAGAGTAATTAATCAAACCATGTTCGTAACCAAAGTTCAGTAATATACGTTTATATTCTATTCCTGCAGATCCGGCTAAGCCCATGTCGAAGCGTTTCAGTGTTTCGCTTGAAAAAGTGTCATATTCAAACTCTGAATATTCGGTATAAGTACCATTCGATAATTCACGATCCCCCGGTAGAGCCATTTTTAGAGCTTCTTTTGCTTTATATTTTCCACCAATACCGTAGGCAAGATATGGTCCAAAAGTAAAATTGAGGCGTACCACCCTTGATATATTAAGTCTGTAGCCCGCTTTAATGGGTAAGATAAGATATGAAGCTCTCACCTTTTCTTCTGCCATATAAAAATCAGGAGAATAGCCATCTCCGTTAATGTCTCCGACTGCCATTGAATTCGAATTTGCTCCTTTCATAGCAAAATCCAATCCTGTTTGCAAAAATAAATTATTAGGGAGATTCATTTCCAGGCCTACCCCTCCTCGAAATCCATATTTGGAATCGGTGGAACTACCCTTTACCCGCATATCGGAAAGACTTCCTCCTGCATTGATAGTAAAAGACAATGGAGTGCTTTGAGCTGCAATATAATTCCCTGTAGAAAGTAGTATTGCAAGTAATAAAAGTTTAATAGATTTCATATTAGTTATTTAGAGTTAAGTTCTGTCTTGTATCTTACATAAGCAAACTGTTTACTGTCTGGCGACCAAGAATTGACATTGAATGTTCCTTGACCTCCAAAAAGTTTTATTAATGTCTTAGGTTTGCCTCCTGTAGCCGGTATTATGCGAATCTCTATATTTTTGTAGCGTAGATGCTCGTGAGGTTCAAGATCACCTTTTTTGTATGCTATATAAACTACATGTTTGCCATCGGGTGAGATATGAGGAAACCATGAGTTGCTATCTTCATCAAAAGTCATTTGAGTCTGTTCCGAACCGTCTGTTTTCATTCTCCATAGTTGCATCAATCCGGTACGGACTGAGTTGAACCAGATGTATTTACCATCAGGTGTGTATTCCGGCCCGTCATTCAATCCTTCCGAGAAAGTAAGACGAGTTTCATTCGTTCCATCTATATTTATAGTATATACATCCATTTCTCCTTCTCGGTTTGCGCAATACGTCAGTGATTTTCCATCAGGACTCCACCCGTGCAGATAACTCGGAGCTGATGGTGTCACTTGTCTGGGAGTACCACCTTCGGCGGGCAGTATAAAAACAGTAGGTCTCCCTTGAGGCAATGAACGATGGCTTACTGCAAGCGACTTGCCATCGGGAGAAACGAGATGGTCATTATTACATTGGTTTGCAAAGCCGGTATCTATTAATTGCGGTTCGCCTCCCGATGCAGATAGTTTATATATTAATCCCTCACTGTTATATATGAGCCATTTTCCATCAGACGTCCAGTCGGGAGCTTCTATGAGATAAGGAAATTCTTTTATTAATATACTTTTGTTTGTAGAGATGTCGAATATTTCGAGTATACTGGTAACTTTCTCCGGTTCGGGATTATAATTCATTTTATTATTAATTGTTTAGACGATAACTTACAAAGACGATATATTTACTATCGGGTGACCATGAATTAACATTTATAGTACCCTGCCCTCCAAATAGTTTTGCCAATGTTTTAGATTCTCCTCCATTAGTCGGCATGATTCGTAATTCTACATTCTTATTAGGCAAGTGTTCATCGGGCTTTAGATCATCTTTGTAATATGTAATAAATACAACAAGCTCACCATTGGGTGATATATGTGGAAACCAAGAGTTACGTGTTTCGTCAAATGTCATTTGAGTTTGCTCCGTTCCGTCAGCTTTCATTCGCCATATCTGCATTAGGCCTGTGCGCACTGAATTGAACCAAATATAATTTCCATCGGGCGAGTATTCCGGACCATCATCCAAACCGTCCGAATGTGTGAGTCGTTTTTCTACACCACCTTTAGCCGGAATAGAATAAACATCATAATTGCCTTTTCTTTCGGCACAATAAGTTAGGTATATTCCATCAGGACTCCAGCCATGTAGGTAACTTGGTGCTAATGGGGTTATGAGTTGAGGATCTCCACCGCCAATGGGTAATGTATAGATGCGTGACAGCCCATCTTCTTTTGTGCCGTGGCTGATTGCTATTTGTTTTCCGTCGAAAGACAATACATGGTCGTTGTTGCAATTGGTTGCAAAACCTGTGTGTATTTCTTGTGGCTCATCAGGAGTGGCAGGGGAGAGCTTCCAAAGTTTACCTCCGCTATTATGAATAAGCCATTGTCCGTCATAAGTCCAGTTTGGCGCTTCTATCAGATAAGGGAATTCTTTTACTGTGGTTCGCTCACCTGTCTCGATATTCAGTATTTCAAGAATACTGGTTATTTTATTCTGTTGTGCTTGTATAGATAACAAACAAAACGACAGAAAAATCAGCAGGGAGGCATTTCGTAGCATGGCTTGTCATTGTTTTATAATGTAATTAAATCCTATTCCTATTTGTATAGGTGTAGAGTTTTTGAATTTAATAGCTTCCGGTTTAACTTTTGAGAAATCGAAAGTATTATAGCCTAACCAACAGTTAATAGCCCATCTTTCTGTTACAGGAAATTGATAGCCAGCCCTAATCTCGTACTGAAGTCTGTATTTGTGAGCAGATCCCTCCATGTTGGTTATCTTGTCCAGATTGAGATTCATTCGGGTATACGATAATCTATTCTCAAGATACAGATACTGAGCTCGATCTCTCTTGTCGTCATAACCTATCGGGAAATATAATTTGGGGGCAATATAGGGTGCCCAATATGTGCCTCTGTATATGTCTTTGAAATCTCCGTTGGTTTCACCTATCCCTCCTTGTCCTATATTAGGATTTGTGTAACCTACCTTTTGATTGAATCCACCAAAACGAAATCCGGCTTCTACTCCGAAGAAAAAGATAAAATCATACTCGTATCCTATGCTACCACCAACAGCTGTGGGGTTGTTCTTCTCACTGTTGAAATAATGCATTCCCCAAGACATATCTATCCCGGCATTAAGCTTATGACCCTCTTGTGCAGAAGCAAATAAGAATGTCAGTGATAACGATAATAGAGATATTATATTTTTCATAATGTAATGGATTTACCTATTGTATCCAAATGTTTTGTACAGTAGCATTGTTATGTACAAATCTAATGAAAATAGAATAAATTACGCCATAAATTGAATATATTTTGTTGATGTCAAAATTCGAAGCTTTCCCCTGTGTGCTGCCACTTTATAAACTTACAACCTTTGCTTTCTGCATATTCAGCAAATGCGTTTGCCTTATCATAAGCTTCTCCAAAGTGCATTGGTGCAAAAAGGTTTGTTTGTATAGCATCTAAAAATTGTTCAGCACCTTTCATATAATCTTTCCCCAACCTGGGATCTACAGGAAACATGGCTAAGTCGAGATGTTTAACTTTGTCGATTACTAAATTCAGTTCTTTCTGATAAAAGTCCTCCGCTTCATCTATCTCTTCTTTAGTAGACTCTTCATTCCAATGCCAGTTATTCAAATCACCTGCATGAAAGATGATTTTTCCTTCTACATTTATCAAAAAAGAAATACCTAAGTCGGTAGAGCCAAAGGCTTCAATAGAGAGTGTTTCGTCACTGTATGTATCCGATTTGTCAAGGTATATAGCATCCCTCTCTTTCGCTTTCCTGTATTTTAAGATGTCTTTCGAAAAAATATAAATAACATTCGGGTGTTCCCATTTCCATTTTAGTATTTCTTTGTTGAAATGGTCGTGGTGTGAATGAGTACAGAGGACATATAGCTTTTCCTTTTTTTTCAGAAGCTCTTTGTAAACGATGCCTTCGCCGGATATATCAGACGAGTCTTTGTAATAATCTATAATGATCGTAAAATCATCACCTTCTATTGCATAACCGCTATGAAAAATATAAGTCAGTTTCATTTTTTTATTGATAATTCTTTTTTCTTACTGAGTTGTCTATTATTAAACTCTAAACTCTAATCATTTGTTTTGGCAATACAATCTTCTCTGCATATTAGAAAGGTTATGAAGCACAACATCTAAAAGTTATCGATTTTAATAATGAGTATAAATTAGCAAATAATACTATGCTATAACAAATGTAGGGAAATAAAGATTGGAATTAAATATATCGTGCCTGTTAGGTTACATAAAAGGTTTATGTTAGATTTGCATCTCAAAATAGAAGAGTATCTCAACATTTAAATCTTAAAAAATGCCCGTATCGACTACTCTAATCAGTAATAATCGTATTGAGATCGCAGATGTATTGCGCGGTTTCGCTGTAATGGGAATTACCCTTATTCACTTTATTGAACGTTTTAGTCTCTATAGTTTTCCGGAGGAAACATCAAATTTTATGATGTTTACCGATAGAATAATTTGGGATAGTATATTTTTTACTTTTTCCGGTAAGGCTTATTGTATTTTTGCATTACTTTTTGGCTTCAGTTTTTTTATTCAAGACAATTCACAAAAAGAAAAAAGAAAAGATTTTCGTGGACGGTTTGCTTGGCGATTAGTATTACTGTTTTTTATAGCGTGTATCAATTCTGCTTTATTTCCGGGTGAAATATTAGTACTCTATGCTTTACTCGGTTATGTGCTGATAGCAGTTTGTCGTTTTTCTACTCGTACGGTAATGGCTATAGCTATTGTTCTTCTTCTGCAACCTTTTGAATGGGGACAAATAATATATGCTCTCTTCAATCCCGAATATACCGGGATTAATACTCAGTTAGACGCTCCATATTGGGAGATAGTCAATGTAGCTCAGAAAGAAGGCTCTTTCTTCGAAATGTGCAAAACAGCTATATGGACAGGTAATATTGCCAATATGGGGTGGATGTTATTACATGGGAGGGTTACACAAACTGCAGGATTATTTATGATCGGTATGTTAATAGGACGTGGAAGAATATTTCCTTATTCCGAGAAAAATATAAAATTATGGATTAAAGTATTTATTATAGCAGTCATAGCATTTTTTCCAATTTATGGCTTGATTGCTACTCTTCCTGAATTTGTGAGTCGGGATGCACTGCTTGTTCCTTCTATCCTTATACTTAAATCTCTTTCGAATCTTGCTTTTACGGGAATATTGTTTGCCGGAATAATACTTGTTTATTATTTGACAAAGTTTAAAAATATTCTTCACCAATTAGCACCTTATGGACGCATGAGTTTGACAAACTATCTGTCGCAGTCTTTGATAGGTAGCTTCCTGTTTTACAATTGGGGATTAGGTCTTTATAAATACACAGGTATTACTGTATGTTTCTTGATGGGTATTGGAATATTCCTTATTCAGTTTTTCTTTTGTCATTGGTGGCTTCGTTCTCATCGTCATGGGCCATTGGAATGGCTGTGGAAAAAAGCAACCTGGATTAAAATAGTAAAAGAATAGCTTCTTTAAGATCATTATTAATCAATGTTTAGATAACCCTTATTGTTAACTTTAATAAAATAGTAGGGCGATATGTAGTTTGTGGCTGAATAATGAATTTATGTTATAAAACATAAAAAATAAGGTTGTAAGCCTGTTTTTTTATATGCTTGAATATTAGTTTTTTACAAATATTTAGCAGCTGTGTGTTCGCACACACGTTTTGATTTTAATAAATATATGCCTTATTTTGTATAGCTCATATTTATATAACACTTGGTGACTATTAAAACTAAATATATAATACATGGTAACACGCAGAAATTTCTTAAAAACCGCTGCAATGACCTCTGCCGGTATCGCTGTAGGTACGATGAACCCATTGAATGCGGCAAGTTATAGCAGAGTAGCGGGAGCAAATCGCAAGGTGAATATTGCTTATATAGGTATAGGTAATAGAGGCGAACAGATAATCGATGACTTTGAAAAAACGGGCTTGGTGAATGTCGTTGCTCTATGTGATGTAGATATGGGCGCGAAGCATACCCAAAAAGTGATGGGCAAATATCCTAAAGCAAAGCAGTTTAAAGACTTTAGGGTGATGTTCGACAAAATAGCAAACGAGTTTGAAGCTGTTGCTATCGCTACACCGGATCATTCACATTTTCCGATCACAATGTTGGCTATGGCTAACGGTAAGCATGTGTATGTCGAGAAACCAATGGCTCGTACTTTCTATGAGGCTGAATTGATGATGAAAGCCGCCCGTAAGTATCCGAATGTGGTTACTCAGGTCGGAAATCAAGGGCACTCTGAAGCTAATTACTTTCAATTCAAAGCTTGGCAGGAAGCAGGTATAATAAAGGACGTAACTTCTGTAGTCGCTCATATGAATAATCCCCGCAGATGGCATACATGGGATACCAATATTTATAAGCTGCCTGAGGCGCAGCCTATTCCGTCCACACTAGACTGGATGACTTGGAATTGTGCTGTTCCGTATCATGACTATAACGAAAAATATCATTATGGAGAATGGCGTTGCTGGTACGATTTTGGTATGGGAGCTTTAGGTGACTGGGGCGCTCATATTTTAGATACTGTACATGAATTTCTGGATTTAGGACTACCTTACGAAATCAATCCGGTGAAATTGACCGGACACAATGATTATTTCTTCCCTACATCTTCGACTATTCAGTTTAAATTTGGTCCAAGAGGTGAGATGCCGGCTTGTGATATAACATGGTACGATGGTGTGGATAACCTTCCTCCAATCCCTGAAGGATATGGAGAGTCGGCTCTTGATCCTAATATTCCGGCATCCGGAGCAGGTGAAATAAAGAAAACGTCTCTAAATCCGGGAAAGATTATTTATAGTAAAGATTTGATTTTCAAAGGAGCTTCACATGGTACTACACTTTCTATCATACCAGAAAGCAAGGCTAGGGATATGGCTTCTAAATTGCCGGAAGTACCGAAGAGCCCTTCAAATCATTTCGCAAACTTCTTACTAGCATGTACAGGAGTAGAAAAGACTCGTTCTCCGTTTGAAATTCATGGACCATTAAGTCAGGTTTTCTCTTTAGGAGTAATGGCTCAACGCTTGAATACGAAATTTTATTTCGACAGTAGAACAAAACAAATAACAAATAATGCGTTTGCCAACGCAATGCTGACCGGAATTCCTCCGCGCAAAGATTGGGAACAATATTATAAAATATAAAATCAGATATCATACATGAAGAAATATATATTAGCGGTTGCTATAAGTTTATTTACGATGTCTCTGTTTGCTCAAGATAATGTATTGACCGAACAGGAAACAAGAGATGGATGGAAATTATTGTGGGATGGTAAAACAACAGAAGGATGGAAAGGAGCTCGAATTAGTACTTTCCCATCTAAGGGTTGGGTAATAGATAATGGTATTTTGAAAGTACTGAAAAGCGGTGGCGGCGAATCAACGAATGGCGGAGATATCGTAACTACCCGTAAGTATAAGAATTTTATACTAAAAGTAGATTTTAAAATTACAGAAGGAGCAAACAGTGGAATAAAATATTTTGTAAACCCTGATTTAAATAAAGGTGAGGGTTCCGCAATTGGCTGTGAGTTCCAGATACTTGATGACGAGAAGCATCCGGATGCAAAATTGGGTGTAAAAGGAAATAGAACATTAGGTTCGTTGTATGATCTGATTCCTGCATCGGCAGATAAACCTTTTATCAAGAATGGTTTTAACACCGCTACTGTTGTAGTTATTGATAATAAAGTTCAACATTGGTTGAATGGCGTTAAAATTGTAGAGTATGAGCGTAACAATCAGATGTGGAATGCATTGGTTGCTTACAGTAAATACGCAAACTGGCCTAACTTTGGAAATGCAGCGGAAGGCAATATTTTACTACAGGATCATGGAGATGAAGTGTGGTTTAAAAATGTAAAAATTAAGGAACTGAAGTAACAAACCTACTAATTATAAAGATTAAAGAGGTTGTGCCGAAAATATTTTTTATCATCTGTCTAGTTTGAATGAAGTGAAACATCTCGTATCTCAATAGCCGAGATTCTCCATTACACTAAAAAAGACAAGACGGATAATGATAAAAGTATTTTACTTTTGGTACAACCTCTTTTATGTTATCTCTTGTTTAGTTTACTATGCTTAATTCCGTAGGTGAAGTAAATAACGAAACCTATAACCATCCATACTATCAACCTGAGCCAAGTATCCAAAGGCAAGGCAAGCATCTGTGACAGACATATTAGAACGCCTAATATAGGAACAAGAGGAACAAGAGGAGTTTTGAATGGACGCTCTACATCCGGACGCGTTTTGCGTAGAATTATTATTGATATACATACCAGCGTGAAAGCCATTAAAGTTCCGATAGACACAAGCTCTCCGAGTACATTTATCGGTAGAAGCCCTGCTATAAGACCAACAGCAATACAGGTTACAATCGTTGAATTGTGAGGTGTGCTATACTTAGGATGTACTTTCGAAAAGAATTTAGGAAGTAACCCATCTCTGGATATAGTATAGAATATACGTGATTGGGCAAGCATCATAACCAAGACAACAGAGCTTAGTCCTGCTATGGCACCTATTTTGATTGGCATACGCAGCCATACAAGACCTTCTCCCGCATTGTCTATAGCTAGAGCGATGGGAGCAGGGACGCTCAATTCTTTGTAATTTACTATTCCCGTTAACACAACCGTAACGGCAATGTATAAGATAGTACATATAAGTAACGATAGCAGTATTCCTTTGGGCATATCTTTTTGTGGATTCTTGGCTTCTTGCGCAGTTGTTGATACAGCATCAAATCCAATGTAAGCAAAGAAGATAACTCCTGCACCACGAAATATTCCGCTCCAACCATAATGACCAAACTCTCCTGTATTTTGAGGAATGTAAGGTGTCCAGTTGGCAGTGTCTATAAATGATAGCCCGAAACCTATAAATAAGAGTATAACAACAACTTTAACGACAACTACGATATTGTTTAACGTAGCAGACTGACTTATTCCCCGAATCAACAGTACAGACATAACTGCCACAACAAACATAGCCGGGAAGTTTATAATGCTACCGGTTGTGACCCAACCTCCGGCGGAGGTGTGATCGAATGGTGCTAGGCGCATATTCATTGGTATATGTAATCCGAAATCGTCGAGAAAACTCACAAAATAGCCAGACCACCCAACAGCTACAGTTCCGGCCGTGAACAGATACTCGAGTATTAGATCCCAGCCTATAAACCAGGCAAAGAATTCTCCTAATGTAGAATAGCTGTAAGAATAAGCACTTCCTGCTACGGGAATCATGGATGCAAACTCCGCGTAACAAAGGCCGGCCATTGCGCATCCTAATGCAGAAATGATGAAAGAAATTGTCAGCGCAGGACCAGCATAATTTGCAGCGGCAGTTCCTGTAAGAACGAATATTCCGGTACCTATGATCGCTCCTATGCCTAAGGCGATTAAATGCCTGACCGATAAGGTCCTTTTCAACCCGCCTTTTTCTTGGAGGGAATCTTTGAGAATGGATGAAATATCCTTCTTGCGGAGTAGTTGTTCTTTCATTAAGTTGTTATATTTTATGCGTGTTGACAAAAATAACAACTTTTTGAAATATTTTGTATTGGTTGTGTATCAAAATGATCGTAAATATCGAAATTAAATTTCTTAAAGGTGCAAATTGATGCTAAGAGGATTGTACGAACTTACTCCTTCTGCACAATGCCTTACTTATTATTCAGTTTACTATGCTTAATGCCATAAGTGAAATATATAATGAATCCAAGAATAGTCCAGCCAATCATTCTTTCCCATGTGCTCCAAGGTAGAGATACCATTTGTACGATACATATAGCAGCACCTAAGAGTGGAACAAATGGAACAAGTGGTGTTTTGAATGGACGCTTTAGGTCTGGCTGAGTTTTACGTAGTATAACAATTGATATACAAACTATAGTGAATGCCATTAACGTACCGATTGATACCAATTCGCTGAGTACATGCAATGGAAATAGACCCGCTATTAACCCTGTTACAATACTGGCGAATATAGTTGCATTATGAGGAACACCATGTTTAGGACTTACTTTAGAGAAGATACTTGGTAATAAACCATCTTTTGAAATAGCATAATATATTCGCGATTGTCCTAACATCATAACTAAGATTACGGAACTAAGTCCGGCAATAGCTCCAAGCTTGATAAAGGGACTTAGCCATGCTAAACCTTCACCTGCACGGTCGATCGCTAATGCGATGGGTGCATCTACGTTGAGGTCTTTGTAATTTACTATTCCTGTCAATACTGTTGTTACACCAATATAAAGAACAGCACAGATAAGTAATGATATGAGGATACCTTTTGGCATATCTTTTTGAGGATTACGGGCCTCTCCCGCAGCAGTAGACAGGGCATCGAAACCTAAATATGCATAAAAAACAACAGCAGCCCCACGAAGGATTCCTGTCCATCCGAAGTTTCCATACCCTCCTGTATTTTCAGGGATATATGGCACCCAGTTGCTTGTGTCGATATATGATAAACCAAAACCTATGAATAATAGAATAACACCGACTTTTATAACTACAATCACATTGTTGACAAGAGCTGATTGCTTTATGCCTCCTATAAGAAATGCGGAAACTATGGCTACGATAAATACAGCAGGAAAATTGATGATTTTTCCTGTCCACACCCAGCTTCCGTCTTTCAGGTGATCGAAAGTGGCTCCTGCTATTTGCTCGGGAAAATGTATTCCCCATTCATTTAATAAGCTGAGCATGTAACCAGACCATCCCACAGCAACGCTGGAGCATGCAAAAAGATATTCAAGAACTAAAATCCAACCTACAAACCAAGCTAATACTTCGCCCATTGTAGTATAGCTGTATGAATACACTCCTCCTGATACCGGTATCATTGCGGCAAACTCAGCATAGCATAAACCAGCCATAACACATCCCAGTGCTGATATAACAAAAGAAATAGTTAAAGCCGGGCCCGCATACATTGAAGCTGCCTGACCGGTAATAACAAAAATACCTGTGCCTACAATGGCTCCAATTCCTAAGGTTATAAGGTTGGTTGCAGTCAGACTTCTTCTAAGCCCTTCTTTGTTTTCTGAAGGCTCTGCAAGTATAACCGAAATGTCTTTTTTCTTGAATAATCTATCGAGCATAATTTAGAATTTGTGCAAAAGTAAGGAAAATGAAATAATTATCTTGTTATTGGAGGTGTTTTAGATAAAAAAGAAATATTTTTTGATAATTTTACGTTTTACTGATATCAATCAGGCATTAAAATACAGAATGCAAAAAATAGTAAATGGTGATAAAGAAATAATATAACGAGTAAAGCATTAACTGTTTTTTATTACCACAAAAGAAGCTTAACAGGTAAGAATGGCTATATTAGATGACTTTTTAGACCGTATAGAATTATTGAACGATGATTTTATGTGGTACAATTATAAAAACAGTCCGGCAACAATAGAGCAAATTGAAGATTATGAAAGATCGTATGGAATAAGTTTTAACGAAGAAGTGAGGACGTTTTTACTCTCATTAGGTGCTGTAATACTCGAAGTAGAAGAGAAAATTTGGCCTAGACCTCAAGAATATGATGTAGTTCCGGCATGGGAATTTGGGTATGGAATGTTTATTTATGGATTATCCTCAGATAAAGATATGCTATCATGGCTTACTTATGATGAAAAATACAAGGAGACGGCAAGTTCTGGCAATGGGGATTATGGACAGATGTTTTATAAACGAAGTGGAAATCTTTATAGGGCATATATAAACAGTGAAGGAATAATAACTGTTTTAGAAAATGGAATAAAAGAGGAAGGGATTATATTTGATGGTAATTTCTATGATTTCCTCATGAATGAGATAGATAAATTGGAAGAAGATTATAAAGACTATATAAAGAAACACTATAATAAATAAGTATATGAAAATATCGATTATAGGCGGAGGAAACATGGGTGGAGCTATTGCTCGAGGATTGTCTACCGGCTTACTTTTTAAAGCTCACGATATAACGGTCATTACGAAGACTTCGGTTTCGGCAACTCGGATGAAAGATTCGGTTGCAGGCTTAAATGTAGTCGCCAGTGAGTACGATTCATTAGATACAGCCGATATTGTAATTGTTGCAGTTAAACCATGGCTTATAGAGGAAGTATTGTTACAAAACAAAGATAGATTGAAAAATCCAGCTCAGATATTGGTGTCTGTTGCTTCCGGTATTTCATTAGAGCAGTTAGCGAGTTGGTCGGTAGTCGGGAAAAGCATCTTTCGGGTGATGCCAAACACAGCGATTGCCGAAAAACAAAGTATGACTTTTGTCTCTACTCTGAATGCTCAAAAAGAAGATATAACACAGATTGTGGAAATATTTAATGAATTAGGAAAAACAGAATTAATCGATGAAAAGCTACTACCTGCAGCAACGTCCTTGGCGTCGTGCGGTATAGCCTACGCGTTTCGTTATATTAGAGCGGCGATGGAAGGTGGCGTAGAAATGGGTTTGTATCCAAATCAGGCTAAAGAAATAGTGATGCAGACTTTGTTGGGTGCAGTGAGGCTGCTTGAGGCAAATAGCTCCCATCCCGAAGCCGAGATTGATAAGGTAACCACTGCCGGAGGTATAACAATAAAGGGACTTAATGAAATGGAGCATGCAGGGTTTACATCATCGGTTATCAAAGGATTGAAAGCAAGTAATGTAAAGTAATATTTACTCTGAATGATATAGAGTCTTACTCAAAATAGTAAGACTTTTTTTATACATATAAATCACTCGATAGCCTGATTGTATTTGTGTTTTACGCATAGATTATTCTATCATAATAAAAAATAAAAAGTAAAATCGGCGATACTGATTTCACTTATATATATTATCTTTACGAATTCGTACTAGGCTACTTTTCGATATAAATAGCCGTACTAAGAGATTGGCAAAAGGGCATATTGTTGTCATATTTAACAAAAAAATGCTAGCCTATCTCTCTTGAGACAGAAGAAAGAAAAACTATATATAATGATTTACAAATGGAATTACGAAGCCCTAACAACCCAGCAAAAAGAGCAGAGAGATGAGCTTGCTAAGAAATTAGGCATAAGCCCTGTTCTTTGCCAACTCTTGATCCAGAGAGGGATATCTTCTGCCGAAGAGGCCCGTAAGTTCTTTCATCCTAGTTTGAGAGACTTGCATGACCCCTTCTTGTTGCCTGATATGGATAAGGCTATAAAGAGAATAGAAAAGGCACTGGGACAAAAACAACGTATACTTATATACGGAGATTACGATGTAGACGGAACAACTGCGGTTGCTCTTGTGTACAAGTTTCTTCGGAAGTTTACCACCAATCTGGATTATTATATTCCCGACCGTTACGATGAAGGTTATGGGATATCCGAACAAGGTATAGACTATGCAGAGGAAACAGGCGTTAAGTTGATCATTGCGCTCGATTGCGGTATAAAGGCAAATGAGAAGATAGACTATGCTAAAAGCAAGGGGATCGATTTTATCATTGGTGATCACCACATGCCCGATGATGTCTTGCCCGATGCGGTAGCGGTAATAGATGCCAAACGCTTAGACTCTACCTATCCTTACGAACATCTTTCGGGATGCGGAGTCGGCTTTAAGCTTGTGCAGGCATTGGCTCAGAGTAATAAAATCGATTTTTCTGAAATTACAGATTTGCTTGATCTGGTAGCTGTAAGTGTGGCATCCGATATTGTACCTATCACAGGAGAAAATAGGGTACTTACCTATTTTGGGTTGAAACAGATAAACTCCAATCCGAGTTTAGGACTTAAAGGTATAATTGATATTTGCGGCTTAACATATAAGAACATTACAGTCAATGATATAATTTTCAAAATCGGACCACGTATCAATGCTTCGGGTCGCATGATGAAAGGGAAAGAGGCTGTAGATTTGCTTTTGTCCAGCACAATAGAAGATGCTCGTGAGAAAAGTATGAATATAGACCATTATAATGATGATCGCCGCGAGCTCGATAAACGAATTACAGAAGAAGCAATACAGTTTATCGATGAAAATGTAGATATGAAAGAGAAGAAAAGTATCGTTATCTATAATGAAACATGGCATAAGGGTGTTATCGGGATTGTCGCTTCACGTTTGACTGAAAAATATTTACGGCCAGCAGTCGTTCTTACCCAGTCTCAGGGATTAATTACCGGTTCTGCCCGTTCTGTAATGGGTTTTGACGTTTACAAGGCGATTGAAGCGTGCAAAGATATCTTGGAAAACTTTGGAGGACATACCTATGCTGCCGGATTATCATTGAAAGAAGAAAATTTAAAGGAATTCAAAAGCCGTTTCGAAGCTCTTTCTCTCGAAATGATTGCTCCCGAGATGATGCGTCCTCAGATACGTGTCGATGCTGAACTCTCGTTTAAGGAAATAAATCAGAAGTTTACTGAAGATTTAGCTGCATTTGCTCCTTTTGGTCCTGAAAACCTGAATCCTATATTTGTTACGTGCAATGTAATGGATTATGGTACAAGCAAATTAGTGGGAAAAGATAATGTTCATCTCAAGCTTGAAATGATAGACGATACAATGTCGACACCGGTTAATGGAATTGCTTTCAGGCAACAGGATAGTTCAGATAAGGTTAAAAGCGGTAAGCCTTTTGATATATGTTATACATTGGAAGAAAATACGCATAACGGCAAGACTAATATCCAGCTTTATGTGAAAGATATTGATACCGGACAATTTTGCTAACTTCAAAATTATAAGCTTATGAGGAAATCATTATTATCAATATTCGTATTAACTACAGTTTTATTCGTTTCTTGTGGTAATAAATCTACAGCAAATTCATCTGTAGTGTCAACCGATTCATTAAGTATGAATACTCAACCTGAATATATTAAAGCGGATGTGTATGAAACCAGTGCTGGGTCATTGAAAGTGACTCTGGTTGGTCATGCCTCACTTATGTTCGAGTTTGGAGGGAAAATAATACATGTAGATCCGTACTCAAAAGTCGCAGACTATTCGAAGTTGCCTAAGGCCGATCTGATACTGCTCACTCACGAGCACGGAGATCATCTCGATAGTGCTGCTATTGCTGCCGTGAAAAAGGCAGATACACATTTTATTGTATCTAAAGTATGTAATGAAATCCTTAAATACGGTGATGTAATCAACAATGGTGATCATGTTCACTGGGCTAATCTGCATATAGATGCTGTGCCTGCATATAACATCGTCAATAAAAAGCCCGATGGAGAAGCCTATCATCCAAAAGGTAGAGGAAACGGATACATTATAGCATTCGGAGATAAAAGAGTATATGTAGCTGGGGATACCGAAAATATTCCTGAAATGGATAAGTTGAAAGGTACGATAGATATCGCTTTCTTACCCAAAAATCTTCCTTATACAATGAATGACGACATGTTTGTTGATGCTGCTAAAAAAGTACAGCCGAAAGTTCTTTACCCTTATCACATGTCAGAATTTGATCAGGAAAAAATAGGAAAATCCTTGGATGGTACTAATATAAAATTAGAGATTCGTCCAATGAAAAACTAATATAGGAATAAACTGAATTTAATGTGCCAATATGCCAATATTATAATCAAATTGGGATGTTGGCATATTTATTAATAGGTTTTTAGAATGGATATATATCACAAAATATTAAAGCAATATTGGGGTTACGATGAGTTTCGTCCATTACAGGAAGATATTATCCATTCCGTTAGCCAAGGAAAAGATACATTGGGGCTTATGCCCACAGGAGGAGGGAAGTCTCTAACTTTTCAGGTTCCGGCAATGGCTATGGAGGGCATTTGTATAGTTGTTACCCCTCTTATTGCATTGATGAAAGACCAGGTGGATAATCTTCGTGAAAGAGGAATTAAAGCTTTGGCTGTATATTCGGGAATGACTCGCCAAGAGATTATAACTACACTGGAGAATGCAGTATTTGGTGATTATAAGTTTCTATATGTATCCCCTGAAAGACTTGCTACCCAACTTTTCCTGAGCAAGCTTCAACATATGAATGTCTGCTTACTTGTAGTCGATGAATCGCATTGTATCTCTCAATGGGGGTATGATTTTCGTCCGTCTTATCTCCGGATAGTAGAAGTACGTCAGCATATACCCGAAGTGCCTGTATTGGCTCTTACTGCGACTGCAACAGCTGATGTGATCGATGATATTCAAGAGCAGCTTCACTTTAAGGACAAAAATGTATTCCGAAAAAGTTTCGAGCGCAAGAATTTGGCATATATCGTTCGTAGCACAGAGGGAAAACAAGAAGAGTTAGTTCGAATTCTCGAAAAAATAAGAGGGTCTACCATTGTATATGTGCGTAGCAGGCAGCGGACGAAAGAGATATCTGATTTCTTAATTAAAAATGGTTTTTCATCCGATTTCTATCATGCAGGATTGAATGCTTCGGATAAAATACGCAAGCAAAATGCATGGAAGAATAATGAAATCAGAATAATAGTTTGTACAAATGCCTTTGGAATGGGAATCGATAAGCCTGATGTCCGCTTGGTAGTGCATACCGATCTGCCTAACTCTATTGAAGAATATTTTCAGGAAGCGGGACGTGGAGGACGTGATGGAGAAAAGTCTTATGCTGTTATACTGTACGATAGAAATGACAGTGCTAAACTCAAAAAGCGCATAAGAGATGAATTTCCTGAAAGAGAGTTTATCTTTCACGTGTATCAATCATTAGCTTATTTTTTTCAAATAGCTGAAGGTTATGGAATAGGCATGATTTACGATTTTAATATTCATCAGTTCTGTTCGGTGTATAAGTTGCCGATATTACCTGTACATAATGCTTTGAAAATTCTTGATCTTGCCGGTTATATTGAATATACGGATGAAGTAGATAATCGTTCTAGGCTCATGTTTACTGTTTACCGAGATGATTTATACCATTATAATTTTGATAAGGAGTATGAGCAATTGGTAAACACAATATTGCGACTTTATACCGGACTTTTTACCAATTATGCAACTATAAATGAGGCTGAGATAGCTTTAAGAATGGATAAGTCGCGGAATGCAGTTTATGAGATGCTCAAGGTGCTAGATAAAAGAAATATTATTGATTTTATACCTCATAAAAAAACTCCACTGATTGCTTATACCCAACCTCGTATAGATGTTAAGTATCTTAATATCCCCCGAATAGTGAACGAAGATCGTAGATTTCGCTTCGAAAAACGCATAGAGGCGATTAGTCATTATGCAGAACAAAATGAAATCTGTCGGAGTCGTATCTTACTCTCTTATTTTGGCGAAAAGAAAATAAATGATTGCGGGCAGTGTGATATATGCTTGGCGAAGAATGGTTCGGGGTTGAATAATAAAACGTTTAATGAAATATCTCAGGCTGCAAAGGAGGTGATAAAAAGTGATTTATTGTCTGTGGATCATGTTGTCGGTTCTTTGCCGGAATATAATCAAAAAGACATCTTGGATACCATTCGCTTTTTAGTTGATCGTGGCGAATTGGAAATGATATCGGGTAAAGTACGTGTAATAAACGCCTAACACTTATCTTATAACTTACAACTTTATATTATCTTTACAGGATTATCGTTTTACTTTAAAAAAAACGTCATTTTGTTATGGATAAATATGAGGATTTGAGAATATTGGAAGATCTAAGATCGAAAGGAGCCATATCAGAAGAAGAATATCAAATGGAAAAGGATAAAATCCTGAGTTCCTCTTTTAGTGGCCAAACGAAAAATTCACTCGGTATGGAAGAAAACACATACTTGATGTTGATGCACCTTTCTCAGTTTGCCGGATTCATTATTGCCGGATTGGGTTTTGTTATACCAATTGTGATGTGGTTGGTTAATGCAGATAAGAGTGAGGCTGTAAGCAGGCATGGCAAGAATATCGCCAACTTTATGTTGAGTATGCTTATCTATATAGTTATATCAATCATACTTTGTCTCGTCCTTATTGGTATACCTATGCTTATCGCTTTAGGAATAATTGAGATTGTGTTCATTATTATTGCTGCCTTAAAAGCGAATAATGGAGAGTATTGGAAATATCCTCTAAGCATACCGTTTTTTACCTGATATAAATGATAGAAATAATTCCGGCTATAGATCTCATTGATGGGAAGTGTGTACGCCTTTCGCAAGGAGATTATGAAGCCAAAAAAGTATATAATGAAGACCCCTTGGAGATTGCCAAAATGTTTGAAGGTGCCGGTATTCGGCGTTTGCATTTGGTAGACCTTGATGGAGCTAAGGCAAAGCATATAGTCAATCAATCAGTATTGGAGAAAATCGCATCCAACACATCCCTTATCATTGATTTTGGAGGAGGTGTGCAAAGTGATGAGGATATTGAAATCGCTTTTAATTCGGGCGCATCAATGGTTACCGGAGGCAGTATTGCTATCCGAAATAAGGAGCTTTTTACTTCTTGGATAACCAAATATGGAGCAGACAAGATTATACTTGGAGCCGATTGTAAAGATCATAAGATTGCTGTTTCAGGTTGGCAGGAAGCAACCTCAGTCGAGGTAATACCTTTTATCGGCGATTATAACCAAAAAGGTATATCGAAAGTTGTTTGTACCGATATAAGCAAAGATGGTATGTTACAGGGGCCATCAATTGATTTGTATAAGGATATATTAAATGCTTTTCCGAATTTATATCTCATTGCCAGTGGTGGTGTCAGTTGTTTTCAGGACATACTTGATTTAGAAAAATCGGGAGTGCCTGCCGTTATTTTAGGAAAGGCTATTTATGAGAATAGAGTAACACTAAAAGAACTGAGTAGGAGATAAAATAAAACGAATAAATGCTAGCAAAAAGAATTATACCTTGTCTTGATGTAAAAGATGGGAAAACCGTAAAAGGGACGAACTTTGTAAATCTCAGAGAAGCTGGAGATCCGGTCGAATTGGGAGTACGTTATAGTGAGCAAGGAGCCGATGAATTAGTCTTTCTTGATATCACAGCGTCGCACGAAGAACGTAAAACTTTTATAGATCTTGTTAAGCGTATTGCTGCAAATATTAATATCCCTTTTACTATAGGTGGTGGTATCAATGAGCTTTCTGATGTAGACAGGCTTTTGAATGCGGGAGCTGATAAGATATCAGTAAATTCTACGGCTATCAGAAATCCGAAGATAATAGAAGAGATAGCCAAGAATTTTGGTTCTCAGGTATGTGTGTGTGCGATAGATGCCAGCCTCAAAGATGGACTGTGGTCTTGCTATACGAGTGGTGGACGCAACAAGACTGATAAAGAACTCTTCTCGTGGGCAAAGGAAGTTGAAAATTTAGGAGCAGGAGAGATTCTATTTACTAGTATGGATCACGATGGGGTGAAGACAGGCTATGCGAATGAAGCTTTACGCATGTTATCCGAAACATTAAATATCCCCATCATAGCATCCGGAGGCGCAGGGAATATGCAACATTTTCGGGATGTCTTTGTCGGAGGTAAAGCCGATGCAGCACTTGCAGCGAGTGTTTTTCATTTTGGGGAGATTGCAATAAAAGATTTGAAAGAGTATTTGAAAAAAGAAAATATAAATGTAAGATGAAACTTGATTTCGATAAAGTGGGTGGACTTATCCCTGCAATTATACAAGATAATGTAACAAACAAAGTTCTAATGCTGGGTTACATGAACGAAGAGGCTCTGAATAAAACTCAGGAGACAGGAAAGGTTACATTCTTCAGCCGTACGAAACAACGTTTGTGGACAAAAGGAGAAGAGAGTGGAAACTTTCTTCATGTGATTAGTATAAAAGACGATTGCGACCACGATACCTTACTTATTAAGGTAGACCCTGTTGGCCCTGTGTGTCATACAGGTGCTGATACCTGCTTTGAGGAGGATAATAAAGAAGATATTCTTTTCTTTAAATATCTACAGCATTTTATAGAGAAACGTTACAAAGAAATGCCGGAAGGCTCATATACAACATCTCTTTTTCAGTCAGGAATAAACCGTATGGCTCAGAAAGTGGGAGAGGAGGCATTAGAATCTGTAATAGAAGCATGTAATGGTACTGATGATCGCCTGATTTATGAATCTGCCGATATGCTTTATCATTTGATTGTTTTGCTAACATCAAAAGGTTTGAGTATCGAAGATTTAGCTAGAGAGCTTCAGAAGAGGCATAAGAAATAAAAGACGTAGACTGTGAGCAAATAGTATCTGCTAATTGTTTAACTGTTGAAATAGAGTAATTATGGATACAGAAAAAGAAGTAATTGTAAAATACGAAGGAGTTGATCTCGAACGAGATGGCAACACAATATTAAGTGATATTAATCTGACTATCAGAGAAGGCGACTTTGTGTATCTGATTGGTAAAGTTGGTTCAGGAAAAAGTACTCTTCTCAAAAGTATGTATCATGAGATACCTTTAGTTAGAGGTACAGGAAAAGTTTTG
Organism: Dysgonomonas sp.; assembly: GCF_035323175.1. Classification (NCBI taxonomy): domain Bacteria; kingdom Pseudomonadati; phylum Bacteroidota; class Bacteroidia; order Bacteroidales; family Dysgonomonadaceae; genus Dysgonomonas; species Dysgonomonas sp. The sequence continues at coordinate 118,509 of NZ_DAOKYH010000002.1, read as the reverse complement.
GACTATGAGTTGGAAAATATCAAAAAGAAACAAATTCCTTACCTGAGAAGAAAGGTCGGTATTGTTTTTCAGGATTTTCAATTATTGATTGACCGCTCGGCTGAAAAGAATCTTGAATTTGTATTACGGGCTACCGGATGGAAAAACAAAGATTTAATAAGTCTACGGATTAATGAAGTACTGACTCAGGTTGGTATGCAAAATAAAGGCTATAAAATGCCACATGAACTTTCGGGTGGAGAACAGCAACGAATTGTTATTGCTCGTGCTCTACTCAACTCACCGGAGGTTATATTGGCTGACGAGCCAACCGGAAACTTAGATCCTGAGATGGGGGGGCAGATTGTTCAATTACTTCATACCATAGCAGGAAATGGTACGGCTGTAGTCATGTCGACGCATAATTATGCCGTTGTACAAAAATATCCTGGGCGCATCGTAAAATGCGAAGACGGTTACTTGAAAGAAGTAAAAACCAGCCAAGGGAATTAATAAAAATAACACAAGAAAATGGAGATTAAGGAATTAGATATATCAAATCATGCAGAGGTTTCGTTTATAGAGAATCTTTATATCGAATCTTTTCCTCTTAGCGAACGACGTGCTTTCGAGAAAATGCTGGATTTGCATAAAGGCAAGAGCCCATTTGTTATATCTGTAACGATAGAAGATGGTAAATTAGTTGGTTTTCTCACATATTGGGACTTAGATAAATTTATTTTTGCAGAACACTTTGCTATTTCAACCGACTTTCGTAATGGAGGTTACGGACGTAAAGTGATGGAGTTGTTTATGCAAGCCTCTAGGCCTATAATTCTTGAAGTAGAACTTCCTACGACTATATTATCCGAGCGTCGTGTTGGTTTCTATCAGCGTTTAGGATTCAGATTGTGGGAGAATGTACAATATCAACAACCCGCTTATCATAATGATGGGAATGCCATTCCGATGAAACTAATGTCTTACGGAGATATTGATATTGAGCGTAACTTGGTAGATATTCGCAGTAAAATATATAGTGTTGTGTATAACTGTTGAAATAAGTATAATTCTATATAAAAAGCAAAGGAGCTGTCTAATCAGACAGCTCCTTTGCTTTTTATCATTACATTTTCTTATTCAATGATTATCTCGTCTACAAATACGAATGAGGGACTTCCTTTTCCTACATGCCATTCAGGGATTGACTTGGTAACTTTTACTGTTATTTTTACATAACGAGCTTTCTGTGTTGGGAATTTCGCTACTAAATCCTGCACTCTGTCACTCGGGCTCTCTTTATCCACTATTGGATATTTTTCTTCGAATACTTGTTTGAAAGATTCTCCATCTTCAGAAAGAGATACAATATATCCTGTTGCTCCAAAAATCCACGATCCCGGACTAACAAAAGTCCCGGTAGTAACCTCTGACATTTCTGTCGGTTCTTTCATGTCAATAGTTGCAACGAAATCTGTATTATAAAAACCGAGCCATTCACCATTCGCGTGAGAGGTACCGCCTCTTTTTCCATTTACCAACGTGATTGCTCCGTTGTAAGTATAATTTTTGTGAGGGGCATTCTCCAGTTTGATGTTTTTGAATGTGGCTTTATTGAACTCAAAAGATTCGGTATATTCTTTACTTTGTTCCTTGTCTCTGAATGCTATAGCCTTTATAGTTGCTGTTGAACCAATCTCGATAGGGTGTTCATATTTTATACTCTTAGTCGATGGCGTACTACCATCTAGAGTATAGTATATAGGAGCGTTATCATAGGTGAAAAGTTTTACATTCACTACACCTTTAGCAACATCTTGAATAATTTCGGAACTAATGTCTACTACATGCGTTGCAAAGTTGTAATCCAGCTTTTTATATAGGTCCATCAATTTGCCAAGGCGAGGCAGGAAAAATTCATAGTTCTTCTTTTCCGGCATCGTCCATTGCACTTCGCTTAATGCCGCAGCTCTAGGCAATACCATATATTCAGCCTGTTTAGAGTCTACTACATACTCTGTCCATAAGTTAGCCTGAGTACCTATTATATATTTGCTTTCTTCCGCTGTAAGTTCACTAGGAACAGGTTCGAAGCTATATACTTTCTTTACAGAAACAAACCCTCCGAAAGCAAGAGGTTCTCCCGTTGTGTCATCTGTCTGATAATAATCGAAATATAAATGAGATGTAGGAGTCATCACTGCCTCGTGTTTCATTTTTGCAGCAGATGCACCGCCTTCCATGCCTCTCCACGACATGACTTTAGCATTAGGGGCTAATCCTCCTTCGAGTATTTCATCCCAACCAATGATTTCACGTCCTTTACTATTCAAGAATTTCTCCATATGAGATATTACATAGCTTTGTAGCATGTCTTCTTTCGTATGTTTTGCATCTCCTTTAAGTCCTAATTCTTTAATTTTAGCCTGACATTTAGGACATTCCTTCCATCTCACTTTAGGACATTCATCACCACCTACATGTATAAGTTTAGATGGGAATAGCTCTATAAGCTCAGAATATACATTCTCCAGGAAAGTGTATATCTCTTCATTACCGGCACATAGCACATCGTCAAATACACCCCAAGATTCACCCACCTTATATGGGCCTCCTGTACAACCAAGATTAGGATAGGCTGATAATGCTGCCAACATATGGCCCGGAAGGTCTATTTCCGGAACAATCGTTATAAAACGTTTTTGAGCGTACGCTACTATCTCTTTTATTTGCTCTTGTGTATAATAACCACCATAAGGTTTTCCGTCATACTTAGCAGAGTTTCTTCCGATAACAGTCTGAGCACGTTGAGACCCTACCTTGGTGAGTTCGGGATATTTTTTTATTTCTATTCTCCATCCCTGATCATCAGTAAGGTGCCAGTGAAAACGGTTCATGTTGTGTAGAGCTAAGATATCTATATATTTTTTTATAAACTCTACAGGAAACATATGGCGACCTACGTCAAGCATCATTCCTCGGTATTCGAAACGTGGGTAATCCTTTATTTCTACAGCCGGAAAAATAATTGTACTGTTTGATGCATCTTCGGGGATCGATTTTCTTAATGTTTGTACTCCGTAAAATGTTCCGGCATTGTCTTTCCCATTAATGATTATCTGTTTGCTGTTTACAATAAGACTGTATGATTCAGGCTTCTCTCCCTGATAATCAGCTTTCAGTATAATCGAGTTTTCAGATACTTTTTTATCTGTTACTTTTAGGCTCAAACCTGTACTCAATTTGAGGTACTCGGACAGAAATTCGGCTGTTTGCTTTTGTATCTCATCGCCTTTCGAATAACTAATCTGAGTGTTACTATTTAACGTGAAACTTTCATTTCCCGCCAAAGTTATACTTTGAGGTAATGGTATAACCTCGTAATTAGCCTTTAGTGGAATTTTGTTCTCGCATCCGGCTAATGTAGCGGTTACAAGTAAAAAATAACAAATGGTTTTAAGGGTTTTTCTCATGAACTTTTTTGATTTTAGATTTGAACACATAAAGATACAACAAAATAGAAAACTAAATAAAAATATTTTTTAAGTAAAGAGGAATACCTGTGTAACATATGTTACGTTTCTTCTGAGTGTTTACTCCTTATCTTTGTATGGAAAACTAAGAATAAGATAATTATGGAACAATTGCATGCTCATGAAGTACTTCATATGATGGAAGGAAATAATTACACGGAGTCTTCTTTAAAGGAAGCCATTATTGAACAATTTGGTAAAGATCAAAAGTTTTATGCTTGTTCAGCAGAAGATATGGATATTGATGAATTAATAGTGTTTTTAAAGAATAAAGGGAAATTTATGCCTTCAAATGATAATGCTTTTACTGTAGATGTAAGTAAAGTTTGTAGTCATTAGTTTAAACTGAAGAGTAGAACATATCCGATAGAAAAATAAAGTGACAAAAACAATGGTAAAAAACACCATTTTTTTGTCACTTTTTATTCCGATTAATGAGGCGAGCTCTTACTTCGGGATATGTATCTATAATATTATTCATATTCTTGTCATTGAGTTTTTTCCCTTGCGTGTTGTCATACATCAAGGCCTCAGTCTGAGACTCTTCTATGACTGTTATTTTCTCAGAGCTTCCTGCCGGAGCTGTTTTTGTACCATTAAGAATTGCCATTGCACAAAACCATAGGTCATCAGTTGTTGGACAAAGATTCATAAATATATCATCGCGGAAAACGTCCGAATGTAAAGAATGCGGCGGAAATAAAGTACCACCACCTGTTGTCGCTAGATTTCTAAATTTGGGTTTGCCTCCGTACAAAAATAGTCGCCATCTTTTACATCGCTTCCATGTTTCATATTTTCCAATATCCCCATTTTTAGTGGTTATTAACCTAATACGGCATCCGCAAATAGCATGTGGGTATCTCTGGTGTTTCTTTATCAATCTTTCAATTATATTCGGCGGATACAAAATATCATCATCGAATGTAACAATATTATCATCCGGAAACTCTTTTAATGCCGGAATCAATTTTTTAAATGATTTTATATCGCGTGCCCACCACCGGACTTCAAATTTTCCATTTTTTGCCAAATCAGTTAATGTTTGTGGCAATTGTCGATCGGGAAACTGTTCATCGGCCAGATACAGAATAACTTTATCCAGCGGTACCGATTGATTTAAAATAGTTTCGATTACACGGTGAACAGTCGTTATCCTAGCCGGATACGAAGTTAATGATCCTATCATTCTTTTATTTTCCATCTAGAAAAGTAATATCGTTAAACCGTTCATAAGGCTTGCCTGCATGTATACGTTCTTTTATATAATACTGGGCCGTTCTCTCTTTCCAATTTCTGCGAAATAGTTTTCGTAGGGTTTTCTTATACATCAACATTGCATCTAATTTCTCAGAAATTTCATTCTTTGTTAAATACACGTATGCATAATCGGCTGTCAATGGCGATTCCGTCTGTTCAATATCATAATAGAATTCTTCGTAGAAATAAACACGTCTATCCAGATCTTGAACTGCGATATTAACGATACGGTGATCTATATGATTACCGAGTCCTGCCGGAGCAATCAATATATCATCAGGCTTTGTATTTATCAGAATATAATCTCGGATTTTTTCTATCAAATCATACTCTGTAACTTCTACTGTGAATAACTTTTTCTTCGCCTGCTTCATCTGTTTTCTCATCCCTTTTCTATATACAACATCCAGAAACGGGGCATTTTTTACACTGCATTTTAATGCCTTGGCTGCATTCCTGTTTTCAGATTGTCTGTGTAATACATAATATGCATATTTGGGATGATACCATGGTATCGCTGTCATAATAGTCATTACGCAACATTCTTCTCCAGATTCAACGAGTCTGTTTATAACACCTCCGGACGACCCTATGGCATCGTCAAAATGTGGAGATATAAATACATACATCTATCTATTTCGATTTATGATTAATACTCTTGAATATTTATTTTACTGTAACAAAAACAAAGTTAGTAGATATATTCTTTCAACCTTATAATATTTATATAGATTAATTTGAAGAGTACGAAAAATACATGTACTTCTGTAGGTGATAAGCTTATTATTGTTCGCTGAAAAAGCATTACCTTTGTTATCCTATCTCAACTTTTTATGAATAACTTACTCGATCAATTAAATAAGCAACAACGCGAAGCTGTAGAATATAATAGCGGACCTTCTCTAATTATTGCCGGAGCAGGGTCGGGCAAGACTCGTGTATTGACATACAAAATAGCCTATTTAATGCAGCAAGGCTATCATCCTCAAAGTATATTGGCACTAACATTTACCAATAAGGCTGCACGTGAAATGAAAGAACGTATAGCGCAACTTATTGGTTGGCAATATGCCCGTTACTTATGGATGGGTACGTTTCACTCTGTTTTTTCACGAATCTTACGTACCGAAGCAGAAAGAATAGGATTTACAGCCAACTTCACTATTTTCGATTCTGCTGATTCCCGTAATCTTATAAAAACCATAATAAAACAGTTTCAGCTTGATGATAAAGTCTACAAGCCGGCACGTGTGCAATCGATCATATCGAATGCAAAAAATGCTCTGATATCTCCACAGATGTATGCTCAGAACAAAGAGCTTATAGAGTACGATCAGCGAGCAAAGATGCCCATGATAAAAGATCTATACAGAGAATATAACAATCGGTTGAGGGCATCGAATACAATGGACTTTGATGACCTTCTGTTTTATACCAACCGCTTGTTTCGAGACCACCCGGATGTGTTAGCTGCTTATCAGGAGCGTTATCAGTTTATACTTGTAGATGAGTATCAGGATACTAATTTTGCACAGTATCTTGTTGTGAAACAGCTTGCTGATGCACATCATCGAGTGTGTGTGGTAGGAGATGATGCCCAGAGTATATATTCGTTTCGTGGAGCCAATATTGAAAATATATTAAAGTTTAAGGAGGTATACCCGGAAGCTAAGATGTTTAAACTGGAGCAAAACTATCGTTCTACCCAGAATATTGTAAATGCAGCAAATAGTCTCATAAAACAAAATAAAGATCAAATAAAAAAGACAATATATTCCGAAAATGAAGAAGGAGATCGCCTCGAAGTGGCGAGTGCTTTCTCCGATTTTGAGGAAGGGGTGATTGTGTCTAATAAGATATGGGATCTGCGCCGTGATAAGAATGCTCCATACAGTGACTTTGTAATTCTATATCGTACAAATGCTCAGTCTCGTATTTTTGAAGAAGCATTGAGAAAGAAGAATATACCTTATCGTATTTATGGTGGACTATCTTTCTATCAGCGTAAAGAAATAAAAGATGTAATAGGATATTTTCGCATGGTGGTAAATCCGTACGATGAGGAAGCTTTTCGCCGTACCGTTAATTTCCCTACCCGGGGTATAGGCAATACAACCTTAAATAAAATTGCTGATGCAGCACGCCTGCATAATGTAAGCTTATGGGAGGTAATCAGCAATCCGTTGGGTTTCAATCTGGATGTTAATGCCGGTACTGCAAAGAAATTGGCTGGATTTAAAGAGCTGATAGAAAGCTTTATTTCCCAATTACAAGAACTCTCTGCTTACGAACTGGCTACCCGTATTGTGAAGGAAAGTGGTATTGCTTCTGATGCATACCAAGATCAGACACCCGAAGGTATGAGCCGTCAGGAGAACTTACAGGAATTGCTCGGAGGTATTCATGAGTACTGTGAAAGCCGTCAGGAAGAAGGTCTAGGCGGAATCGGATTGATGGACTTTCTGTCCGAGGTATCTCTTCTTAGTGATCAAGATACTGACAAGGAAGCCGATAAAGAGAAAGTGACCATGATGACAATCCATGCAGCTAAAGGATTGGAATTTAATAATGTCTTTGTCGTAGGGCTCGAAGAAGATCTTTTTCCTTCGGCTATGGCAAAGGATGAATTCAGAGGACTCGAAGAAGAACGACGTTTGTTTTATGTGGCAATAACACGGGCGAAGGAGTTTTGTATGATAACTTATGCGAAAAGCCGATTTCGTAACGGTCAGATTAATGCATGTAATCCAAGTCGTTTCTTAAGAGACATCGATACGGATTATCTGAATGTAAATGCCGGAGTACTCGGATCGGGAGGCTTTGGTGTTCTCAATCGTCCTGAGACATATACCAAAGAGCTGTTTGACTATTCATCCAATCCCCGTACTACTCATACGGAACGATCTGTACAAAGAGAATCAACTCCTCTATCCCAACCGAAAAATGAAAGCTTCGGTCAACCTAAATTTGTAAATGCTAGAACAGCTACACCTAAAGTGTCGGCTGGAAGTAATGCCGGAGAGGTAGGTGTAGGGGCTATAATCAAACACGAACGTTTTGGCATCGGAAAAGTGACCGCAGTAACAGGTGATGTAGATAGTCGTAAGGCAACCGTAGAATTTGAAAATTCCGGAGTAAAGCAATTATTATTAAAGTTTGCCCGGATTGAAATAATCGGATAAAAGAAAAAGACAGATGTTTTTTAGCATCTGTCTTTTATATATTATATAATGTCAATCAAATTTTAGTGACATCCACATCCTGAACCGCATCCGCCAGCTGTTTCTTTTTCGCTGCCGCATCCGCAAGAGTCTTCTTCTCCGTCGCCACAACCACATCCTGAACCGCATCCGCATCCACCACCTTGAGGTGCAAACAATGCTGCAATTTCTTCAGGTGTAGATTCTCTTACAGTTAGTACTTTTCCTGAGAAATTTAATGTTTCTCCAGCTAATGGGTGATTGAAGTCCATTTTTATAACATCTTCTTTTACTTCCACAACAGAACCATTCAAACGATTTCCGTTTGTATCCATCATTGGAACTGTATTTCCTTCAAAGATCACTTCTTTATTCAATACACCATCTTGTTCGAATATATTTCGTGGGAGATCAACCACATGATCATCATCGTATTCGCCGTATGCTTCTTCCGGAGTGAGTGTGAAATCGAAAGAATCTCCTTCAGCTAATCCATCGATGTTCTTCTCAAAAGCCTGAAGCATAGAGTCTGTACCAAAGATAAATTCAAGAGGAGTCTCAGCTGTAGCCTTTTCCATTAGTTCACGTTCCTCACCTTCACCAACTGTCAGGTCATAAGATAGAGCAACAAACTTATTAGTTGAAATTTTCATTTTATTTGTTAATTGTTTATATGGATTAATAACCAAGTCCTAAGACCTATTTTTACTTTATTTTTGTATGACAATAATCGTGCCCAAAATTGTAATAGAAACAATTCTAGTCACGTATTTGTTTTGCGTATACTGCCTTTTTAAGATTATCCAACGCTTTTTGTATGTTGGCTAAAGGCGTACCCACATTTAAGCGCATGTATCCTTCTCCCCCTTGTCCAAACATCTCGCCATCGTTCAGTGCCAATTTGGCATCGTCTACAAATAGAGAAACTAATGCCTTTTGAGAAAGATTCAGTTCTCTACAGTCTAGCCATACAAGAAATGATGCTTCAGGAGTCATTGCTTTTATTTGAGGAATATTCGTTTTTAGGTATTCGTCCACAAACTTGATATTATTCCATATATAATCTTTAGCTTGTGCCAACCATTCATCGCAGTGCTCGTATGCGGTTTGTGCTGCCAAATAAGCAAATATATGACCTTCGTCAAGCTCGCTGCTTTCTAAATATTTGTTGAATTTTTTTCTGAGTTCGTCATTCGGAATAATTGAATATGAACTTACAATACCCGCTATATTAAATGTTTTGCTGGGAGCCATGAATGTAATGCTGTTTTGCGCAGCTTTCTCTGATACACTGGCAAATGGAATATGCTTGTGTGGAGCAAAGGCCAAATCTGAATGAATCTCATCTGATATAACCAATATTTTGTGCTCGTAACATATTTCAGCTATATCAATTAATTCCTGACGTGTCCAGACTCTTCCACCCGGATTGTGAGGGTTGCAAAGTATCAGTACTTTACTAGCCGGATTGATTATATTCTTCAATCCTTCCAAATCCATTTTGTATTGTCCGGCTTCCAATGTTAGAGGATTGTCTACAACAATACGATGGTGCAAAGTCGGGATTATACGAAAAGGGTGATATACGGGCGGTTGTATTATTATTTGATGATCTTTGGACGTAAAGCAATCTAAAACGAAGGCTATTCCTTTTACTATTCCGGGAATAAATGTAATCCATTCTTGTTGGATTTGCCAGTTATGGTGGCGATTAACCCAATTTATAATAGAATTATAATATTCTTGAGATGCACAAGTATAACCAAAAATGCCGTGATGAGCTCGTTCGATGATGGCTTCCGTTATTGCCGGTGGGGACTTGAAGTCCATATCTGCAACCCATAAAGGAATGAGTTCGGCATTACCATAACGTGCCGCAAGAGCATCTGTTTTTAATGCATTGGTCCCCTTGCGATTGATAATTTCATCGAAATTATATTTCATTTTGAGTTAAATTAAAAATAACGAGTACAAAAGTATGAAAAATAAGGGCAATATATTCCTTTTATGTATTAAAAAGCCGTAATCAGAAGGACTACGGCTTTTATGAACTAAATTAACTTAAACTTATATCCGTTATAAACAAGACAGAACTAATGTTTATGGGATAAATAATCAGAAATCCCTTCTTGGGTTGCTTTTAAAGCTTTATCTCCTTTCTTCCAGTTTGCAGGACAAACTTCGCCGTATTCTTCAGTGAATTGAAGTGCATCGATTACACGTATAGCTTCGTCTACACTACGTCCCAGCGGCATGTCATTTACTACCTGATGGCGTACAACACCTTCTTTGTCGATCAAGAAAAGTCCGCGATAAGCCTGAGGCGCACCGTTGAATACATCTTCACCTTCATCGTTGTAGTCAAATGATCCTGCCAGTACATCATAAGCAGTAGAAATCATGAGTGATTGGTCTGATACCAATGGATATTTAACCCCCTTGATACCTCCATCATTTTGTTCTGTTTGTAACCATTTCCAGTGAGAGAAAGCTGAGTCGGTAGAAGCTCCAACAACAGCTACGTTACGTGATTCGAATTCTGCAATTTTTTCTTGGAATGCGATAATCTCTGTCGGACATACAAATGTAAAATCTGCAGGGTAGAAGAAAAACAATACATATTTCTTTTCTTTGTATTGTTCCAAAGAGAAGCCTTCTACTATCTCATTTCCATTCACTACAGCACTTGTATTGAATACGGGTGCTTTCTTTCCTACTAATACTGACATAATTACTTAATTTTAATTATTAGTTTATTTGTTATACTTGCAAATATAGAAGCATAATCTTAATAAATCAAATAGATAATAATTATGTTAATATTGATAAATGTTATGTTTGATGAAGGAGAGGCTTTTTGTTATTTGCACAATTTGAGAAAGTCGGCTACAATTGTTTGGCTAACTCCCATTTCCTGTGCTTTCAGAAAGTCTTCTTTAGCCAGACGTTTGTCATACTGAGCAAGTCTTAACTGACCTCTCAATAGATAGATAATAGGATCGCTGAAGCCTAGTTCCAGAGCCTTATTTATATCTTCATTCATCCGTGCCAGTTTGTTTAACTGCAAGTAGCATTCTGCTCTGTTGAAATACAGGTCTGCGTTGTTTTTGTGTTTGTATATTAAATCGCTGTATAGCTCTTCTGCCTCTTTAAATTCGCCTCTTCGTTTCATAATCAGAGCTTGTCCCAGTTTAGCTTGTAAATTATCCGGCGCTTCTTTTAAGGTCTTTTCAAAATCTTCTTCGGCTGCAAATATATTATTGTTATTGAGGTGCACTAGGCCTCGTCGATAAAGAGCTTCTATATCTTTCGGGTCGTTTAGCAATACCGTATTGTAGTCTTTCATAGCATCGTCATATCGTCCCATATCGCAATATAATGCTGCACGGCTATGTTTCAGGAAAGCCCGATCGGGATATCGTTCTATTGCTACATTATAAGATATAAGAGCCTCTTCGTATTCTCCCAAGTTTCGTTGTATTGTACCCAGGTTAACCATCAGCATGATATTGTTCGGATTCGCAGGTTCTTTACGCAATGCAGCTTTCAGAGCTTGTTCGGCAGCTGCATAGTCCTTCATATCTATGTAGTCCATGGCTCTATTCACCATATCTTCGTATGTCTGAGCCCAGGTAATAGTTGCGAAAGTAAGGAGTAGTAATAGTATGTATAATTTTTTCATCAAATAAATAGAAATTTTATTTATTGCAAAAGTACATCTTATTAACTCGCTTGCTTAAAACATATTGCCTAAAAAGAATTAAAACTTATAGGGCGGAGTCTTAAGATGTTATAATTTGCTAATGTAGTATTAGAAAGGATAGCCCACGGCGATGTGCCAAGCTGTATTTTTGGCTATGCGCCAAGGTTCCTTAATAGGCCATCGGGTTATATTGGGATCTCCCGAAGGATCATAAGCTTTCCATCCGCAATCTAAGCGAATAAGTACGAAATCGAAATTAAGGCGTAATCCTAATCCCCATGCTACAGCAACTTCTTTATAAAATTTATTTAATTTGAAAGCCCCATCGGGTTGATCTTCATAGTTCTTCACTGTCCATATATTTCCGGCATCGATAAAAGCTCCCATTTCTATAATCCAAAATAACTTACTTCTATATTCTACACTTGCATCGAGCCGTATGTCTCCCGAGTGATAATAAAAGTTGTCCTTATCATTACCATCTGCCGATTTTTTAAAATAATAAGACCCGGGGCCAAGTTCTCTTATCGACCATCCTCTTACACTGTTTGCACCTCCCGCAAAGAAGCGTTTTTGGATAGGTATCTGCTGATTATTTCCATACGGATAGGCTAGGCCTCCGCCGAGATGCCATGCCAGTGAGTTCTTTTCGTCTATTTGGTATGCTTTACTATAGTCTATAGTTGCCCGTACATATTGAGCAAAGTTCGTCCCGAATATTTGTCTGGAACCTAAAGAATCTGGTTTTGCTCCTGACATTTTAGCAGCTAGAGAGAGCAGGTTTCCGGCAGTTTCTATCGATGCTCGTAGCGAATATATTGGTTGATAAGACCGTCTGTTTACATTTGCTACATTGGTACGTGAAAAAGTATACCCTGTTCCCAGAATAAAGTGGTCTTTAAAACTATACTGTTTAGCTGCCGCAGAAAGTTTGCTTTCGAATGTTGAGTCGATAGATGGAAGGTGGATATAGCTGATCTCTATCAAATCAAATATATGGCGGTTAAGAGATTGTCGTCTGTCTTGCCATATATATTGCACTCCCGATCCTAATACGGTACGGGTAAAAAATCCCGGTCGCCGTTGGAATGAATAGCTCGCATTTAATTGCGTAGAGGCGTGTATCCTTCGTTTTTGTTCTTTACTCAAAAGAGGAAACATAAAGCTTGGGAATGTAAGTGATGTTTCTCCTCCAATTTCAAAATAGTTGTCAGAGAAGCTGGAGAAGCTAGGGGTAATAGCTTCGTAGGCTCCACGCAAACGTGCGCTGAACAGCTCCGATCCTTTAAATACGTTTCGGTGAAGATATCCTACGCTCGCTCCCACACCAAAATAACCGCCTGAGTTAGTGCCTTCCACCTCGGCAGAAATACCTTGCTTTTTATCCGGAACACAGGTAATCACGCAATGCAGTTTAGTCGAATCATTATCGATAAATTCGTAATAACTGATATTTATGTTTTTTAATATCTTAAGTTGAGCCAGCGAGCTGTATGTAAGGGATGTTGCATTCTCATTAAACAATGCTCCCGGCATGATATAACAATTATCCAAAACCGTTCTAGGACTGATGTAACGCTCTCTTGGTCCATACTTTATTTTATATCTACCTTCTTCGTATACACTTGTAGGTTCAAATTCATTAACGCTTTGGTCTGTTAAAGGATTATAGTCAACCAGAAAGACTACGTCTTCTACTATGTATTGTCTGTGAGGAACTTCTGTTATTTGTCCATCTGCCGCACGTGTAGCAAATGGCTCGATAGTCAGATCGAGCTTAACCATATTATTGCCGAGTGTGGTATCTGCATCAAATCCTACGTACTCTTTATTAAATGCATAGTATCCCGTTCGACGGAATAAAGATGATACCCGTTCTCTTTCCTGATCGAGAACATCCAAATCCAGTAAAGAGTTTTTGTGTACTAATGTGTTCCGAGATAAAATACTATCGATGCTCATTGGCAAATTTCCTCTGTCTCGTTTTCGGCTAATCAATGGCTGGTATTGCTGGGCAGGTATTATTGTTTTTTTTATTACACTGTCATTGATGTTGATAGTATAATCCTTTATACGATAAGGCGCCCCGGCTTTGATATCATAAATTACTTTTGCCTTTTTATTTTTTAGCTCTACTATGGGGGTAACTCTTGCATCTATATACCCTTTGTTAGTCATCATACGTTCCAGGTTGACTACTGTCTGCTCCAGCATAGTACTATCATATAGCACAGGGGGATCTCCCGCATTACGTAACGTACGATTAACCCATTTTGTGCTATCTTTTCCGGATAGGTTATATAAGAAAAGTGGTAGCTTGAATATTGCAAAGGTTTTATAGTTAGGTTTTTGTTTGATAAAGGTTTCCATATCCATGGTTGACATGACCTTTTTGTCACTCTTTACTGTAGTGCTTGCCAGTAAATATTCTCCGTCCGGGATATATTTCGTTGTACTGCACGACTGTATGAAGATCGTAAGAAGTATTACTACAAAGAAGGGAATCAAAAACTTATGTCTCATAGAAAATAACCTGAAGCAAACTCTATTTATTCAATTGAACGACAAATTTAGGGTTTTAATTGTTTCTTTTTGTAGTTTTGTTATTAAAAAGAGTATAAATTGATTTTAAATAGAATAGTTTATGAAACTTCACCATGCTGCTATTTGGGTTACAGACCTTGAAAAAGAAAAGGAATATTATGTTAAACATTTTGGAGCTCAAGCGAATCAACTGTACGAAAATAAAACCACAGGTTTCAGAAGCTACTTTTTAAGTTTCGAATCGGGCGGGCAATTAGAAATAATGCACAGAACGGATATTCCTGATAATGCAAATGATGTTGTGGGAACACAGCACAAAGGACTTATTCATTTGGCGTTTGTTGTTGATTCTATAGAAGAGGTGGATAAGAAAGCTGAGGAACTAAAGAATGCGGGATATCAGATATTAAGAGGTCCTCGGCAAACAGGCGATGGCTATTATGAGTTTGAAACGCTAGACCCTGAAGGAAATAGGTTAGAGGTAATGTTTTAGTTAGATTAAGGTATCGTGTGAAGTAAAATTTGGATAATAAATAAATGAGTTTAAGCAAAAATAAGCTGAAATATATTCGCTCTTTGAAAGAGAAGAAATATCGTGCCGAGTTCGGAACTTTTGTCGCTGAAGGTCACAAGATGGTAAGCGATTTACTGCCATTTATAAAATGTCAGTTACTCGTTGCTACTCCCGAATTTTTGAGATCGACAGATGTGGCAAATGTTGAAGAAGTAATAGAAGTGAATGATAGCGAGCTGGCTCAAGTGAGTTTTTTACAAAACCCACAGCAGGTGTTAGCTGTCTTCTACCAATCAGAAAATGTAGCTGATATAAAGATTGATGATGAGCTGGTTTTGGCATTGGATGGTATTCAAGACCCCGGCAATATGGGCACAATCATACGCTTGGCTGATTGGTATGGCATTCATCATATATTTTGCTCGCAAGATACTGTTGATGTCTACAATCCGAAGGTGGTACAAGCTACAATGGGGGCTTTAGCGAGGGTTAATATTCATTATACAGACTTATCAGATTTTTTGACTCGGAATAAACATTTGCCCGTGTACGGAACTTTTCTCGGTGGAGAAAATATGTACGAAAAAAAAATTACATCAGATGGAATTATTGTTATGGGAAATGAAGGCAATGGAATCCGTCCTGAAATAGAAAGATTGATTACTGAGAAACTGTATATACCAAACTACCCTGTAGGTAATCCCACATCGGAGTCGTTAAATGTAGCTATAGCTACAGCAATTATTTGCGCTGAATTCAGAAGAAGAAATTTGTAGTTATTAATAGGAGAGGGTATTAAAAGCCTTTTTCAACCAATACATAAGCTCTATATCTGTTGCTTCTGCTGATTGGGCATAACGAAAGGTATCCTGAGGTTATTTTGCCATTTTCTATTCGGATAGGGTGTTTTTCCTCCATCAAGAGATGGTTGTTATACATCTCTTCCGCTTTAGGATTAAAATCTATATAGAATTTCCCGCAAGACTGCGTAGCTATATAGTTTTCATACAACCGACAAGTGAGAAATCCCATATTGTATCGCATATTTATTTCAACGCAAGGATGTAATTTATACTCATTGTCTTCTAAATAAATAAGCATATCCACGCCGATACAGCCATTGTAAAGTGTTGTAAGCTTTTTAGATAATATGTTGATAAGCTTGCCCTTTACAGAATCAAGAAGGTCTAGCGATATCTTTTCAGACAATTGTTCTATGATACTTTCTTGTGAGCCTATATAATTTGCTTCGTAGCCGCCCTTCGCATTGGTATAAAAAAGAGAATAGCCTGCAAAGGCAATATTTCCTTTTCCATCTGCCATAAATTCCATGGCAAAATCCATTTGTTTATCTAAAACTCTTTCGATAGAGACACTCCCTTGTTTTTTTAGAATTCCATGTAATATCTGATTTTCGGTGCGGGTTAATCCTGTTGCCGGTAGCCATAGCAATCCCCTGCCGGAGGATGAATAAGGAGCTTTAGCTAATAGTTGATATGCCGAGGCATTTACAGCCCTGTTTATATTGTCCAGGTTTGTATAGAATTGTGGTATGATTGCTTGAGAGAGTAGGGGGATAGAGTTTATTAATTCAGACAGACAGTCTCTCGCTGCGAGCCTGCTGTTAAGATATTTATATTCTTCACTCCATTCAGGAATATCCAGATTAATTTCTAATTCCTTATTTAGTTCTTCGAAGTAGCGAATCGCTTGAGGAGATACTCCCCATAATGATACATTTGCATCTCTATATAGTGTCAGTTCGTTCTGAGATACTGGTTGAGCTAGGGTAGAGAATTTTTCTGTTAAGTATGAATAATATACTTCGTTTTTACTATCGACCAAAACTTTATCTTCCCGATCGGCGTACCATGCCGGCAGAAAAGACAATTCTTCTTGCATAGCCGCTATATTCACCGGAGGTGTATAGTAAGGCGACGCATTGTTGACTGCTGTCTCGTGCCCGGGATTAAAGTAGTGGATGTTCAACTAAATATATTTTTAGAATTGGAAATAAATAAATGGTTGTGGCCCGCTGGAGGCTGTTGCAAATATCATCCAAAAGATAAGACCTGCAAAAGCAGCTTTCCCGAATAACGGGATAGAGTCGAAGCCCGCTTTTATATTGTTAACCAATTTTTCGGGTAAGAAGTGCATAATATATCCTACAATCAGTAAGATAAATACATTTCTGTATCCTTCTATAATAACCAGCCATTCGTTCGGAGCAAATGTTAGTTTACCAATATTGGAAATAACGCTTCCAGCCAATTCGAAACTTCCGGCACGGAAGAATATCCAACAAAATGCTACGAAGTGAAAAGTTAGTAAGATACAGATTATGCGAGTGAAGCGGTTGTCAGGTATTTTTATAAATTGCTTAAAGAATCGCTCTATTGCCAGCATTGTTCCATGCAATCCGCCCCAAATAACAAATTTCCACGATGCACCATGCCATAATCCTCCTATCAGCATTGTCATGAATAGGTTGAAATAAGTTCTAATCTTGCCTTTACGATTACCTCCCATCGAAATATACAGATAGTCCCGCAACCAAGAGGATAGGGATATATGCCAGCGACGCCAGAATTCGGTGACTGATTGGGATTTATATGGCGTTAAAAAGTTAGGCGGTATCGTGAATCCCATCAACAGGGATAGTCCAATCGCAATATCTGAATAGCCCGAAAAGTCACAATATATTTGCAGCGTATATCCATATACAGCCATAAGGTTCTCGAATGCAGTATAGCTCATTGGTGAATCGAACACCCGATCAACAAAGTTGGTAGAGATATAATCTGATATAATCGCCTTCTTTATCAAACCGATAAGTATAAGGAATATAGCAGCACTTGCGTCTTCTTTGGTCAGATGCAGTTTATTCTTCATCTGTGGCAGAAAATCTTTCGCTCGTATAATAGGCCCAGCTACCAGTTTCGGAAAGAAAGTTATATAAAAGCAGAAATCCAAAAGGGAGTCGGCCGGTTTCATTTGCTTGCGATACAAATCTACAGCATAGCTTATCGCTTCGAATACAAAGAATGATATACCGATTGGTAATATAATATTATGTAATGCAAAGTTCCCATTGAAAATGGCATTTATATTATCGATAAGGAAATTCGTATACTTAAAGTATGCCAACATCAATAAGTTGCCGACAATAATAAGTGTCAATAAGAATTTTCGTGTTCCCGTTTTCTCAGATTCATGCATTTTTACAGCTAGCCAGTGTGTTGCTACAGCACAGATAACCAGTAGTACAAAATAGTTGAGCGGAAAATGAAATCCGAAAAGATTTATATCCATCGTATTTCCCCCTGCCAAATAGTAGAAGTAAAGAGAAAAAGCGATAAGGTATACTTTCCTGAAATGGTCGTGTTTCTTACTGGCTACATATACCATATAGAAGACAAGGAAGAACCCAAGAAAGAAGGCACTATTGAACAGGAGCGGTCGCGACGGGTCGTAAATAAAATATGGTGCTATATCGTTGATTACCTTTTCTAAAAAATCAGGTAAGTAGAAATCTCTTATACTTTCAAATATATTACTTATCATATTTGCTTTTATAATTATTGTAAGCGTTAAGAAAATCAGAAATAAATAATTGTCCCTGAGCTTCATACCCGCCGGTTGTGTAGTGTACTTTGTCGCGAGCTATCATCGATGCATAATCTCCTCTTGGTCTGATGGCAGAATCGCCACTCATGCGTGAGTATAAATCCCATACCGGTAGGTAATTAATCCCCATTAGAGCAACGCTATAGTCGGCAACAAATGTGTTTTGCCTGCCTTTTCGAAACATAGACGGAGGAGGGGTCATTACGAGTATAGTTGCATTTTTACAATATGCTTTTATATTGTTGATAAACTCATTCAGCTGAAAGATATACTCCGTGTCGCTCATTTTTCCGAAAGATTCATTTGTTCCAAAAGATAGGATGATAAGGTCGGGTTCGAGTATCGGTAGTTGTTTGAAAAATAGAGGATATTTAATGTAATCCGTCATTTTAGCGCCGTTTACACCTATTGTATGATATACAACTCCCGGCTCATTGTTTTCTATTACAAATCCGTTGAGGTTGTACATCGCCGTTTTACCATCGGGTACAAGGGTAATCCTGTTTATGGCGGAATCACTCGTATACGATGAGTAATATGGCTTGGATAACATATTCACAAATTTAAGATTCTCCGTATCCAAGTTGGTTTCCCTCGATCTAACCTGAACAGGCTTCGCTGTAGTTTTCGTTGGTATCTTAAGCGATTGGTTCAATCGGATTGTATTCGATTTCATTCCATTTGCTTTTTTTACCTGAGCAACTGTTACTCTGTATTTCCGGCTTATGGAAGACAATGTTTCTCCTTTTTTTACCTTGTGATATTTAATGCTTGTACCCGACGTTGAGCCTGTTGGCGCTGCTCCGGTTACTTCAAGAGGGTCGGCTGATATGCTCATTTTATAATGAGACTCTTTATCCGGATATATTACTTTAACATTGGTAAACTCATATCCTTCTTCTGTATATAGCTGCAATACGAAGTCGTTAGAAGAAGTATATAATGCAATTCCGCTAAGTCCTACGCCTACATCTGCTATCGGTAGTACATTCCTGAGGCTCTGCCAAGAGGCATTGCTGCTGTATCTTACATTTCGGGTTCCGTTTGTTTTTACCAGACTATAAGGAAAAGTAAAGCCATATCCTCCGTTTCCGAATTTGGACTGTAGTTCGCTTCTTATGGCATTCGTGAAAAAATCAGCTTGAATATGAGAGTCACCTATGTGGACAATATTAATCTTTCCTTTTTTGCTTTTCTCTAAGTTGTATAACTTATTGAAGATGGGATTTAATAATTCCTGATTCGCAAAAACATTATTCTTTATGTCCTTAACTCTTCTCGCATCTTTCGTTGAAGAATAGAAAAATGTAAGAGGGTAGAATAAGAATAATGTAAATAAACAGATTGTCCGTATTTTTTTCGAAAATATCATTTCTTAATCTCTGTTTCGGTCTTATGTTGTTTGTATTTCAGGTAGCCTTTATTAATCTCGTCGTAAAGCAATTTGGCTATCTTTTTCGAACCCGACGCATTAAAGTGGGTATAATCTTTATTTGCCAAATGATATTCATCGACCCATTTTACCATCGATCCATTGCCACCCATTAATTCATACAGGTTTATATAGCCCGATCCTGTTTTGCGTGCATAGTTCCTTTGTGCTTTTGCCAACGGAACTACTGCCGGATCTGTTTTCATTTCTTGTTCAATTTTGCTTGCCTTATCCGCTGTGGAAATAATCAGTATGTCAGCATTCGGGAAACATTGATGTAGGTTGTTTACAACCGTTGTCATGTTTTTTTCATACCAACTATAATTTAGAGTGCCATAGCCCAATACATTAGTTCCATATTGAAGAACAATGAGGTCGTACCCTAAAACTTTATCGAACGCATTCATTAGCGATGGATTGAGTATAGAAAGTGGAAGACCGGAGTTGCCACGCATGGAGAAATTGTCTACATGTACTCCTTGCCCGTCGTCGAAACTGAATCCATAAATAGGTATAGAGTCGGCATGAGCAAATGTAACCTGCAATGATTTTACACTTGAAGATGTAAGTGGCAGCGTATTGAGTAAATGTGAAGGGGTAAGCTTTTTGGTAGATACCGAGTCTTTGTCTGCACGAATCGTAATAGACGCATTTGCATTATTGGAACTACCATATAGAAGTATAGGATTATATAATGCAGTTGAATAGGGTTGAGCCTGAGCTTTATATTTTACCCAATAATTAGAGCCTGAACCACGTGTAAAGAATACCTGTCCATCTATCCCAAATGGTCTGGTTGGTTTCTTTACTTTTATAAAAGATTGTACAATCCATTCTTTTGAAACTTGGTGTGAGATAGATCCCCGTGAAGCAGCAGAAAGAGATGATATAGAAACAAAACCGACTCCGTGCCCTCCATAGTTTTTCTGGAATTCACTTCTGACGTCTTGTACAATATAATCGCCGTCGTTCATAGAATCGCCGAAATAGGCTATTCTTATTTTTCCTGACTTATTTGCTTCCAGCTGATGCAGCTTTTCATAAAATCGTTTTAGATTTTGATAACCATCTGCATTGAGCGAAGGGTTTATAGCTTCGTCTATTTCTTCGGGTTGGATGTTCAAACTGTCGGTTGTATTTGTGCTGTCAGCCTTGGCTATATGTGGAGAATCGTCAATAGCTGTAGTATCATTGATTGCATTCAGCATCAGGCTGTCTACAACAATATTTTCGGTTGTTATTTTATTCTCAGGGAATAAGCGGTTGGGAAGCAACTGTTTACAGAGTAAAAAGAAGCCTACGGATAAAACAATAAACAAGATTGCTTTTCCGAAGTAAGAATTATTAGATGAACTCACAATCAACAAATTAATAAGTTTTTATTGTTGCTACGATATATTTATAAAGTTGTGCAAAGCTAATCACTTTCTTTGAAAATCTATTTGAGAGAAAGTATAATTTAGCGATATTTTACTTTTCCCGATCTCCTCTATCTTGCTGCTATGAGGTACATATAGCTGAGCTTGGGTAAAAAGAAATTCAATGTGGACTATATTTTGCTTTGGCTGTTATGTGTTCTATTTCTATTTTGAATGTAGCTGTACGGCTCCACGATTTGTCTATGTATTTTTCTCCTATTTCTTCAAAGCCTTTTGAATATTTATTTACCAATAGCCTGAGAGCTTTTCGTTTTTCTTCATCAGATAGATTTATATCAGCTTTACCGTAGGATATAACACTTTCGTATAAGGTGGTGAATTGTTCCGCAATGGGTTTTGTTACACCTACTACACAAAATGATACCTTATTGTTTTGTTTTATCAGGTCTAGTTTCTGACCTTCGGGAGCACAATGAAAATAGAGAGTATTAGCTTCCTCATCATAAACATAACTGATTGGGATGCCATAGCCATATCCATTCTCGGATGTTCCTAAGCTAAGAAATCCGTATTCTGAAGTCTTTAATAGTTCGCTTATGCGAGCTTTATCTTCAAGTATTCTGTTTTGTCTTCTTACTTCTCTGAACATATTGGTTTAAATACTAATTGTTTAATCTTCTATTTATAGCTTTGTCTACCATATCGGAAATGAATACATGCCCAAAAACTCCCAGTCCGATTGTTGCTTCCTCATTATTCCAGAAAGCTTTTGTTGTAGAGAATAGGAAATAATTATTAACAGAGATATGATTATTCACCAATGGGTCTACACTGGGATGGCGGCCTACATATCCCGAACCCGAAGGGTCAGGTGGAAGCATAATGCTGTTTATTTTATGTCTAACGGCTTCTCTGTGTTTCTCTTCATCCGGATTTGTGATAAAGGCAATGAATAAGATGATAAAAAGAAGATACCTCTTTTTAAATAGATGTGATCCCTTTCTAGGTATCCTGTTCGGATCTTTATATCTTTTCTCTATTTCTTTTATATCTCTCATTTAAGCCTTTTACTGCTTA
The DNA here is from genome assembly GCF_035323175.1 of Dysgonomonas sp. NCBI lineage: Bacteria > Pseudomonadati > Bacteroidota > Bacteroidia > Bacteroidales > Dysgonomonadaceae > Dysgonomonas > Dysgonomonas sp. Next base: position 96,261 of record NZ_DAOKYH010000002.1, on the reverse strand, counting down.
TTGCCCATTCCAATAGTCGATACGGGCTTTTTCTTTTGGTTTCTTTACCCCTTCTATAGGGAATCCAATCACAAAGCTGTTTGTATACTGATGCGTTTGTATCTCATTTACTTTTGTCTGATACCATGAGCCCATATACCCCACTCTGATTGTATATTTGTTTATCGGGATATCCATTGATATGTAGTTGCGCAATGCTCGTTGATTGTGATAGGATGCGAAATTGACAAGTCCGACAGAGTTACCTAACGAAATCTCGTAGTACGATTGTCCGTATTTAGGAGAGAATAATATTCCCATAAACGGAGAATCTATTTGCCAGCGCACGGCACCCCATTTGAATTTATAAGATGCGGTAATAGACAGATTGAGATTGGAATATGCACGGGCAGAAGCCGGATTGTTTCCATTTCGTTCATTGTATAATACACCGCCATTTATATCCCATAGTCCTCCCAGTCCGAGGCGGAAGTTGTCAGTATTATACACCATGTAATGACCACCTATCCTATAGCTAAGAAGCGCCCAGTATTCCGATACGTTTTTTGCGGGATTATCTCCTTTCGAAAGATCCAGTTCGAATATCTGCTGTTTATAGAACTTATAATCAAACCACGTAGTACGGCGCATTTGCTCATACATCAAATGAATAGAGAAACCCTTGTACTCTAATGGCGATAGGTATGTATCGTACATGTTAGCAGAGCCGATAGAGACCGATAGGGCGTTGTTCGTCCTTAAAGGTATAGGAACCCCTAAAGAGGAATCATCGATAACTATCGTTCTCTTTTGAGGGGCATAACCTTCAATTTCTACTGAATCAAGAGCATGTGTTTTATCAACAAGGTTTTGAGCTTGTAAATTAATAAAAACGCATACACTCAGAAATAATAGAAATATATATTTATTCCTCCTCCTTATCATCATCTTTAAATAACGATTTCTGCCCTGTTATTTCATCCAAAATATCCGAGATAGGGCGATTGTCCACTTCATCATCATCATCGTCTATATGTACTTCAAATTTCTTTTCCTCTTCTTCTTCCGGTTCAGGAAAGCGGATAGGTTCAAGTTCTTTGATGTCGCCTATTTCGAATGTCGATAAACGCTTACCTTTAGCCTTGAAGCCTTTTACTGCAATAAATTCATCCGCATCTATTTCCAAGGCCTCACGATAACTGTCGCGCCCGCCAAAAGTGACAAGAATACGAGGATAAACAACGTCTGTAAGAATCTTCAGTTTCGAGTTCGGATTATCTCCAAGGAAATTCTGTTTTTTTGCAGAAGATTCGAATGTAAAGCGTTTCAGATACATAAATTGCTGGTCGGCATCAAACAGAACGGCTGTCCAATTTTTATTTACGTCGAATTTCTCGATACGGATGATTCCGGCTTCGTAGTGATTCGTTACATCGAAATTGGAGGTGTAAAATTCTCCATTGTCGTGTACAACCAATATTTGATCTTCGCTTTGGAATTCTCCAAGGAATTTGCCTCTGCCATCATAGTTTAGGCGCAACACATCCTGATCGAACCAAACTTTGCGTCCGCCAAGTGTTGATCCACCCTTTTGTTTCAGTGATATTTTATGTACTTCAGCTTTCGTTAAGATATTTCCCATAGACTGACGTCCTTTGATGACAATATCGCTAAAGTCTTTTTCGAATACAAGTATTTTTTGACGAGGTTTCGGCTTCAGTATTACTCGTATGGTTTCAGCTTCACCATTCGGGTTTGCGCTGAAATAGGTGATACGAGAACCGTCTTCTCCTTGTGTTACATCGTATTCTTTATCACGGGTTATTCCTGTTACGGCAAAGCGTTTAATATACGAAGGGCCATTCTTGCCGTGGCGATAGACCACGTTATAGATCGTGCGCTTGTCGTTCCGGCGGAAGACGTATAGATAAAGAATATTTTTACCGATAAACATCTTGTCGCTCACTTTTACAATCTTGTATTTACCGTCTTTGAAGAAGATAATTATATCGTCAATGTCGGAACAGTTGCAGACAAATTCATCTTTTTTCAGTGATGTGCCGATAAATCCTTCCTCGCGGTTGATATACAGTTTTTCGTTTGCTTCCACCACCTTTGTCGCTTCGATGGTATCAAAGCTGCGGATTTCTGTTTTGCGAGGAAAATCTTTTCCGTATTTTTCTTTCAACATTACAAACCATGAGATCGTATAGTCTACAATGTTTTCTATATTGTGCTTTATTTCTTCTATTTCGTCTTTATATCTGGCTATCAGCTCTTCTGCTTTGTCGGAATTGAACTTGAGAATACGTCCCATCTTGATTTCCATCAATTTGAGTATATCCTCACGTGTAATCTCACGGATAAACTGTTTTGCATACTTAGCTAATCTCTTATCGATATGCTCTACAGCCATATCCATATTGTCAGCATTCTCAAACTCTTTGTCTTTGTATATACGCTCCTCGATGAAAATCTTTTCCAGCGAAGAAAAGTGAAGGCTTTCTTCCAGTTCACTCTTTTGTATCTCCAGTTCTTGACGAAGCAGGCTTAACGTATTGTCTGTAGTATGACGGAGTATGTCGCTTACTGTAAGGAAATAAGGTTTATTATCTTCGATAACACAGCAGTTTGGCGAAATGCTTATTTCACAATCGGTGAAAGCGTATAGAGCATCTATTGTCTTATCGGAAGAGACGCCTGCTGCCAGATGTACCTGTATCTCTACATTCTGAGCGGTGATATCATCTACCTTGCGGATTTTAATTTTACCCTTATCGTTAGCTTTCAAGATCGATTCTACAACAGACGATGATGTACGACCGTAGGGAATGTCACTTATAACAAGCGTTTTGTTATCCAGTTTAGATATTTTAGCCCTAACCTTTACCGATCCGCCTCGCTCGCCATCGTTATACTTGCTGACGTCTATATAGCCCCCGGTTTGAAAATCGGGATAGAATGCAAATTTTTCTCCTTGAAGATGTGCTATGGCTGCATCGCAAAGATCATTGAAGTTGTGAGGAAGAATCTTAGACGAAAGTCCCACAGCAATACCTTCCGCACCCTGAGCTAGAAGTAGAGGAAACTTAACCGGTAGCGTAACAGGCTCTTTATTACGTCCATCGTATGATGGTTTCCATTCTGTGGTCTTGGGGTTGAAAATCACTTCCAAAGCAAACTTTGATAAGCGAGCTTCTATATAACGAGGAGCTGCAGCTCCGTCTCCTGTAAACACGTTTCCCCAGTTTCCCTGACAGTCTACCAATAAATCCTTTTGTCCCAGTTGCACCAATGCATCCCCTATAGAGGCGTCACCATGGGGGTGAAACTGCATAGTATGCCCGATGATATTAGCGACCTTGTTGTAGCGGCCGTCATCCATGCGCTTCATAGAGTGCATGATACGACGTTGCACCGGCTTGAAACCATCAGATATGTGAGGTACCGCACGTTCGAGTATTACGTACGATGCATAGTCGAGAAACCAGTTTTGGAACATACCCGAAAGATGTGTCTGATTGTCAGCCGTATCTTTTATCGGGACTTTATAGTCTGAATGGGATGCTGCATCAGCGTTCTCCAACTCATCATCCAATATTGGTTCGTCGTTATCTAAATTCTCTGGTTCGTCAATAATATCTTCAGGGAGCATATGTGTTTATTGGATTTAATAGCTACTAAAAAACTAGCTCAAAGATAGTTTTTTTTGCTTTGAATTCAAAATGAGAAAGGTGTTGTATATTGCAAATAAAAAAAATACAGAAATTTTATTTGTGTTTATTTATTTAGAATAAAATTGTCATATAATGAGGTCTTTGACATCTATAACAACTGAAATTTGAGAGCAGAAAGGTGACATGAAAAATATGTGTAAAATGTGTCACTTTTGTCACCTTTGTTACTTTTTATTCTAAGGGATAATACATTTTTCTTCAATAGAAATACCAAACAGAGCGAAGTCATATTTGGCAGGGTCGTTGATATCCAGTGTTTTTAGACTTTCTGTTAGTTCTAGCGCTGCCCTCCAATCGGGTTTGTCTCGTTCCAGCAGACCTAGCTTGCGGGCGGTACGTTCTACATGAAGATCGAGTGGGCAAATCAACTTGGATGGGCTGATTTGGTTCCATAACCCGAAATCGACCCCTTTGTTATCATCCCTTACCATCCATCGCAAGTACATATTCAGTCGTTTGCATGCTGATTTTTGAACGGGGGAGGGGATATGCTTTCGTGTACGGTGAGGTGCATCGGGATGAGAAAAGAAGTATGCCTGAAAGTGATTGAGGGCTGCCTCTACATTCATGTCGGAGGATGGGAAGAAAGCTTCCTCAAGGCTGTTGTATTGAGTGAAGTGTCTTTTCATAAAGTCGATACAGTATAGCAAGTCTGTATCGTTGAATGTTCTGTGTTTAAACTGTAGGAGTTTTTTTAAGTCTTCGTCACTATGTCCTTGTATGAAGTTGTATGGAGCGTTGTCCATTCTTTCTGACAACTCTTTACATTTATTGATAATGGTTTTGCGTTGCCCCCACGCAAAGATGGCAGCAAAGAAACCCATTATTTCTTTATCCTGTTTGCTTGTGAAGCTATGAGGAATGGAGATCGGATCGTTATCGATAAAAGTAGGGGTGTTGTACTGTTCTACTTTCTGGTCGAGGAAGTTTTTGAGATCAAATATATTTATACCTTTCACTTGTTAATCTATTTTGGTAGGACAAAGATATAAAAAACAAAAGAGCAGAAAGTCTTGCTCTTTGTCTGTTGCATGTTCGATAAATGCGAGATCATTTATCTACTCTTAGAAATGTACCATTCGAATCTGTAAAATTTGATTGTTAAAAATCTATTTTAATCCCGAATAAAATGACAATTGTATTGTATAAATATATAATTTTATGCTCGAATTATTGCACTTGTTATATAGTTTATGTTGTTAGATATATTTTCTACTGATAGTCTGTCTGTTGTGAATGCAGAAGCCACGGTTTCAACCCTCGATAAGTTGCTTGACTACCTGCTTGATGTTTCGGTGGCGCTAGGTACAAAAATTGTAGCTTCAATTATTGTATTTATTGTTGGCCGCTGGGTGATTGGGTGGATAAGAAAGTTTTTTGATAAGTTTCTACTTCGCCGACGGATAGAGGAAACAGTACGCTCGTTTTTGGATAGCCTGATCAATATTTCATTAAAGATTGTATTGTTTCTTTTTATAGTAAATATACTAGGCATTCAAACTACTTCTTTTGCTGCTATATTAGCTGCTGCCGGATTAGCCGTAGGTATGGCTATGAAAGATAATCTCTCTAATTTTGCAGGAGGTGTGATGCTGTTAATAAACAAACCGTTCAAAGTCGGAGATCGTATTGTTGCCCAAAGTACGGATGGTGTCGTTCAGTCTATTGGAATATTATATACTGTTTTGCTGACAGGCGATAATGTCACTATATTTATACCCAATGGCCCTTTATCTACCGGGAATATAACGAACTATTCAGCCCAGAAACAGAGGCGTATTGACCTCACGTTTAATATTAATTATGGAACAGATATTGACCTTGTAAAAAGTTTATTGCTATCAGTTATTAAAGAAAACAAATCAATAAACGATACCCCTACACCTTTTGTGGGTGTTACAGATGTTTCGAATGGCGTTATCAATGTAACAATACGGGTATGGGTGAATAGTGAGGATTATGGAAATACAAGTGTCTGTTTGAACGAGAATATATATAAGTCTTTCTCCGAAAAAGGGATCTATACCGCATCAACACTGAGTGTGAAAATGCTGAAAGATTAAAAAAAATTAAAAGTCTTAGGAATATTCAAAATAAGGTAATTGTATTTTATTTTCAGATGGAAATCAAGTAGCTTTGTGATACGAAGAATCGGAATTTAATAAATATATAAAACTAAATTACTTAAGTGTTATGAAAAGGCAGAAACTCATTCAATTCCTTTCGTTAGTAGCCTTTGTTGCTATCATAGCAACATCGTGCGGCAAAAAAACAATGCCTCCTTTGGCAAATTCTTTATTTACAACAAATCCTTCGCCGTTAGAATTGGTAGGGACTAAAGTTCCTGTTACAATAAACGGACGCTTTCCTGCTAAATGGTTCGAGAAAAGTACAACAGTTGTAGTTACACCGGTATTGAAGTATACAGGAGGTGAAACTCTTGGAACTCCTTATACATATCAGGGCGAAAAGGTAGCCGGAAACGGAATCGTAGTACCTTATGAAGCTGGTAGTGCTATAACAATGAAGTCTGAGTTTGATTATATTCCGGCAATGAAAAAATCGGAATTATTTTTACGCTTCGATTTTTACAGAGGCGGAAAACAAGTAGTTGGCTTTGGCGATGTAAAAATTGCTGATGGTGTAGTTGCAACTCAAGCGCTTGCAAATGCGGGCACTTCAGCTCCTGCTGTTGCTCCTGACGCTTTCCAACGCATAATCAAAGAAGCTTATGATGCTGATATAATGTTCTTGATCCAACGTGCAGAATTGCGTTCTAGCGAATTGAATTCTACAAACCTGAATGCATGGAAAGAATTGGTAAAAGAAGCAGATAGCAACGAGCGCAAGAAAGTAGATGTTGAAATTTCGGCATATGCATCTCCTGATGGAGGGTTCAAACTGAATGATCAGCTAGCTGAAAAACGTGAGAAGAATACAACAAACTATTTGACTAAAGAATTCAAGAAAAATAGTATTGATACTGAAATTAATGCTAAATATACAGCTCAAGACTGGGATGGATTCCAAAAATTAGTTCAAGCATCTAGCTTACAAGACAAAGATCTTGTTCTTAGAGTATTGTCTATGTATCCAGATCCAGAAACCAGAGAAAAAGAAATTAAGAATATCTCAGTTGTATACTCTGATCTAGCTGAAACTATTTTACCAAAACTTCGTCGTTCTCGCCTTTTGGCTAATGTAGAAATAATTGGTAAAACTGATGAGGAACTGAAAAATGTTGCAGTAAGCGGTAACCTTGGAGACCTTACAGTAGAAGAATTGTTATATGCTGCTAACTTGAATGGTGTATCTAAAGAGAAAGTATATACTTTCGTTACTCAAAAATTCCCTAACGACTATCGTGGATGGAATAACCTAGGTGCATACTATTATAAGAATGGACAAAACAGCAGAGCGGTTCAGGCTTTCAATAAGGCTGCTGAAGTTTCGTCTCGTGCAGCTGAAGCGAATATGAACTTAGCTTTAGTGTCATTGGCTGATGGAAATACTGCTAAAGCAGAGCAACTACTTGGTAATGCAGCAGGAGCTAACTCGTTAGGTGAAACAATGGGATTGATGTATATCCAAAAAGGAGAATATAACCGTGCAGTTCAATCGTTTGGTAACACTGTATCTAACAATGCTGCATTGGCTCAGATTTTGACTAAGAATTATAGCCGTGCTCAACAAATATTGGATGCAGTACCAACTAAAGATGCTACTACATATTATTTGGCTGCTATTGTAGCTGCAAGAACAAATAGTGCATCAGGTGTTGCCGGAAACTTGAAGTCTGCTATTCAGAATGGAGTTTCTCCAGCTGAGATAGCGAAAGATATCGAATTTGCTAAGTTCCTTACAAATCCAGATATTAAGAATATGTTATTCTAAAATAAAGCATATAATGAAAAAGCTCAGCCGCAAAGGCTGAGCTTTTTTATGATCAAAAACGAAGATTTTATTAAAGGTCTAAAAATTCAACCTCTCCTGATTCAATGTGGTAAATAGCTCCCACTATTTGAATCTTTCCCTCGTTATATTTTTCTGATAATATAGGTGTAGATTCTCTTAATTGCTTTACTCCATGTATAACATTTGCTTCGATAGCCTTTTGGTACTTATCCGAACCTTCTGTTTTGAAGACTTCGTTTTCTTCATCTTCACTGTTTAGCTTATTTACAATAGATTCTATATGACCTAATTTTTCAGCATGATCCGCATGCTGGTGATCCGGATTGTGCTTGATATCCATGAATGCTTTTACTGCACCACAACTGGTATGTCCTAAAACAACTATAAGCGTTGAGCCAAGATGTTCTGCAGCATACTCGATGCTTCCTTCTTCAAAGTCAGCCATAACATTACCGGCTGTACGGATTGAAAATAGATCGCCGAGTCCTTGGTCAAATATGATTTCAGGAGATACACGGGAATCGGAGCAGCTGACAATGACAGCAAAAGGCTGTTGCCCACTTTTGAGTTCGTCAACTCTAGCCATATCCTGATGTTGGTGTAATGGAGTACTTGATACAAAACGGAGGTTTCCTTCTTTAAGTAGAGCTAAAGGATTTTCATTTGCTTCTTGAGCATAAACAGAAACGGTAATCAAACAGAGTGTTACAGCTGTTAAAGTTAATTTTAGATAGTTTATAATTTTCATAAATGTTATGTATGTTAAAAAATCGGGTAAAAGTATATAAAGATTCGGCTCATAATTCTTTTCGATTATGGAAATATTAATGCTCCATTGTTAAATATTATGAATAGATAAGGGGTAAATAGTATCATCTAAAAATTTAATAAATACGAGAATCCTAAAAGAAAATAAACTATCTTTATTCAAAATAAAACGAAAACGATGAAATATAACTTTTGCGGAAACAGTGGGTTACAGCTTCCTGAAATCTCATTAGGACTGTGGCATAATTTCGGAGATGTAGATGATTTTGAAATGGCTACATCTATGATCTTACATGCCTTTGATAGTGGTATTACACATTTTGATTTAGCCAATAATTATGGTCCACCTCCCGGAAGTGCAGAGACTAACTTTGGAAAAGTGTTAGCTAAAGAGCTTAAAGGACACCGAGACGAGCTTATTATATCATCAAAAGCAGGTCACTTGATGTGGAATGGCCCTTATGGTGATGGCGGTTCGCGAAAATATATTATGGCAAGTATTGATCAGAGCCTGAAACGTACCGGTTTGGAGTATTTCGATATATTTTACTCTCATCGGTATGATCCTCAGACTCCGATAGAAGAAACGATGCAAGCCTTAGTCGATATTGTTCGCCAAGGGAAAGCTTTGTATGTAGGTGTATCAAAATATCCTCCGCAGCAGTTGATAAAGGCTTATGAAATATTGAAGTCACAGGATGTGCCTTGTTTGATTTATCAGGACAAGTATAGTATGCTTGTTCGCAATCCCGAAATTGAGCATATGGCTATTAATAAAGAATATGGAGTAGGGTTTATTGCATTTTCTCCATTAGCGCAAGGGTTGCTTACGAATAAGTATCTGCATGGTATTCCTGAAACTTCCCGAGCTCATAAAAGTCATGGCTTCTTACAGGAAAGTGAAATTACTCAGGATGTGATAAAACAGGTTTCTGCATTGAACGACTTGGCTCTACAGCGTGGTCAAACTTTAGCAGAAATGGCTTTAGCATGGCTGTTACATAACGAACAGGTTACATCTGTCATAATTGGAACAAGTTCTTTGAATCAGTTGAAAGATAATCTGAAGGCTAAAGATAATGCCAACTTTTCTGACGAAGAGTTGACCTTGATAGAGAAAATACTGAAGTAAAAAACATCCGTTTTTAATGATAAAAGAAGGATATATTATCATGATATATCCTTTTAAATTTTTATCTTTAGTATATGAAAAAGACAGTTATAGTCCTGCTCTTTCTCTTCATTGCCGGAATAAGCTTTTCTCAGAATAAAGATCAATATCCCATAGCTGTATATAAGCTTATGAAGGCTTATCCCGAGAGTATTGTGGCTTTTGATAATTCTAATATTGTCTTAAAAGACGGAAGAACTATCAAATATAACGAAGGAGGAACGAAGACTCACTCTGACCTGATGAACAGTAATGATCTAGGAGATATCTTTACATATCCTTACATCAAAGGAAAGGTTGAGAATATTTCTAAGAATTACGATCCGGGACGAATAAGAAATGAAGAGCTCTTAAAGTTAATGTATGGGTCTACTTCAGCGGAAGTGCAAGCTAATTTGGTTACCATCACTTGGTGTCCAACGCTTGTAAACCAGACTCTGAGAGTGACGAAGATAAATGGTGTTGCGAAGCAATTGCAGAAAGTATCGGACGAATTCGATAAGCATCCCGAGTTACGGGAATACCTGTATAGTTCGGGCGTATTTAACTGGCGAAAGATAAGAGGAACAAACAGGCTGAGCAGCCATAGCTTTGGTACTGCTATTGATCTGAATGTGAAATATTCCAATTATTGGCAATGGGACTGTCGTTGTAAATCAGAAGACGCAACTTTACAGTATAAAAACAGAATACCGCAACTTATAGTCGATATATTCGAGAAGTATGGATTTATTTGGGGAGGCAAGTGGTATCATTATGATACAATGCACTTTGAATATAGACCGGAGCTTCTTATCGACTGAGACTATCCAACCGATAACAACACGTGTTTTTAAAACGAGAAAGCGCTCTAACTTGATAGTTAGAGCGCTTTTGATTTATATAGGATATGTTTTATTCCTTTATTTCTACTTTCAAATTCAGCTCCTCAAGTTGAGCCGGATCAAGAGTTGCCGGAGCATCTATCATCATATCACGTCCTGAGTTATTCTTAGGGAATGCAATACAATCACGGATACTATCCAATCCTGCAAACAATGATACCAAACGATCTAAACCAAAAGCCAGACCGGCATGTGGAGGTGCTCCATATTTGAATGCATTCATCAGGAAGCCAAACTGTGCTTGAGCTTTTTCTTCAGTGAAGCCAAGTATATGGAACATCTTATTCTGTAGTTGACTGTTGAAAATACGAACGGATCCTCCTCCTACTTCTACACCGTTGATTACCATATCATAGGCATTGGCACGAACTACTCCCGGATCACTATCAAGTAAAGCTATATCTTCTTCTTTAGGACTTGTAAACGGATGGTGTTTTGCGAAATAACGTCCCAGCTCTTCATCTTTCTCTAACAGAGGGAAGTCGATTACCCATAGACAGTTAAACTGATTCTTGTCTCTTAGCCCAAGTTGATCTGCTACTTCTAGACGAAGTTCTCCTAGCTGTTTCTGTGCCTTTTCTGTTTCACCGCAGATAATTAGTATAAGGTCTCCTGGTTCTGCCTGACAGCGCTCTGCCCACTTCTTCAAATCCTCAGAGCTATAGAACTTATCTACAGAAGATTTTAATGAGCCATCCGCCTCATAGCGGGCATAGACAAGCCCTTTTGCTCCTATCTGCGGACGTTTTACATAGTCAGTCAGAGCATCAATCTGCTTACGGGTATATGAAGCTGCTCCTTTAGCGCAGATAGCTCCTACGTATTCAGATGAATCGAATACGACAAAATCTTTACCTTCTGTCAAGTCTTTTATTTCTACGAATTCCATACCAAAACGTGTATCCGGCTTATCAGAACCGTAATACTTCATGGCATGCGCATAAGTCATACGAGGAAAATCAGGAATATCAATTCCCTTTACAACTTTGAACAGATGCTTTGTTAATCCTTCAAACATATTTAGCACATCCTCCTGATTAACATACGACATCTCACAGTCGATCTGAGTAAATTCAGGTTGACGGTCTGCTCTCAAGTCTTCGTCACGGAAACATTTAACGATCTGGAAATATCGATCAAATCCCGAAACCATCAATAGCTGTTTGAATAATTGCGGCGATTGTGGAAGTGCATAAAATTCACCCGGATTCATACGAGATGGTACCACAAAGTCACGTGCTCCCTCAGGAGTAGAACCAATAAGAACAGGTGTTTCTACCTCAAGGAATTGACGTTCGTCTAAATAACGACGTGTTTCGAATGCTATTTTGTGACGAAGTTCAAGGTTTTTTCTTACCACATCGCGACGCAAATCGAGATATCTGTATTTCATTCTTAAATCATCGCCGCCATCAGTATTGTCTTCTATAGTAAATGGTGGTGTATCTGATGTATTTAATATTACAAGTTCGTTAACGATAATCTCAATATCGCCGGTAGACCTGTTGGGGTTCTTACTCGAACGCTCTTCTACTTTTCCTGTCACCTGCAATACGTATTCGCGACCTATTTTATTCGCTCGCTCGTACAAGTCGGCATTGATATCTTTACTGAATGACAATTGAGTAATACCGTAACGGTCGCGGAGGTCGATAAATGTCACTCCACCACCAAGCTTGCGAACAGCGTTTACCCATCCGGCTAACGTTACTTCTTTGTTAACATCTGCAAGAGTTAATTCTCCGCACGTATGATTCCTATACATATATATTATTTGATGATATTTAATACACTTTTTTGATTATATCTACAGACAGACTTTCCACTTTTCCTTCTATAGCTTTTACAAAAGCCTTGAAATGATCCGTATTATTGTGCTCATCTATTGCAGCCTGAGACTTCCAAACTTCTAGAATTGTATACTTTAAAGGACTCTTTACATCTTGATGCAAATCGTATGAGATATTCCCATCTTCTTTACGTGTGCCATCTACTACGTTTTGAAACACTTTTTCCAATTCTTCCTGAAATTCGGCTTTAACTACAATTACAGCAACAATCTTCAATTCTGTCATAGCTTTTATTCTTTTATAATCTTTAAGGTTACAAAAGTAACAAAAGTAACAGATATAAGTATATTTTCTGTTTGTTACTTTTCTTGTCTCGCTTTGTTTTTATGTGTTTTGAGACATCAAGTATTTACTCTATTCTTTCTGTATCACTTTTTGTCTGTCAGCTACCTATCTGTTATATCAAAGATCTTTATATTAGACAATCTTGTTATCTAAAAATACAAATCTAAGATATCTATAAAAGGAGGGGTAGGTGATTAATATACCAACTTTAAAATGCTTACTTCCGATTTTTCTATCATACCTTTCGAACCTTCTTTAAATGTTTTAAAGTGCTCGGTGTTATTATGATAATCTATAGCTGCTTGTGATTTCCATTCTTCAAGCATTACAAATTTTGTAGAGTCGCTAATATCTTGATGCAGATTATAACTGATACAGCCATCTTCTTCTTGGCTACCCTGAACCAATGTCTGAAAAATGGGTAGAATTTCTTTTATAGCCTCCGGTTTAACGGTCATTATTGCAACTATTTTGAGCTCATCTCCTGTTCTTTCGTCTTCCATATCCGATTTTATTACAATAGTATCGTCTTGTCCTGTCTGCGCCTTATGTGTACAGCCAGCTATTAGGATTAATCCTAATAATAAAGGAAATATAATTTTTTTCATAATCTGTTTTATATTTATAGTTCTGTTTTTATCTTTCAGAAATTTATACTTAAGCCTTTCCTTAGTTGAACTTCTTATTTAAGTTTCTTTCTTATTTCTTCTTCTAATTTACCTTTCTCTATTGATTTTTCTAACTTCTCCACGCTTCCATCTTTTTTCAGATATCCTCTGTTTTTTCGATAAAATGCTGCAACCGTTTCCAAAGCAGCTTTTGTACATAGGATATTATCTTTTGAGTAGTTGTTATCAAAAGAGTATCTAGTCCAACCCAGCATAAAAGGCATTAATAGTTCTGGATTAACTTTTATGAAATCTACAACTCGGCTATCTACTCCCACACTAACATTCGGTGTACCTGTAAGCCAGGCCATAAAAAAGGCATTTGCTTCTTGTCTCTTAATAGGCTCTTTTCCTAACGGCGTGTCTAGTAACCAGTCTATGGTCTCTTTTACTTGGGGTTCGTATGCCGTATAAGCGTCTTTACTTTCAAATTTATAATTCTTAGGAACTTCATATCCCTGAGCTAACAAACTTGTAGTTAAAACCGTAAATACTGCAAGGAATAACAGATGTCTTTTCATAATGATTAGTGTTTAATAGATTTCTATACAAATATATACAATGACGTTAATAGAAAATATTCGAAAGCTAAAAAACTTTCTTTTTTTCTTATAACATTCCAATTTATTGTTCGAATCTTATGCACTCTTAAGCGTCTTCTATTTTGGCATAGATAAAATAGTCTCATTCTTATTATCCTATCGATCAACATGACTACAAGAGACTGTATCTGATGTATCGCCTCCTTATTGTTAAATATTCTTTCTGTATTTGTAAGTTTGGTAAATTTATTCTTTATTTGCATCATTAACATAGTTTTATTTATAAACCTCAAAAAATCAACGCCTATAGAATAGACATTACTCTAAATTTTTAAATATAAGAGATAATGGAAACATTAATTACTATGACTGATGAACAATTGGTCTGTGATTATTCTAATGGCAACAATCTTGCTTTTGATATCCTGCTAGAACGTCATAAAAGAAGTGTATATAATTACATTTTTTTTACTGTGCGTAATAGGGAACTTGCAGAAGATATTTTCCAAGAAACATTTATAAAAGCAATCGTTACTATCAAGCAGGGACGTTATACCGAATCGGGTAAGTTTCGTGCATGGATTTCCCGGATAGCTCATAATTTGATTATTGACCATTTTCGTCAGGAGAAAAACGAAAATACGGTATCAAATGACGAGGCTCCGGTTGACTTATTAAATAACCCTACACTATGTGATGGCACTATTGAGGACGAACTGATCAAGGTGCAAATAACATCTGATATTAGAAAGTTAATATCTTTCTTGCCTGAAAATCAGCGCGAAGTTTTAGAAATGCGCTATTACCAAGATCTTAGTTTTAAAGAAATAGCAGACCAAACAGGGGTTAGCATCAATACGGCGTTGGGCCGTATGCGCTATGCCATCCTTAATATGCGCCGTATGGCAGAAGAAAATAACATTGTTCTTACAATGTAGCATTTTATTAAAGTAGTTTTTTTAGGTGAGAAAGGAAAAAGATGTGTTATAAATAACATTTCTTTTTCCTTTCATTTTCAGAATATTATATTATTTTTATCCCATATTTTTTTAATACTATAAAAACAATAAAATTATGGAATGGTATCTGAAAGTATTGAAGCAGTATGCTGACTTTAGTGGTAGGGCTAGGCGCACGGAATATTGGATGTTTTATCTTTTCAACTCTTTTATTCCGATAGGTTTGATGATTATTGGCGGCATATTATTCGCCATGAACGAATCTTCAATTCCTTTTATAATATGCATGGTACTGATTGGTTTATACAGTTTGGCCGTTTTTATACCAAGTTTAGCAGTTACGGTTAGAAGGTTGCATGATACAAATCATAGTGGCTGGATGTATTTTGTTTCACTTATACCTCTAATTGGTGGTATTTGGTTGTTAATCCTTCTTTGTACTGATGGCACCCATGGACAAAATCAATACGGACCCGACCCGAAAGAGTAATACGTAGATTCTATTTAAAGCTTCCGATGGTTATAAATAAAACCGTTGTGAAGTTAATAAGATACTAAAAACAAAACAGGAGAAAGACTAGTCTTTCTCCTGTTTTGTTTTTAATTGTTTTATAGGTTCTTAGCTGTTTATTATACTATTCCGGAACCTATTATTTTATTTGTTGCGAATAACTTCTCCTTTGATACGAACTTTGTAAACCGAATCAGGAACGTTTGTAAATACTGTAATTTCTTTAGTGAAAATTCCCGGACGGCCTGTTGTCGAATAAGTTACTTTTATTACCCCTGTTTTTCCAGGAAGAACCGGTTCTTTTGTGTAGTCTGGAGTTGTGCATCCGCATGTTGTTTGTACACGTTGAATTAGAAGAGGAGCAGTACCTGTGTTTTTAAACGTAAACTCGCAAGTAACAGTACCGGCACTTTCATCCACTTTTCCAAAGTCGTGTACATCTTTTGTAAAGACAGCCTTGGGAGCTTTATCTCCATTTTGAGCCATCATAAAGCTGGTAGATAATACCAAAGCCAATAGTATAAAACCAATCTTTTTCATATACCTAATTTTCTTTATTTTACTTTAAGTTATTAACTATGTAGTTAGGCATTAGCTATAACCGTCTTACAAAGTTAGTAATAAATATGACTATTTTTTAAGAATTTAGCAATATTTAGTATTGTACTAATTATATATCCATAACAGTAGAGGCTTTTTACTATCTTTGAGTAAAGCATCGCATTTGCGCATTGCCTCATTATTTATTACAGGACATCCTTGACTCCAACCTAATGGCAGATGATTTGGGTAAACTTCTTTATTCGCAACCGGATTGTGCGAATGAAGCACTATGATCCGTTTGAATGCATTGCTATTGGTTTTCTCTAAACCATGCAGTTTGTAGTGTACATTTATACCCCAAGTGCTATATGATCGTGCTCCTGTTTTATATTTACCTAATGAAGAACAATAGCTGCCCTCAACATTACTGAATACGGGTTTAGACTGTGTGCTCTTCTGTCCGTATCCATGACAACAAAGACTTTCGTATTTTATGCTGTCTTTTACAAAATCCCATACAAAGAAACGATTCTTGCCCGAGTGTATACTGAAATCAATCAGTATACAGTGTTTCGAGCTTAGTCCTTGTTGTTTACTATATACCTTGGCTTCATCTGCTTTTGCTTTAAGCCTTGCATAAAGTTTTTTTCTTTCTTCTTTCTTTTGTTTCGATTTCGAGGATTCTACTATTTCCCTTTCTTCGCTTTGTTTTGTCGATTTATTATTTGATTTATAGCAAATGAAAGATACAAAACCGGTAAAAAGCAATATTGCAGCTATTATCGGAAGATATGTTTTCATTCTTTTTCTTTTACAGTTACTTTTATTCCGGCTGTATGTGATACAAATTCCGGCGCATACATACATTGTATTGTTGTGATTCCATTAGCGTATTCACCTGTACGGTTTACATATACAGGGTATTCAAATACATAAGTTCCTTTTGGCATAACATCGAAGTAGAAGTTAGTAGATGCATCTTTTGACGTTTGGTAATACATCAATCCTTCATTCCATTTTATACCCGAAATCGTTTGAATAGGTTCGAAACAAGAAGCCCGCATGTCTTTCAGATGAACAAATTCCATATCCTTGTCTGTCCTAACAGTTAGGCGTACTACTACTTTATCTCCCACAGCAAGCGGATTGTTCTCTGTAATTTGACTTAAAGATTTACCTGTAGCTGTGTTGATTTCTTTAAATAACTGTTTCTCTACATTCAGGTCTCCTTTATGCGCTGTAATCTTATCCAAGTTTTCATAATATTGCCAGTATAAAGCTCCGTAAGACGGACGGGTATCTGATGTTGTCACCTCTACTTTACCCATTTCGTTTTTAATCTCGGCTTTGTCCCATACTTTTTTGAAATAGCCTGTTCCTACCTCTTTATTTTCGGGCTCTATTTTCTTATTTCCGACAGAGATCACAGGCGTTTCTTCACTTGCAAACCAATTAGACCCTGTGCTTAACAATGCAGTGATAGCATCTATCGAAGCATGCGTTGATTCCCATATCTGAGTTCGTTTCTGATTTATCAACCATCGTTTCAGCATATCCATTTCTTCTTGCGATGAACCAACTTCTTGCAGTGCATCCATTAAGAATGTATGTACACTGATTGCAGATAGAGACATAAATACCTGATTACGATTATTTGGCCAATACATACCTGTCTTTTGATTTTTAACAGCATATTCGCGTATTGATTTGATGATCTTATTGGCAAGTTCTTTCTCTCCATTTCTTTTTAATACAACCGAAAGGATAGATTTTTCGTACAAATCGAGTTTTTGCCAGTTTTTACTTGCTACATTCGTGTAGAATCTTTCGGCGGCACGTGTTGCCTGATCAATCGGTATGTCTCGGTAGAATGAACGGACATAGGCGTATTCTAACTGATTGGTTGATATGGACGATGTTTTCTCCCAATTCTTATTATTCTCTTTCAGGCTTTCAAAGTCTTTGAGTATTTGGCTATCAATAAATTTGAGAGCATTCATTTGCATTTCCTTCACATCCTCAGGATATTCTATTTGCCCAACTTGCTGTAGTTTAGCATAGCCATACAGAATATATTGGGTAACAGAACGGCTCGGGTACATCCCTTTGTACCACGACCATCCGCCTTCGTTACTGTTTTGTAGGTCTTGTAGTTTTTTGGTAGCTGCATCGGTCATCTGTTTTGTATTATTCAGATCAAATAATAAAGAAAGACGCTTCATTTGTTCTGCTTCGTTTTTGGCATCCAGCACCCACGGTGTTTCTTCTAACAGTACATTCTTCAACTCTTCATCTTTCTGTAGTTTCGATACGAATGTCTGTTTATCACCTCCTTGTTTTTTCCACGCTTCTATCATAGCACCCACTTTCGGATACTGACGGATGATGGAAGAACCGAGCGTATTCACATAATAACTAGCAAACCAGTTCACCGCATTTTCACTGGTAGGATTACTGAATGAAGGCAGTGCTTGTATAGCATACCATGCAGGATTGGATGCATATTCCAAAGTGAGTCTATAATTACTTGCAGTGGATGACGTATTGTTGTATAATTTATCGAAAGTAAATGTACTAGTTCCTGCTTTTGTAACATCTATAGGCATGCTTTCTGTCACCATCATACGGTTTGATAGAACAGCCAAAACATGTTGTTCTCCATCACTGAATGTTTCGTTTTGTGCTATAATGCGGCAACCGATCAGTTCAATGCTTTCGGGTACATCAAAAGTCCACTGGGCAGAGGTCGATGTTCCTTTGTCTACAGAGAATGTTTGTTCTTGATTTACAATTCTAAGATCAATCGCTTTATCTGTAGCAGGATCGAAGAATTCTATTTTTACATTTCCCGAGATAGCATTTTCTGACAAATTGGATATTTTGGTAGAAATACTAGTCTTATCACCCTGACGAACAAAGCGAGGCATATTCGGTGTCACCATCAGCTCCTTTTGTGTTATTACAAATTGCTCCAATGTTCCTACTCTCGAATTTTTGTCATGCGCCAACGCTCTGAAACGCCATGTTGTATTGCTTTCGGGTACAGTGAACGATATCAGAGTTTCGCCTTTTTCATTTGTTCTCAATTGAGGATAGAAAAATGCGGTTTCATTAAAGTTTTGACGGATTTGAGGTGTGGGAGCATTGTTCTCTTCATTGACAGTTTCCACTTGTCTAGTGATCGAGTCTGCTGCGAAGTAACCATCTAACCTTTTTGATTGAGCTAGGCGTGGAGGTGCAGGCGTTGATTCTACCCCCGTGACCATACTTTCATTTAATACAGCCATATCTGCTGCAAATATCCCGTCAGAACCTATACCGCTAGAGGTGATAATTCCGATACTTAGATTACTTTTTTCATAAATATATTCCTCAAAAGATTGATTGATATATCCAAACCAATTTAGTTGGTCAAATCTTCTCGCAGGTGTTTTTTCATCAGACGTACTCATTTCTGCCATATATAGCGAGCCTGTATAAAACCACTTAGATTGATCTACATTCCAATACCGTGATGGATAGTCGAACGAAATAGGATATATTGCTTCTTTTCCTATGTATGGGTGATTGAAATTCCAAGCCATATACGGATATAGCTTATCTAGTGATACATCGTACATAGATGCCAACACTTCGGCTATAGAAGGGGTATTGGTTGTATCTTTTACACTGATTGTCCATGTCTCTGCCTGTCCGGGACGTAGTTTATCACGAAAGACCTCAAGCTTAAGATTTAACTTCGTGTCGTTTTTTTCGGTTTCTTTTGCTAGTGATACATTTTGGTTGTATAGCTTTCCATCTTTTACAAAGGTGAATGACATGTATATCTCGTCTCCATATTCAGCCTTATAAGGAACAGTGAACAATTGATTCGCCTCACTCATTTTTATGAAGCGACGTTCAAATACTTTTTTATTGTTATTTAGTTGGTACAATACATATATATCTTTGTCTGATACTCCGAATATAACCTCAGCCGGCTTGTTGGGACTAAGAGATGTATTCTTTTTCACAAGCCATTCATTTGTCTTTATCGGTGGTTTTTTGTCGCTAAAACTGTATAAAATAAAATTAGCCTTTTCTTCTATTTGATTATTCTTACTATCAAGGGCTTTTACTTTTAATTGATATTTTCCCGATGGCAAACTTTGTAAAAAAGACTTTAATTTAGCTTGTTCTCCTGTTTCAAATCTGCCCTCAAATACTTTCTTGTTGATAGAATCATTTTCCGATAAACTATAAAGAATATAAGTTCCGGATGTCTTGATGTCTTCTCCTTGTAAATTTTTTGCACCTATATTTATTTTATTATTTCCCGATTTTTCTATCTGGCTAGGTATGTCTATATTGATAGCCATGGAAATATTGCCAACGTTAATAGAGTATTGGTTCGACTGAGTCTCTCCATTTACATCCGTCACTGTTGCTGTAACTTCAAATGTGTAATTCTGTTGGTTGAAAGGTGTATATCTTTTTTCGTCTGCAGGTTGTGGAGTAAATACAACTTCGAATGAACCATCGTCATTTGTTTTTACTTTTCCATCGGCAAAAGGAGCTTTATAACCTCTTCCCCAGCGCCAGATGTCCATCTGTTTGCGGGTAATAGTATAGTTTACATCCGCTTGTTGTAGGCTTACACCTGAATAATTTTTTGCATAACCTTTCAGTTTTATTTCTTCTCCGAAAGCATATGTTTCTTTTAATTTATCAAAGGTGATTTCAAAGGTAGGTCGTTTGTACTCTTCTACTTTGAAATAATTAGTTCCTGCTCCGCCGTCGGTTACCATTATGCTATATTGACCTAATAAACCCGATTGCGGTAAGATAAACTCTCCTGGTGCAGAACCGAATTCATTTGTGACGATCTCTTTTTCTGAAACCGTTTCATTATTCGCATCCAGTAACTCTATTGTACAAGTATGATTTGCTAATGTTTTGGACTCTTTGTCGATTACGATGGCTTTGAAGTAAACAGTTTGCCCGGGACGATATATGCTTCTGTCGGTAAATATATTAATCGTATTCTCTTGGGTGCTGTAAGGAACAGTACGTTCCCATCTGTATGAGTTTGAATTCAAATTTTCTGCTTGCAAGCACGAGTCTGCACCAAGTTCTACTTTGTATTTAGCCACAGAGTATAGGCTTTTGGTATCGCGTGAATCTATGAATGTTGCAATACCTATTTCATTTGTTTTTAATGTAGCTAGTAATATTTTTTTATCATCCTTTTTTCTGACTATAGAATGTATTTTTACTATAGCATCTTTTATTGGCTTGCCCGAATTTCGGGCAACTACAAATATTTCGTATTCATTCTTTGCGCTATTGCGGGAGAATGTCATTAGAGAAGAAACAATAAATTTGAATTGGTTGTCATCCCACTTATTATAAAGCATTTCTTCTTCTGCACCTTTTGGTGTTTCTTTGTTAAGTTCTTCAATAGTTCGGGTTGTGAATATGTACTCACCTGGTTGAAGTTTTCCTATATTCAGATCTAATGTATCAGCGTTGTATGTTGTTTTAGAAGTCAGATTCAGTAAGTATTCTTTTATTAAGGAATATTTTCCATTTAATTTTCTCAATAGTTTGAATGGTGCTATGCTATCTGTTTTTACATTTTTATATTCTACTTTTAGTCGGATTTCCTCATTCGGATATTGCAGATTTTTACCATTGACTAGAAGGATTGGAGATTCAAGAACGTTCAATTGTTGTCGTAAAATTCTCGCTCCATACGATTTAGGATATTTATCTAATCCTTTTTTCAACCATGCATATATGGTTTCATTTCTTTTAG
The DNA here is from genome assembly GCF_035323175.1 of Dysgonomonas sp. Taxonomy (NCBI): domain Bacteria; kingdom Pseudomonadati; phylum Bacteroidota; class Bacteroidia; order Bacteroidales; family Dysgonomonadaceae; genus Dysgonomonas; species Dysgonomonas sp. The sequence continues at coordinate 74,652 of NZ_DAOKYH010000002.1, read as the reverse complement.
CTATGTCCATACCATCCGCTCCGTAATTGTAAGCATCAACTATTTTAGCTATTATTTCGGAACAGTTTTCGTTTGATTCATATTTTTTCTCAAGTTTCAAATATGTATCCAATACGTCTTTTGGTGTAAATGAATTCGACTTGTTTTGAGTAAAAGTTATCTTACCAATCTCCATTGATATGATTGTTGCAGTCATATTTCTATCCAATAGATTTTTCAAATATTGCTGATAATATATATATGCAAGCATTCTATTACCCGAAGCTGACTTCATGTTAAGCTTAACGAACTCATCAGCCGGGAGGATTAGTTGTTTGATGTCTAAACCTATAAGGGTAGGGTCAAATTCACTGTTATCAATATTTTGTATATTCTCTGCTATCTCTATGGCTCTTTTTATCAAGAAGTCATACAATGTGGGAAATCTTTGAGTATCCTTACCAAGGTTGATTATATCATCATATTCTTTTGTTGTATGTTTTTTTAGTGTTGCAATATCTGCAACTGAAAGCTTGAGATGATCTGCAATTTTATTAACAAATATATTTCCTGTCCATTCTTTTATATCATCCGGAATTACATCAGAAAGGTTGGTACGTCTATTGATCTCCCAGCTATTTGCATTGTAGTAGTCTAGATAAGCTTCGGCAAGCATAGAGTTTAACAGTGCTTTTTCTGTAACATCATTTGACTGCCTTAGGAGGTTCTGGAGGTCACTTAATATGCCTTCATTATCACTAAAATCGATTTCTTTTTTGAACTTATTCTTATATATAAGTGCCTTTATTACTTGTGTATTGTTCTTTTCGGCGATTGCCATCTTCAGTACATCATCTACCGACTGTAATGCAGATTGGGGTAAGTCTTCAGATGCAAGTTGCTCTATGTTTTTCCATTCATTTTCATATTTATTGTTAGAAGTTTGTGATCTCATAATGCTACTTAATGAAAAGAATAAAAGAATAAAGAATAAATGCTTTTTCATATTATTATGTTTTGTATTTCTTATTAATATATTATAGATGAAAAGGAGGTGCCAAAAGCACAATCAAAAAAGTTAAATATATATAATGTGTTATTTTGTTAGGTACATTCCTAGCCAAACGGCAGATATTCCGATAACACAGCTTGCCAATACATAAACAAATGCCAGTATTGATTGGTTGTTGTTTGCCAATGTTAAAGTTTCGCTAGCAAAAGTAGAGAATGTAGTAAAGCCTCCGCAAAATCCTGTAATAAGTAGCATTCGTAAATTGTTGGAGGGAACCAGATTTGCAAATAAGCCGATACAGAAGCATCCGAGAATGTTGATTAGAAATGTAGCTAATGGAAAAGGAAATGGCTCAATCCTTACGATAAAAGCAGATGTAAGAAATCTCAATATACTTCCTACAGCCCCACCAAGTCCTACTAGTAATATTTGCTTAATCATTTTCCAAAATTAATTCAATATTTTCTAACTTTTTACTTTTAGAGATGATAAATAGAAGTAACTGATATATTTCATATTCCAGTCATTCTAAGTAGCGAAACTTTTATTTTGGTGTTTTGTCTATTTTGTTAGACCTAAATATTGTCTGTCTAATTTTTTAGACTATATTTGTCGGAGAACTTTAAAAAAAGAAATAATATGAAGAAGATATTTGTTTTATTGATCCTTTTATCTGCTTGTATGCAAGCTTTTTCACAGAATATATCTGCAAATAATGTGAAAGTTGTTAAACTTGATAAAGGTAATGTTTCATCCGAAAATCTTGATGAAGCCGGTATTCGTTGCTACTACAAGTTCGTGCAGCCGGTAACGATAAGTCAGAAAACTGAACAGAAGATAGACACTCTAACACTCGATATCGGAGCAAAAGTGTCCCATTATTATGATGCTACGAGAGCTAGACGCGATTCGATTTTTGGTGATTTTATGAACAACAAGCTGAATCCGGCAACAATACAGAGTATTTCGGTTGTGAAGAATGGAGATATGTCGTCGTTTGATAGTAACGTGGGGACAACATTCGAATCGGAAGAGAAAGGTGAGACTGCACATTTGTATAAAAAGAAGCAAGTCGGTGAGATTATAATTATAGACAGATCCGAAGATGCTCCTAATAAATATAAATGTATAGATAAGGTTTCTTTTCAATGGGATATAAAAACGGATACCTTGACTATTTTGGGCTATTTATGTCAGAAAGCGAGTACAACTTTTAGAGGCCGAACCTATGACGCTTGGTTTACCTCTGATATTCCGGTAAACGATGGTCCTTGGAAGTTTTATGGACTACCCGGGCTGATTTTAAAAGTGAATGATACCGAAAATATTTTCTCTTTTGAGATTATAGGTTTGGAGCATTTAACCCCAACTATAGAAATTTTATTGGCAAAAGAGGATTATATCAACGCCAGCCTTAAGGATTTAGATAAGCTCAAAAAAAAGAGATCCGGGGGTATGGCAGTGAATGTTAATGGAGGCAATGTTATAATGGTTCGTAAAAAGAATAATAATGAGTACATATCATTAGAAAAGGAATAACCGGTTGCCTGATGTGACATAAAACATGAAAAGATATTTTTTCCTCTTTCTTATTTTGATTTCGGCTATGGCTCAAGCTCAAACTATAATAACAGGAATAGTTCGTGATGAGAAGCGTAATCCTATAGCAGACATAAATGTTACCTTACAAGAGAAGTCGGGGCGGCTGACTCTTGGCTTTGCTATGACTGACGTGAAGGGTGCATACAAACTCGAATATAAAGGCAAGGCTGATAGTATTGCAATTACTGTATCTGGCTTTAATGTGCAGAAGCAAACTAAGATTGTAGAAAATAGAAATCAGAATATAGACTTTTCTATAGAATCGGCATCTATTTTGTTGAACGAGGTAAAAATAACACCCCCTAAAATCAGGCAAGCGGGTGATACGTTGAATTATCTTGTAGAAAGCTTTTTAGGTCTTAATGATAGAACAATCGGTGATGTGCTGAAAAAGATGCCTGGAATAAAGGTTCAGGAAAATGGCGCGATTTTATATCAGAATCGTCCTATAAACAAATTCTATATAGAGAATGCCGATCTGTTGCAAGGGCGTTATGGTATTGCTACAAACAATATCGATGCAAAAGATGTATCAACCGTGCAAGTGTTGGAAAATCACCAACCAATAAAAGCTCTAAAAGACAAAGAAATGTCGGAAGATGCAGCTATTAATCTGAAGTTGAAAGATTCGGCGAAAGGGACTATCATTGCGAATGCACAGCTGGGATTAGGTGGTTTACCCTTGCTTTGGAACAACGAATTGACAGGGATGTACATAGCTAAGAAGTTGCAGAATATAACAATCTATAAGGGAAACAATTCGGGTGATGATGTCACTCGAGAGTTGACTTCTTTTTATTCGAATGATGCTTCCAATATGGATAAAGGAGGTCTTCTGGCTGTGCAGAGCCCCTCATCTCCATCCATAGCAGAAAAACGGTATCTGAATAATCAAGCAAATATATTGTCTGCGAATAGTTTGTGGTCTTTAAAGAATGATTATCAATTGACCACCAACGTTAGCTACCTGAACGATCTGCAACGAAAAGACAGCTATGCTTTTACTGAATACTATTTGGCAAATGATAGTGTTTTGAAGATAGAAGAATACATGAACTCTCGCCTAAGAAAAGAACGGTTGACTGGAGATATTCAATTGAATGCAAATAAAGACAAATTTTATTTTAATAATCTTTTGAAGCTTGAGGGTATATGGGATAGGGAGAGAGGAGATGTCATTTCTGCTGATAGCGTTGACCAATATCTGAAAAAGCCGTACTATAGTATTAATAATACCTTCAATATGGTGAAGACAGGAGAAAAGTATACATGGAACTTTTATTCTTTTTTCGGATACAATTCATCTGCGCATACATTATCTATAGAGCCTGTGTTGTATCAAGATTTGTTAAGTCCTCCGACTTATTCGTTAAAGATGATACAGAGTGTAGAACAAGATAATTTGGCTGCATATAATAAGGTCTCATTAGGGTTCGGCAAAGGAACTTGGAAGCAGGAGTATGCTGTAAGCATGCGTACTGATATACAAGGTTTAAGTTCTGAATTGGGAACAGATAATACTACAAATGTGGCTGATTCATTGAAGAATAATCTCCGACAAGGTAAATATGAGCTAATCTTTAGCCCCGTTTATACCTATGCTAAAGGAAAGCTAAACTTTGTGTTGTCATTACCTTTTAATTACACACTTCTTGATGTAAAGGACAATATTTCCGATGAAAAGCGTCGCAGAAATAATTTTTCTTTTAATCCTTCTTTATTTCTTCATTATAAAATATCTGGTTATTGGACGTCTTACTGCAACTACAGCTATAAAACTTCTATCGGTAAGATCAACCAACTGTATAAAGGATATATTCTATCGTCGTATCGTAGCTTGTTGAAAAATGACGGGGATGTTTTTCAACAAAAGGCGCATAATGCAAGCGCATCTTTGTATTATAGGGATCCTATTACAACTCTATTTGGAATGTTTAATATTAGCTATTCCAATGTTAGGACGAACCTTTTGTCTGATTATTCTTATTTGGGAACCCTTACCTTACGTTCTTCAATTTTAGCCCCTTCTACTACCGAAAGGCTAGGAGCAGATATGCACCTCAGTAAAGATATTGAAACGTTAAGCTCAACTGTTTTTCTGGGAGGGAACTATACGATTAGTCGCTCTTCTCAGGTTACACAAGGACGATTTATCGATTATAATAATCAGGGATATTCTTTTTCTCCTCGTATAATAACTAAGATAAGCCCTTCTGTTAATTTACAATGCGAGTTTAAATATTCACAAAGTATTAGTAAGGTGAAAAATGAGGAAAAAACATTTGATCCAATACGCACAATGTCTCATAATGTTCAGCTGAGTATATTTCCATTCAAGGGGATGTCGCTTAACTTGAAGTGTGAAAGTTTTTATAATAATGCAATTATATCGGGAAGTCGATCTATGACATTTGGTGATATAAGTGCAAAGTACAAGTATAAACAATTAGAGTTTATGTTTGAGTACACAAATATATTCAATTCCAAACAGTTTGTTTCTGCTTCATACAACGATGTCAGTCGTTATTATTCTGCATATATGTTGAGGCCTACAGAGGTATTGCTAAAAGTTAGATTTAAGTTAAAGTAGCGATTTCAATAAAAAAGCGATACTATATGTATCGTTACAAGAAGCAATGAATTATATTTGCTACTTGAATTTAATATTTTTAATAAATCAGGTTAATCGATGCAAAATAAGTTTCTCTTATTCTTTACATTTTTATTAATCTCATTTTACGCTCAAGCTCAGTTTGCTATTCGTTATCAGGTGGCTCCACCTAAGCCGGCTGACTCGATTGACATAGCTTTTTATTCTAAGAAAAAGTTTTGGGAAGCGGCAACTCAGAATTTTGGCTTGAATATGGCTATCTGGGGATTTGATCGGTTTGTAATGAAGGAAGATTTTGCATATATAAATATGCATACTATAAAGAAAAATCTAAACGGTGGTTTCGTTTGGGATAATGACCAGATGGGAACAAATATGTTTCTGCACCCTTATCATGGTAATCTATATTACAACTCGGCTCGTTCCAGAGGCTTTAATTATTGGGAGTCGGGGCTTTTTGCCCTCGGTGGTAGTGCTATGTGGGAATTGTTTATGGAAAATGAGTATCCATCAATAAATGATATAATAGCAACGCCTATTGGTGGTCTATCGCTTGGAGAGGTGCTTTATCGGACGTCCGATCTAGTGTTGGATGATCGCCGCGAAGGAAGCCATCGCTTTGGACGCGAATTAGCAGCCTTTGTAATAGCTCCAACCAGAGGGCTGACAAGAATACTGAATGGAGATGCTTGGCGTAGACGTTCTACTACTGGCAAACAGTTTGGAGTGCCCGATGTAAGTGTAGAGGTATCTGCCGGAGTTAGAGTTTTGGAGCTGAAAGGTGAGATTCTCGACAAGGGGGTAGGGGCTGCAATGGATGTAAACATCGAATATGGTGATCGATTTTCAGATGAGAATGAAAAACCCTATGATTATTTCACCTTTAAGAGTAATCTCAATATACACAGTTCGCAGCCAATGCTTAGCCAACTAAATATTATTGGTCGACTGTATGTAACAGAATTGGTAGATACAAAAAATGATTTTCTAAGTTTAGGATTCTATCAACATTTCGATTATTATGATTCGGATACAATATCAGATGTTTCGGGTAAAATTCCATACAAGTTTTGTACTCCTGCATCATTCGGGGCGGGGTTCATCTATCAAAGTAAACGTATACAGAATGTAGGATTTAATGCATTTATGCATACAAATCTGGTGTTGCTTGGTGGAGCACTTAGCGATCATTATGTGGTAGATATGCGTAATTATAACCTTGCCAGTGGTTTCAGTACAAAGTTAGGTTTTAATCTGACGTATAAGGATTGGATCAGTATGTCGGGTAATTATGAGGTCTATCGTATGTTTACTTGGAAGGGGTATCCCAAAGATATAGATTGGGATAATATTGATGTCCATGAGTTTAATTATCAGGGGGATCGATCGCAAGCAATTCTACATGCGATCAGTCTTCGTACAGATATAAAATTAAGAAGCCATTTGTTCTTAACGGGTATATATTACAACTATATGCGCGACACAAATTATAGATATTTTGATGATGTATTTTCTAAAACATCAGAAGGTCGATTAATGCTAACATATAAATTTTAATAAAATGATTATTTCCGAAGCCCCATATGAAGATGTTTTGGGCTTGCGCAGGCAAGTGATGTATCCGGATAAAGATATTGAGTTCGTAAAATTGCCTGACGATGACAGAGGTTTGCATATTGGTGTATACGAAAATGATGACTTAGTGTCTGTTATGTCTATATTTCTGCATGGTAGAGATGTTCAGTTCCGAAAACTAGCAACTCGCAGCGAAATGCAAGGTAAAGGATATGCTACAGCTCTAATGGAGTGGCTTATATCTTATGCAAACGATTTAAAGCTAGATCGTCTATGGTGTAATGCTCGCAGTGGTGCAACTGATTTTTATAAAAAATTTGGATATAGTGAAACCGATGAATTTTTCTCTAAAAATGGCTATGATTATATTGTAATGGAGAGAAAATTCAATCATGAATTCGCTTAATGTGGCTTTTTATAAAAATACGCTTTTTCTTTTACCACACCACGTCCTCTATAATTCGAAGAATAAACGTAGCTAAAAGTAGCTTCTAAACCAAGAAGCATCTTTTTTATTGGTATAAACGAGGTTAAGTGAAGAAATAACCTAAGGATAACTATTTTTAACACAATAGGGAGCAACATAGGTTTGTTTCTTCGCATCTTTAGTATATATAATATTGAATTGAAAAATAAAAGTCGTACATTTGTTTTATATACCATAAGATCTTACTGTAAGTTTTAAACCTTTTGACGATTGTTTAGTCTAAGATATATACATAAAAGTATATTGTACAGTAAGTGAATACAAAACTAAATTAGTAAATAATAATTATAGGAGAGCAGATTATGAAAGCTAAAAAAATGTTTCTAATGATTCTCGTGTCAGCTATACCGTTCTTGGCTTTTGCTCAGGAATGGGATGACATATATGCTACTTCTAAATCGAAAGAATCGAAACAGAAAGAAGTAAAAGTAAAGACTACTGCTCCCCAAAAGCAAGTAGACCAAACTCAGGTTTTGGTAGTGAAAGACAATGGGGATATAACATTAGAGCGAACAGGGAATGTGAATATCGATGTAGATGCTTATAACCGTAGAGGTAATGTAAGCGTATACGATTCCGAGCAAACACAGATGCCTGACGACTCTATTGTAAACGCAGATGGATATAATGATTATGAATATACCGATCGTATAGTAAGATTCCACGATCCCGCTAATAGTGTTAAAATTTCTAGTGATAACGAGATTAATGTATATGTTGTAAATGACACATATAGCAACTATTATCGTAATCGAGGTTGGAATTTTAACGTAAACTTCGGCTGGGGCTGGGGAGGATATGGATATTATCCTTGGTACGATTCATGGTATTCCCCTTCTTATGCATGGGGATGGTATGATCCTTGGTACTATGGCTCTTGGGGCTGGGGTTGGAGCAGACCTTGGTATGGAGGCTCTTGGGGTTGGGGATGGAATAGTCCTTGGTATGGTGGCTGGTATTCCGGCTGGTACGGCGGCGGAGGCTGGTATGGCGGTGGACATTATCATCGTTCAAACTATTCGTATTCGGGACGTCCACGATATAGCTCAAGCGGCAGATACTCGGCTTACAATAATTCAGGACGCTATAATTCCGGATATAATAACTCCGGCAGATATTCTTCATATAGTGGAGGACGTGGTTCTTCTTCTAGTGTAAGTACTCGACCATCATATAGTTCGGGTAGAGGATCAAGTAACGTAAGTACTCGTCCATCATATAGTACTGGTAGAGGGTCGTCAAGTGGTGTGAGCACCCGTCCGGCTACTCGTCCAAGCTACAATAGCGGAACATCTACAGGTAGAGGATCGTCAAGCGGTATTAGTACACGACCTACTACTCGTCCAAGTTACAATAGCGGAACATCTTCGGGAAGAGGTTCTTCATCCGATGTAAGTACTCGTCCGAGCACACGCCCAAGTTATGACAGCGGTTCATCAAATAGTAGCCGTCCAAGTTACAATAGTGGTTCGTCCAACAGTACACGCCCAAGTTATAATAGTGGATCGTCCGGTAGTTTCTCAAGACCAAGCTATAACAGTAGTAGCCCATCAAGGAGCTCTTCTAGTAGCAGCCGTCCAAGTTACAACAGTGGCAGTTCTTCTAGTAGCTCTTCTAGTAGCCGTCCAAGCTATAATAGCAGCAGTTCATCTTCTTCAAGTTCACGCCCAAGTTATAGTAGTAGTTCTTCTAGTAGCTCTTCTTCAAGAAGCTCAGGATCTTACAGCTCCGGTAGTTCTTCTTCGGGACGTTCTTCCGGTGGAGGATCATACAGTGGCGGCGGTGGTAGAAGTAGTAGCGGACGCAGATAATACGATCGTATCATAATAAAAATATAAAAGCTGTTTCAACAAACGTGGTTATTGGAACAGCTTTTTATGGAAAATATAAGAAAATAGAACATTTAATATACTCTGAAATGTGTATGTTTCGTTTCGAAAGAGTTTAAACATGCAAATTTCATCTGTTAGATAAAAAATATTGAAATATGAAAAAATTATCATTATTAATGCTTGCTGTTGCCTTTTCGGTAGGAATGGTTTATGCTCAAAATGAAATGGATGCATACAGATTTTCCAAGAACGATTTAACCGGTACGGCAAGATCTGTGGCTATGGGGGGTGCATTTGGTGCACTGGGAGGTGATATCTCCGGTATCGCAATAAATCCTGCCGGTATAGGAGTTTATCAAAAGTCTGAAATTGTGACAACAATGAATTTTCAGAATACAAAGTCACAAGGTCAGTTGAATATAGGTAAGCAAAATGAAAATAAATTTACTTTTGCTTTTGATAATTTAGCCTTTGTGGGAACTTTTCCTTTATATGATGACGTAGTTCCTTTTCTTAATTTTGGATTTTCTTATAACCGATTAAAAAGCTTTGATAGGAAATATGCCGTAATGGGCGATAATACTCGATCTCTTACCGGTTATATGGCTGGTAGAGCCAATTTTAATGAAGTTCCAGCTTCACGCTTATCTCTAAAAGATAATGACTTTTGGGGAGTGTGGGACAGTCAGGATTGGTTGACGGTATTAGGTTACAATTCTTTTTTGATAAATGAAGGTTCTAACGGAGGTAGCTATAGTCCGGCAATATCAAACAACGTTTCTAATGATTTGTTTGTGGAAGAGAAAGGTTATATTAGTTCATATGATTTCAATATCGGAACTTCTTTCTCTGATATCGTAAGCGTTGGTGCTACAATTTCTATGACAGATATAAACTATCGTCTCTATTCTCAATATACAGAGTATATGCCTGATGGAAATGGCGCATTGGCAGATAATCGCAGATTTGATTTGTATAATTGGAATAGAACGGATGGAACAGGTTGGCAAGTAAAAGCTGGAGTTATAATAAAACCGGTTCAAGAATTCCGTATAGGTATTGCTTACCACTCGCCAACATGGTATAAAATGACAGATCATTTTGCTGCCGATTTGAGTCATAATTTATCAGGAGTATCTAGCTCTAGTCTTGATCCCGATTATGTAGCAGGAACAGTAAAAAGCTACGATGGGCGGGAAGATGCTGTTTTTGATTATAAATTACGTACACCCGATAAATGGACATTTAGTATGGCGGGAGTTATAGGGACAAAGGCTATCATAAGTGCAGACTATGAATTGACAAACTATAAGAATAATATGAAGCTGTTTAATCGTAACAGTAAAGCATTTACCCCGGATCCGAATGAATATATTAAAAACGATTTCAAAATGGCATCAGCCTTACGTGTTGGTCTTGAATATCGTTTTACCAGCAAATTTTCAGGTCGTGTAGGTTATTCATGGGTGCAAAGTCCTTTTGACTCAAAAATAAAGAATAATGGAAATGAGGTTACTACAGATCCTCGTCCTGTTACACAGTATGCATTCGACGCCGATACTCACTATATCACTTATGGATTAGGATATCAATTTATTCCTGAAAGAAGAGGTAAATCCGATTGGTCGAATGGTTATTTTTACACAGATGTTGCCTTTGTAATGAAATCTCAGAAGGCAGATTTGTATTCTTTTGCAGGAGCAGATAAGGCTTCTTTGAAGACAAACTCATTCCAAGGGCTATTGACTTTAGGGTATAAGTTTAGTATGAATTAGACTATTCTAGAAAACAAAATTAAATAGAAAAGGCATGCTTTAAGCATGCCTTTTCTATTTAATAGCAGAATGTTTCTGAGCTCGAAAGTTTTATTTTGCTACTGACAAGTAAGGTCGTATTTGATTTTGAATTGTATCTTTGTAAATATATTTATGTGGAATTATTAGTTTAATTGGTCATTTGTTAACTTTTAAGCTAAATGTATTCTGTATCTCAAACAATTAAAATTAGTATAGATGCCCCCCGCGTATCATAAGTTCCTTGAGTTATTCAGAGCTAATGAATATAAGATAAAACACGGAAAGAAGGGTGTAGTAAAGCAAGAGTGGATTGACTACACGGAGCAAGAATTAGGATTTTCTTTACCTGACTCTTACAAGTGGTGGTCGCAGGAGTTTGAATACTTCAAAGTGGAAGATGAATATATTAAATATGTATCTCCTCCCGAAAATTATAATATTGCAGATGTAGATAGCATTTTATATTTATACAAGTCTCAGACGATAAATAACGCCACATCTCAGAATGAATTGACTATTTTGGAAGAAGGAGAGGGGGATGCTTTGTATTATTTCTTAATTGAGCCCGGGCTAAAAGGCAATGAGTATAGGGTCTTTTGTCGTGATTATATGAATGAAGATGATGATTTTTATGCGGATGATTTTTTAAAGTTTTTGGAAATGAAAATACATCAAATGAAATAATACACAGGCTTAATATAAGGGTAAATTACAATCAAAGATATATATGATGCTATAAGGTAAAAGTTATAGCATTTTTTTACTCCTTAAAAAGTCATATTTCAATGTTTCTGGAAAGGGGCTAATCTGTTTATATGTAGATTGTTAGTTGTTTTGTTTTGTGCCAAAAAGTTGTATGCTATTGTTATTGAAGCGAGTCTTTGCTAACTATGCATTATAATTATAAAATAATCAGAATCTTGAAATAGAATAATATATTCACTCTTACACTGATGATAATCTAGCAAGGTATATAAATATTGATAATAATTTTTTAGTGAAACATTTGTCTATATGACAAAGCCTTGTTATAAGGTAGTTATAAAGTTCCCGAAAATGAGGATTGCTTTGGTTGTCCTCTCACCGTCCTGAGATTGCCCGTCTCAGGACGGTTTTTTATGAGTTATTTAATCGATTGGTATCATTCAAAAGATTAACAAAGCAAATAGAAACACTATGATGATATTCGTGTAAACGAGATTTTCTAAATATATATCTAGGTTCTGCTGGGAGTTTATCTTCAAAAAAAATAACTATTTATCAAAATAATGAGTTTAAAGATTAGTAGACTTACAGTTTAATACAATTGAGAGTAATTATATCTTTTTTCTTGTATTAATGCTCTGTTATTGAATCTTTTATTAAAACTATCAATGAATAAAGAAAAAGGATCGAAAATAACAGAAAATCTCTATCTGTAAAAGAAGTGAAGAGTAAAGGTTTAAATAATTATAAATATTATACTAAAAGTCCATTTATTTTCGCTATTAAGAAATTAAATTCTATATTTGCACCGTGAAATATTAAGAGCAATATTTCATGATAAATAACACATAACAAAACTAAACTAAAGTCATGCTAGAAAAGGAAAGTAACGAGCTTGGATATTCGTTAGAGAACGAATTTAAATTATATAAGAATGCTCACTCTTTACCAGTTCCTCATTTAGCATTTTGTACGACTTTTGGTATAGTTGGTATTTGTCATGAAGGAGCTATTACTATCGAAGTCCATCAGCGTCAAGAAGAGCATCGTTTTGTAGAAGGAGAGATGATCGTTTTATTGCCAAATCAGACTATATCGGTAAAAGATAAAAGCGACGACTTTAAAATTGATTATTTTTTACTTTCCCAAACAATAACAGATGATATTCTAGGTGGTATTTCACGCTTTTCGCCACTATTCTTCATATATATGAGGCAAAAGCACTTTTACAAACTGACTAAGAATGAGATGTCTCGGTATTCTGAATACTATAATCTTGTTAATGAAAGATTTCTTACGTCAGACTGTATGTTTCAGCGGGAATATATAGTAAGTTTAATAAGACTTTTTTATTTGGATGTTTATTATAGTTTTAAGAATAGCTTATTGTCTGCGAATGCTACTCCTTGTTCGAGGAAAGAGAACTTGGCATATCAATTTTTTCTTTTAATACTAAAGCATTACCACGAAAATAAAGAAATGTCTTTTTATGCGAAGCAATTGGATATAACACCCAAGTATCTTTCTAAGGTGATAAAGGATGTAAGTGGTCGATCTGCCAAAGACTGGATTGTAGAATATACTTTGTTGGAAATAAAATCGTTGTTAAATAATACAGCGTTAAATATTCAGGAAATAACATTGGATACGCATTTTTCGAGTCAAGCTTCTTTAGGTAGATTTTTTAAAAAGCATACAGGACAGTCTCCGTCGGAATATAGGGCGAGGCTCGACACTCAGATAGGTATGTTTTAGAATATTGATCAGAGGTAAATAAATGCTTCGTAAAGGATAGAAAAATAAATAAAAATATATTGTGTAGTTTTGTAAAGTTTGTGTTAAGGTTGGGGTCCTGCAAGTCGTGAGATTAGCAGGATTCTTTTTGAAGCAACTTCATCACGAAACTCCATTATTTTATAAACAAAACAAGATACTATACTTCTTATTCCAACAAAGATCAGATTTTAATAATAAATTTTTGACACAGTTTGTACAGTCTAATTCTTTAATTTTCAATTATTATCTGTGTGATTTAAAAATAATTAATGTAATTTTGGCTTTTATTTTTTGAGTTTGCCTATCAAACTTAATAAAGATCGGTGTATCCCAGACTAACACTTACTTACATAAAATATGAATAAAAGTATTCGTTTTAAAATTACTGATTTTAAATTTTTATCGAAAGCCCTTTTGCCCCAGAAAAAAGAAGAGAAGTTGCTATTCTTTATACTGCTATTAATTTATTTATCCTATTCGATATATATAGCATTAAGTACATCTGTGATAGATAATATGTCGTATGAAACAGCTTTTATATTTTTCTTATGATAACCCCTTAATCTTAAAGTTGGGACGAACACAGATAAGCGGGCATCCTCTCCTGATGTTATTTTATTACCCTTTTGTTCTTATTGGCAACGGACTTGCATATTTAGTTACATTCAAAGCTAAAACTCTCCTTTTTGTTTTATTATCCTCCTCGATGATCAGTATGTCCTCTGTTTATATTTTTCGATATCTGAGAGAGATCATTGAAATAAAAAGGTCTGTAGCTTATTTGATAACATTATTTTTCGCATTTTTTTCTACAAACCTACTCTTGAGCTTTACACCTGAAAGCTTTACGCTATCTGCTATATTTTTGGCATTTAATGTTTATTATAATTCATCTTATATAAAGAAACAAAAATCACCCCCATTTCTTTCAAATATAGTTTTAGCAGATTTTATTTTAGGGGGAATTACACTTACTAATGTTGCAAAAGGTATTGTCCCTGTGTTATTTTTTAAAGAAAAGAAAATAAGTATATTAAAGAAGGTCGTTTTGCTGGGGGTAATATTTCTTGCAATATTATCTATTGTTCAGCTTATTAGTATAGTTTTTCTTTCGAAGAATTTTTTTGAGTCGATTTTCATACACAGAGAATCTTTTACCAATAGCGCTTTGGGAGGCTCCTCTTTATTCCAGATGGTTTTTACTCATTTTTTTGGCTCTCCAATCTTCTTTCCTCCAATGATGAATTATACAGCTTACAATTCAACGATGCAGTATATAATTGAAGGAAATTATTCTTATTGGTGGCAATATACATTCGTTGCTTTAATACTAGCAATCATTGTAGCTTCTCTGGTAAAGAATTATAAGAACCCTTTTGTCCAAATGATTTTCTTACTATTCCTTATCGATATTATTATACACTGTGTAATGAAATTTGGTATCAATCAGCCCTTTATCTACGGTGCACACTGGGTGTATTGTATTCCTTTATTATTCGGATGGCTGTATAATAAGTTAAAAGAAAAACAAGCAAAGGTCTTTGTCGTATTCTTGATATGCATGTTTGTCGGTTTGATTATAAACAATCTGTATCATCTCACGGATTTTATTAATATGGCACAATCTTTATATCCAACAGAATAAACAAATAATGAATAAAGTAAAACACTATTTACAATTGATGCGAATACATCAGTGGGTAAAGAATTTTTTCATCTTTTTACCTCTATTGTTTTCTTTTAAAATGGATCATATTTCATTGTTGATTGCCGATTTATGGGCTTTTGTAGGCTTTTGTGTAATAGCTAGTTCTATATACATTATCAACGACTGGAACGATATTGCAACAGACCGGCTTCATCCCGAAAAACGAAATAGACCTTTGGCTTCGGGAGCTATAAATAAAAAAGAGGCATTGTTGATGATTCTTAGTTTAGTGGCGGTCAGTATATCTGTGTATATATTTGTTTTAGGAAACTATATCGCATTGGCATTATTGGTGTCTTATTTTATTCTAAACATATTTTACTCGCTAAGGTTCAAATATATACCGGTTATTGATATTAGTATTGTGGCTATAGGATTTGTTATCCGTATATTTATAGGTGGGGTTGTTACAGATACTCCTCTTTCTCGGTGGATTGTGGTCATGACTTTTTTGTTGGCTATATTCTTGGCTTTGGGTAAACGGTGTGATGATGTAGTAATTTATGAGGAAACAGGAGATAAAGTACGTAAAAATGTCGATGGGTATAATATTCCATTTCTGAATGTAGCAATTGTGGTTGTAGCCGCGGTAATGATGGTTGCTTATATTATGTATACTATTTCGCCGGAAGTAACACAACGTAATGGGGATAATCTTTATCTGACATCCTTTTTTGTGTTTGTAGGGTTGTTCCGATATTTACAAATCATATTTGTGGAAGAAAGGAGTGGTAATCCAACATTGATATTCCTCAAAGATAATTTTATCCGTATCATTATAATCTTATGGATTATTTCTTTCTTTGTTATCACAAAATTCTTTAGGTAATGATAGATGCAAATTCATCGAAGATAATAGCTGTTTTCGACTTTGACGGAACCATAACGACCGTAGATACCTTATTCGATTTTATTCGCTTTTATTATGGATTTCCAAGGTTGATTTGGGGGTTGTTTGCTCTCTCTCCTGTTCTGATCTTATTTAAACTAGGGTTTATCCCAAATGATAAGGCAAAAGAACGGCTGTTTTCTTATTTCTTTAAAGGAAAGACATTATCGGAGTTTAATGCTATTTGCGAAAAATACAAGAATCGAATAAATCAGAGGTTAACATCACAAGCGATCGATAAGATCAGATTTCATCAACAGGAAGGGCATATAGTGCTCATTAATAGCGCATCTATTTATAATTGGATTTTGCCTTGGGCTCAATCAGTCGGTATTGAGAACGTTATCGGTACGGAGATTGAAGTTAAAGAAGACGTAATAACAGGGAAGTTCAAAGGTGAAAATTGCTGCGGAGTAGAGAAGGTCAAACGTTTCTTGGAACTTTATCCTTATAGAGATACTTATCAGTTATATGTATACGGCGACAGTAGCGGGGATAAACCGTTGTTAGATATTGCTGATTTTCCGTTTTACAAGGAATTCTAAAATAAAAGAGACTACCTCTTACACGAAATAGCCTCTTCTGTTTTATGTTTTATTCAATTAGAACTTCCATTTGTTAGATGTTTTTGACGAATTCGTATTCGTTGCTCCTGTTCCACCTTTATAGTATTTCATAGCTTCAGGCAAATTTTTTTCTATCTGTTGGATACGTGTGTTGTCTGAAGGGTGAGTACTCATAAATTCAGGAGTGCTACTTCCTTGCTGCGACATGCGAGTCCAAAATGCAGCAGCCTGACTCGGGTTGTATCCTGCCATTGCCATGAATATCAGACCAAGTTTGTCAGCTTCTAATTCTTGTTTGCGCGAATAAGGTAATAAAATTCCATATTGAGAACCGAGCCCAATTGCTGCAGCAGCGGCTTGCTGCACCCCGGTAGAAGTTCCTCCGAGAGCTGTACCTATTGCAGCTGTACCATATTCAGTCATCATTTGTTGGCTCATACGTTCATTTGCGTGTTTTGCTACAGCATGTGCGACTTCATGTCCTAAGACAACAGCCAGACCAGTTTCGTCCTGAGTGTAAGGCAGTATTCCTTCATATACGACAATTTTCCCGCCGGGCATGCAAAAAGCATTAACATCAGCACTCTTCACGAGGTTGAATTCCCACGCATACGATGCTAATTCATCTGCATAACCATTGTTTTTTAGATAAGTTTCAACAGCATTCGCTATATTTCTACCAACTTTCTGTACCAATGCCGTATTCTTCTTATCGGTTGATATTGGCGCAGATTTTATAAATTGTTGATATTGCTGCAAACTCAACGAAAGAACCTCTTGGTTCGAAACCAGATTCAATTGTTTACGTCCGGTTACAGGTACGCTGCCACAACTGGAGAACAATAGTGACATCGCTATAAATAAAATAGGGAAATACTTTACCATAATGCTTGTTTGTTAAGTTCAATTTATAAAAGGTATATATTTAATTTTTATTTTGTTCCTTCAATAAATCTCTGATTTCTGTTAGTAACGTTTCCTCTTTAGTTGGAGCCGGAGGGGCAGCAGGGACTTCTTCTTTTTTCTTTTGTAGCATATTGATACCCTTGATAGCAAAAAATATGGCACTGGCTATGATAACAAAATCAAAAACAGTTTGTACAAAAGAACCATAATTGATTGTTACAGCTGCTGCGTCACCTACTGCATCTTTTAGCGTTACCTTCAGGTCCGAAAAATTGACACCGCCAAGTACAACTCCAATTGGAGGCATGATAATATCGCTTACAAGCGATGATACAATCTTGCCGAATGCTCCACCTACAATGACACCGACAGCCATATCAACTACGTTGCCACGCATCATAAACTCCTTTAATTCTTTTAATACCGACATAATTATTTTATTAAATTGATAAATTGTAATATATTTTTATAAACACGAATTTAAAACTTTTTGTTTAGAAATATTTTTACGCTTACCGGTTTGTTGCCATTTTGTATGTTTATGCTGTCGATGCACATTCTATTCGGCAAATCCATTAATAAAGGGATTGTTGCGTAATCTAATTTGGTCGAATCGTTTGCTGCCTTCTGTTTGTTTTCTAGTATATAGCCTATTAGTTGTATTGAGCTGTTATAAGGAACATAATTAAGAGCCAACGTTTTGTCCTGCACTTTTGTGAAAATACAGACAGGTGTGCTGTTTCGAATTTTGGTTATAAACTCGATGTTATTTTCGTCCGAAAAGAATGTGTTTTCCGAGTCAGAATCAATAAATATTTCAATAGGCCTGAGATGGTTGCTGATGGCAAGCATTCCTTTGTAAAAAGAGCAAACGAGAAATTTATCATCCGGCTGAGTAAAATACCATACGATTGCATCTTTATATTCTCTTTTGTGAGGAGGAAAGTCCGATGCTATCTGATTTCTTATATAATCTGCTATCTCCGATTCTTTCTCTTGTTTTATTTTTGTTATTAAAATACTACTATTGTCTTTATACTTTGAAATAATCGTAGGAAAAGATAAATTTTCTCCGAGTACACTCGTTAAGCCGCGAAGTGAAGGATCGTACTGGTATAGCATATCCAGATTATACTCTCTATTGATATTTATTACAGCCACTGCCTGAGGAGATATATATTCATAAATATCAACAGAGAAAGATTGTTTGTTCTTTTCAAGTTTGTTATATAATCGCCATCCTCCGATAAGGACTGCAATTATCAGAACAAATAAAATAACTATCTTTATCTCTCGTTTAGCCATTGTGTAATTAAACATCAATTTATACAAAGATATATGAAAGCTTTAGTATTTAAAGAACTTAAGTCTGTTTTTTGCTCTTCCTTCGGAGCGTTCTTTTCTTTAGCTTTTCTTCTCATTATAGGAGGTTTACTATGGTTCTTCTCCGGAAAATACAATCTGGTGGATACCGGTTACGCTGATCTGAGCGGCTTTTTCGCTTTGTCTCCCATACTACTTTTGGTATTGATTCCGGCTCTTACCATGCGCTCTTTTTCAGATGAACGAAAGGGAAAAACTTTAGATATTCTAATGACGAGACCTGTTAGTATCTTCCATATCTATCTAAGTAAATACCTGTCTGTAGTTATCTTCATATCTATTACCTTATTGCCTACATGTGTTTATGTTTATTCTTTATCTCAACTAGCCAATCCAGAAGGAAACATTGACCTTAATGCTATTTTAGCCTCGTATTTTTCTTTGCTATTATTGGTTATGGTTTTTGTATCTATCGGTCTATTGGGATCGGCTTTGTCTAAGAATCAGGTTGTAGCACTTATCACTTCAGTAATCTTAAGTGTTTTTGTTTACTATGGCTTCGATTTGCTCTCCGGCTTATTTCTTACCGGAAAAACACAGGCTGCCGTGTCATCTCTGGGACTGCTTCATCATTACGAATTGATGCAAAAGGGGGTTATACGATTTAAGGACTTGCTTGTTGTTAATTATTTGGTTTTGTTTGTAATTCTTGCTCTTGTAGTATTAAGTGGGAGCAAATTAAGAGTTTTAGTCAGGGGGGGAGTTTTGTTTGTTATACTTAATGTTGGATTGTACTTTATACCTAATTATAGAATTGATTTTACATCCGATAAGCGTTATACACTAAGTGATTATACAATAAACCTCTTGAAGGGTACGAAGAATGAGATTCCTCTTAATATAAATATATATTTGAGTGGAGATCTCAACTATGGATTCCAGCGTTTGCAGGATGCAACCGTTAATCTATTAAATGATTATAACCGATATGTGAATAGTAATCTCGAAATAAGACAAACGAATATATATCAGTCCGAAAGCTCTGCCTCCGAGATATATGAGGCGATGGCACAAAGAGGTATGCCCGGTATTATTCTTAACGAGATCGATAGGGAAGGGAAAGCCAGCAAAAAAATAATATATCCATACGCCCAGATATCAAATGGAAAAGATACTCTGGTTGTTCCTTTGCTCAAAAATATTGCAGGGTACACAGCGGAAGAAAACATAAATGCATCTATCGAAGGTCTGGAGTTTGAATTTACAGACGCTATTCGCTTACTAAATCAGGAAGCATCTAAGTCTATTGCCTTTATTGAAGGTCATAATGAGATTTCACGTACGTATGTATATGATGCCGAGGAAGTATTATCTAAATACTACACAGTGAATAGGGGGCAGATTGGTAACGAAATTAATATATTGGACAACTTTGATGCCGTGATTATTGCCGGGCCTTTATCAAAATATAGCGAAACGGATAAGTATATCCTCGATCAGTATATAATGTCGGGAGGTAAGGTCTTATGGCTTATCGATGGAGCTTTTTACTCTCATCAGGATCTCGCTCAATTAGGACATTCTGCAAGTATGAAAAATGATGTCAATCTCGATGATATGCTTTTTTCATACGGTGTACGCATAAATTCAAACCTTATTCAGGATAGCCAGTGTGTTTCTACATATTTAATGAGTGATGCAGGAGGGCAGTCGGCTTCGGTTGTGCCCAGTTATTTTCAGCCACTGTTGATTCCGTCCCAGGATTTTCCCATCACAAAGAATATAAGGGACGTAAAAGCCGGGTTTGCCAGTTCTATCGATATTGTAAACAATTCTACTAATGTGACAAAGCATATATTATTGACTACTTCAGCTAACACGCATTTAGTAAAAGTGCCTGATGCGATTGATTTTGATATTGCAAAAATACAAAACAATAAAGACTATTTCGATCAGCAATTTGTTCCTGTGGCGGTAAGTCTCGAAGGTGTATTCACTTCTGTATTCCAAAATAGGATAATGCCTGATAGCATTAAAGCTGATAGTCATAAAACTAAGAATATAAGTGAAAGAACAAAAATGATCGTTGTTTCATCTTCCGATATCATAACAAATGAGATTCAGGGGCATGGACAAAGCTCACAGGTATTACCTATGGGTTATGATAGAGTTTCGCAACAGCAGTTCGGTAATCGTGATTTTATTGTGAATGCCGTAAATTGGCTGACAGGAGATGACGGACTGATGCAGTTGAGGACAAAGCAACAAAAGTTATATATACTGAACAAAAAAGAGGCTTATGAGAACAGAAATCAATATGCTATACTAAATATTGCTTTTCCTGTATTTTTTATTGCTTTGGTCATGGGTTCGATTTCTCTGTATAGAAAAAGAAAATATGAGAAGTAACTTGATATTCCGTTAGCTGAAGATAAGTCAATGTGTAAATAGATTTCTGAAAAATATCTAATTTTGCACATTTTCAACCTATTTCTTTTTATATTTGTATTTACGATTTTAACGAAATAATGGATCATATAAAGCACCAAATTGATACTCTTCGGGAAGAGTTGAACAAACATAATTACGACTATTACGTACTTTCAGCACCAACTATTTCAGATTTTGAATTTGATAAGAAATTAAAAGAATTGACCGATTTGGAAACTCAATATCCTGAGTATTTCGATCCTAATTCTCCGAGTCAACGTGTTGGCAGCGATATTAATAAATCATTCAAACAAGTCCCTCATAAATATCCCATGTTATCGTTGGGAAATACATATACAGAGGCAGAAATTACAGATTTTTACAATCGGGTAAAGAAAGGGTTGAATGATGATTTCGAAATTGTATGTGAATTAAAGTACGATGGAACATCTATTTCTCTTACATATATCAACGGTCAGTTAACTCAGGCCGTTACACGTGGCGATGGTGTGCAGGGTGATGATGTGACAGCTAATGTGCGTACTATTCGTAGTATTCCTTTGCGATTGCATGGAACAGATTATCCTGCCGAGTTTGAAATCAGAGGAGAGATTCTGATGC
Source organism: Dysgonomonas sp. (assembly GCF_035323175.1). Classification (NCBI taxonomy): domain Bacteria; kingdom Pseudomonadati; phylum Bacteroidota; class Bacteroidia; order Bacteroidales; family Dysgonomonadaceae; genus Dysgonomonas; species Dysgonomonas sp. The sequence goes on along the minus strand of NZ_DAOKYH010000002.1, from coordinate 52,834 downwards.
CGTGGTCTGTGTTTGATCAAATAAATAAGGAAAGAGCCGAACAGGAAGAAGCCCTTTTTGCTAATCCGCGTAATGCCGGATCAGGAACACTTAAGCAGCAAGACCCTAAAATAGTGGCTTCACGTAAGCTTGACTCTTATCTCTACTATTTGTTAGGAGAAGAATTGCCTACTGACGGACATTACGAAAATCTGATGAAAGCGAAGGAATGGGGCTTTAAAATTTCGGATGCAACCAAGAAGTGTAAGACTTTAGACGAAATATTCGCATATATACACTATTGGGATAAGGAGCGTAAAAACCTGCCTGTAGCTACAGATGGAATAGTCCTTAAAGTAAATTCGCTGACACAGCAAAAGAATCTAGGCTTTACCTCTAAGTTTCCTCGTTGGGCTATTGCCTTCAAGTTTCAGGCAGAGCAGGCTGTTACAACGCTAGAGTCTGTCTCATATCAGGTGGGGCGAACAGGAGCTGTTACACCTGTGGCCAACCTTAGACCGGTAAAGCTGTCAGGAACTACCGTTAAGCGAGCGTCACTTTATAACGAAGATTATATTAACTCTCTTGATTTACATATCAATGATCAGGTTTATGTAGAAAAAGGAGGAGAAATAATACCTAAGATCACCGGGGTAGATGTTACCCAAAGAAATATATTTGATACTAAAGTCGAGTTTATAAAAGATTGTCCCGAATGTGGTACACCTCTTGTCAAAGATGAAGGAGAGGCTATATATTATTGCCCGAACGATGTGTCATGTCCACCTCAGATAAAAGGGCGTATCGAGCACTTTCTGACCCGAAAAGCGATGAATATTGCCGGAGGGACAGAAACTGTAGAGCACCTTTACAATGCCGGATATATTCGAAATATTGCAGACCTATATACACTAAAGTGGCAGGATGTCTCTCGTCTTGAGCGTTGGGCTGAGAAGAGTGCCAAGAATCTAATAGATAGCATTCATGCATCGGTATCTGTACCTTACGAAAGAGTGCTTTTTGCTTTGGGAATCCGTTATGTCGGCGAAACCGTAGCGAAAAAACTAGCATTGGCTTTTCCTGATATCGACTTGTTACAAGCCGCTACAATAGAAGACTTGACACAGGTTGATGAAATTGGTGATCGGATAGCTCAAAGCATCGTTAAATATTTTAGTAATCCTAACAATCTTGAAGTCATAAATAAACTTCGTACATTTGGATTGCAATTTGAGCTTAGCGAATCTATTATTGCCCAGAGAACAGAAAAACTGAAAGACTTGTCAATCGTAATTAGCGGGACTTTCGAAAAATATTCCCGCGATGAATACAAGAGTATGATAGAACAGAATGGAGGTAAGAACAGCGGTTCTATATCTTCAAAAACTAATTATGTCTTAGCCGGTGACAATATGGGGCCTGCTAAACTCGAGAAAGCGAAAAGTCTGGGTATTCCTATTATTAATGAAGATGATTTTCTCAAAATGTTGGAATAATTTTTTGTATAAACCCTAAATAATTAAAATCGACCATGGAGCTAAATTTATTAAAAGAAAAATTTAAATCGCTATTCGGAACTGAAGGTACAATGTATACATCGCCGGGACGTATCAACCTTATTGGTGAACATACAGATTACAATGGCGGATTTGTGTTGCCGGGAGCAATCGACAAAGCCATGTATTGTGTGATCAAGCCCAATGGAACACCCGACCGTATTAAAGCATACGCTATGGATTTGTCTGAAATGGATGAGTTCGGACTAGACGATATTCCGATCAAACAATGGGGGAAATATATCTTCGGCGTATGTCACGAAATAATGAAGCTAGGAAAACAAGTTCAAGGTTTTGACTGCGTGTTTGCCGGTGATGTGCCTCTCGGAGCAGGAATGTCTTCGTCAGCAGCTTTGGAAAGTTGTTTCGGATTTGCGATCAATGATATGTATAATCTTGGCTTAGACCGTTTTCAACTAGCCAAAATAGGACAAGCTACAGAGCACAATTATGTAGGAGTCAAATGTGGTATTATGGATCAGTTCGCGTCTTGCTTTGGTAAGGCCGGATCATTAATTCGCCTAGATTGTCGCTCTCTTGAATATAAATATATTCCGTTCAATCCGGAAGGATATCGCTTGGTATTGTTAAATACTTGCGTAGAACATGAGTTGGCTTCCTCAGCTTATAACAAACGTCGCGAATCGTGCGAAAATGCGGCATCATACATTCGTAAGTATCATCCTGAAGTGCAGTTATTGCGTGATGCTACAATCGACATGTTGAAAGAAGTGGCTAACGAAGTTAGTGCCGAAGATTACATGCGTGCCGAATTCGTTATCGAAGAAATTCAACGTATGAGCGAAGCGTGTGATGCTTTGGAAAGAGGCGATTACGAAACCGTTGGTAAGAAAATGTACGAAACGCATATCGGACTTAGCCGTAAGTATGAAGTTAGCTGCGAAGAACTTGACTTCCTGAATGATATCGCACGTCAGTGTGGCGTAACCGGATCTCGTGTAATGGGAGGCGGCTTTGGTGGTTGTACTATCAACCTTGTGAAAAATGAGCTTCATGATGATTTCATCAAACGTGCTACCGAAAGCTATGAGCAAAAGTTCAGAATCAAGCCGAAGGTATACGATGTGGTGATCAGTGATGGTGCCAGAAAATTATAAAAAATAATAGAAGCAGAATTTATTTTTCCCGGTTGAAAACGAAATATACGACTGCTGGTTTATTATGATATCTAACACAACAAAATTATTATGTTTGATTTTTTAGTAAAATGGAAAATAAATTCTGCTTTCCGAGATAATAAAAGAAAACATGCTTTCCGAAATTTAGAGAGCATGAAAAGTGTACTTATTCTGTTCTCATATAACGATTGGTCGGCTATAGATGCTATATCAAAAGATTTAGCAGCAAATGGTAAAAAAGTTGTTTTGTGGACGTATCAATCTACAAAGAAGGCTCCGGGGAATACAATATTTCCGGCGAATGTGAGAATTATTCATCCTCAGGAAATGTCTTTCATTCAGATACTTGATCCATCCGTCCTGAATGAGTTCAAGGCATTGGAATATGATACGCTTATTGACTTGACTACTACCGAAAGTAAGGTTTATGAATATCTACTGTCTAATAATTCTTCTGAATTTAGTATCGGTATTGCAAAGCCGGATCAGCCTTACTATGACTTTCTGGTGCTCAAAACTGATGAAATGAATCTACAGGAAACTTATCAGCAAATAAAAAATTACCTGAGCAAAGTGCTATAGGGTGTAAATTAATTCTTAATTTTGCACAAACTGAAAAGAGATATACACTTTTCTAAAGATAAAGATTGACTTTATGTCCAGGATAAATCTGAGAGGAATGGGAGTTGCTTTAATTACTCCTTTTAAAGAAGATGAGAGTGTCGATTATGATGCCCTGCTTCGGCTTGTTGATTATCAGTTGCAAAATGGAACTGATTATCTGGTTGTACTTGGTACAACAGCAGAAACCCCAACATTGACCGAAGGAGAAAAAAAACAGATTGTCGAATTGGTAGTAAATAAAGTCAACGGTCAAATTCCTGTTATTATAGGAGAAGGTGGAAATAATACGCGTGCCATTGTCGATAAGTTAAAGAAAAATGATTACGTCGGCATAGACGGTATTCTTTCGGTAGTTCCTTACTATAACAAACCATCACAGGAAGGTATATATCAGCATTATAAAGCTATCTCGGAAGCATCTTCCCTCCCTATTATAGCTTATAATGTTCCGGGGCGGACAGGTGTTAATATGACGGCTGATACAACGTTGCGTATTGCTAATGAGTTCAGAAATATTGTTGCGGTAAAAGAAGCCTCCGGAAATATGACTCAGATGGATGATATCATAAAGCGTAAGCCCGAACATTTTGATGTGATATCAGGTGATGATGGGGTTACCTTTCCTTTGATAACCCTCGGCGCTGTTGGTGTCATATCAGTGATTGGCAATGCATTCCCTCGCGAATTTAGTCGTATGACTCGTTTGGCACTTGAAGGTGATTATGCCAGTGCTTTGACTATCCATCATAGCTTCAACGAGCTATTCAACCTTCTTTTCGTGGATGGAAATCCGGCAGGAGTAAAATGTATGCTCAATATGATGGGTTATATTCAAAATAAGCTTCGTCTGCCTTTAGTTCCTACACGTATAACTACCTATGAGCAAATAAGAAACGTATTGCTCGAACTCAATATTAAATGTTAGTTAGACAAGGGTTACTTCTATTTCTCTTTCTCTCATCATCTCAATTATATGGGCCGGTGCGTTTTTGTCTGTAATGATGTGATGTATTTTATTTAAATCACATATTTTACAAAACCCTCTTCTGCCAAACTTTGACGAGTCTGTAAGTACAATAATTTTTTGTGCGGCATCTATCATTTGCTGATTGATTCTAGCTTCGCTCATATCGCTGGTTGTTAGTCCATAATCGAGATCAATTCCGTCTACCCCCAAGAATAGCTTGTTGCAGGAGAGGCTTTCCAATATGTTTTCAGCATAGTGTCCAATCACTGATACCGAGTTTTTTCTCATAATGCCTCCTAATTGAATGATCTCAATATTCGGGTTGTAGCATAAGCTTAATGAAACTTTTACCGAAGATGTGATTACTGTAATACCTTCGCTGGTATTTATTTCGTTTGCGAAAGCGAGTAGGGTTGTTCCCGATGCTATTATAATTTTATCGTTTGGCTCCAATAATTTACTTGCTGCTTTTGCTATCGATGATTTTTCATCCATATTCAGCTTTTCTTTCACATCTATATGTTTGTCTGATATAATTGAACTGAGACTACTGGCACTTCCATGATTACGATATAACATCTTTTTGCTTTCGAGAAACTTTAAATCTTTTCGTATCGTAACTTCCGAAACTCCCAGTTTTTCGCTTAAGTCCAGAACTTTTACATATCCGTCTTCTTTAAGTTGCTCCAGTATATATTTATGTCGCTTAGCTATATTTCCCATATTATTTGCTAATTAGTTGTTAGATCTTGCTGCAAAGGTATAAATATTTCTATTGTTTATGTAATATGCCTTGCATCTTTATTGTTAAGTTTTTTATTTTGTTATATGTATTTCATTTCGTAATAGTATGTTTTTATTTCGAATTAACTATAAATAACTCCGAATTATAATAAAAAAGTTTCGAATTTATTTGTTTATTTCAAACTCTTAATTAATTTTGTGTGTATATAGATGTGATACAATGAAACGAGATGATTATATAAAACAAATAGCAGATAAATCTCTAATATGGGATTTTGTTGTTGTCGGAGGCGGAGCAACCGGGCTTGGTGCTGCAGTTGATGCTGCTTCACGAGGGTTCAAGGTTGTGTTGTTGGAGCAGGCTGATTTTACAAAAGCCACTTCCAGTCGTAGTACGAAACTTGTGCATGGTGGTGTGCGTTATTTGGCACAAGGAGATGTTAGTTTGGTTGTTGAGGCTCTTCGTGAAAGAGGTCTGATGAAAAAGAATGCTCCACATCTTGTGAAAGATCAACGTTTTATCATCGGAAATTATAAGTGGTGGGAAAAGCCATTTTATACAATTGGTCTTACTGTTTATGATTTATTGGCTGGGAAGAGAGGTTTGGGGCGTTCTTTGCCTATGACAAAGAAGGCTGTAGAATATGAGATACCTCAAATAAATAAGACTCGGCTAAGAGGAGGTGTTGTTTATCACGATGGTCAGTTTGATGACTCTCGTATGGGGATTAACTTGATGCAGACTGCAGCTGAACAAGGTGCAGTTGTGATTAATTATGCTAAAGTGACCAATTTGATAAAGGATGATTCTGGCAAAATATCAGGAGTAAATGTTTATGATGAAATAGGTAAGCAGCTATATTCGCTAAAAGCAAAAGTTGTAGTGAATGCTACCGGAATATTTGTGGATGGTTTAATGAAGATGGATGCTCCGGAAAAAGACAATATAGTTCGTCCGAGTCAGGGTGTCCATCTTGTTGTAGATAAATCATTTTTAGGAGGAGATACAGCAATAATGATCCCAAAAACGAGTGATGGACGTGTTCTGTTTGGTGTGCCATGGCACGATAAGGTTGTTTTAGGTACAACAGACACTCCATTAAAAGAGTTTGTTTTGGAACCTCAGGCATTGGAAGAGGAGATAGAGTTTATTCTGAGAACTGCCGGAGAATATTTAGCGAAGAAGCCAACACGGAACGATGTCCTTTCTGTCTTTGCTGGTTTGAGACCTTTGGCTGCGCCTAAAAAGGAATCTGACGGTAAGAAAACAAAAGAAATATCAAGAAGCCACAAAATTGTAATATCAGATAGTGGGCTCATTACTATTACAGGTGGTAAGTGGACTACCTATAGAGATATGGCTCAGGATGTTATTGATAAAGGTATTACTATAGGGGAATTGTCTCGCAAAGAATGCGTTACCAAAGATCTGCGAATACATGGATACAAGGAAAAGGTAGACAGGTCCAACTTTAACTATGTTTACGGAAGTGATATTGATAAGATTGTTGAGCTTCAAAACCAATCTCTGAAATTTGCCGAAAAATTACATCCCGATTATGATTATACGGTGGCTGAGGTTCTGTGGGCTGTTCGGGAAGAAATGGCTTTGACTGTAGAAGATGTACTTGCAAGACGTTTTAGGATTTTGTTTTTAGATGCGCGTGCAGCAATTGATATGGCTTCACAAGTTGCGTCGATTATGGCTATAGAGATGGACAAAGATAAGGAGTGGGAGGCGATACAAGTTCGTGAATTTGTGGAACTGGCTCAGCATTATTTATTAGTAGACTATAAGACGAATTATATACCTTAGCATATGGAATGATAGCAGAAAAACTAATCATATAACTAATATACCATGGAACAGAAATACATTTTATCATTTGATGCCGGTACTACCAGCTCAAGGGCTATCGTATTCAATCGCAAGGGGGAGATATGCTCTGTAGCCCAGAAGGAGTTTCCGCAGATTTTTCCACAGAGCGGTTGGGTAGAACATAACCCCCTCGAAATATGGGCTTCGCAAGCTGCCGTAGCTGCTGAAGCTATTACAAAAATTGGAATCAATGGTACGAATATCGCAGGAATCGGAATTACCAATCAGCGCGAAACTACCATTGTCTGGGATCGCGAAACAGGAGAGCCCGTATACAATGCTATTGTATGGCAAGACCGAAGAACATCCGAGTATTGCGATGCTCTGAAAAATGAAGGGCTACTTCCTGTTATCAAAGAAAAAACAGGCCTGATTGTTGATGCATACTTCAGTGCTACAAAAGTAAAATGGATACTGGATAATGTTCAGGGGGCGAGAGAAAAAGCAGAAAAAGGAAAATTGGTGTTCGGTACAGTTGATACTTGGATTGTATGGCAACTAACAAGAGGCTCAGTACATGTAACCGATGTTTCGAATGCTTCACGTACAATGTTGTTTAATATTCATACTTTGCAATGGGATAATGATCTTCTCGAGTTGTTTAATATACCGGTGAGTATGATGCCTAAGGTATGTGCTTCCAGTGAGGTGTATGGACATACGAGAACTACAATTTTTGCTTCCAAAGTTCCTATTTCGGGTATTGCCGGCGATCAGCAAGCCGCACTATTTGGGCAAATGTGCCTTGAACAAGGAATGGTAAAGAATACATATGGAACAGGTTGTTTTATTTTGATGAATACAGGGGATAAACCCGTTGTTTCAAAAAATAATTTAATATCTACGATAGCATGGCAGTTGGATGGAAAAACAACTTATGCTCTCGAAGGAAGTATTTTCGTTGGTGGAGCAATCGTACAATGGCTCAGGGATGGCCTTAAAATTATAAACTCTTCTTCCGAAATAGAGGAATTGGCTACACAGGTTAAAGACAATGGAGATGTATATTTCGTGCCTTCTTTAACTGGCTTGGGGGCTCCTTATTGGGATCAATATGCACGGGGTACAATTGTTGGAATATCGCGAGGAACTACTTCTGCACATATTGCTCGTGCTGCACTTGAAGGTATTGCTTATCAGACTATGGATGTAATCAATGCAATGATCTTGGATGCAGGCGTAGGGCTTAAAGAGCTCAGAGTAGATGGTGGCGCTGCTAAGAATAATTTATTGATGGAGTTTCAGGCTAATGTGCTTGGGCAAACTGTGATTCGTCCTCAAACTACCGAAACCACCGCTCTGGGGGCTGCTTACCTTGCCGGGCTTGCTGTTGGCTATTGGGAGAATGTAGAGGAGATAAAGAAACAATGGCATATTGATACTAAATTCGAGCCTGATCTTAAGATTGATATGCATTTGGCTAAGAAAAAATGGTCTGAGGCTGTTTACCGTGCCCAATCGTGGGTGAGATAATATTCTAATCTATATACCATGGGACAAGATATTTTATTCGAATTTATAGGCACAGCTATACTCATTTTATTGGGTGCAGGTGTTTGTGCAAATGTTAATCTCAAGAAGACATTGGGTAATAGTTCCGGTTGGGTTGTGATTTCTTTCGGTTGGGGCTTGGCTGTTTTTGTTGCTGCTTTTATTTCTGCTCCATATTCGGGGGCTCATCTTAATCCGGCTCTTACTATAGGCTTGGCAATTGCAGGCAGTTTCAAAGGGAGTGTAATCGGGTATATAGTAGCGCAGATGTTGGGTGCTATACTTGGTGCATCTTTAGTTTTTCTGATGTATAAGCCTCATTTTGATGCCGAGGAAAATCCAAATGCTAAAAAAGGTGTGTTCTGTACGGGTCCTGCAATAAAGGCCTATACTTATAATTTTATCAGTGAAGTAATCGGAACATTCGTCCTCATGTTTGGGGTGTTGATGGTCGGCGGTGCGCAAATAGATGGACCGCTTCCGGTATCGTTGGTTATAGTATCTATAGGTATGTCATTAGGGGGAACTACCGGATATGCTATTAATCCGGCTCGTGACCTTGGACCACGTATCGCACATGCAATACTACCTATAAAAAATAAAAGAGATAGCGACTGGGGCTACTCTTGGATACCTGTTCTCGGACCGATAGTTGGTGCTGCTCTAGCTTCGGGACTATATTTATTAATCAAGTAGAAACTATATCTAATACCAAAATCTAGTTGTTAAAACCTTTTTAAATTACTAAGTTATGAAAAAGATTAATTTTATGCGTAAGGCATTATGTCTTGCGGTAGTGATGATTTTGACTTCTTCGTTCGCTTTAACGGCTCAAACATACCGTTATATAAAAGGCTGGCCGAAAGAAGCTAACGATCGTATTGAGAGCTTTTTGAACTCTACGATTCCTATGAAAGAACGCAAAGTAGCCATATTTGACTGCGATGGTACACTGTTTGGTCAGGTTCCTTATTATCTGGCGGACGAAGCTCTTTTCGGTTTTGCACAAAAAACTTATGGAAATAGAACAGACAAAGAAGCAAAAGAAAAAATGGCAATTGTAGATGATATGCTTCATGGAAAAGATAATGTGGGAATCGCTTATGTGCAAAAGCGTGTGAGATTTTTTGCCGGATTATCTCCAGACGAAATATCTACAATAGGGAATGATTGCTATCACGAGAAATTTCAAGGGAAGTTCTATCCTGAGATGAAAGAATTCTTAGCAAATCTACAAGAGTATGGAATCGAAATATGGGTATTGACTGCATCTCCCGAGTTTTTGTATCAACGCTTTGTTCACGAACAGCTAGGTATTCCTGTAGACCGTATTATCGGAGTGAAATCTGCTGTAAGAAATGGAAAGACAACAGACGAATTAGTATTACCCACACCTCAGGATTGGGGTAAAGCTGAAACTATTCACACGTTTATAAAAGCTCGTCCGATTATCGTTGGTGGTAATAGCCGTGGTGATATGGAAATGATGGATGAGTCCGTAGGATTGAAGTTAATGGTTAATCCTGATAATGTGAAGATAGAAAAAGAACATGCCGGAAATATGGAAGGTATGACAGTAAAACAATATTGGGATAAAGATCCTAATTGTGTTATTGTTTATTGTAACGATGTTCCCGAAGGAAACTATAAATATACTACTCAGGAATGGGGTGTGAAAGTTAATAAAACCAATAAGAAACAATAGTCATGTCTAGTTGTAGATTAACTATATTGGCTACTCTTTCTCTGTTTGCATTTTCTTCATTGTTTGCCCAATCTGTGGATGTAAAAATCGCAGATGAAACCGTGAAAATAACTCCAATGGGTCGTTTTTATTTTGACGGAGCAACTTATATAGAAGACGGAACAGACCTAAGTAATGGGGTAGCTATGTCAGATGTCCGGTTAGGACTGAAAGCGAAATATAAAAGTTTCGATATGAAAGTTGATCTCGGATTTGCCGGAGGGAAAGTAGGCTATAAAGATATTTTCTTACAGTATAATCTGAATAAAACATCTTATGTTAGAGGTGGACATTTTGCCGAACCATTTGGTATCGATCATATGGAGAGTTCTGCTAACATCAAGTTTATTACAGCCAATGCTACATCGTTTGCTTTCTCTCCGGGAAGAAAACTGGGAGTTGAGTATATCGGTTGGAATAAATATGCATGGGTAGGCATAGGAGCATTTGCTGATGGCGACTCTATGACTAATTCTATTGAAGGAGATGATGGATATTCGGCCACAGGGCGTGTTGTCTTTAATCCGTTGCAGCAAGATGGTAAAATATTCCATATAGGCTTAGCCGGTTCTTACCGTAAGGCTGATGCTAATGGATTTGATGCCAACGGTGTACAGAAGCCGAAAGTAATCAGCTATGGAAGTTCGTTGATCACAAATGTAGAAAAGCGTAAATTTATTCAGGCGAGTATATCAAATGCCGATTATCAGGCTAAATATGCTGTGGAACTCATCGGAGCATATGGTCCTTTGTATCTTCAAGCTGAATATTTTCATAGTAATGTGGAAAGGAAAGATGATCTGCCTGCATATAAAGCCAGTGGGGCTTATGCTCAAATCGGTTTCTTGGCTATTGGTGGCAATTATACTTATTCATCTTCTTGGGCGAGGATGGGTACTCCTAAACCGAAGTCTTTAGAGTTTGCATTGAGGTACAACTATACCGATCTTGATAATAAAAACTCAGGGGTAAAAGGAGGTAGGATGAGCGATTGGACGTTTGCCGCAAATTATTATTTAAATAAATATATAATGTTAAGATTAGACTATTCTAATATTTCTTTAGGTAATACAAATCCTTTGGCTGCAGGAGAAACTATTAATGCTGTTCAAGGCAGGCTTCAAGTTGTCTTTTAATTATATATAGTTTTATATATTAACATCGTAATGAGAGGGTGGATTTAATTTCTACCCTCTTATTTTATTTATAAAATATTTCGATACCTTTCTTTTGTATTTCGAATAGTTTCGTATATTTGTGGATCATCATAAAAGTTATTCTTATGAAATATTCTTCAGATGTTTTTGATGTTGTAGTCATCGGTGGCGGAATTACCGGAGCAGGTGTTGCTAGAGATTGCTCCCGTAGGGGATTGAATGCTGTTTTGCTCGAGCGTTACGATATATCTACAGGTGCTACAGGACGTAATCATGGATTGTTGCATAGTGGTGCGCGTTATGCTGTAACAGATAGAGAGTCTGCTGAAGAATGCATCAAAGAAAATATGATATTGAAACGAATAGCCAGCCATTGTATCGAAGAAACCAATGGTTTGTTTCTAACACTTCCTGAAGATGATATAAACTATCAGGCAAAATTTGTAGAGGCTTGTAATCTTGCAGGGATAAGAGCTTATATAATAGATCCAAAAGAAGCGCTCTTACTCGAGCCCTCTGCCAATCCGTCGATAGTAGGAGCAGTACAAGTTCCGGATGGATCAGTAGATCCGTTTCGTCTGACGGCATCCAACATGATAGATGCAAGAGATCATGGAGCAAAGATATTGACATACCATGAAGTAATAGGGATGTTGAGAGAACAGGATCGCATAATTGGAGTAGAGGTATTTGATCATAAAGAGAAAGAAACAAAAAAGATATACGGTTCGATTGTTGTCAATGCCGGAGGAATTTGGGGACAGCATATTTCTATACTTGCAGGTGTTACAGTGAAAATGTTACCCGCCAAAGGTTCTCTATTGATTTTTGGTCACCGTGTTAATAATGTGGTGCTTAATCGATGCCGAAAACCTGCCGATTCGGATATCTTGGTTCCGGGAGATACTATTTCTCTGATCGGTACAACATCCATGAATATTCCATACGGTGAAATTGATAACATGACAGTGACTCCCCAAGAAGTTGATATTCTGATAAGGGAAGGAGAAAAGCTTGCTCCACGATTGGCGCAAACTCGCATCTTGAGAGCTTATGCCGGAGTCAGGCCGTTAGTTGCGTCCGATAATGATCCTACGGGACGAAATGTTAGTCGTGGTATCGTACTGCTAGACCATGCCGAACGTGATGGGCTGCAAGGTTATATAACGATAACGGGAGGTAAGCTGATGACTTATCGTTTGATGGCAGAATGGGCAACAGACCTTGTGTGTAAGAAGTTGAATGTTTCGTCGCCATGCACTACGGCCGAAGAGAGATTACCGGGATCTCGAGAAAATATAGAAGAAATAAATAAAAAAATAGTTTCGTTACCCGCTACGCAACGAAAAGCTGCAATATATCGCCATGGAGACTTGGCTGAAAAGCTCATAGATAATACACAATTAGATAATAGTCTGGTTTGTGAGTGTGAGGGCGTATCGGTAGGTGAAGTAAAATATGCTTTGGATGAATTGAATGTGAAAAGTCTTGTCGATCTAAGACGAAGAACACGCATTGGAATGGGTACTTGCCAAGGAGAGCTTTGTGCTTGTCGGGCATCCGGTGTAATGCGAAGTACTGAACGGTTTTGTACTAAGAGAGCAAAAGATGATTTGACATCTTTCTTGACTGAGCGTTGGAAGGGTATCTATCCTATAGCATGGGGTGATACTTTGCGTGAAAGCGAATATACTGCTTGGGTTTATCAGGGTGTGTGCGGGTTAGATTCAGTTGAAAAATAATAATATTATGAAGTTTGATACGATTATAATAGGAGGTGGATTGTCGGGGCTTGTTTGTGGTATCAAATTAGCTCAACAGGGAGAACGTTGTGTTATTGTTTCTTCCGGGCAAAGTGCTTTACATTTTTCTTCCGGTTCGTACGATCTATTGAATGCATTACCTGACGGAACAGCGGTGGATAATCCTTTATCCGCTTTGCCTGATTTAATAAAGCAAATGCCCAACCATCCTTATGCAAAACTGGGCGTAGACCGATTTCGACGTTTGGTTTCTGATGCAGAAAGTTTTTTTACAAATGTTGGGCTTCCTATGTTTGGGTGTGGTGATGCGAATCACTACCGAATTACTCCAATGGGGACATTAAAGCCAACATGGCTGACCTCTTTGGGCTTTGCAACAAGCGAACAAATTGATAGGCTAAGATGGAAAAAGGTCTCAATGTTCAATCCTGTAGGCTTTCTTGATTTTTATCCGCAGTTTATAGCTGATGAGTTCTTGAAGCTAGGCACAGAGAGCGAGATTCATTTGTTTGATATTCCCGATTTAGATTATCTCAGGCGTAATCCGACCGAAATGCGATCAACTAATATTGCTCGGGTTTTGGATCGAAATATAAGCCTTGTGGCTGAAATATTAAATGATAAAAGTGCAGATGCTGAAGCTATTATTTTACCTGCATGTATAGGGCTAAATGCAATAGCCTTTCAGAATTTACAAAAAGAGGTAAATAAACCAATCTTCCTGATTCCCACGATGCCGCCTTCTATTGTTGGGATTTATACACAACAATATCTTCATGATCATTTTTTGAAGCTGAGGGGAGTTTATATGCTTGGTGATAGTATCAAAAAAGCAGAAATTGAGAATAATACGATAAAGAGGGTTTATTCATTCAATCATGGAGACATTCCTTTTGTGGGTAAAAACTATATTTTGGCTACCGGAAGCTATTTCAGTCAAGGACTGATTGCCACATCGGATCGGATATATGAGCCGATTTTTAACCTGGATGTCGCATATTCAGATAACAGGCAAAAATGGTATAGCTCAAAAATGTTTGATACACAAGGTTATCAGCAGTTTGGTGTTAAAACAGATAATAATTTCAGAGGACTTTTTAACGGAACTGCATTGGATAATCTATATGTTTCAGGAGCTATCCTCGAAGGATTCAATCCTATAAAAGAAGGCTGTGGAGCTGGTGTGTCTATTCTGAGTGCACTAAGTATAGCCGAAAGCATAATAAAAATAAATAGGGAGAATTATGAATTTGCAACAACATAATATAAGTGAAAACAACTTTGAACAATGTATAAAATGCACCGTTTGTACTGTTTATTGTCCTGTAGCTGCTGTTAATCCCGATTATCCGGGGCCTAAGCAAGCCGGGCCGGATGGTGAACGCTTGCGTTTGAAAGAAGCTGATTTTTATGATGAGGCTTTGAAGTATTGTATCAATTGTAAAAGATGTGAGGTTGCTTGCCCGTCGAATGTTAAGATTGGCGATATAATACAATCTGCCAGAATTAAATATAGTAAAAAGAAACCCAAGGTTCGGGATTTTATTTTAGCAAATACGGATCTGGTTGGTAGCTTTGCTACTCCATTTGCTCCAATTGTGAATGCAACACTCGGTTTGAGCCCTGTAAAGTCTGTACTCGATTCTGTATTTAAGATAGATCATCGCAGAACTTTTCCTAAGTATTCGTTGGGTACATTTGAGGGTTGGTATAAGAAGCATGCTTATGAACAAAAGGTATTTCCGAAACAAGTGAGTTATTTTCATGGTTGTTATGCCAATTATAATAATCCGCAGTTGGGGAAAGATCTGGTTAAGGTTTTCAACTCATTGGGAATAGGTGTGCAGTTGCTAAAGAAAGAAAAGTGTTGCGGAGTCGCATTGATCTCTAATGGGTTTATTGATCAAGCCAAAAAACAGGCTAGGACAAATATTGCATCTATCCGTGAATCTATATTGGAGAAAAATATTCCAGTGGTTGCAACATCATCTACCTGTACTTTCACGATAAGAGATGAATATCCGCACTTATTGGGAATTGATACCAAGGATGTCAGAGAGCATGTTGAGCTTGCTACACGTTATATCTACAGGTTATTGAGTACATCTGATACAAATCTGAAGTTGGGAGATAAAAGAATAAAGGTAGCATATCATACACCGTGCCACATGGAGAAGCTGGGTTGGTCATATTATTCGATAGAGCTGTTGAAATTAATTCCGAATATCGAGCTCAAAGTATTAGACTCTCAATGTTGTGGTATAGCCGGTACTTATGGTTTCAAGAAAGAAAATTATAAAACATCGCAAGATATAGGAGAGTCTCTCTTTAACCAAATTGAAGCAGAGGATTATGATTATATAGTGACGGATTGCGAAACCTGTAAGTGGCAGATAGAAATGTCGACTACAAAACGTTGTGAACATCCAGTTTCTATATTGGCAGAAGCTTTGGCTTAGAGATAGAGATGATAAATTAAGTAGAGTATAACGTGGTTTCGAATAGGGTTTCGATCATTTTGGTGTTTTATAGGATAGCGAAAGGTATCTTATCCTATATTTTTCCAGATAGAGCTGATGATTTACTTTTTTAATTTGTGTATCGTATCTTATAGCGTTTTCAAAGTATTGGAATTGATCGCTTTATAGATATAGGTGTTGGTTTGTTTCGAACCGAAACTTTTCGAAGCTTTTTGTTGTCTTAAAATTAGTAAAAAAAGTATATTATTCGTATATTTGTTATAGAGGATAGTAGTAGAACTATTTATAATTTCAGATCGGGTTATTTTGTTGTTTTGCTATTATTACAGATGGGATTATAAACTTTATAAAATATAAAATATTATGTCAAAAGTCTACAGTATAAAAACAACTCAGAATATGAACGTGAATGATTATAATATCTTTGATAATTATGAAGTTATAAATAATTTATCACCAACATATATGGAGATACTGAAAATATTTAAAGAAATATTCAAGCATGTTGATATTTCTAAAATAATTAATGATAAGTAGTTAATTGTTTTATTTCAGACCTTCCTCTCTTCGATAAACTCCTATAAGAAGTTTTTATAGCTTCTATCTGTTCCTTACACACTATTCTTTTCTTTATTTTTATATTTGGTCTTATTAATCCTATCGATTGTTTATATTGGATAATTATAATTATCTAATATAAACTAACTTTTATGTAATTAGAGGTAATTAATAAAGTGACATTAAAAAACATATTGTAATCTGTCACTTTTGTCACCTTTTGATTGTATTGCTTTGTTCATTAGTGTGTTATGTTTTTCTGCTTTGTCACCTTTTCTAATAGAAGACAAGCATTGATAATTGAACTATTTGGTGCTATTTTTGTATATAAATAGTTAGTAAACTAGGAGTCCGATATGTTAGAAGAAAAATTATATATAAAGAATATGGTTTGCGATCGTTGCATAATGGTTGTGAAATCCGAACTTGAAAAGCTCGGAATTAGCCCTGCATCTATTATATTAGGTGAAGTAACCTTGTCGGGAGGTTTAAGTCCTGAACAGAAAGATATGTTGAGTAAAAAACTTGAAGACTTGGGTTTTGCTCTGATAGATGATAAAAGAGCACGCCTGATAGAGCAAATCAAGAATGCGATTATAGAACTGGTGCATTATAATAATAATGATCTGAAGGTGAATCTATCTGATTATATAAGCGATAAGCTTCATCACGATTATAACTATATTAGTAATCTCTTTTCGGAAATAGAAGGCACAACAATTGAAAAATACTTTATAGCACAAAAGATAGAGAGGGTAAAAGAGCTACTCGTATATGATGAACTGACGTTGAATGAGATTGCGTTTAAGTTAAACTATTCGAGTGTGGCACACTTAAGTTCGCAGTTCAAAAAAGTAACAGGACTTACGCCTAGTCATTTTAAACAGATCGAAACCAATAAGCGCAAACCTTTAGATGAGGTGTAAATCTCATAAACTTTTCGAGGAATAATATAACAGCCTTCTAGGCTATTGTTTCCATATTTGTATCACAAAAGAATACAATTATGAAAACTGATAATAGAGTAAAAAAAATATTTCCTGTATTGCAAATGAGTTGTGCTTCTTGTGCTATTAGTGCCGAAAGCATAGTAAAAGGGTTGAATGGTGTAAACAATGCTTCAGTCAATTTTGCTACGGCTACTCTAAGCGTAGAATACCAACCAGAAATAATTACCCCTGAGCAAATACGAACAGCCGTTCAAGATGGCGGATATGACTTGTTAATAGAGGATGACAAAGATACTGTAGCTGATGTATTAGAAGATATGCATATCAAAAAGTTTAATGTCTTAAACAGGAAGACAATTTTTGCAGTTATCTTCTCTCTGCCTGTTGTTATTATCGGCATGCTCTTTATGGATATTCCGTATGCCAATGAAATAATGTGGGTGCTTTCCACTCCTGTTATATTCTGGCTCGGAAGGGGTTTTTTTATCAACGCATGGAAGCAGGCGAAACATCGTTCGGCTAATATGGATACATTGGTTGCTCTCAGTACAAGTGTCGCATATCTGTTTAGTGTCTTCAATACCTTATTTCCTCAAATTTGGCTAGATAGGGGAGTTCATCCTCATGTTTATTTCGAGGCAGCCTGTGTTATTATAGCATTTATCTTGCTTGGACGATTACTAGAGGAGAAGGCCAAAGGGAATACATCTTCATCGATAAAAAAACTGATCGGGCTCCAACCTAAAACAGTTACAGTTTCCGAAAATGGGAATTATACAGAGCTTCCCATAGAGCAGGTAAATATTGGCAATATAATAGTTGTGAAACCCGGTGAAAAAGTCGCTGTTGATGGAGTGGTGATAGAAGGTTCATCTTATGTTGATGAAAGTATGCTTAGTGGTGAACCGATACCTGTATTAAAGAAAGAAGGGGAGAAGGTTTATGCCGGAACAATAAATCAGAAAGGGGCTTTTTTGTTTCAGGCAGAAAAAGTAGGAGCGGATACAATACTCGCTCAAATTATCAGGATGGTACAAGAAGCTCAGGGAAGTAAAGCCCCTGTACAAAAGTTGGTAGATAAAATTGCAGGTATATTTGTTCCCATCGTGATGTCTATTGCCCTCCTTTCTCTTGCTGTTTGGTTTATATATGGAGGCTCTGATGGGATTACTCATGGTATCTTAGCATTGGTTGCCGTGTTAATCATTGCCTGTCCTTGTGCTTTGGGATTGGCTACACCTACAGCTATTATGGTTGGAATAGGAAAAGGTGCCGAAAAAGGGATATTGATAAAGGATGCCGAAAGTCTTGAGTTAGCAAAAAAAGTAGATGTCGTAGTGTTAGATAAAACCGGAACCATAACAGAAGGTAAACCAGTTGTTACTGATATTTATTGGCTGAATGGCGATGATAATAAAAAAGATGTTTTGTATAGCCTAGAAAAACAATCTGAACATCCTTTGGCTGATGCTGTAACAAATTATTTGGCTGGTATTGTTTCAGTGCCTATTTGGGAATTTGAGAGTATTACAGGAAAGGGTGTGATTGGGCTTGTTGATGGAGAAAAATATTTTGTTGGAAATGAGAAATTCCTCGATGAAAACGGCGTAATTGTCGACAAGGTGCTACTTGAAAAGATGGAAAATTCAAGCCATTCTTTAAAAACTATGATATGGTTTTCTGACAGTAAAAAGGCCATTGCTTTAATAGCTATTACAGATGAAATAAAGACCACATCTTTATCAGCAATACAACAGCTTCAATCTTCAGGTATAGAAGTGTATATGCTAACAGGTGATAATTATGCCACGGCAAAAGAAATAGCTTCAAAAGTAGGTGTAAATCATTTTCATGCAGAAGTTTTGCCTCAGGATAAAGCTGAGTTTGTGGAGCAGTTACAATCAGAGGGTAAAGTTGTGGCTATGGTTGGAGATGGTATAAATGATAGTACTGCATTAGCGCAGGCGGATTTGAGTATTGCGATGGGAAAGGGGAGTGATATCGCCATAGATGTGGCTAAAATGACCATTATCTCTTCAGATCTGACAAAGATATCTGAAGCTATAAAATTATCAAAACAAACAGTCGCCACTATTCGCCAAAATCTATTTTGGGCGTTTGTATACAACCTGATTGGCATTCCTTTGGCTGCAGGAGTTCTTTATCCAATAAATGGATTCTTATTAAACCCTATGATAGCCGGTGCAGCAATGGCTTTAAGTAGTGTGAGTGTTGTAAGTAATAGTTTGAGATTAAAATGGACTAAATAGTTAATTTATATATTAAAGTTATGGAAAATAATATTTTGAAATTCAAAACAAGCATTAATTGTGGAGGGTGTATAGCTAAAGTGACTCCTTATCTAGATTCTGTGAAAGGTATATCTAAGTGGGAAGTAGATACAGCTGATAAAAATAAAGTATTGTCTGTCATATCTGATGAGGTTGTGGAATCAGATATTGTCAATGCTGTTCAGCAAGCAGGATTTAAAATAGAAAAGATCAATTAAATAAAAAAATAAAAGTCTGTCATTACCACAACGATAGACTTTTACAATAATTTAATTGAATGAAAATAAGTAACCGTAGTGCAAGCTGTAAATAAGAAGTATTGAAAAGCAAAATAATTGCCGCACTACGGTAATGAAAATCAGAAAAACCACTCTATATTTTTATGCTAACTTTATAAGATAAAATTAGCTGTTGCAGACTTTTTATAGGTAACGTTATTTAATACAATTTTATAAGATCCTGAAGCCCAGGTTGCCATGTCAATTGATAATACTTTACCTCCGTATTTAACAACAGTTTTAGTATATACTAATGTATTTGCAGCATTGTATACTTCTATCTTAAACTCACTCTTCGTATAAAAATACAAATCTAGATTAGTCCCTTCGATGTACATATCGATAGGCTCTACACCCGAAGTCTTAGTTGTACCTTCATCGGCTATATCACCTTTTATTTGTATTTTGTTATCGTTGATGGCAGTTGTGTCAGCATTTATAGTCGCCGGCAGTAAAAGAAAAATAAATGATAGAAGGTAAAGATATTTTTTCATAACATGCATTAATTTAATGTTTGTAATTCCAGACACTAAATTACTCAAGATATGCTATGCTTGTGCTATATATATAGGTGGATATGACTTTTTTTGACTATCCGTTTTTGATAAGTCTTTTTGTTACAGTTGTTTATTTCTATTCGAGAGGAACCGAAATATGACTTTTATTTTGACTTAGTCGGTGTTGAAAATGTCTCGTTTTGGTTCTTTGCAACATTACTATCCAAATAATCGACTATATTTCCATAATCTTTTACCCCAATTTTCTTTCTAATCGAAGATCTTTTCGAAGTAATTGTATTAATGCTTTGTTCCATGATAATGCTTATTTCAGCATTCGTAAAATCTGAATATATAAGACAACATATTCTAAATTCAGATTCATCTAGCTGAGGAAAGGCTTCTCTCAGCGAATCAAAGAATCCATCGTGTAGTTCATTCATTGTTTGATATAGCAAATCCCAATCAAGACTAGCTTGATTATATACAATTTCATTAAACTTCTTTAGTAGTTTTTCTCCATGCTTCTTTTCATCTTCGCGTAAAAAACCTTCCAGCAGAGCTGACTTCTTTAGGATATCGAAGTGGTGTAGTAGTTTATTTCTGAACGAATCTTCTTTTTTATCGTAACTTTTAGCCATTTGGTTCAATTGGCTTATTTTTTGTTCGGCTTCTAATAATTCTCTACCATTTTTCTGTGTTTTATAATAAAAGAAGAACCCTATAATAAGCGTAGTAAGTCCAAGTCCTAATAATATGATAAACAAAAATTGCCTTTGAATTAACAGTCGGTTATTCGTGTTTTTTACCAGCTCATAATCATACTTTTTCTGTATATCCAGAATAGCTTGATTTTCATTGTTTTCATAAATATTATAAAGATTATTAATACAATCTTTATTATAGTCTAATGCTCGTCTATAATTGTTTTTTTCTTCTTCTATCATAGATAAAGATTCATATATTCTAGATGTTAGAAATGGATCATTACTCTCTTTCAAAAATTTCAGAGATTTCTCAAAATAGAAAATAGCTGAATCACTTTTATTTTCACTATAAAGTACTTGCGCCAAAGATGAGTATATCTTAGCTCTGGTAATGCTACTGTTAGCGAAAGGGATCGCTTTATTCAGATATTCTTTTGATTTAGCAAAATTCCCTTCTTTTTTAAATATGAGTCCTAGATTATGCCTTATGTTTGATTGACAAATCGAGTCTTTTGTAATATCGGCAATTTCAAGCCCTTTTTGATAATAATAGAACGCACTGTCATTTTCTTTTTTCAACAAAAAACTGTTTCCTATATCTCTGAGCGAAAATGCTTCATTTTTATAGTTGCCTGCTTTTTCAAAATAGCTGGCAGCTCTCTTAAAACGAATAAGAGATTCATCTTGTAAGAGTTCATTATAATACAAATATCCTATATGTGATTGAATTAACCCTTTAATATTGAAATTGTTTATTGTTTGGTCTGCATAGGTCTCGGCATCCAAGTAAGCACTCATAGCCTCTTTGTTCTTTTTTTGATCTTTCAGAACCCTGCCGGAGTAAAAGCTAGCGAGAGTTCCGTTAACCATATCATTGTGTTTTATATAATAGTCTTTTACATTGAAGATTATAGTATCCTTCGAAATGTCTTTGTTGCTTTTATCTCTAGCCTGAATTCTTAAGAGATTGTATTTGTTGAATTTTTCTTTATTCAGATTTTCGGGATATAAAATAGAATCTAATAGAGCAAGAGCACTGTCGGGCTTGTTGTCTATAAGTGATTCTGCTTCAAAAATATACCTTTCAGCATTTTCTGATCCGGGGTTACATGCAAAACACGTAAAGGCTAAGATTAGAATAACAAATAATCTTATATATCTCATAATTCGTAAACTTCAATGTGAAAACTGTATACTTCTCTATATACAAAGTTACTTTTTATATTTTTTAATCTAACAAATGTTTGTTCTAAAATAGTTAAATTTTCGTTGTGTAGATTAATAATAATAGAATTAAATAGAGCAAACAAAAAAGGTTATTACCAATTAAGATAATAACCTTTTATATGAGTGCTAAATTTTTATTTTAGGTATGCATCAAACCAACGGAAGAACTCTCTCTGGAACAGAATTCCGTTTTGAGGTTGAGATATCCAGTGGTTCTCGTTTGGATAAATCAGCATTCGAGCTGGAATGCCTTTAAGTTTTGCAGCATTGAATGCCATCATACCTTGAGATGCAAGAATTCGGTAGTCAAGTTCGCCATGAGTGATCATAATAGGAGTATCCCACTTGTCTATAAACTTATGAGGAGAGTTAGCATAGGAGCGTTGAGCAATAGAATTGCTTCTATCCCAGAAAGAACCGCCTAAGTCCCAATTTGCAAACCACATTTCTTCAGTTTCAAGATATTGGGCTTCCAAATTGAAGATTCCTGCATGCGCAAGGAATGCCTTAAACCGTTTGTTATGATTTCCGGCTAACCAATATACCGAGAACCCGCCATAACTAGCGCCTGTGCATCCTAATTTGTCTGCATTTACATAAGGCTCTTTTGCTAAAGCATCAATTGCAGAAAGATAATCCTTCATATTCTGACCGCCATAATCTTTACTGATTTGCTCCAGCCATTCTTGACCAAAGCCGGGTAAACCTCTACGGTTAGGGGCTACAATGATATATCCGTTAGCTGCCATCATTTGTAAATTCCAACGATAAGACCAAAACTGGCTCACAGTACTTTGAGGTCCTCCCTGGCAGTATAATATTGCAGGGTATTTCTTATTCGGGTCAAAGTTTGGAGGATAAACAACCCATGTAAGCATTTTCTTGCCATCGGTAGTCGGTATCAAGCGTTCCTCTACTTTACCCATCGTTAATTGGCTGAGTATATCTTTGTTTTCGAAACTTAGTTCAGTCGCTTCTCCTGTAGAAATATTTACAGAGTATATTTCATTCGGCTTAGATAATGAATGACGAAGTGCTATAAGTTTGTCTCCGGCTATCTCAAATGATTCATAATCATGATCGCCTTTGGTGATTTGTTTTATCTCTTTTGTGTGAATATAAGCCTGGAACAATTGAGTTTTAGCTTCAACACAAGAAACAAAATAAATACTCTGATTATCATCACTCCATAAAAGGAAATCGGTATTATAATCGAATGCTTCGGTCACATATGTCTTTTCTTTTGTCGCTAGATTCATGACAAACATTCTGTTTTTGTCTGACTCGTAGCCTTCACGTTCCATACTTTGCCAAGCTATATATTTGCCATCGGGAGAGAATACAGGGTTTATATCATATCCCATCATACCCTCTGTGAGGTTTTCGGTCTGCTTATTTTCTATATTGAATAGATAAATATCTGAATTGGTAGACAAAGCGTATTCCAATCCTTTTTTCTTGCGACATGTGTATGCGATGGACTTGCTATCAGGGCTCCAAGCCAACTGCTCGGTGCCTCCAAATGGAAGCATTGGACATTCGTATGGTTCATCGCCAAGAATATCAATTCCGTCTGATACTTTTTCTCCATCAAAATCAGCAACAAAAGTATGAGGGATTTCTTCAACCCACTCAGACCAATGTTTATACATCAGGTCATCAATAATTCGTCCCGACGCTTTAGGTAGATCTTTGTAACGGTCAGTAGTACGCTCTCCGAATTTTATGTTTTTGATGTACATAATTCTTTTCCCGTCAGGAGAATAAGAGAATCCATTAACATCACCTTCTATATTGCTTATTTGCTTACGGTCGCTACCATCTGGATTCATTTCCCATATTTGAGAAGATCCACTCTCGCTACTCAAGAAGGCAATCTTAGTACCAACTTTCACCCAGATAGCGTTGTTTTCGCTTTTAGGAGTCTGTGTTATTTGTTTTTTGTCAGAACCATCTACGTTCATCGTAAATAGTTCTTTGTTTGTTTTATTCTGCTCAATGCTTACATAAGTTACACCATACAATATCTTCGATTTGTCAGGTGAGACCTGAACATCAGATACACGTCCAAAACTATACAATACTTCGGGCGTCATTATTCCGTTTTCTACCTTTACGGAGGCTTTGCCTATGATGGGCTCATCTTTTTCTGTATTTGCCTTCTTGTCGGCAGAATTACATGCGGCCAAGACTGTACCTAAAACTAATGCCATAATGGATTTATATTTCATATACTTATTTATTTTATGGCTTCAAAGGTATTGGTTTTTTGTAATACATACAACTTTAATTATAATTGTGAGGACAATATATTTTACATCTTTTTTATCCTTTTTATCTAGGATTACAGAATGATGCTTTGAGTATTTTTTTCAGAATACATGTTATAGCTTGAGACTAAATATCTATATGTAAATATTTTATACATCCAATAAAAAGTCATATATTAAGAAATTTATATTCTGTTAATTGTTTGTATATCAATTGTTTGTGTAGTTTGTGCTGAAGTAAAAAGTCACATTCAAAATAAAATTTTAAATATATGCATATATTTAATTTAAATTTATCTCTACATAGCAATATTGCTAAAGAACAGACCTTAGCTATCAATTATTATGAAAAAATTAACCTTTTCCTTATTATTCCTACTTACAATAGGATTTTTAAGTTGTCAGAACGATGATGTAGTTGATGAAAGTATATTTATTAACGTTTTAGAATTAGAGAATGATAAGTCTATAATTAAAGAATTAGGCTTTGATGTATCAACTCTAGTTGACAGAGGAGATTATTATTTGGTCGAGGGGGATATTGGTTTAATAAAAAAGAACTTAAAGCAACATCTCGCAGAATTTAAAGGAGAGTCTTATAAGAGTTCCAAAACTAAACAAGGATACTTTAGTGGAAGATTAGTATCTCTTGATAATGCAAAATCTATGTCAGTCAGGATAGATGCATCTGTTCCTGTTTCTGGTACAGGCTCTGATTGGAGAACAGCCGTGCAGACTGCTATAAATGCATGGAATAATATTTCCGGAAGTTGTATTTATTTCTATTTTACAACAAGTTCAACAGCAGATATTACAGTGAGGCGTGAATATAGTTCAGGTGGTGAATATGCTAGAGTCTCTGATTTTCCTCTAAATCAGAAACCATCAAAAGAAATTGTTGTAAACTCGATGCATGACAATGGGTATGCTTATAAGGCAAACACCTTAATACATGAAATGGGACATACTATTGGTTTCTTGCATACACATTACACTCCTGCTCAACAAGGTGGTGTGCTAGTTCCTAATACTCCCACAATAGATGACAATTCTATAATGTCTTATAATCGCGATCGCTCATTGATACCCGGATTTAGTTCTAATGATATTGCAGCAACTAAATTTTTATATCCGGTTTTACCTACTGATTATATTCCGATTCATGTAGGATATGTAAAAGTTGGTGATACATTCTCAATTCCATTAAATGGTAAAACCGTACAAGGATATGCTGCTTCTTTTTTACATCTTGGCGGTGGTCAATTTAGGGTAGAATATATTTCTAATGCTGTCGAAAGACAAGTTTTTGGTGAAATAGCGACATGGGATTCTTTCCAAAGAAAACAATTTGTATACAGGATCTTTTATGGTAATTGATATCTGTTAAATGAAGACAATATTAGAATCGCCAAGGTTTTTCAATCGCTATATTTTAGTTACACTATAATAAAAAGAAGATTCTATTAAAAAAAGTAGTGACGGTAGGAATGAATTCCTACCGTCACTATATTAAATTAAGTCTATATGAATTACCTTTTCTATTACAGTGTTTTTAGCTTTAAATTACGCCATAGAACTTTTATGCCGCCGCCATCATGTATTTGAAGCGCTATACGTCCTTGTCCTGCACCGATTTTCTCATCATCAAAGTTGACCATCTCTTGTCCATTAAGCCATGTCGTTACTTTGTTACCCTGAACGAGTATACGCATAGTATTCCAGTCGCCAACCTTAAGAAACTCTTCTTTCTCTTTAGGTATTTGAATCAACCATCCTCTGCCGTACGATTCGTAGATGCCACCTGTTCCATGACCTTTAGGCGCTACTTCTACTTGCCAGCCATTCACTTTTACATCTTCTTCGATAAACGAACGGATAAATACTCCCGAATTCCCATCTGCTTCTTGTTTAAATTCAACAGTCAGGTCAAAATTATCATAATATTCGCGCGTAGCTAGATACCCATATTGTTTGTCAGGCCCGCTTTCGCAGACCAAAAGTCCATCTTGTACGTACCATTTTTCTGTTCCATAAACGTCCCAGCCTTTCAGGTCAGTCCCGTTGAACAGATTTACTTCTTTCGATTTCGTTGGTAGTTCTTTAATCTTTATATTGCGGAACGATGCCGGATATCCATGATCCTGAAGACATAATACACCTTTTTTCGCCAGTCCGTATTCTGGAGCATCTTTCCATTTTCCACTATTCTTTCGTTCGAACCAATCATCAGTCCATGCTTCGAACTCTAATATTTTTACACCATTCAACCAGTGTTCTACATGTCCATTGTCAAATACAATTTTAGAATTGTTCCATTCTCCCTGAGGATTGACTTTCATTTTTGTTGTATCAGGAATATGCATAGCATAATCTGCACCCAGATCTTGCCAGGCTTCAAGTTTTTCCGCGAAATTAGGGGTGTCTATCAATTGGTATTCAGGTCCTGTAACATACGGAACTTTATATTGGGGTCTTTCCACTACATGATATAGCATACCACTATTCCCACCTTTCGATAATTTCCAATCCCAAGATAGCTCGAAATTTTCATACTTTTTTTCTGTAACAATGTATCCACTGGCATCGCTACCATCACCTTTAGCCTGAATGCAGCCATCTACAACATGCCAAGGCTCTGTGAGTGATGTGCCATTGTAGTCGCGCCATCCATTAAGTGTTTCTCCATCAAATAAAAGTTGCCAACCTTCTTGCTTCTCTTTTTCGGTCAGAGTGTTAGGCTTTTCTCCACCGATGCAGGCTGTAAAAGATACTGCCACAATGGAGCATAGTGCCAGTAGGATTTTAGGAGTCTGTTTTTTAATTGTAAACATCATATTTGATTTTGGTTTATAAATAGGTTAAACTTATCGGTAAAGATAATGAATTATGTATAAAACACTTACTGCTCAGCAGCAACACTTTGTATAAATCTACTTTTGGGGACGAATGACCCAATAATGCTGACGTATCGAATAAGTGCATAATCTTCTGTATAGTAGTGATCTATATGTTTACTATTTAGAGTGATTATTTATTGTCAGTTCTGTATGCATCCACAGCTTTTTTAACAGAACCATGTAGTAACAGTAAATGCTTTGCTTGTTCATAATCCAAGCCTAACTCTTCGGATACCATGCGTGTTCCTCTGTCTACAAGTTTTGCATTCGATAATTGCATGTTGACCATTCGGTTACCTTTCACCCGTCCTAACTTTATCATGGTAGCCGTAGTGATCATATTCAATATCATTTTTTGACCTGTGCCGGATTTCATGCGCGAACTACCTGTAACATATTCAGGGCCAACTATCATTTCTATTGCTATTTCTGCTTCCTGAGCAATAGGCGAATCGGGATTGCTCGAGATGGATGCTGTAAGAATTCCATGTTTGCGAGCTTCACGTAAAGCTCCTACAACGTATGGCGTTGTACCTGATGCTGCAATTCCAATTACTGTATCTTTATCATTTATGTTGTGAGCTTGTAGCTCTGTCCACCCAGATTCCATATTGTCTTCGGCTTTTTCTACAGGATTGCGCAATGCTATATCACCTCCTGCAATGAGCCCGATAACCAATGTTTTTGGCATACCAAATGTTGGTGGAATTTCGGAAGCGTCCAATACACCAAGACGTCCGCTGGTTCCCGCTCCCATATAGAAAATACGCCCTCCTTGTTGCATCCGGGGTACTATTTGCGAAACAAGTTTTTCTATTTGTGGTATCGCCTTTTCTACAGCTAAAGCTACTTTTTTATCTTCATTGTTTATATCTGTCAAGAGTTCAAGTACAGACTTGTTCTCAAGATTGTCATATAGCGACGGTTGCTCTGTTATCTTTACAAAAGCCATGTTGAATTAATTATGTATTGTTTGACATTCGCCTGCATAGTATTTGATGAGGCCCTCCATCGGAGACTGAGAGATGATACCTACCTTAATATTTAAGTCAGCACCAACTTTGCGCACCAAATCTTTATAATAGTATGCTACCGACCCGGTGAAATGTACATCATTATTTTTGTAGTCATATTGCATCACATTTTTTACAAAAAAGTCTTTGAAAGCATTGTATACTAGATCATACACCGTTTTATCATGTATATTCTCTACCAAAAACGGTGATAAACTTGCCAAAAAACGATTTGCTAGAGGTTGTCTATATACCATATCCAGAATAGCTGTAGGAGTGAGATCAAACTCTTTCAGGAATTTTTCTTTCAATCCTTTTGTTAATTGGTTTTTCAGACATGCTCCTAAGAATAACCTGCCAAGTACAGCGCCACTTCCTTCGTCACCTAAGACATAGCCCAGCGGAGAAACATTCTCAACAATTTCTTCTCCGTCGTAAAAACAGGAGTTTGATCCAGTGCCAAGTATACAAGCTATACCTTTTTTTGTTCCACATAATCCTTTTGCCGCTGCAACCAAATCACTATTTACTTCAATGTGAGATGTCTTTATGTTATCGGCTATCGCATCTCTTACAATTTTATTCTTTTCGGGTGATGCACATCCTGCGCCAAAAAAATGGACAGAATCTATTGTATGTCCATTAAGGACGGGGTTAATAACTTTCTTTATTTCTTCACTAATATTTTCTCGAGACCGAAAAAATGGATTTGCACCTTTGGTAGAAATCTGTTTGATCTCTTTAGTACCCTCTACTAAACGCCAATCGACCTTTGTAGAGCCGCCATCTGCTAATAATATCATATTTTAATATAGATTTTCTTTTTATACAATATATTTCCTATTATCCAATTAAATCCTACAAACAAAAGGGCATATACAAGCGAACCGAGGTAATTACCCAGATAAGGTTGTAGGCAGATTTGGTATATGAAATTTTTTAAATTAATTATATTTCCGTCATATGTAAAAATTATGTTTCCGAGCAAAATAGAGAAAATGCCTGCTGCAACATATATAAATAAAGGATTTACACCGAATGATTCAAAAAATACACTCCATTTTTTATGCCCTTTTATATCAATGATCCATATCAGAAGAGCAAGCAATGTTGATGCTAACCCACATGTTGCCAAAACAAATGTAGGAGACCATATTTTTTTATTAATCGGACAACCGTAACTAAGTAAAAAGCCCAAGAATGTCATTACCGCTCCAATTATAAATAAACGTTGTATTCGCTCGTTATTGTCTTTGGTTGTTAGGAGAATTTCTCCGCAACAGAATCCAATTAGTACGTGGCAGATTGCAGGAATTGTACTTAATAGCCCTTCAGGGTCAATTGCCAAACCGCTATCTTTATACATGTGATTTGTACCCAAAACAGCTCTGTCAAAGACTGAGATAATATTATCCTCGCTAAAGTCGAATCCGTTGCCAAATAAGAGCAGTAAAAAATATCCAATGAGTGTAACAACTATGATATAAGGGATATACTTATGTTTTACAAATATAGCTATCAGAGCTGTAGCACCGTATGTAAGTGCCAGTCGTTGCATAACACCGAGTATTCGGATATGCTTGAAGTTTGTAATAGCTGTTATAAATCTTTCAAAAAAGCCAATATCTTCACTCGATAGACTATTAAATGTTCTGAATGACAATGAGAGCCAGCCCAATCCAATCCCGATGAGGAATATAACTACCGTTCTTTTTAGTATTTTGAAGAGTGTAGGCTTGCTGAACTCAAAATTGAATTTTCTTAACGAGACGTAAGTTGATATTCCCATAATAAACATGAAAAATGGGAAAACCAAGTCGGTAGGAGTTAGTCCATGCCACGCTGCATGTCCCAGAGGCGAATATATATAGCTCCACGAACCCGGGTTATTTACCATTATCATTCCGGCAATGGTTATTCCCCGCAGTATGTCGAGAGATAGGAGTCTGCTACTTGGTTTTTGAGTCATTTGTTACTTTTTTTATATTGCTTATAATCAAGTATTATGGTGCTAAAAGGTGACAAAAGTGACACTTTTTCGGTATGTTTATATTGTAACCTTTTGCTTTGTAATTTTCAAATTGGTATCTCAAATAACTATTTATATAGATAATATTTTTTTGATGTCTTTTTAAACGGTTCTGTTTCTTTATACCAAAAATCTTTTATATCATCGAATCTATTATTCTTAGCAAATGTAAGTCTTACATAGTCACTTCCCGAAACCTGGTCAAACATTCTATAGCGTTTATCATTCGCATTGTCAAAAATAGCTTTGT
This sequence comes from Dysgonomonas sp., assembly GCF_035323175.1. NCBI lineage: Bacteria > Pseudomonadati > Bacteroidota > Bacteroidia > Bacteroidales > Dysgonomonadaceae > Dysgonomonas > Dysgonomonas sp. The sequence goes on along the minus strand of NZ_DAOKYH010000002.1, from coordinate 22,344 downwards.
CAGGATACAATCTAGCTATTTCCTGCATCACATAAAACTGTATTTCGGATAAACGAGCTTTTTCATAATTCATTATATGTACTTGTACACCTTCCAGTTGCTCTCCTTGTCCTACAGAATAGAACGGTTTCAGATATATTGGTCTGAAATGTATCCCCGGTAAGTTTAACTTGTTAAGATTATCAGCCAGATTGCTCGCTTTGATCCATTGGGCAGCAAACATCTGGAACGGAATTGTATAACCTACACCGATAGACATATAGCCTAATTCTCCTAAGATTCCGGATACGGGATACATAACTGCTGAAATTGGTTGTGGAATATGAGGTGAAGATGGAATCCATTGCAATCCTGTTTGCTCGTACGTCATTTTACGCTTCCAGCTTTTCATTTTTACTATTTGCAGTTTACACTGTTTGCTTAGCATATTCTCTCCGTTTAGCAGCAATGCTAATTCACCGCAAGTCAACCCATATACATAAGGTATTTTGAACTGGCTTACAAAGGAAATAAATTTGTCGTCAACCAGTCCGCCTTCAACTTTTAAACCACCCAGAGGATTTGGTCTGTCGAGAACTACGAACTCCACATTGTTTTCCGCAGCAGCCTGCATTGCTAGTCCCATTGTACTAATGTAAGTGAATGATCGGCAACCTATATCTTGTATGTCGTATACCAGCACATCAATGTTTTTAAGCATCTCGGTAGAAGGAAAACGTGTTTTTCCATGTAATGAATATACGGGTAATCCTGTTTTCGGGTCTGTTACATTATCTACATGGTCTCCTGCGTGCGCATCACCCCTTACTCCATGTTCGGGAGCAAAAAGTGCGACTAACTGTACATTCTTTGCTTCGTGAAGAATGTCGATGGAAGATTTCATATTATTGTCTACTCCTGTAGGATTTGTTATAAGTCCCACACGCTTTCCTTCCAATATTTTAAAGTTTTGTTCTTTTAAAACTTCGATTCCTGTTTTTATCTTTATCTTCTGTGCGAAGGTTGTGAAAGAGAACAAGAATAATACTGATAATATTATAGATACTTTTTTCATTGTTGATTGCTTTTTATTGTTTTTAAGATTCTTTATCCGTTGCTTTACCATAGCTTGGATTTATCTTCAGTAAAGAAACTGCAATGATCGGAATAATGCTACAGATCATTACCCAAATGAAGAAGTGATTGTATCCTAATTGTTCTTGAAGCCATCCTGCAAACATACCCGGAATCATCATACCCAATGCCATAAAGCCTGTACAGAAAGCGTAATGGGCAGTCTTATGTGTTCCTTCTGAAAAATAAATGAGATATAACATATAAGCTGTAAATCCGAATCCGTAACCAAATTGCTCAATAAAAATGCAGATATTTATTATTATAAGGCTATCGGTTTGCGTAAAGCTTAGATATAGGAATGTAGCAATAGTAAGCAGCATGCTTAGTGTCATTGGCCACAACCATTTCCTTAATCCGCCCTTTGCCGCCACAAATCCGCCGATAATACCACCTAGTGTAAGCCCGATAATACCGATTGTACCGTATACCAATCCAACTTCACCTGTAGTTAATCCCAATCCTCCGATATCTTTCGAATCTAATAAGAATGGATTGATCAGTTTTAGTAATTGGGCTTCGGAGAAACGATATGTCAACATAAAAAATATTGCTGCTGCTGCTTGAGGTTTCTTGAAAAACGAACAGAATGTAACTTCAAACTCTTTGAATATAGATTTGGCTGTAATATGTTGGTGAGGTTTATCTGAATCAGGCTTAGGTAACACAACCCGATGATAAAAGCTGAAGAATATAAATAATCCTGCTAATACGAAGAAGGTAATAGACCATGCAAAAGGAATATTTCCCGATAGTCCCTTATATTCTGCTGAACTAGCAGTAGTTAATTTGGGATCTACCTGAAAAATAAGGTATGCGGGTTTATTCCAGTTGCTTTCGGTAAAGGCGAGTCTTTCTCCATGTATCAGCGAAATACTATTGTCGCCTCTATTTATCGACGTGTTTAAAACCATCTCTTTCCCATCTTCGGGACGTTTAGATAACCATACAGCAACTAAGGCTATGTTGCCGGTATGCTCAGACTTGGCTACAAATCGTTTTTCGCCGAAATTTGTTTTTATCCAGTTTCCCAAAGGTTTGGATACATTCTTACTCCATAAGCTTTCTTCCTTTTCTATAATTAGTGTATTCGAAGTATGCTCTTTTGCTGTAAATCCATTGTTCTGATTCAATTTTGCAACACTATCCATAAAGACCTTGAGGCTATCTTTATTTACTCCATGCGTACCGATTTTTACTACAGCTTCATTTACGATGAAGTGTATATCCCCATCTTTTTCAGTAATATTTTGTACTTCCGGTACAAATAAAGTAGATTGGGTGTATTGTGGGGATACATCGATATTCACTTTCAGAGGTTCACATCCGGATGTACTTTCCAGAAAGCCGGCAAGAATAATAAGTACACCTTGCCCCATAATGGTAGCGATACGATAAAATGTACTTCTGATTCCTACGTATTTTGCTTGGTCGTTAGTGTTCAATCCTAGCATATAAAATCCATCGGCTGCAATATCATGAGTGGCAGAACTAAAGGCTAATAGCCAGAAGAATGCCAGTGTTGCCTGGAAAAAGACGGGTAGGGGAATAGTAAAAGCAATTCCTGCAAAGCCTGCGCCGATAAGTATTTGCATAGTTACTATCCACCAACGTTTTGTTTTTAATAAATCTACGAATGGACTCCAGAAGGGCTTGATCACCCACGGTAAATATAGCCAGCTGGTATACAGGGCTATATCTGTGTTTGATATACCCATTCGTTTATACATGATCACCGAAATAGTCATTACGGCAACATAAGGCAGACCTTCAGCCAGATAAAGCGATGGAATCCATGCCCACGGTGATTTTTTATTTTCTTTCATGGTTTTATCCTTCGTATAAATTTATTTAATATAACTTTTCAATAGTTGCATCGATATAATAATGCAACAATATTTGATTGTATTGATAGCCTTTTTCACCCATCACTGCAGCACCTATCTGGCAAAGGCCGACACCATGTCCCCAGCCGGCTCCTGTTAAGATGAATTGATCATCTTTTTTGTCGACAGTAAAAGCAGAACTATACAAGTGAGATTCGGATAAAGTACGCCTGATCTCCAATTCTTTGCCGATGGTCATGGTTTTCTTAGATCCTACTATTTTCAGCTTGATTAATCGTCCTGATGTTCCTCTTTCTATAGGGATTAGTTCTTGAATTGTTCCGAAATCTATACCCGAACGCCTGTATGCCAATTCGGATAATTCTGTTTGGGTGTATACTACTTGCCAACGATAAAAGTCGGTTGTTTCCTGATCATAATTATTCAGAACCTGACTTAATATCTTTTTATCTTGCGTATTGCAAAATGCAGAAGGACGAGTATGTATCCATTTTATCGATTCCTGTTCTTGTGTCAGATCAGGTATATCCTTTGTACTGTCATCATCTCTTAGTTTTACTAGGTAGGGGAATTTTGTATCTTCCCAGCAGTTTTGAAACTCTTCGACAATTCCTCCGCAACATTTAGAGAAACGAGCATCGCATATTTTGTTCTCAGACTTTAATACCTGTCCTCTGGTTTCTTCTATAGCTTGTTTAACGATATCAATATTTGAGTTGGCTCTTGTTATGCCCTGATAACGCTGACAATGATCGTCTGCGCATACGTCAAAATTGACGTGGTCTTCTCTATCGTACCAACGAATTCTTTCATCTTCAGTTTCGATGAAAGTGGTATATTTTTCTTCTTGTGCAATAATCTCGCGATTTTTTTCTATTTGGGCTAAGAGCCAACTACGAGATATCACTGCGTGAGCTTTTAGTAATTCGAGAGAAGCAGTGGCACTCATCTCGGAGGATATAACACTTGTCAGGTAATCTTCTACACCGATAATATTGATTGCGGAGATTGTATCATTCTCTACTATTAGTTTCAATGCTCCTTGAAATTCTTGATCTTCCTTCCGTTCCCAGTGGAAGTTGATGCCAATTACGACATCTTTAATAGTGAATGATGCATCTTTATGTTTTGGTTCGAAATATAATTCATCATAGGCACTTCCATTCCATACGATTTTTCCATCGATGAAAGAAACGGTGTTTTCTCCAGAGGCTTCTTGTCCTTGGTATAAATAGGCATCATTGAGAATAAAAGTTATTTTTTTATTCCATAAAATGCCGACACTTACTTTTGGTTCCATACGCTTTGTTTTATCTTATCGGTAATAGACTGCATTTGTTGACTGTCGATACATATCTCTTTTAATATGAGAGAAATGTCTTCTTTCGTAATTTTTTCAAAATCTTTTTCAAGAGGAGTGATAAATACACCTCCCAAATCTACAGAGGCAGGGCTGATTAGCAAGTTTTCTTCACCTTCGGCAAAGAAGCAAGACGGACGGTGCTTTTCTCGAGGAAAGATGCAACTGTACCATATATCATTGTCGTACCAAGTGATAATATTCATCATTGGTTCTGTGCCTTCTTCTTTTATCTCAAGGAGACTATACAACAGCTTGAAAAAACGGATGGCTTCTTCTCTATCTTTTGTCTCAATCAAAAAACAATTTCTTTGATAGCTTTTTAATGCAGAAACCGCTGTTGATTCGGTTGTATATATCGTTTCTTTTGGCAGGGACTCTATGTCATTTTCTATTGGCAAGAATCCTTTTATCCCCGCCTGAAAATGCGCGTGGTCGGGTGCTGAAGCACCACATTTAGGTCCATTGTAAAATATAGTATATTCACACAGGCTTTTTGTCAAGTCGAGCATATCACCATATCTGTTGAAGATAAGTTGATCGGTATGCTCGTATGTTGGTATTGTAAAGTGTTCAGGAAAAATAGGAAATGGATTTACAAGTATCTGATAGTTTTTGGCAAAGTCAATTCCTCTTTGTTCTTTTGGTAGATTATTTGGACAAAGAAAGCATTTTCTTTCCTGTATGGATTTCGCATCTACTTTTGCAGCAGATGATTGAATGCGTGCAGGATTGAATTGAACCCTTATTTTAAATCCATCAAAATGAAACTCTTTTGTTTTTACACGGTTAAGAGCTTCAAAATTTATTCTTGCCAAATCCCATTCTTTCAACTGAGATTGTAATAGCTCTTTTGCTTCTTTAGATGTACGATCCATATCTTTTTATTTGGCATCAAAAAATGAGGGCTTTTTCATGAGTAGTAAATCCAACCCTCATTTTTTCAAACTTTTTTAATTACAATTACCTATTGCTTTTGTTAAGAGCAATACGAGCTTCAACTTCCCATGTGCGAATTCTATCCTTATATGTATTGTGTGCATTCATCTTCACTATGTCTAATGATGCATCAGAGTTGTCATCCCAACGGCGGCAGAGGTATAAGACATCATATATGCGTCCTATTTGGTAGTTGCGCGAAAAATGTAGGCCTAACGCATAATCTTCTCCGTAACTGGTATTAGGTACTTTGATTTCTCTCAGAACAGGCGTGTAAAATGCACGTGGAGCACCCAAGCCGTTTATACGCAATGCATTGTTTCGTCCATTGTCTGGTGTCCATTCTTTATGATCAATAATACCCGGAGGTATCATTTTCATATCGAAGTCGGTAAGCATATATGTTCCTACTACCATGGCGCAGTTTTGTTCGTAGAACGCATCTACTATTTTTTGCAAGATATTTTCATTAGAATATACATCATCACTATCTAATTGGACGGCAAATTTTCCACACTTCGGGTGATGTACACCGGCATTCCAACAACCACCTATTCCCAGTTCTTTATTTTCGGGAATAACGTGTATAAGGCGTTCATCTGTAAATTTGTCAATAGCTTCGGTGGTGCCATCGGTAGAATAGTTATCTACGATAATAAGATTGAACTTAAAGTTTGTTTTCTGGCTTAATACAGATTTTATCGCATCAGAAATCGTTTTGATACGGTTTCTGACAGGAATTATTACCGAAGCCTCGTACTCAAAGTTTACCTGATCAAATTCTACTTTTCGGAAGTTAGGAGCTAAGTATGCACCAATTTTCTTCAGATGTTCTGTGCATGCTTTCTCCATCTCTATTTGTACCTCCCGATTTTTTGGGTCTACGTAGTCAAAAACTTTTTCGCCGCTTTTACGCGTATCGTTTTCTATTTCTGTATATAAATATTCATTTATATGTACAATCTCGGATTGTTGAGATACTTTTAATCGAAGATCATATATGCCTGCAAACTTATACTCTGTCTCCATATTGGCTACAGCTTTCTTTAATCTGTCGGACTTATATATTAATACTGATCCGAAATTGAAATCGTCGCGCAAACTCCCTTTCTGGTATGTGATTACAGGGCTGTTTTTCTTTTCGTTATTTGCTATTTGATAATGATCGGCATACACCATTCCTGCACCTGAGTCAGCCGCTATTTGCAACATACGGTCTAAGGCGAACATGCCAAGGCGTAGACTTGCAGACTTGGTGTAGATCAGGGTATATTCAGCGTCGGTTTTAGATGCTATTTTCTTTATTGTTGCTGTTGAGCGTAGCGTATCTATATCTAATATGTCGCAACCTTCAATGGCTTCTTGATTATCGTTTTCTTTTAGCAGATATATTTTATTTACTAACTCAGATTCCTTAAGAGATAATACAGTCTCTTTTACTTGACTTACGCTTTGAAAAGGTATAAAACAATTGATCTTCATCGTTTTCAGTTTATTTCGTTTGATAATATTCTACTGTTGATTTATTTTTAGTTGTAAGGATAAATAATCCTATGAATGTTAATATCGCATTTATAATCAATATTTCGTAGCTAAACCTATATCCGTTGAACCATGTTTCGGAGTTTTTATCCAGAATAAAACAGATTATAGGTGCTATAATTGTAACTAATGGTATATATCTGTCTTTGACTGCTTTTTTCGTAAAAATACCAAAGGCAAATAAGCCTAATATAGGACCGTACGTATAGCTGGCCAGAATATATACGGCATCAATAACGGAGGTGTTGTTGAGTAGGTCTATTATGATGATTGTCACTCCCATCGTTATAGCCATGCCTATGTGGACTTTTTTCCGTATCTGTTCAACCTCTTTCTCTGATTTTTTCTTTGTGCTTTCCAGTATGTCTACCGTAAAAGATGTAGTCAGAGCTGTCAATGCCGATCCGGCAGCAGCATAGGCCGCAGATATCAAACCGATAATAAACAATACGCCGACTATGGTAGGGAAGTATCCGCCCGTGGCTAGTAGGGGAAATATTTCATCGCTTTTTCCGGGAGTAGATATATTGTTCTGAAATACATAGGTATATAATAAAACCCCAAGCATTAAGAACAATAGATTAATTATTAATTGCATTGAACCACTGATAATAATATTTTTTTGAGAATCGCTGGAATTCCTACAGCTCATATTTTTCTGCATCATATCTTGATCTAGTCCTGTTGTGGCTATCACAGTAAATATGCCGGCAAGAAACTGTTTGAAAAAGAAGCGTCTATCATTTATATCATCAAAGAAAAAAGTTTTAGAGAAATCATGTTCGTTAATGGTTGATAACATACTCGAAAAATTAAGTCCTAAGTCTGATGCAATATAATAGATACATAATCCTACCGAAACAATCAAACAGAATGTTTTTAAAGAATCCGTCCATATTAATGATTTTACTCCACCCTTGTATGTATAAAGCCATACCAGTCCCACAGTGAACATCACATTCAAAATAAAAGGAAGCTTAAGTGGAGCAAAAACTAATAGTTGCAATACGATACACACTAAAAATAATCGAACAGCAGCTCCCAACATCTTAGATATGAAAAAGAGCCAAGCACCTGTTTTATATGATGCAATACCAAAGCGGTTTTCTAAATATTCATATATGGATGTCAGGTTCATCTTGTAAAATAAAGGAACCAGAACAAATGCAATAATAAATTGTCCTAGGACAAACCCCATCACCATCTGCATATACGAAAATCCACTGGTGGCAACCATACCCGGGACAGATACAAAAGTTACCCCAGATATAGCAGATCCAATCATAGCAAAGGCAACGACATACCATGGCGATTTACGGTTTCCGGTAAAGAATCCCTGATTGTCTGCTTTGCGTCCTGTTATATATGATATGGCAAAGAGTATGCTAAAATAAAATGCTATAGTTAATAGTACTAATATAGGACTCATTCAACTGTTTTTTTATTCTTCGTATAATAGATAAGGCTTCCGCTGATTCTTGAAATTTTCAACGTCATCTTTCCACATTTCTTTAATCTCTGAGGCCGATTTTCCTTGTTTGATCATATCTCGTACATAACTTACTCCAATGAGTTTTTCAAAAAAAGGAGTAAAGAACTTGTCTCCCATGTTTAAATTTTTATATGCATCTATAATATACGAGAGATCAATTCCTTTCTTGTATATATCTTCGTCGGATATGTTTCTTAAATCTACTCCATAGCATTTTTGATTTAAAAGAGGCGGATTCTTTGCTCCGGGTATGCTTTTGGGTGTAAAAGAGAATGTATATCCTTTCATTTGAGGATGACCGTATACCTGAAATGGATAAGTTGTACCTCGTCCCAAACTCACAGGTGTCCCTTCGAATAAGCATGTTGATGGATACAGATATATTGATTTCATATTCGGTAAATTAGGAGATGGAGCTATAGGCAATTCATAGAGGGTTTTATGGGTGTAATTTTTGCATTTAACCACTGTCAGGTCACAAGCCCGGTTTTCTGTAAGCCAATGTTCACCATTCACCATCAGAGCCAACTCTCCTAAAGTCATTCCATGTACTATGGGTATCGGGAGCCATCCTACGCCTGATTTATATTTCATGTCTAGTATAGGCCCATCTACATAATGTCCATTTGGATTAGGACGATCTAAGACGATAAATTTTTTGTTATATTCTGCACATACATCCATAAGTCTTACCATTGTAATATAATAGGTGTAGAATCGAAGACCAACATCCTGTATGTCGAATAGCATAACATCAAATGAATCCATCGCTTCTTTACTTGGCTTGCGACTGTTGCCGTCATATAAGGATCTTATAGGTATACCTGTTTTTTTGTCCACCGAATTCGAAACATGTTCTCCTGCGTCAGCATCACCTCTAAATCCATGTTCGGGAGAGAAGATAGATGTTACATTAACTTTCTCTTGTACTAATATATCTACTAAGTGTTTATTTCCAACCATGCCTGTATGGTTAGATAATACAGCTATACGCTTATCTTTTAATAATGGTATGTATTCTTCTGTTAATTCCGCAGCAACAATCGGGCTATTCTGTCCGTACATGTTTGCCATAAAAAGCAATAAAAGGGCTATATTCAAAAGTCTTTTCATAGTTTAATCCTTTGATTGTTAATTCTAATTCGAACTCCAAAGATAAGATATTAGAGATTATATAGTTCAGTGGCTTTAATTTTATTAGGATTACACAACAAATATAAGAGGATATCTTTAATTAGGCATCTTTATCATTATAATAAATTGTTAAATTAACAATAATTTAGTGTTATATACAGATATTTGCATTGTTGGCAATGCTGTTATATATTTATTTCTTTAAGTATCTTTGTTTAGTTCTTATTTTTGGTCTGTATTTTCTCTTTTTATAGTTATTTTTAGTATTTGGAGTGGTTTGATGATATTAATATATATTGTTTTCTGCTTATTTGGGTTCGTGTGCTTTTTCTCTTTTATATGTCTAACATATTATCTATTAGGTATATATTTTACTCTTGTGAATATTGTATTGTATAAAATTTATGTATAAAATATAATAAATATTAAAATTAATGAATGACTCAAAAAATGTATCTAAAAACCTTATATATTTGTATAGTTCAAGTCGGGAAGTGATCTTATTTATTCAGCTTATCTATACAAACCTTGTTTATATGAAGAACCTATCTTGCCGTTTACCTCTATTAATATCCTTATTGTTGCTTGCTGGAATAATAAAAGGGCAAAGTTTCAATTTTGCTCTAGTAACAGATACGCATGTAACGAAAGATTCTTTGGCTTATAATGATTTGAAACGTACTGTTGATCAGATCAATAAAACGCCCGATATTAGTTTTGTTTTGGTTACGGGTGATTTAACTGAAGAGGGAGATAGGGCATCTTTAGAAAAGGTAAAAAGTTTGTTGGATCAACTTAGTGTGAAATATTATCCGTTATCGGGCAATCATGAGACTAAATGGAGCGAATCCGGTGCTACTGATTTTGGCCATATTTTCGGCTCAGAACGATTTAAGTTCGAATATAATGGAATTACATTTCTAGGATTTGCTACAGGGCCAATAATTCGGATGATGGATGGGCATGTTGCACCCCAAGATGTAGCATGGTTGAGAAATGAATTTTCATCTGCTAAGCCAGGCACACCTTTTGTTCTTGTAACACACTATCCTTTGCAAGATGGAGATGTCGATAATTGGTATGAAGTAACAGATTTAGCAAGGAAATACAACGTTAAAGTAGTTTTAGGAGGTCATTATCATCGTAACCTATTGTTTTCTTATGATGATATACCCGGTATTTTGAATAGATCTAATTTGCGAGATAAATCGGATGGATTGGGAGGCTATTCCTTATATAGAGTAACACCAGACTCAATATTGGTTTATGAACATAAAATAGGACAAGAGCCTAAAAAATGGGGTGGGTATTCTTTATCTCAAAAATATTACACTGAAGATAATTCTATTTATAAGCGACCATCAGACTCTGTAAATCACATTTATCCTCAAGTAAAAGAAAAATGGATTACAAATATAGGCAACACTATATATTCATCTCCTGTTGTTTATCAGAATAAAGTTTATGTCGGAGATGATTCGGGCATTTTATCTTGTTTGGCTTTGCGAGACGGGAAGGAGATTTGGCGCTTTAAAACAAATAACAGAATTGTTGGAACTCCTGCTGTAAGCAACGATATTGTTGTTTTTGGGTCTGCGGATAAGTATATATATGGAATACATGCAAATACAGGTAAGCAGATATGGAAATATCCGGCAAAAGAAGCTGTTTTAGGAGCCGTTACAATTCAGGATGGAATTGCTTATATTGGTGCTAGTGACCATACGATGAGAGCTATAAATATAAAAGATGGCTCGCTTGTCTGGGAGTACAGTCAGGTTGAAGGGTATATAGAGACTCGTCCTTTAATTTATGAAGACAAGGTTATTTTCGGAGCTTGGGATAACAATATGTACGCTTTGGATAAAAAGACGGGTGGTTTTTTGTGGAAATGGAATGGCGGTTTGACTCGTATGCATTTTTCTCCGGCAGCAGTGTGGCCTGTAGCCGCACATGGTAAGGTGTTTTTTACGGCTCCGGATAGGGTAATGACCGCTGTAGATGCACAAACGGGCAACACAGTTTGGCGCACAAAAGAATCAATGGTTCGTGAGACAATAGGTTTATCCATCGATAAAACCAGACTGTATAGTAAAACAATGCAAGATAGTGTTGTTTGTTATTCAGTATTAAGTGATACACCGAATAAAATATGGTCTGTTAATGCTTTTTATGGATATGATCATGCCCCATCAATGCCAGTGGAAAAGAATAATATTGTATATGGCAGTACCAAGAATGGAATTGTTTTCGCTCTGGATGCGAGAACGGGCAAACTATTATGGAAACATAAAAAAGGGAATTCATTAATAAATACAGTAGTTCCCTTAGGCAATAAAGAATGTCTATTTTCTTCTAGTGAAGGGATTGTTGGTCTTTTGTCTTATCGGTAAATAGAAGAAAATCACAAATTAAATATTTATATAACCTTTTATTAAATGGACGTATGAAAAAAATATAGACCTAAACTAATCTTAAATCTTCTCATGTTTTATACTTATTAGGAAAAAGTATTTTTTAAATTTTAATAAACAAAGCATCATGAATAACTCAAAAACAAACAGAAAAACACTACCAAAGAAAATTCTTTGTTTGTTAGCTATTGGGCTGGTTTGCTCATTTACGGTTGAAGGTCATGCTTCTGATACGAAATCGAATGCATTGATCGAGCAACAACAAGCAAAGGTAACTATTCAAGGGAAAGTTATAGATTCTAAAGGAGAACCACTTATTGGTGTTAGCGTAACCGTGAAAGGAACAATTGATGGAACTCTAACCGATTTAGATGGTGCATATAGTATCACTACTACTACCGATGCCAGCCTAACTTTTACTTATGTAGGTTACAAGTCTCAGACCGTCGTGGTTGGTAATCATAAGTCTATTAATGTGACTATGATTGAAGATGTAACTATGATGGATGAAGTAATTGTCGTTGGATATGGAGTGATGAAGAAAAGTGATGTAACAGGCGCTATATCTTCAGTTAAGTCTGATGCAATTGGTCGCCAGCCTGTGTCTAATGTAGCGCAAGCTTTGCAAGGACAAGCTCCTGGTGTTATCGTTACGTCTAACTCTGGTGCACCCGGCGGTTCTATAAACGTAAGAATCAGGGGTATTGGTACTGTAAATAATTCAGATCCATTATATGTGGTTGATGGAATGCCTGTAAGTAATATTGATTATTTAAGTACTTCAGATATACAATCTATGGAAATACTTAAAGATGCTTCTGCTACAGCTATTTATGGGGCAAGAGGTGCGAATGGTGTTGTATTGATCACTACTAAACAAGGAAAAGCAGGGAATACTACAGTTACTTTAGATGCTTATTATGGAGCAAGTAAAATCAATAATAAGCTGGATTTGTTAAATGGCTCTCAATGGTATGACTTACAAACGGAAATAAATAAAGTGAGAGGCTCTGCACCAATAGACTTAAGTAAAGTGAGTAGGGATACATCTACGGATTGGATGAAGGAAATTACGCGTACGGCTGCCATACAAAGTTATAATCTTGGAATTTCCGGGGGGATGGTAGATGAATATACATATAATTTGGGAGTAGGATATATCGACCAGGAAGGTACAATAAAGAAGACTGATTATCAACGTCTGTCTTTGAGGCAAAATATAGAGAAAACTGTTATAAAGAAAATTCTTTCTGTAGGAACTAATCTTAATATATCACAGTCTAAAACTAATAAAATACTTGAAGGTAGTAATACTGTTGGTATAGTAAACTCTGCCATTAAGTTAGAACCGGTTATTCCTGTACGTGATGCTAATGGTAAATATGGTTATTCACCATATGTAGATTATAATAATCCTGTTGCTGATATTGATTTTACAAACAATAAAAGCAAAATAACTAGTATTGTTGGGAACATATATGCAGATCTGAACTTCTTGAAATACTTTAAATTCAAAACTAGCTTTGGTGTAGATATGAGAAAGACTGATGATTATCAGTTTACTCCTGTATATACAGTCTCGAGCTATCAGAAAAATACTGTGAATATGGTTACTCGCGGATATCTAAAATATGATTACTATGTTTGGGAAAATACTCTAAATTACAATAGAGTCTTTGCTCAGAAGCATACGTTGAATGCACTTGTTGGCTATACTAGAGAATGGGGACGTACAGAGACTTTGGAAGGTAGTAAAAAGAATACTCCAAACGATAACCCAGACCTGCAATATCTCGATGCAGCACAAGATGCATCATCAGCCACGGCTACAGGGATAGCATATGAGTCGGCATTGATCTCATATTTGGGGCGTATTAATTATGATTTTGACGATCGCTACTTGATTACTGCATCTGTGCGTCGAGATGGTTCTTCTCGATTCGGTAGCAAGCATCAATATGGTAACTTCCCTTCTTTTGCTTTAGGTTGGAAGGTATCGAATGAAGATTTCTTTAAAAATTTAAATGCAGATTGGGTCTCTTCATTGAAGTTGAGAGCAGGTTGGGGACGTATAGGAAATCAGAATATTGATAACTATATATATCAGAATTTATTATCTTCTAATATTCAGTATTCATATTTATTTGGTAATGGTTCTGCTCAACAATTATTCCAAGGATTAACAGCCGTAAAAATGGGTAATGCAGATGTGAAATGGGAAACTACAGAATCTACAAATGTGGGATTAGATGCTAACTTTCTTAATGGCAGGTTAAACTTTAGTGGAGAGTATTACTATAAGAAAACCAAAGATATGTTGGTTACAGAGCCTATTCCTAACTATTTAGGTTTTGAAAGTGGACCGGTAACAAACATTGGTAGTGCAGAGAATAAAGGCTTTGAGTTTGATGTTAGTTGGAGAGATCAAATTAGTACAGATTTCAGCTATAATGTAGGCTTTAATATTTCTACTATTAAGAATAAGATGTTGAGTATAGGTAGTGGTTCTCCATTAACCGGAGGTTCCCTTAGAAACGGGAATGCAACAATAACGCGCGTAGGAGATCCTATTGGAGCATTTTATGGATATAAGACAAATGGATTAGTGCAAACGGCTGAGCAGCTTGCTGAGGTTAAGAAGTTGCAACCTAATGCCGAATTAGGAGATGTCGTTTTTGTTAATACTAATGGAGATCAGGCTTTGAGTGATAAGGATAAAGTTATAATAGGAAACCCAATCCCTGATTTTATCTATGCAATAAATCTAGGTTTTGCTTATAAAGGTTTTGACATGAATATGCAATGGGGAGGAACGGTTGGAAATGATATATTTAATGCTATGCGCTACTATACATATGATTTATCCTCTGTAACAAACAAAGACGTGAAGGTATTGAACTATTGGAGAACAGATAATACAAATACATATATCCCTCGATTGGCAGGAAAAGATGTAAATGATAACATGCGTATTTCGGATCGTTATGTAGAAAATGGATCATATTTACGTCTGCGTAACGTTCAGCTGGGATATACATTCCCTGTTTCTTTAACGAAGAAGGCATATATGCAAAAATTAAGAATATATGTAACAGGTCAAAATTTGTTAACATTTACCAGCTATAGTGGAGCAGACCCAGAAGTGGGACAGATAACTTCAACTAACTATTTGAGTCGAGGTGTTGATATTGGTACATATCCTCAGGCAATGACTATAACAGGTGGCGTTAGTATAACATTTTAATTAAGAAAGGAATATAGCAATGAAAACAAACAAAATATTATGTTTATTTATCGGACTTAGTATGTTCCTGATGAATGGTTGCGATGATGCTCTTGACAAAAGTAAATTGGGGAGCCTTACTACAGATAATTTTTTCAATACAGAAGAAGATGCATTTCAGTCTTTAATTGCAGCGTACTCAGATATGAAAGATTATCGTTATACTTGGACTTTGTGGGCTTTTGGAGATGTACTTTCTGATGATGCTACTTATAGTGGTTCGGATGCTGACGTTTCGGGGTATGCCCGCATGGAAGCTTATGATTATCCTGCAGATAATGGACGTATACTGAATAGGTATATGTTATGCTATAGGGCAATAAATAAGGCAAATCAAACTATAGATGGAATCAATAAGATGAATGATGCTCTATTTTCTACTTATAAGAAGAGTGCATTGTTAGGCGAAGCTCTTTTCTTGAGAGGGTACTTTTATCATGAATTGGTAAAATGTTTTGGAGATGTTCCTCTATTAACCAAGACTCCAACGGTTGCAGATAAGGGTAAGCCAAGAACACCTAAAGCAGAAGTATATGCCCAAATAGAAGAAGATTTGAAAGCTGCTGCTGCTTCATTGCCTAGGCGGTCGGAGGTTAATTACAATACTTATGCCGGACGTATTACTCAGGGAGCTGCTTATGCTATGCTTTCAAGAGTTTATTTATATGAAGAAAAATTTGATGAAGCAAAGGCTGCTGCATATGAGGTGATTAAATCTGGAGACTATACTCTTGTTGAGGACTACGGATATCAATTTACTTTAGCTGGAGAACATTGTTCGGAGTCTATATTAGAAATCAATCATTATAATTCTTCAACCCAATCTGGGGCTACAACTAATAATGGTAATTTCCATGTATTAATGATGTTACCATTTGGTGTAACTTATGGCTATGGAATAAATCAACCATATAAGGCTCTTGCTGACGCATTTGACGCAATCGGTGATACTGAAAGAAAAGATGCTACCTTATTAACAGAGGCAGATCTTAAGGCGTGGGAAGCACCTGCTGATTTTGCTAAATTGGAACGTAATAGGACCGGTTATTATAATCAAAAATATTACTTACCTCCAAGTGAGCGTTCTAAAGAAATTAGGAACAATCCTTTGAATATTAAACTTATTCGTTTAGCTGAGGTGTATCTTAATTATGCAGAAGCTTGTACAAGAGGTACAACAAAGGATGAAGGAGAAGCTAAGAAATATTTGAAATTATTACGCGATAGAGTTGGCTTGCCTGCAATTACTTCAACCGGTAATCAGCTTGTCGAGGATATTCTGAAAGAACGACGCCTCGAACTAGCAATGGAAGGCTTTCGTTTTTGGGATGTAATTCGTTTTGGTAAAGCTCCAGAGCTGTTTAGTGGGTTTAAGGCTAATAGAGATGAGATATTACCTATACCTCAAGACGAAATAGATAAAAATAATGGTATTATTACTCAAAATCCAAGATAACGTATTGTTATCGTTATTTCCCTCTGGAATCTAGTTGTTTCATACCTATGGGACTTGAACTTTCAAGTCCCTTGTTCTCTTGTTGATATGAGCAATGACCAGAAGCCAATTGTCTTGTCAGTAAGAAAAAGAAAATTAGAAATTAAATATTTGTATAACCTTTTATTAAATAAACGTATGAAAAAAAAGCTATAAGCCTAAAATTAATCCTTAATCTTCTCATGTTTTATACTTATTAAGAAAAAGTATTTTTAAAATTTTACTAAACAAAGTATTATGAATAACTCAAAAACAAACAGAAAAACACTGTCAAAGAGAATTCTTTGTTTGTTAGCTATTGGGCTAGTTTGCTCATTTTCCATGAGTATTTATGCTTCGGGGACGAAGTTAAATACATTTATGGAGCAACAACAAGCAAAGGTAACTATTCAAGGGAAAGTTATAGATTCTAAAGGAGAACCCCTTATTGGTGTTAGCGTAACTGTGAAAGGAACAACAAACGGAACTCTCACTGATATGGATGGGGGATATAGTATTTCCACTACAGCTAATGCTACACTGACTTTTACATATGTGGGTTATAAACCACAATCAATAGTTGTAGGGAATCAGAAAGTCATTGATGTAACAATGCAAGAAGATTCTCAAATAATGAGCGAAGTTGTAGTGGTAGGTTATGGAGTGCAGAAAAAAGAAAACTTAACAGGTGCTGTATCTTCTGTAGATATAGGGAAAACCTTGGAGAATCGTCCGATAGCTGATGTTGGACGTGGTTTGCAAGGTTCTGTTCCAGGCTTGTCTATTGTTATACCTAGTGGAGAAGTAGGTTCTGATCCCATTTTTAGAATACGTGGGCAAATAGGATCTATTCAAAGTTCAACCAAATCTGATCCACTGATTTTGTTAGACAACGTTGAAATTCCAAGTTTGACACTTGTTAACCCCGACGACATAGAAACAATAAGTGTATTAAAAGATGCTGCAGCATCTTCTATATATGGAGCCAAAGCTGCATTTGGTGTAATATTGATTACTACAAAGAAAGGAGCTAAAACGGATAAAGTAAGCGTTCAGTATTCTGGTAACTTTGCTTGGTCTAAAGTTACTAAAGATGTTGATATGGCAACTCTTGACGGACTTGAATATTCAATTTCGGCAATGGACAGAGTTGGCACAAGCCTTAGTGGAGCCTTTTGGAAACTGAATAAAGCAAGTTATGAGCGATCTAAAGAGTGGTATTCAAAATACGGAAATTTGGGAGTAAATGATCCGATGGTATATGGCCGTGACTGGTACGTAGATGGAACAAATAATATGGGAGTACGCCTGTACAATGCTTATGACTATATGGTTGAAGAATGGACACCTACGCAAACGCATAACTTATCGGTAAATGGACAATCAGGAAAAGTAGGTTATAACATCGGTCTGGGATATTTTAACCAAAGCGGCTTGATGAAAGCGGCAAAAAAGGATAACTATGAACGCTACAATGCTAGTGCAAAATTAAGTACAGAGATCAATAAATATGTGACTTTGAGAAGTGGATTTATGTTTTCTCAAGGAACAAAATATTATCCGTATATGACAAACTCTGTGACTGCAGACCCATGGCTGTACATATATCGTTGGGGACCTCTACAACCATTTGGTATGGATGAAAATGGAAACATTATCCGGAGCCCTGCATCAGAAGCGGCACAAGCTAATACAGCAAGCAGACAGACAAATTATTTGAATGTAAATATTGGAGCAACTGTCAATTTTACAAAAGACTGGAATCTGGAATTCGACTATACTTATGCAAATCGTGAATTCTTATGGGATAGACCCGGAACACGTTATACAGCTGCAGATTCATGGTCAGCAGCAGTGCCTAGAATGGATGCAAATGGAAATCGTATTTATGTAGATCAGGATGGAAATGTTGTTGCTGCCGGAGATACTGGTGCAATGCCAGCTTATAGTTTACCGTTGAATACTTATACAGGTAAAGGTGCCAATCCTGATCATTTCCGCAGAGATTCGGAAAATGAGCAACAACATACTTTTAATGCTTATACAACATATAATCTGAATTTGGCCAGTATTCATACATTTAAATTTATGACAGGTTTGAATGCTGTGAAATCGAAAAGAAAACAATATTGGGCTCAGAAAACAGAATTGTTGGATTATAAAAACCCGCAGTTCGATTTGGCTACAGGAGCTACTCCTACGGTGGGTGGTGGAACATGGTGGGAATCGCAAGTTGGCTTTTTCGGCCGTGTGAATTATGATTTTCACCAGAAATATCTATTGGAAGCTAATTTACGTTATGATGGTTCTTCAAAATTTCCAACAGAACTTAAATGGCGTTGGTTCCCTTCTTTTTCTGCAGGTTGGCGTACAAGTGAGGAATCTTTTATGGCATGGGCTAAACCTACTTTAAGTTCCTTAAAATTCAGAGGATCATGGGGCTCAATAGGGGATCAGACTGTTGCATCAAGTCTTTATACGCAGACGCTTTCAGGTTTCACTTCTTCTTGGCTTGATGGTACTACTAAGTTCCCTTATTTTAGAACACCAGCACCTGTAGACAGAAATATTACATGGCAAAATATAGAAACGCTTGACTTTGGTGTAGACGTTGTCCTCTTTAATGAATTAAGTGCTACCTTCGACTGGTATCAACGTAATACACGAAATATGATTGTCCCTGGTGTTACATTACCTAATACTTTTGGTGCAATGCCTCCAGATGGTAATTATGGCGAATTAAGAACAAGAGGTTGGGAGTTTTCACTTGATTATAACCATCGATTTGCCAATGGGTTGAGTATAAGCGGAATGTTTACATTGTCTGATGCTCAGACATATATAACAGATTACACAGAAGGAGCGATCAAAGGTACTTCTGCTACCTTATGGTGGGCTGGAAAACGTTATGGAGATATTTGGGGATATAAAGTAGATCGTCTTTATCAGAAAGATGATTTCGAGTATGATTCTTCCGGTAATTTGATTGTTATTTCAGTGCCTTTAGATCCCAATAATCCAAATTCACCTACTAAGCAGATGTATAAACTGAAAGGGGATAACCCTGTATACCAGCCATTTGTTCAGACAACAGCTGACTTTAAATTTGGCCCAGGGGATGTAAAATATAAAGATTTGGATGGAGATGGTAGAATCACCAATGGTAGTAATACGGCGGATGATCCTGGAGATTTAACTGTAATAGGAAATACGACACCTCGCTTCAATTACGGATTCCGAGTAGGTGCCGATTATAAAGGATTCGATATGCAATTGTTTTTCCAGGGAGTAGGTAAACGTAGTATATGGGGGGATGGAGCATTGGCTATACCGGGATACAATACTTCGGATGGAGCTATGGCTCAGGCAATAGCCGGAGATTTCTGGCGCGAAGATCGTACAAATGCTTTTTATCCTCGTCCATATAATGTAGCAGCAGTAGCCGGTGGATCTACAGCCGTAAATAATACCCATGTATCAGATCGATATCTTCTGAATATGTCTTATTTAAGACTCAAGAATGTAACCCTTGGATATAGCTTGCCTCCTGCTCTTACACGCAAGGCATATATAACTAAGGCTCGTATATACCTGTCTATGGAAAATATATATACTTGGGATAAATTAAATGGCCTACCTGTCGATCCTGAAGTGATGAATGGAATCTCTATGTGGGATACTACGAATAATAACTATAACTCAGGGCGTACTGGTGTTGGCGCGCCGATGTTTAAGAATGTTTCATTTGGTGTTCAATTAACTTTTTAAAAATTAAGCAATAATGAAGAATATCAATCTAATAAAGAAAACTATTCTTGTGTTCGGATTAGTCTCTGCTACTCTCTTTCAGGGCTGTTCCGATTATTTGAATCGTTCGCAATTGAATAGTATAGATGATGATAAATATTGGGTACAGGAAAATAATGTGCGTTTATATGCTAATGAATTTTATACACAATTCTTTGTTGGCTATAATTCTTCCTGGACGTTAGATTATTCTCTCTTCAAGGGATATATGTTCAGTGATGATGTTGTTTCTAAAAATGTACAATCGTTGTTTGAAGTCAGTGTGCCTGCTACAAGGGGTAGTAACAGTATTATTAGTCCGCCGGCTTGGCTGACCCAGTACGCTGGTCCTACTTGGTATTTCGGGTGGATACGTAAGTCTAATTTAATGATAGACCGTATCGAAACTCGTATGCAGAATGTTCTTACACCTGAAGCCTATAACCATTGGATGGCTGTGGCACGTTTTTTTAAAGCGCTTGATTATTGTCGTTTAGTAAGCGTATTTGGTGATGTCCCTTATTTTGAGAAAGATTTCTCTACTACAGATAAAGATATCATGTACAAAGACCGGACGCCTCGTAATGAAGTAATGGATAACGTATATAATGAGTTCAAGTATGTATTGCAAAATATTCGTACTAATGATGGAGCTCAAACTCTGAATAGAGATGTTGCGGCTGCTTTTATCTCAAGATGGATGCTATTTGAAGGTACTTGGCAGAAATATCATAATGCAGATCAGACAAGAGCGAAAAAATTTCTTGATTTTGCAGTAGAAGCTTCCGAGTTACTTATGACTGGTAAGTATGCGATAGATACTGACATGCATACCCTTTTCGGGTCTGAAAATCTCTCAGGTAATAAAGAATGTATTATGTACAGGCATTATGACGCATCAGTGAGTATAACACATTGTGTGGCTTCTTATAATTGCAATTATGAGGCACAAGATCAGTCTGCAAACCTAGATGTAGTGAAAGCTTTTATCTGTAATGATGGAAAGGTTTGGCAAAATTCTTCAGTAGCTGCTGCTGCTAAATTTGATCTTGAAAATCTTATGAAAACACGGGATCCTCGCTTTGAGTCTTCATTTTCGAATAAATTAAATTCAAAAGCTGCAGCATTGCTTTTTACAAATAAATTTGTGGATAGGACAGGCCCTACGCTTTCACTTCCGCTTCCACCCAAGTATACAAGCAATACTAATACAAATGATGCCCCGGTTATACGTTATGGAGAAATCCTTCTAAACTGGATAGAAGCGAAAGCAGAGCTTGCTACAATAGGAGGTACTGCTGTTACACAGCAAGATATAAACCGGTCTATAAATGTTTTGCGTGATCGTCCTTTAGATGCTGAAGCGATTAGTAAAGGCATTGTAAAAACTCCACATATGAATTTGGGCGCATTACCTGTTGATCCGGCTCGTGACCAAGATGTTCCCGCTCTGATATGGGAGATTCGTCGTGAGCGTCGCATGGAGTTATTTATGGAACCATCTCGTTTGTTGGATTTGAAAAGATGGAAAAAGATAAATTACATGAAAGGTTCTGTGAAATCAGATATACTAAAAGGCATTTGGGTGGATATTCCTAAAGAAATACCAGAATTGGTTGCAGCTACAAAGAAAAACATCACACAGGTAATGAAGGAAGATGGAACTATTGTTAAATTCAATGGAAGTAATGCTGCTGATATGGTAGGGTATTACTTACCTGATGGTGTGAAAGATAGAGATAATTTTACCGATAGGGTTTATTTGTCTCCAGTTAGTCAGGATCAGATTAACTTGTACTCTAGTCAGGGATATAAATTGACTCAAACCAAGGGGTGGGAATAACAAATATTATGATATAAATGAAGCATTGTTACCATATTCTTCATATTATTGAATAGACTTTTTATATAGAAGGAGACATCCTGGGATGCCAAGTTGTCTCCTTCTTTTATCTTAATC